>CAXPMI010000040.1:0-6410 GCA_964218365.1 Candidatus Poseidoniaceae archaeon
ATGTCATCAAAGGTCATGGAATCTTCTCCACCATCTGATGTAACTCTAATTTCATAGTCGATTAATCCCTTACCGTTCATGTTCTCAGCATTACCTTTCCAGAAGTCATCCAAAGATACAGAGTGACTCCCTTTGTCAATGTTGATTGTCGCATCGTGAGTGTACTCGACTTTGCCATCAACAAGCACTTCGATTGTGTATTCTGCACCCTTTGGGCCGTAGAATGACAAATCGATTTCGTCATCATCGCCATCGTAAGCGATTTCAGAAATTGTTACAGTTGTGTTGGAGCCGCTGAATATTGCAACCCCTGCTACTAAACCAGTTACTACCAAAAACGCAACACCTGTTACTCCTAACTTCTGTAAATCGAATTGCTGAGCTTTGAGATCCTCACCGTTGAAGACTAACCACCAGAGGATAACACCTGGAACAAATAAGTCGTCTAAAGTGAAATCTCCGAACAGAACGATGGTATCGATAAAGAAAACAAGAATCATTGTGACAATGAATCCAACAACCGCACCGATCTGGAACTTGAGTGCATCCATGTTCAATCCATTGTCAGAAGTAGGTTCTGCAATTACCTCGCCTTCGGCAGATACTTCTACAACAGCATCTACAACTTCGCCTTCTTCTTTGTCTTCTGTAGCTTTGTTTGCCTTGTCCAGTAAACCACTCATCAAAATCACCAAATGTACCTGTACATCATAACTACGTTAAGTGCTACGTTATCAATACAACCCCTTCATGGGTGTTATACGTGGCTTATTCTAGACTTTTTTTCAAAGTCCGGGAGCAGACTCACGCCATTCGGCTTCGTCATCATCGTCTTCTTCCATTCCTCGACGAGCGATAACCGCTGCAGCCATTCCTAGCATTGCTAGTGATGGAATTAGTTCGAAGCCTGGCAGGTATACACCACGTACATAGATGGTAATCATCTGAGACATTGAGTTACATCCGCTGATTTCGTATCGGCAGGAGAATTCAGAAACCGCTTGGAATTCTAGAGTGTGGTACTCGTCAGTCCAACCTTGGTTCTTTGGAGTCCTGACCATGACCCTTACCTTTTGAGGAGCAGCCATACCTTCGATTTCAACAGAAACTAGTGGGATAGAGATCTGGAATCCTTTCTCCTCAAGTTTGTCTCTAGATTCTTCTGTTACACCAACAATGAATTTGTCAGCCCAGTTACCTTGGTTGTATACCTTGAACTCGAAGTTGTGGTCGGTCTTAGGAGACAGTTGTAGGAACGGTTCTGTTGCTTCGACCTGTAGTCTACTAAATTGTAAAATGTTGATAATCATCTGAACCTTTGATTCAGCGATGTTGGGCGGAGGTGCACCGTTTGCTTCAACCACAGTTGCAGTGACTTCTAGGTTACGTCCAGACATTGTCATTCTCTGGTCTGCTCTAACGGTGGTCTGGAATTCAGATTCGCCGTTTGGTGCTAGTGTGATAGTACCCGGCGCCGCTACTACAAGTCCATCGGCATTGACTTGGATTTGGATTCTCTCCACGTAGGAGTTAGGGTTTGTTACTCTGCAGTTAGCGAATCCTGTTAGTGTTGCTCCAGGGTAAACAGGTACGTCAACAGCACCACTTGGGTTTGGAGACAAACACTGTAAATCGACCGCTGGAACAGATACCTGTGCAGCGGCTGGAGTTGCCACGACTAGAGTGCTTGCAAAGTACACGGCGAGAATGACTAAACAACGTCGAAGAGCCTTCATGGTATCACCTGTATAACAAGCCACATTCTCGACCCTCATAACCATTTTGGGGATATGCCTTATCCAAAAGGGATAACTGACATGCCCTGATGATGGGCACATGTTGATATGCCTAAGCCTTCTGGAAGGGCTGTAAGAGGGATTCAATGACAATCGAATTTACTATTGAAGCAGAAGCACACTGTGATGGACCATGTGGAGTTTACGACCCAGCTAGCGCAAGAGTGGCTGGAGAGGCTGTACAATCAATGACCAAGAAGATGATTGCACTTGCAGAAAGCCACGGAAGCGATGCACACTCCGCAGCATACATCAACACAATGAGCAGATATGCAGCAATAAAAGAAGAAGAAGCACAGAAGTGCAAGGATGAACTCCTCGTCCTTTGGACAGACTTCTTCAAGCCACAACACCTTGATGCTAACCCTGACCTTCATGACACATTCTGGAACGCTGCAAAACTTTGCTCCGCTTGCAAGGTCGAAGTTTCAGCAGACCACGCACAAGAATTGATGGATGCTATCGAGGCAATCCACCACATGTTCTGGTCAGTTAAGGGCCGTGAAGTCCCATGGATTCGCGCATCTTGAATGTGAAAATCAAGGGCGACTCGATGTGGCCCAATTTCAAAGATGGAGATATACTCTCCTGCGAAGAATATTCTGGACAGGAAGTCACAGTAGGAACCATCATTGTCTTCACCCATCCATTCAAACCCAATGTGACCTGTGTAAAGCGTGTAAAACGCTCTACAGAATCTGGCCTATTTGTTGAAGGGGACAATCCCGACCCGCTAGCAAGTGAAGATTCTCACAACTTTGGGATCGTATCTCTTGATGCGATAATTGCAATATGTGCGAACTAACATTAACGCTGTTCGAAACAATCGTAATCAATTAGGTAAGTTGTACCCAGCAGAGTCAACCTCTCCTCAAGGCTAAGGCTCGTATCGTGGAATTCAAGAGTGAATGTATCAGCTTGTGTAAACATCATCTTCAGTGCACCTTCATATCTCTTCATAATTGTAGCAACGTGAACACCATTTTTAATGACGTTAAACCTAAAATTCTTCCATTGGAATAAACTGCTTGAGATTGTAAAAGTAGGAACCCCTAGGACGCTGATTGTGTAGTTTCTTCCAATCCAAGATGTTCGCTTTGCCCTTCCAACTTCTGCTCCACCAATTGTAGCAGCAATTTCTGAGAAAATGAACTTGAACGGCTTTCGCATCTCTGCTATTTCAGTTCCTTTGTTTCCAAATACCTTGACATTAGCAGACCTTGCGTTTCTGAAAATTTGACGCATGATGAATCCACCAACTCCACCTACCTCAGCGGATTGACCAAGTTGTTGACCTGTTGGGGCGTGTAAGGAATACTTGTTTGCTGTATCGATTCCGATCAGGACATTTGATAATTCGACTTTCTGATTTACAACGATTGCAGGCTGCATCAGCATATCTTGGAGTTCTTCGTCCATGGTTCCCCCAATGTGTGCCACATATTAATTCGATACCGGATTTTTGTTTCAAGTATATTTCCTTATACTTTCATTAATGTACAAACTACCATTCTTCTGTGTAAAACTCAGAAAATAGGGAAAGCAATGCTTCAGCATGTCGTTTAAGTGGACCCGGAGGGACTTGAACCCACGACCGCCCGGTTATGAGCCGGGTGCTCCAACCAACTAAGCTACAGGTCCGTAGCAATCACCCTCATGAGGTTGGTAGTCTTGATTGTGATGGTTTAATCACTTCACGTGCAACCCGCTCACATTCATCTCTAACTTCCTCTGGGATGAATATCAAAGCCTGCTCTGATGACAGGGTAAGGCTTCGAATAAGAGGGGAGTGCTCGACAACATCTCTGCCATCTTCTAGCACAATGCCCTGGCTGTATGGCATGTATCCCTTTTTCTTGATTGATGCTGTAATAATATCTGCATCAGTGTATCCTGCATTTTCTAAAACAGGTAATAATTTTGGAATAACAACAGAACTCATTTCTGCTGTTAATTCACCGATTCTAATCGACTTATGGTAATCCCTTCGCGAGACCAGCCTGCTGGCAAAACCAGACAAAACGTCATCATCACTGTCTGCCCAATCCATCATTGCGCTATTGATGTCAGCATCGGTTAGACGAACGTATTGTGGAACACTAAGTTCGTCATTGCAAAGCATGTTATGTAATGGTTCACTAAGTGTTAATTTGCCTTCATTTGCTAGTTCTCTTGCTCTTGATAGTGCCCCCACCAAGTACTCTTGCGTGAGTTGGTTTACCTTGTGGAAATAGACTTGGTTGTACAAGTGGTATCTAGTTACGAGATATGCTTCAATTGCAGGTAGTCCCCATTGTTTTGCATAGAGATGGCCATTATCTCCTACCCTCAGTGCACGAATTACTCTAGCTGAATCAAAACCTCCAATTTGTGCACCGGAATTTGCTTGGTCTCTAATCATGTAATCCATTCTGTCAACGTCTAATTGGCTACTGACAATTTCTTTCAAGAATGGAGCAATATCTTTGCCACCATGTTCATCTTTACCCGAGTAAAGTGCGAACAAGCGTGAAGTTCTCTCGTCGCCGAGAACCTCTCTAATTGCTATGCCAATCTCAGTTTCTTCGGATTCCAACATCATTTTCCCCCAGTCTTCATGACTGTGGAAATTCGCAAAGACCTTGTCTGTTTCAAGTAGGTGTGAAAATGGAGGGTGTCCGATGTCATGCAGTAGTGCTGCAATAGAAACCAATTCTGAGTCATCATCAGATATTATACCAGGTTGGACTTCCGAAAGGTGCTCGCAAAGCGTCCTTGCAAGGTGGTAAGCACCTAAGCTGTGCGAGAACCTGTTATGAGTCGCTGCAGGAAACACGTAGTGGCATGTAGCTAGTTGCTGAATATTCCTTAGCCGTTGAAACTCACGTGTGTCAATTAGACGGGCTATGTGTGCTGGAACGAAAATATCGCGATGAATCTCATCGCGTATGACTCGGTCCCTCATGTTGGTCGCTTTCGCATCTAATATCAAGTCCTTTCCCTACGGAAGGGATATGGATTTAGAGGAAGTCGGCGGAGCATGAGCGAGAGTGCACAGTTGGATGACAGTGACTCAAAAAATGAAGATATCGAAGACCTTGTCGATGAGGCAAACATGGAAATGGATGTCGATGCTGTCTTCGAAACATATGATGCTAACTCTGACGGTAAAATAGAGCATAGCGAATATGTTGAGAAGCACAAAGGAGAGGTCGAAAGCGGCGGAGTATCGGCTATTATCGACCGCCTTCTAGATGACAGCCCTGAACTTAGAGGTCAGAGGCTTTGGGTGATGTTCGCCCTATCTGTATTGATGGTGGCTGCCATGAATGCATACGCAATGGTACGTGAACCTGAATTGGTACTTATCGAAGATTTAGTAGAGCACTACAATGAGGTAGTTTCGGTTGAGGGTATTGTAATTTCATGGGTTGAAGACCCATACTCATCTGGTGATGATCGTGTTGACATTATCATCGAAGACGAAACTGGAGTTGCAGAATTAAGGTGGTACAGATATGGAGACATTCCTATGCTTGGAACAAAAGTAGTTGCGACTGGCGACGTCATAGAATACGAAGGACGCATTTGGTTACAAGCACTTGGTGGGGGAGCATTGTCATGGAGTGATTCAGACATACCTGAAGCCGAAGAAATTGGTATCTCAACAATTGCTGCAAATCCTCAAGATTACTTAGGTCAAACATTCACGTTGACCGGATATCTCTCAAAATCTGTTAACCCAGAATCCACTTTCACTGCCCTATACCTCGGAGACCACCCCGAATATGGTAACAGCGAACACCAGATGAGAATGGTAATTCACTCTGCACCAGGACAGTGGCTAGAGTCAGGACAAAAGGTTGAGGTAACCGCTGTAGTTCAGTACGAGCAGAGGGAACTTCGATGGTCTATCCACACTCAAGGCCCAGAGGTTCGAGTAGTTAGGACACACGAGCCAGTGCCGACAACCATAGGCTGGTCAAATTACGAATCATGGTCGTTCTCCTCAGACAATTTGGTGAAATTGGTTGGCGAAATTAGTGGTGACAACGTAATTTCTGAGGATGGTACGTTGGCAGTATGCTTGCTGAATGCAGGAGATATTTCTGGATTGGAAGGTCAGACCAAATCAATCAGTGGTAGACTATCTTGGTCTAGTGCGAAGGGCATTTGGTGTATTGATGTAGACAGCAAAACCGATTCTGGAATAAGCGACATTACAGGGGCTGAAGACTTACTGAACCAACTTGCAAGTGATCCGAGTCAATCACTTGCAGACATTGAAAATGGAACTGAGTTCAACATTACCGGTGTAATTTCAGGCTCCACTTTGATGAAAAATGATGGAGATACAAAGGTCATTATTGCAAACGCTCCTTATCCAAACACATTGACAAAATTCGATGCATATATCCCACTTGGAATGCATACTGGATGGCTTGAAGATGGTCAACAAATCTCAGCAACTGTTACTATGTTGTGGAGTTCAAACCCACCAGAGTTACAACTCAATGTAGTCAATATCAACTTTGTTGGCAATCCTCCTGCACCGAATAATTACGACTTAACCGATGGACCACCTGAGTTCTACGACTTGAATAAGATAACTAGCATTACCGGTAACCTCGTAAC
>CAXPMI010000041.1:0-67849 GCA_964218365.1 Candidatus Poseidoniaceae archaeon
GATAATGCGCCGACTAAAGCACCTACAGCATTACCTTCTAGGTCGATATCTACGCCACTTCCAGCATAGTTCAACTCTTCTGCCATGACATCACCCAAACGCGCCACTCTCATCATGATGCCGATTCAATCTTGGATGCTAACCACGGCAGTGAGAGGTCTAATCTGTGGTCGATTCCACTGTGTGTCCCAGGGAATTCTTCCCATTCGTGAGCAATTCCTAACTCAGTCATACGTGTATGTAATTGTCTCAAACCGTATTGGATATTATACTGGTCTTTGTCACCGACATCGATCCAACACGGTGGTATGTTTTGATGTGTTTCAATCATTCGTAGTGGGTCCCATTCAAGCCACTCCGCCCACTTTTCGTCATTGAATTTGCAGTTCTCATCTACCGGCAAACTTCCATCACTGTAACTTGCTGCCATTGCTAAAATCATCAATGCGTGAAAATCATCACTACTCATAGATGGAGTCTCTTTGATGTGTTTGAGAAATCCTTTCTCTCCTCCGTGTGGGCCAACTTGAGTTAAAGTTGAAGCCATCTCTATTCCAAATAACAATTCAAACCCACAGTCTCCCGAGTGACAAGCAATTGCATCCCAGCAATCATCCTTCATACCTCTGACGAGTGCACCGTAACCTCCACTTGATTTCCCTACCAAACCGAATCCAGATACATCGTATCGATTGGAAATTTCGTCACGCAGGTCTTGATTTAACCAAGAGCCCCAATTTCCAATAATTTCAGAATTCACAAATTGATTGCCACCAAGACTGGTAAACGTGTCCGGCATAACCAGAATCGCTGGTTTCATTTTTCCTTCTCTCACTAATCGTTCGTGGCGCTGAGGTAATGTTTCACTGAACGCTCTCCAATTTGCTCTTGCAAAACCCGTACCAGTAAACGGTGCTAGGTAGATTATGCATGGAAGTGAGCCACCGGAATTTGGAGGAATGTGAACAACGATTTCTCTCTCAATCGGGTCACCAAGCCGATTCTTTAGGTTATCAGAAGTGAAACAGAATCTTTCCAAAATTCCACGAATGGGTTCAAAAGAGTGCTCCGGCATGGACCTGTGATGGGCATCAAGGAAATGTGCTTGGCGGTATTCCAATGGAAGCCAGTGGAGGTTGAATGATGCGGTTTAGTTGCAGTGGAAATGAAGGGGAAGATGAGTTCAATCTCAATCATTATATGCATTCGCCAATGGCTACAGATGTCCGGTTGGGGGATTTGATATGACTATCCAAGAATTTGACTTGCCCGCAAGATGGAGAACTTTGCTACTAGAAAACTACAGCGAAGCGATTCACACAATCGAGGTTCAGTGGCCCGATCTCAAGTCCTTAGAAGTGTCATATCGTGACATTGAATCGTTCGACCCTGACTTCGCTCGCTCAATTATTGAGGAGCCAGAAAACAATACTCAAGCAGCCAACCAAGCCCTTAGACAATTGGTTGCAGAATTGGGCTCTCCAAAGAAAATCCCGTTTGTTAGAATAATCGAGTTACCTCCAGACTCATCAAGGAAGGTACGCCAACTGAGAAGTGAAGATTTGGGTTCAATGATTTCTGTCGAAGCAATCGCTACCAAAATCGGTAAGGTTCTACCTCGAACTTACGAGGGCGTTTTCATCTGCGCAGCATGTGGTCACTTAAGTCGAGTAAATCAACCAAATGAGCAAGAATTGGTTGAACCTGTGGAATGTTTCGAAATCGACGGAGGATGTGGTAGGAAAAAGAACCAAACCAAATTCCATCAAAAAGTCGAAGAATCAATTCTAATCGATACACAATTCATTGAGTTGCAAGAGCCACCTGAAAACCTCCGCGGTGGTGTTCAACCAGAGAGGATTATGTGTATTGCAGAACATGACCTTGCAGGTAAATTGAATCCAGGAGACCGCGTCACGGCCAACGGCATGTTATTCGTTAGAAGTCAAAGAAAAGCAGGAAAGGACACACCAATCTTTGACATTTTCATGAGAATTCACAGCATTCAAAGAGATAATATTCCACTAGAAGAAATTCAAATTTCTGACGATGAAGAAAGGCAGATCAAGGAGTTAGCAAGGAGAGACGATATCCACGATTTATTGACTCGCTCAATCGCTCCGTCGATTTTTGGAATGACGAGGCAAAAGGAATCCCTCATGCTACAATTGTTTGGAGGAGTTGCTTCCAAAGCCAAAGATGGTACAAGACTACGTGGAGACATACACATTCTGTTGATGGGTGACCCTGGTGTTGCCAAGTCACAGTTACTATCCTACATGTCTCAAATCTCTCCTCGTGGCCGCTTTACTTCAGGTATGTCAGCATCAGCAGCAGGTTTGACTGCAGCAGCAGTTCAAGATTCAGCGGCAGATGGAAGGTGGACACTAGAGGCCGGTGCACTAGCACTTGCAGACCTTGGATTAGCTGCAATTGACGAATTCGACAAGATGAATGAAAATGACCGCTCTTCGATGCACGAGGCGATGGAACAGCAGAGGATTTCGGTTTCAAAGGCGGGAATAAATGCAACACTGTCGACTAGGTGTGCTATTCTAGCCGCTGCAAACCCGAAAGCAGGGCGTTTTCAGGCGGTTTCTGAGGTGCCATTTACTCAACAAATCAATCTTAAACCTGCACTGATTTCGAGATTTGATGTTATCTGGTTGCTAACCGACCAACCAGTTGCAGACCACGATTCTTTGATTGCGAATCATATCATGAACAATAGGGCGGATTCGACTCCAGAAATCCTGATTGAACAAGGAAGTGAAGTTGACCCTGCTAAATCTGCAATGCATGAGGGAGTTGACAATAAAGAAGGGATTATCAATAGAGAATTAATTAGAAAATATGTCGCATTCGCTAAAAGATCAATTCATCCTAGACTTACAGATGAATCACGGGAAGCACTCAGAGAATTTTATGTTGAAACCCGTAGGCAGAGTGGCGAATCAACAGATTCAATTTCAATCTCAGCCAGGGCAATTGAAGGCCTATACAGGTTAGCTCAGGCATCTGCTAGGGTGCGGCTATCCGAAATGGCAACTATCGAAGACGCCGAGAGATCTATCCGATTGACTCGATTTTGGCGCCACGAATTGATGGGAGAAAACTTCGATGAGACAACAATTCATTCTGGAAAGAAGCCGACAAAGAGAAACAGAGAAAGGGCGATTGTCGAAATTGTCAGAAGAATAACGCTCGAATCCGGTAATGCGGCGAATTTGAATGACGTTTTAACAGAAGTTGGTAGACTGGACATTAGTCAGGATGTTGCTATGGATATCATTGACGAGTTGGTAACAGCTGGTCAACTAATGCGTCCACAAGGTTATGAAACACTCGCACCTGTTTGATACGATGCTTCATATCAAGGAAATATTTCAGGTGTCAATATGGAACCTATTGGTGATGTAGCAAACCCTGCATCCCTTGACCCTGAAAGTTTAGGTTTCATGTGTGGAATAGAAGTCCATCAGCAATTGGCAACTGGAAAATTGCACTCTAGACAACCAGGTGAACTTCATGACATCACTATCGAAACACTACCGGAAGATTGGCAGCGTTACTATCGCAAATTACGCTCATCATCAGGTGAAGGCGGTGCAGTGGACGTAGCTGCAAGATTTGAGGCTCGAAGAAACCGGTCATTCGTTTACTGTCAAGCACCGAATGCAGGCCTAATTGAATTGGATGAACAACCGCCTTTGCCCCACGACAAAGACGCGCTAGACATCTCACTAACAGTTTCTGGAATGCTTGGAGCGCATCCAGTTCCATTGCTGCAGACAATGCGCAAAACAGTAGTCGATGGTTCCAATACTAGCGGTTTCCAGAGAACGACCCTTGTCGCTACAGACGGGGTGTTGGAAACAGAGGGTGGCCCAGTTGGAATAGACGTGCTTTGTCTAGAAGAAGACAGTGCGCGTAAGCTAGACAGTGAGTTGACTCCATCGGGCGAAGTAGTAACTTGGAACTTGGACAGGCTCGGAATTCCACTCATCGAAATTGCAACAGCACCTGACGTAAAGACCCCAGACCACGCAAAGCAAACCTCGATTGCACTGGGAAGAACTCTACGAGATACTAGGCGGGTTCGCAGAGGACTTGGTAGCATTAGACAAGACTTGAATGTCTCAATTATGTGTGGAGACAGAGTTGAAATCAAAGGTTGTCAGGACTTGGAATGGATTCCAAGAATTATTAGATGCGAGATGGCAAGGCAACTCCACTTTTTCAGATTAGCAAACCAACTTAGAGAGATGCACGGCCTTCCTTTGCTACCTAATGACCGACGAGAAGAATCAGAATCGATTACAGATCAGGTTAGTGAACTACTCCCAATGAAAATGGTTGATGTTTCTTCACGATTTGCGTCTTGTGAGGCAAATAGAGTAAAACAAGGGCTTGCTGAAAAATCAGTAATGTTAGCGCTACCATTACCAGGGTTCTCAGGCTTGATTGGAACCAAAGAATTCGATGCAGATGGAGCACAAATGCCACGTCTAGGTAGGGAACTCGCAGGTGCAGCAAAATTAGCAGGCGTAGCCGGAGTATACCACTCGGATGAATTGCCTGCTTATGGAATCGAACAGGAATTTGTTGATGCAACAAAGGATGCACTGGAAGGATGCGACGCATTCGTTCTGTGTCTAGCGCCTAAATGGCAAGCAGAGTTAGCACTTGAGAGTGTACTCAACAGGGCGCGCCTGGCATTCGAAAGAATTCCTCAAGAGGTTAGAAATGTAGTCATCCGTAAAGGTTCGCCTGAAGACGGAACTACAACTCCAATGCGACCGTTACCCGGCGGTGCGAGAATGTACCCGGAGACCGACATTCCTCCACTATCTATCTCACAAAACATGTGGAAACAGGTAATGGAAAACCTACCAATGACTCAAGATGAAAGGCGTTCAAGGTTGGAAAAGTTCGACATTAGCGAGGACCAACTCAAGCAGTTACTGTCTAGAGAATTGGACGATCACTTCGTATCTCATTCACAAGGCCTTCCTCAGAAAGCATGGGCTACGATGTTATTGGAAAATGAAGGCAATATAGGGCTGATGGCGCTAGTTCTTGCTGCAAAAGAAGCAGGACATGTCACCAGAGAAGGAATGCAACCCTTGCTCGTAGAGTTTGACGGGAAAAATCCGACCATAGACCAACTTTCCTCTAAAGCAGAAGAATTGGGCCTAAAGCCTGCAGATGCCAGTGATTTAGCCGATATTGTTGCCAGGGTAGTCTCAGGCCGCCTTGATTTCGTTAAGGAAAGAGGCATGGGTGCCATGGGCCCGTTAATGGGACTTGTGATGAAGGAATGTGGTGGCGCTGCAGATGGAAAGCAAGTCAGTGCTCTATTGCGAGAAGAAATCATGAGGCATGTTTGATGAGGCAAATACTCGTTGTACTTTGCTTGCTTACTTGTTTATTGATTCCCAATTCAATTGCTGATTCTGATAATCAAGAAAATTGGGAAGTGGATCTTGAAAACGGATATATCTCCACGAAACCGATTTTTATCGATGACCAAGTAATCGTCAGAACCTCGGGCTTTTGGACAGGAGAAGATAGACCTCACGTATACTCATTCGATGTTCAAAGTGGGATCGAGAATTGGAGATTTTCAAACCCTAATTCAACCAATCACGACATGAGCCCACTTCTCCATATCAGTGCAGGTCAAGGCGAATGTGGCACCTGGCCAGACTTGATTTTAGTAGCATGGACAGATGGTAAAGTTACAGCCCTAAATCCGGATGATGGCGGCTTAATTTGGTCATCAAAAACAGAGGTTGTAACTTGGGGCATAACTGGAGCGATGGCACAAGATGGTGAAAATCTCGTTGTACCCACAAGACAGGGTTTGTCTAGATTTTGTTTGAGTGATGGCACTGAAAACCTTAGAGTCGACTTACCGCAATTAGGTTGGAGAAACGGAGTAACGATTACAGATGACAGTTACTTGCTAGGTAATGAAGAAGGAGTTCTCAACATAGTTTCCAAAGATGGTAATGTCACAAATTTCACGCTAAGTCAAGGCATGATCCGCCATCCGCCAATAGTCACGACAGCAGGTATAATTTCACACTTGCAAACAAGTTCAGGCTCTGCGATTTATCTCGATACTGAATTGATATCTGAAGAAGGAAGGTCCCCAGCGATTCCTGTCAAGATTGGAAATAAAGTCTACTTCGGAACCAGCGAGAGTGTCAGCGTGTGGGTTTGTGAAACTGATTGCGTTCTAGAAGGAAGGTCAGAATTCCATACGAACGGTGAAATTACCATCGAACCTAATGGAGAAGATTCCGTTTTGTGGTACCCAAGAAATACTCAGCAGGGAGGTTGGGGTTACGGAATTCCCAGTGAAGAAATCAAATTGTTTTCCTCAAGTCATGATACTTACACCACAGCAGGAATGTCCTTTGGCCCAAATGGTGAGATGGCTTTTGGGAATGATGCAGGAGTTTTAGTGGTAATTCTAAGTGATGAAAATCTAAAATCAATCAAACAAGAAGATAGCCGCAGTTCATCTTTCCAAGCACATCCGGCACATTTCTTGATGGTAGGATTACTCCTTGGAATTGCCTATTCAATTTACAATTCCAATCGTGATTTAACAAATAAGTTAGGAGTGTTGCTGATACTTGTCATAGCAGTTTTCACACTACCATCCGTTTCAGAAATCTGGTCAAAGGAAGTTGGCAAACTTACGGAGGGTTCAGGAGATTGGAATGACGATTGGCCAGATTCATGGAAAGAAACTCAGGTAGTAGTCTTTGAATTACCAGACGGAGAAATTGCTATTGGCGGCTTAACTGGTTACGAGAATGTTGAACAGTTGACTGATGCCGCAGCTGCGGAATTGGGCGTAATTATCGAAAAGGAATCTTACAGCCTAGGAACAATGGTTGTATCAGTCGATGGACACGAATTAGAGGGCTGGGAATTTACCATAGATGGAGAGAGAACACCGGTAGGAATTTCTCAAGCAGAGGTAAGCGAAGACTCCGTTGTACGATGGTCGGCAGCGTGAAGTTGAAATCTTGAACCCTACAGGGCCTAAACATGGTAATGACCGACGGGGCACATGGTACAACTCTTGGCCCTGTTGAAATGCTAGTTCTGAATGTAATACTGATTTCATTCTCATTCTTCTTGCTGTGCCGTCCTTCTCAATCTGCAAAGCGTGAGATTTTGGTGTTGACTAGCATAACTACAGCAGCAGCAGCAAGCCGTATTTTGCTTGAGCCATTCCCTAACGTTCAACCATTGACAGTAATGTGTTTAGTAATGGGTGCATCACTGGGTGCTCGAAGAGGAATGGCGTTTGCTGTAATGGCTACAATGCTCTCTAACCTAGTCTTGTCACACGGA
This sequence comes from Candidatus Poseidoniaceae archaeon, assembly GCA_964218365.1. GTDB lineage: Archaea > Thermoplasmatota > Poseidoniia > Poseidoniales > Poseidoniaceae > MGIIa-K1. The sequence goes on from CAXPMI010000041.1 coordinate 7,378, forward strand.
CTTTGGACTTTCTTCCAAGCGACCGGTTGGGCCGCAGTAGCATTTGCAGGTTCAAAGTTAGGGCTTGTGTTAGAGTCACAGGTTGCAATGAAGAGACTCCTTTATTCAGCCGTAATTGCTTCAGTACTATTCGATTGGTGGGTCTCACTCTCCGTCCTTTCAAGCCTAACAACGGTCTCTGATTTCGGAATATATCTTCTGAACGGACTACCATTCGATGCTATCCATGCTATCGCTAGCATTGCAAGTGCGGTATGTATCGCGCCATATCTAGCAAATCTACTGCACGTCGAGACTGCGACTATGGAAGAGCCACTCTCTATTGGTGAGGCTGATGTCATCATTGCCTAATGAAGTCACGATGGTCCTAGTGACTCGTGATGACTTGAAATTGTCCAAAGGCAAACTCGCTGCACAGTGTTCGCATGCTGCGGTCAACTGCGCAATGAAAGCGAAGAGAAAGGCTACACGCCTCTATGAGCGTTGGAATAATTTCGGTGCTAGGAAAATAGTAGTCAGAGCTGATGATGAGAGCCATCTCAGGCGATTATACGCAAAGGCACTGGAAGGTAGTTTGGTTTGTGATTTGGTGAAGGATGCCGGACACACTGAGATCCCACCTGGTACTGTTACTGTGTTGGGAATTGGTCCTGCTCCAAGAGCAGCGGTTGATGCGATAACTGGCGACCTGAAACTGCTTTGAGTGAAGTCGGTTTAGCATAGCCATGCGCGAGTATCCCTCAGACCGTGTCGATGTCAGAAGTGACACTGTTACCCAGCCGACGCAAGCCATGCGCTCCGTAATGGAGACGGCGAAAGTTGGCGATGACGTTCTTGGCGATGACCCAACTGTCATCAAATTACAAGATCGTCTTGCAAAGATGTTTGGCAAAGAAGCCGCCTTATTCGTGGCTAGTGGGACAATGGCAAACGCAATCGCACTCAGAACTCATACCGTGCCAGGCGACGAAATTGTTTGTGACAAGACCGCTCATATCTACAAGTATGAAGGTGGAGGGTATGCTGCACTGTGTGGAGCGTCAATCTCTCTCGTTGAAGGTAAAGGCGGCCTAATGACGGCTCAACAAGTCAAGAAAGCAATCCGCAAGGCAGAAGGCTCTGGTTCACACTATCCTGATGGAACTCTAGTCTGTGTGGAAAACACCTCCAATCTCGGTGGCGGTGCATGCTATTCACAAGAGGCATTAGACGAAATTGCCGCGGTAGCCAAAGAAAACGGATGTGCTACTCACATCGATGGCGCTAGAATATTCAACGCATCCATTGCAACAGGAGTAGATGTTGCTAGAATGTGTAGAGATTATGATTCGGTTTCAATTTGTCTTTCAAAGGGACTTGGCGCCCCTGTAGGCTCAGTATTGGTAGGCTCTCAAGAGTTCATCAACAAGGCTCACCGTTGGCGCAAGATGTTTGGCGGTGGTTGGAGGCAAGCAGGTGTTCTTGCGGCTGCTGGATTACACGCACTAGACCATCACATTGAGCGTTTGGCTGAAGATCACATTCGCGCAAGAAGAGTTGCAGAAGCGATTGATTCGATGGATAATTTCAGCGTTGACTTGCAAGCAGTTCAATCGAACCTTGTCTACGTTAATTGCAACATACCTGCCTCGGAGGTTGTGGCATCATTGGCTGAACATGGAGTTGACATGTTTGACTTACCATACAATCGTGTAAGGGTCGCAATTCATCTGCACATTACCGATGAAGATGTTGACAGAATTATTGCTGCTTTCGCTGCACAATAGCCGCTGCAAACATTGTGATTCCAATTACTGCAACAAGTCCAATACTTGGCAAGCTATCATCGTCATCCTCTTCGGAGACTTGAGGTTCTTCCTCTGGTTCCTCTGCCTGTGGTAAAATGACTTCGTGAATTAGGTGGACCTCTAAATCATCGCCATCGTAGGCTGTTGGCATTGTGACTTCCATTGTACCGGTAGTTGCGTTTCCTAATTCGATGATACCTCTCACGCTCTTGTTGTAGTATTCTTCTTCGTTACCACCGTCTGGGAAGTAAGCAAGTTTTTCTACAATCCAAAGCGATGATACGATTTCACTATCTTCCGGGAAGTTAGCCATATCCACTACAAGATTCCAAGTAACTACAGGGTTTGAGCCATTGGAGACAGCCCATCCTAGTGAGGATGAACCGATTCCCAAATCTAGTGAATTCGCTAGGTTCTGATTGTAATCATCTTGCAGAGAGTTACCGTCAGGGACACTACCTATTTGTCGAATAGTTCCGTTGAAAACAGCGGTCGGAGGTAGCCTCTGTTCGTATCTTTCTATCCACCTGTCATCTCCTTCTTGTGAGCCAAGAGGGTCCTCGGTTTCTCCGATAAATCTGTGAAAGTGGTACGTTTGCATATTGTTTTCAGGCTCGATATCTTTCAGAGCATTTTCCACCGATATGCAATTTGTGCACCATGTTGCTGTGTAATCTTCAACAATTGCTGGTAAATCAGAAAGTGTGCTCGTAGCATTACCAGACACATTTGCATCTACATGCATTCCACCAAATACCGCTCCTAGGTCATCTAAGGTCTGAGGACTTCCTGCCTGAGAATTTGGCATTGGCGACAATAATAGAACCAATGCAACCAGTAAAATTCGAGTGCGCATATTACTCCCACCTTTCGCTTTATTTTCAATGGTTTTGTCTTTAGTTCAACGCGTGGGTTCAAGAACCACCGTCTCTGAGTTTGCCCGTTGGCGGGCCTGAATATGTTGAGCGAGGTAGTCGTAGCGAAGACCCAACTGTCGATGGAGGCAGTTCCCGCAGGTCAAGCTATGCCAGATTGGTTGATCTCTTCCTTAGTAGAAGGTAAGCGATTGATGGTTATTCATCCGTCTGAACAATGTAGAAAGCAGTCCATTGAGATGCTGCATGAACTAGGTGGTGGAAAAGCAATTGATACATCTCACCACTTGACAATTAATCGGTTAGTCGGCATTCTACACGTCGACCTTCGCCTCCCAGTATTACTTTCAGATGATGGAATTTTGTTTGAGAAAACCCATCGGGCCTTGAATGAAGAAGCATCCGGAGAAACCTTTTCGGATATTCTTTCAAGTCCCAATCAAAAGTGGTCTCGCTCGAGAACTCGAAGACTACTATCACTCTACAAGGAGTTGACAAAACTCAAGAGACCGTGGGACTGGCAGGACGATCCAGGGGCAAGAACTTGTGATAAGGTACTACAAGCGATGGAATCAAAATTGCAAGCAACACACCCACTTCGTCTGAAAAGAATCGTTTGGCAAACTCTGAAGGAAACGGAGAAAATACCGTTTACAATATCTGATGTTGAAGGTATCATAATGTTGGACCACCCTTCCAATATCACAGAGGTTGAAATAGAAATCATTAGAGAAATATCGAGATTAAAACCCGTTCACCAATTGGTGAATCCTGGCTCACATAGGCTTGGTTACCATGGTGAATATATCGAAGATATCTCAACAACAAGAAGGAATGAGGACCTACCAAAATGGGTACCGCCTCATGATGTTTGGGCTCCAAGATCACTCCCGGGATGGTCATCACCCATTTCTGAAAAACGAAACAGAGAAATCAATCACTTGATGTGTGAATCCAATAGCCAGACTCATCTGGCTTTAGCAAGTATCCTAAGTCAAATCGAGGGAGATGTTGTCGTAGTTACAGGCGATGTAGAGAGCCTGAATTTTCGGCTTGGACCCTATCTCCATTCAATCGGATATCATTCCAAAGGAGAATCGGTGAAGGTAAGGGATACCAGTGGAGTAGCACGATTGCTTTCGATTGCCGAAATCTCTAGAGGACAAGAGGCGTGGTCTCTAAACAATCTAACACAGTTATGGAACCAAATCGAATTACCAATGCTTTGGGATATATTTGATTTGCAACATCCAGTTCATCAAGATTGGAAACCAAGGCTGCATCCAGAAATCCTTTCAGAAATAGCGAGAGGTTTCCATCTACTTGGTGGGAGAGGTGCATTGAGAAGATGGCAGTCCACATTGAATACTGCAAGGCCAAGGGCCGGCGTCAATACAAAGCAAAGAGAACAAAAACTAGAGGAATGCCAATGGTGGATATCTTGCATTTCGAATTGGCTATACCCAACATTGTCAGGTTATGATAAAAAAGACGTGACCAGAGAATTAATTGGATGTTCTTCAGGAGAACAACTTCCCCTCCCAAACCAGCCAAAAGACGTGATAGGTTGGATTAATTCTTGTCTGAATCAAATAGATTGGGCGACCCTAGCATCACGGGATGAATTGTTTTCCAGTACTTTACCGGGCTTGCAGAATTTCACTGCCTCAATCAACAGGCTAAAAGAAGAAAATATTGAATTAAACTCTGAAGATTTCATTGAAATTTTGGATTTAGTTACTTCACATGATGAGATAAAAGGCAGTTCATCAAGTGATAACGGAATCAAGATTCTCTCTCCTTCCCAAGCATATGGGATTCAAGCGGAGTATCTTATCCTGTGCGATATAGACGCAGAATCTTGGTCGATGAAGACCCCGCAAGTACCTTGGTTGGATGAAGGCACTAGAATGAAAATAGGCCTGCATAGGCCTGATGAACCATTAAGGGTAGCAAGACATCAACTCAGACATTTTCTCAATTGTTCACAATACGTTGTGATCATTGATTCCAGTATCGAAGAGGGTATTGAACTCACAGGGCCATTAGATGAATGGTTCAATGAAATATCCAAAGATGGTGGCATAAATAGCCTGAACGAAGCACCTAGTTATCTCGACTCTAGTCAATGGAGCCCCGAGACAGTCGATAGGTCCTGGGAATGGAAGATTGTTCGTAACCAATCGAAATTAGTCTACCGGGTAGCGTCGATGGAAATCGAAAAATCCGTAGTCAGAACTCACAGAAGTGGTTTCTTAGGCCGTGATGAAATACAGCGAGCAGGCTTAGCATCGATAGAATCTCGCAAGCCAAAACTTCAGCCTCTTAATCCAAATGGGCTAATTGTCGCTTCCGAAACTGAGGTACTGAGCGATCAACTATCAAGAAGAAGAACGGGTGACGATTTAGGGATTGGCCAAATTCATCCTTTCGCTAGTGCATCACAAAGAGTACTATCATCCGACATGAAATTACTTCCAACGAAAACGAAGCCAGCTGATGCCAGAGATTCAGAAGTATGGCCACATCTGGGGATAATGGGGAAAAAGGGCCTTGGAATTCCAATCGATCCGAGGCCGATTCAACCTCCATCTACTACTTTGAAAGAGTTAGATGAAATCACTGGACGAAGTATGATAAAACTCAATTTACCAAAGGTTTGGTCACAAGGAAGACTCCAATCATGGCTCGAATGTCCTCGCAGAGCATGGTTTGAGAAACACATGTATCTTGGAGACAGTGACCAAATGGAGGAAGATTTGGCAGCATCAACTCGTGGAAACATCGTCCACGTTGTAGAAGAAGCAATTCTTCGAGCACACGGGCTTGACGAGAATGGTGTAGCACCTACTCCTTTTCCACTCTTTGCAGGTAGTTTAGGTAGTGTAGAAAATGCTTGGCAAATCGCTTTGGAGACTCTAGCGGAAAATGCAACATGGATGCAAAGAGAAGACGGCATTTCTGCGCATCGTTGCAGAGATTTGATTGGGGTCAGTCCAATTCAATGGAAAGAGTGGCTAGAACATAGTACACCGATTCCAATAGGTGGAAGAATCGGGCGAATGATTGAGAGTGATTTTGCTCTAACCAACGTAGCACCAATCGCAACAGAGTGGGAACTTTCAGGTGAAGATGGTAAGCATGTAAGAATTGAATTACCAGAATCATCTGAAGATTCATTCCTCCTTCGTGGTCGTATTGATAGGGTTGATCAATTAGTCAACATTGGCACCGAAGAATCAGAAACTCAGGAAATTGTTCCATTAGATTTCAATTTAGATGAACCTCCAAAATCTAACCGCTTGATTATTCTCAGAGATATCAAATCAATAGATGGCGCAAAAGATAATGGCGACAGTGAAAGGCACTTGAAGGGGATATTCAATGAACTACAATTGGCTTTGTACGCAAGAGCCTGGGAGGTAGCAAATCCTGGAGACAGAGTGATCGGCGTAGGTGCAACTCAGGTAGGTAATCAAACCCAGCATTATGTTGAAATCGATCCAGAATATTTCGATTTATGCACCCAACTAAACGTTGGGATTGTAGGCGGAGACACACATGGACATTACAGGATGCCTGGTAATTCAAAGGATGAGAAATCAAACCCATTCAGAGCTTGGATGAGAGAAAGAATCACTACAGCAATTCGTGTAATCAAGAGTGCAAAATCCGGCAATATCCATCCTGAACCTTCACGCATGTGCAAATACTGTCCAATTAGTGACGCTTGTCCAAGCGCCCAAAGAGGTGGTTGGTGATGATTGAATTCAATGTCTCACAGAGTCTTGGTTTGGATATCAATCGACATATTGCAATAGATGCGGGAGCGGGTACTGGAAAGACCACTGTTATGGCTAGCAGATATCTGCAGCATCTCTTATCGGCAGACCAAAGAGCAACTCGGATTTTGCCTTCAGCTCCTAGAATCCCTTTGAAGGGAATGGGTGCAATTAGAGTACCATCTAAAGAAAGAACAGACCTAGAGGATTGGCAAGGACTGTTGCCTACTGAAACAGTTGCTATTACCTTCACAAAGAAAGCAGCAGCAGAATTGAAGGGTCGCATTAGAAGATTGATTGCAAATTTAGATTCAGAATCAGAAAATCGTTTGACCAAACAAGGGGATGTAGCAATGCTATTATCGCTAGTCGATGACGCTCCTATTTCAACAATAGACTCGTTTTTGTCTTCGATTGTATCTCCGTGGATGGGATTGGTTTGTGAGGACCCCACCAGTGAGCAGTTAGAGGAAGATGGTGCTGTATTCCTGAGAGATGAGGCAATTAGGACAGCATGGAGGCTGCAGAGAGGGTTAGAAGGTAAAGAGGTAGGAATGTCTGGCGACATTGAAGCCTTCCTCGAATCACGAGATAGACTCTCAGTACTACTCGGTGGCCAGGACTCATCTGCGAAAGTCGTCAAGGGTATGCTTAAGCGTTCTCTGTTCGTTGAAGAAGCCTCTAGGAAATTACAATTGAGCGCTGATGGCAGTCTTCAGGCTGAATCTTTAAATCAATTATTTTTGCAATCTGTGGCGAATTTTATCGACGATTGGTATCAATCATTCAGGGTACATGTCTGCGGTTGGGTAGACGCTTGGCTTGATGCAGGTGCTGCGTTTGTAATCGGAGCCGATGAACCCGTGGGAATGACTCGGTTCCGCTATGTTCAGTTCTTGAGCACTCTAGAGCCCGAAGAACAAATTGAGAAATTACAGTGGATTTGGTTGGTATCTCACGCCGTTACAACGGCTTCCAACCTCAAAGATATAAATTGTAAATCTCTTTACAGAGCTAGGCCGCCAAAAGGTAACGGATGGCCTTCAGGCATTATGACAAAAGGAAACTGCCCTCTTCAAAATTCGGTTAAAGATATGATATCGGCGAATGCAGAATCCTATGCAGATTCTATCAGAATGATGTTACATACACCGATAGGATTGCTGATTAGGATTTTAGGGCAGTCATCTCATCTACTGAATCCTCAGATTTCTGACCCTGAACCGGTGCCCGGCCAAACAGCATATCCTCCTCGATTGGGTATTGATTTACCTCAAACTCCACCTTCACTAGAAATGAGGTTAACCACCGAATTAGAACTTCAAGTCGTTCGTGATTTGTTTATTGTGAACGCAGGGGTAGGAGAGATTTTGTCTCGATTGAAGTCTCAGGAGGGAGTTAGAGACCACGATGACATGCATCGATTGGCTGAAGATTTACTCCTAACTAGATGCCCATCTGTCTGCAGAGGATGGTATCCGAAATCTGTAGTTGACGCTTTGGATTCTTTAGGGGAAAAACCATGGCAAGATGGGCATTTATTCCGTGCAATAAGCGCAAGTCAAGGCAATGAAGAAGTTCACAAAGATTTGATGCGAAGAATAGGAATTCTCAGAGATTTGAGAAGACAATATCGGGCATTTATTATAGACGAGTACCAAGATACAAATCCTCAGCATTTCAGACTTTTAGCCAGGCTTTGGGGAAGAAGGAGATTGGAAGAAGGTGAACCTGCACCACCCGCCTCTGAATGGGACCCTACAATCTGCATTGTCGGCGATATGAAGCAATCGATCTATCGATTTAGGCAAGCAGAAGTTACTGTTATGCGTAGGGCTGTTGCCGCAATTAGGGAAATGAATAGAGAAGAGTCGGCGATGGAGAATCGTACCGATTCGTTGAGGAGGCCAGACTTTGCAAAAGACCCAAGAGTGGTAAAGTCAATGTCATTCAACAAAGGAACTGAAATTAAAAATAAGGGTCAAGGAAGAAGGGAATGGATACCTTTCTTAGAAAGCGATGATGGAGAAAATGTACCTCATGAATCTCTAATTCGACGCAGAGAAGGGCATATTGAAATGTCGACCAATCACAGAACTTTAGCTAAATTGATGAATACAATGAACGTGATTTTCCAAGATACATTTTCTCAAAGACATCACTTACTGCCTGGGCCTTGGCACGCTGAACCTCAAGATTTGAACCCTGCTAGAGATTCTGAGAGGGTCGCAAAATTGGAGTGGGTACTTCCTGCAAGAACCGGAGTTGGCCCAAGGCCACTCGAGATGGGCACAGGTATCGACCCATTCCAGTTTGATGGCTCTGATGATAGAGAACTCACTGCAAACTTACTCGCAAAGAGAATTGCAGCACTTGTTGATGGTAAATCAGCTCGAATATACAATTCCAATGAAAAATCTTGGATCGATGTAAGCGAGGATAGGATCTACCGCCCAGAAGACATCATGATTCTAGTTGCATCTCATGCAAGGGTTCCCCTTTTGGTCAAAGCTCTAGATGAACACGGTGTTCCAGCAATTGCTGGTAAGCAAGGTTTGCTGATGTTTAGACCAGCAATTCAAACATTGATGTCACTTCTTTGGTTAATGACCTCTCCGTATAACAAGACTGCTGCGTTAGCAGTAACCCGTTCAGCAATCGTAGGAATGAACGATTCAGAAGTAATTACATACTTCCAAAAAAATGAGGGAAATCATCTCAGCAATCTAGCAAAATACGCACCAACCGATGAAGCAAAATCTCTTTTCCAGAGGTTGAATTATTTTGTTGAGAATGGCAAGGTTAGGAAAGCGATAGACGTAGCAATAGACCATTCTGATTTATTGTATGCATTCCCAAGAGAGGGAGACCGGCAGGATGTTGAAAATTGGCTTTCGATGTATGATAGAATCTCAGATGGTTGCGGTGGAGATGCTGCATTGGTTTTCAATCAACTCAGGGAATTAAGGAATCTGGAAAAAGATGGCCCAAAAAGCAGTTCATCGGGTACCGGAGGCGCAGTTCAAATCATGACAATTCACGGCTCTAAAGGTCTTGAAGCACCAGTAGTGGTAGCCTATGACATATTTGCCACTGGAACAAGAGATTCATCGTTCTCATCATCGGATAACGTCCTTGTAACGCCCGATATTATTGCAGGTAGAATACATCCTTGGCGTGGCATTAGTAAGCCAAAGAGCGGCCTATGGACAGTTGCCCATTTATTCGATGATGGGCAACAGAGAGCGGAGAGAAGAAGGCAATTCTACGTCGCTTTGACTAGAGCCAGAGACCGCCTAATTATCGCAGGTACTCCAAGCGAAGGTGCTGTAGTTGATGAAAATGAAAGAATCAGCTTCAAACGAGGAAAAGGTCGTCAAAACATGGGCTATATGTTCCTCGATGGACTAGCTTACGCTAGCATCAATTCAGGAAATGGAGGATGTGCTTGGTCGCAAGGAGGGCTTGAGCAAGAAGGTAATACAATTGCACTAAATCCAGGTGAGTTAATCGGGCAATCCTATCTCGGAGATGGTTGCGTTGAGGGCATTTCCATATTCCACCATCCCGACTGCTTTGAGCAAAGCCAGAACATCGCAATAGTGGAATCTTGGAGGGAAAGGCTAGAGTTGGCAAAGAGCCCAGTCGGACTTGAAGATACTAGAGAATTGCGAAAAATCTCTTGTTCGGTTCCGATGGCATCACATGGTTTAGACGCCGCTTGGTCCTGTAGAAGGCGTCATTGGCTTACAAACAAAATGAACTGGAATGCAGAGCGGTTCGACTTAATCGCTGATGAATTCCAGGAAGGAAAGTGGCCTAGTGCTGCAGAATTTGGTTCACTATTCCACAGGCTACTAGAGATTGGTTTGGCTAATCCTGGTTCCACAACTAAAGACCTCGATACCAAGTGGACAGAGTCACAAAGCGATAATTTGACAGATTCCAAAACGATAGAAGAAGTAATGGCTCAATCCACTATTTCCGAGGAAGATGTTCTTGAAAGAACAAAATTACGACTATTGCACTTAGGAAAATTAGCAAGAAACGGGGCTTTAGGAAGACTCGTTGCTAGTGAAAAATATGACGGATTTGTAGTGGAGGGGTTGAGGACTGAATTGCCGTTTTACCTGTCGCTTGAACACAAACCAAAAGGTCTCCACAGAACTTCATGGAGTCCTCGTGGGGAGTTTGTTATATCAGAAATTGAAGCGATAAAATCCATTTTCAACGGTAGGGCTGATTTAGTGTTAGCACTCAGAGATGATGATGGCCAAGGTTGGCTTCAAGTCGTGGATGCTAAGACAAAACAGTGTTTGTACGGGTTTAATCCTTCAAACCCACTAGAAGGGAATGATCTGCAAATTTCCTTGGATGAGGATTCTCCCTATCCTGCTACGGAAGCAGAGGAAGAAATTCTCCAAGAACATAGGTTACAACTGACACTTTACAGTATTGCGCTTGAAGTTGGAGAGATGGCAAAGCCAGTAGAAGAGAGAAGGAGGATTTTGCCTCCTGCAATACAAGTATCAGCATCTGGCAGAATGATTAGGATGCGTGACGAAGAATTCGAATTAGCCAAGCGAGATTTGGATTCGTTAATACAATGGTCTGGAGAAGTGTCGGTTGCAGATGAAGGGAAAGAAGCACCAAAGAGGCTTCCTGTTGAACAAAAATCTACGTGTGAAAAATGCCCGTTCTACACTGGCACAATCAAGTTATGTGGCCCTATTGGTGAGAAGCTCGGCCCATCATGACTAGGGTTCCCGGGAAATTCTCTTTTCCAGCAACCTGATGAATCTCAACATCTTTGAATCCAGCATTAATCATTGCAGACTTCCAGTCATCGATAGATAGTGTTGTCATATGGACTCCAACATATTCTGGCCATGTGAGAGATTCTTCATGCTCTAGATAATGGTCTACACCTGCGACTAGGATTCCGTTTTCCTCCAACCACTCATCGTGAATAATCGAAATCATTCTAGCAGGGTCCTCGAGATAATACAAGAATTCCATGGTATGCACTAGGTCAAACCTTCTACCTGGGCTCCAATCAGGAAGTAGTCCCTGAGAGTATTTGTGAGTCGAATCCTTTGATTTCGCTTTGTTTATCATTTCATTAGAGCCATCAACACCTTCGCTGTGGCCTGCTCCAAGTTCACTAAGCATTCGGGTTACCCAACCATTTCCACAACCGAGGTCAATAGCTGAAAAGCCGTTATTCAATTTTGGAATCGCCAACTCCAACATTGCTTGGACAGAAGCAGCATGTCCCCTTTCCATGCCCTCATCCTTGCCAATTAGCGCCCATTGTGAGAAGACGTCTACAGCCGCTTTTTTCTCCATGGATATTGCGAGTTGAAGGCCGTCAATAAATCGTGCGGATTCATCGAAAGGAACATGTTCTGTTTATCTTTGCGCAATCTATGCAAATCACTACACAAACCATTGACGAAGTACTCTATCCCAATATTGAGGCTTACAGTACAGGGTTTCTCGAGGTCTCAAAACTTCACACAATTGCATGGGAGCGATGTGGCAATCCAGACGGTATTCCAGTTATCGTTATTCATGGTGGACCGGGTGGAGGAAGTCAGCCATCATACCGCAGATATTTCGACCCGATGAAGTTCGATATAATCCAATTTGACCAGCGTGGATGTGGAAAATCCACGCCTTATGCAGAGTTGGAGGACAACAATACACATGCTTCAGTCTCAGATTTAGAGAAGTTGAGAGAACATTTCGGTATTGAAAAGTGGCACGTTTTTGGAGGGTCTTGGGGTTCAACTCTATCCCTAATTTATGCTCAAAATCACCCTTCTCGTGTTCTCAGTTTAACACTTAGAGGGATTTTCATGTGTCGAAAAAGCGAGCTACACTGGTTTTACCAAGATGGAGCAAGTCACGTATTTCCAGATGCTTTTGAACCATACCGTGACCACATTCCTTTCGAAGAACAAGGCGATCTAATCAAAGCCTATTATGCTAGGCTAACCAGTGATGATGTGGATGTTAGAAGAGGTGCAGCAAGGGAATGGACACGTTGGGAAATGGCAACAAGTAGGTTATTCCCTGACCCGGAGTATCTTGACAAAGCGGAAGATTTGGACTTTGCAGTAGCATTTGCGAGAATCGAATGCCATTATTTCATCAACGCAATATTTGTTGAAGAAGCATATATTCTCAATCATGCAGCAAAGATTCAGCACATTCCAACAACGATTGTACAGGGGCGCTATGACATGGTTTGCCCCCCTCGAAGTGCGTGGCAATTGCACAAGGCCCTTCCCGACAGTAATCTGGTAATGGTTGGGGATGCAGGCCACTCTATGGGAGAGGTTAGCATTGCAAGGGAATTAGTTGCGGCTACCGATGCGATTCAATGATTGATAGAACGTGATATGGTGCCACTATCAAGCGTCGGCTTGATATGTAGGACCAATGTGGGTACAGAATAAGGCGTAGCCTTAGGTGAGAGAAATGTCCGATGCAGGAACCATCACTCCAGAAACTCAAATCAAAGAACTCACAGAGAAACTTGAGGAAGAAACAGACCGTTTGCTCAAGTTGTATGCTGCATATGAGCAGCAAGAAGCAGAGTTGAGAGATACCAAGGCTGAAGTTGAAGTTCTTGAGAAAGAAATCGTAGAACGTGAAATCGAAAAAGAGAGTCTTGAGGCTCTATTAACTGAAAAAGACGCAAGGATCAGAGACTTGGAAATGAAGGCTAGTAAATCTAGCAAGCAGGTTGAGCACTTAGAACCAGAACTTCAGAAGATGGAAGAAAAATTCACTCGTGAAAAGGACCGCCTTGGAAAGGTATTCTCCATTGCTGAAGAATTGGACAATGACCTACGTCTAGCTGTTGTTGAACTTAACACCAGAGACGAATGGTACATGGCTCACATGTCTCTATTCGAGGACCTTAACAAAGCAATCAAGCGCCGCTATGAGATGATTGAGGCGGCTGCCGAAGCAGAGAGACAATCTCAGCACATGGGCAGAGCAATTACGGAAAGAATGGAGGAAATGGTCGAAGCACGTGCTGCTGAAATGACCATCGAAGAAGCATCAGAAATCGAATCCACAACATCCGAATCTGCTCCTGAAGCAACAGAAGAATCAGCGACAGAGGAAACTGCAGAAGATGAATGGAATTGGTCTGAGCAAGTCCTTCTTGGCGTTATGCAGAAGAACGGAATTACTGACAGAGACGCATTCATCGAGTTCGCCAAGTCATACGATATGGACGGAAACAAGTATCTCAAGGGTTCAGAACTAGGTGCTGCAGCTGCAGACTTTGTAGCAAAGGACGCACCTGTAGAAGAAGCGCCTGCTGAGGAAGCAGCAGTCGAAGAGCCTGCAGCAGAAGAATCCACAGAAAGTGAAGACAAAGAGCCAGCAGTCGTTTGGAGAAATTCCGGTGACTCAGAGAATTCTCAGTAGGTGAGTTAGTTGGCTTTCTTGGCCAGAGGCGGTTTTCTGCCAGTAATCACTCCCGCACTCATGGGTACTGGATTTATTCTGGTTGGTTGGTTTGTTGACCCACTTTACGGCTTAGCACCAGGATTTGGAGTCCTGATGTTGATGCTTGCAGCATTCTTTGCTAATTTCTGGCGAGACCCAGACCGACCAATTCCAAGAGATGAGGGAATCATTGTATCTCCAGCCGATGGACACGTAATGTTTGCAAAGAGAGAGAGAGCGACAGGACGAAGGCCATCCAACGAAGAAATGGCGAATGCTGAGGAAGACGAACATACTGGAACTTGGCACCCTGAACCGTGTGAAAATCCACTCTCTTTCTCTACAGAACAAAGATTCGAGGCAGTACCCGAAGGTGAAGAATCGGACACGGATGTTTGGAGAATCGCAGTTTTCATGTCTCCACTCGACGTTCACGTAAACCGCTCACCAATCGCTGGAAAGATCATTAGAATGGAACATAGAACAGGAAAAGGCCGCAAAAGAGGCCCTTTCCTGCCTGCATTCCGTAAGGAAAGCGAATACAATGAGAGGGTTAGAACTCTGTTTGAGAGAGAAGATGGCTTGATTGTCGAAGTCATGCAAATTTCAGGTGCACTTGCTCGCACAATAATTCCATGGACTGGAGAAGGAGATGAACTCAGACGTGGAGAAAGATTTGGAATGATTAGACTAGGAAGCAGAGTCGATGTTCGAGTACCTGCATCGAAGTTCACACCGAACGTTATCAGTGCCGAAGACGGTCACAAGGACCATCCTAAAGGCGAGTTTGTAAAAGCAGGTTCAACAATTTTGTACAGAGGGATTTGATGGGAGTCAAAAAAGAATTGATGCCTTTTTTTGTTATGTTATTTGCAATGCTGCCTTTTGGATACTACATGGCAGGCTCAATAGTTTACAATGGTGTGGCATTCACTAACACTGACTGTTGGGGTAATTTTGATCAAAACACTCCTGAACAGTTCGCGCCTTTAAGAAACGAGGTGCCATTGAATGAATCAGAAAATCCAGAAAATATCTCGTCTGAAATCATGACAGGACTCTCTGATTATTGGTGGCATGGTTACGAGTCTGCAACAATAAATGTCGAAAGTGAAGATATCTACCTTTCTGCGTGGTATCTAAAACAAAACGAATCGATGCCTTGGGTTATGTTCGTGCATGGCATAAGAGGTTGCAAAGCAGATGGGTCAATATTGCTACCGTCGGGAATGCTTGCGAACGCTGGATTCAATGTGATAGTTTTCGATTTAAGGGATCACGGTGAGTCTTCTTTAGACGATGACCGTGTATCGGGTGGACAAGATGAATGGGTGGACGTGATTGCGATTTTCGATTGGCTTGTCGAAGAACAAAACGCAGATCCAGACAAGATCGGTGTTTATGGAAATTCAATGGGAGCAGGGACTGCCGCAATCGCATTCACATTAGATGAAAGAATCCAATCCGTTTGGTTAGAATCTGGTTACTCGGACATGGGCGACATTGTCGTCGAAGAGTTAGAATTTCAGGGATATCCAACATTTTTGGGGCCAGCTGGTATTTTTGCGGGCAAGATAATTGCAAATCAAAATTTAATAGAACATTTCCCGATAGATGCAGCAACAGAAATTGGGGACAGACACATGTATGTTGTTCATGGAAATCAAGACAAGAGAGTACGTGTTCATCACGGAGAAAAAATGTGTAACGAAGCATTAGAGCATGGTAACGAAAGCAAAATCACGTGTTGGTTTGATGATTCTGTAATTCGTTATGATGTTGGAAGAGGTATGGAAAGCGACGAACATCAAACTCTCATGCTGACACAAACTAGCGAATACGAAATCAGAATCGTTGATTTCTTCTCGAATTCGCTCATGTAAACATATTAATTGAATTCAGGGGAATAAAAATGTCTAGTGGCAAGTTGACTATGGTTGGAGATGCTGACAAGAAGCCAGCTAGAATCCACGATTTAGTCAAAGCACCAGCGAACACTCCATGGGCTCAGGAAAGAAAGCACTCCTGGGATGCAAGATACCCTGCAACGGTCTACTACACACCTGAAACGCTTGCTGATGGGACGCCCACCACCGCTTTAACCGTCATTTTGAGAACAAAAGGCTGCCATTGGTGGTGGTCGAGTGGTTGTACATTCTGCGGTTATTTCAACGACACTCGTGACGATGTAACAAGCGAAGACCTTCATTCTCAGTGGGAAAAATCGTTGGCAAAATTCGATGATTTTGATTCGATGGGCATGGTAAAAGTCTACACCTCAGGGAGTCTTCTTGAAGATCGGGAAATACCAATCGATTTCCAAGAGAGAGTTTTGAGAGATTGTCATGAGATGGGCAAAGAGTTGGTCGTCGAAAGCAGAACAGAACAACTCAGTGAGGAAAAACTGTCTTGGGCTACAAAAATCAATCCAAAATTTTCTGTAGCAATCGGTCTCGAAGCATATGATGATGAAGTTTTGAGATTCCATGTCAATAAAGGATTCAGCACAAAAAGTTGGGATAGAGCTGTTGAAAACCTAGAGAAATTCGGTCTGAGAATCAAGACATATCTGATGTTTAAACCTCCATTCATGAGTGAAGGAGATGCTTTGACTCATGGCGCAAAATGGATCAGAGACGTAGCAGAAAGAAGTGATGAAATAAGCGTGAATCCAATGAATATCCAAAAAGGCACAGTAATCGATAGATTGTTCCGTGCAAACGAATACCGCCCGCCTTGGTTGTGGTCACTTATTCAATTGATTAAAGACGTTCATTATGATATCCACCCGACCAATTCAGGAAATGGTTCAGATGACCAAGTCAGCCGATTAATAATCCATCCAACCGCTGGAGGCAAAGTCCGTGGCGCCCACAACTGTGGGTCATGCGACGATGAGGTTGTAGCAGCCATTGAGAGATATTCTGTTAGCGGTGATATTCACGATTTGGATGGTCTGTCATGCGATTGCCAAGGTGTGTGGAAGACTGAGGTGGAATTAGACCAGAGGATGCCGATTCCACTAGGGTCGGGTAAAAATCGCAGAGGAGATGCGCTTTTGCATCTCCGTTCACCATGACATTTGTTAGTGAATGTTTATGACCGTATCATCGGTGGCGTAAATGACCCCTACGGGGTCAAGGTGATGAGATGACGAATAACACTATACTGCCCGATGTATCTGAAGGAGTCGCAGAACCCTCTGCATCTCGTGTAATTCTTGTCTTGATGAGCGTTGGTCTTGTTGGCCTAATCGCCTTATTTAGCAACATTTTCGGTTGGGATACAGTTCCAGTAATTGGCGACATAATTCCGTTCATGGATAACCTAGGTGGCTCAGGAATCTGGTACTACCTCATTGGTATCCTTGTCGGTTGTGGAATGATCGTCGCAAATCTAGTTGGAGGCGTCCTTTCGGACTGAAGGTGGGATACAAATGTCAGAAGCATTCACAACATCTGGAATCTTACTTGCAACAATCCTTCTGTTCACTTATTACATTCAGAAGGGATTTGGCGGAATGAGTGTACCATTGCGCCAATTTGGTATGTTCTTATTGACCAAAGCTGCCGGTCCAGCAGCCGATTTATTCCAAGAAAGGGAAGGTAGCGGTGCAAAGACTTGGATGCAAACCGGTGTATTCTGGTTAATCCTCGCTGGTGTAGGCGGTTTCCTGTCTGCTTGGCATAATTACGACCCAACCGCACTTGATTCCCTTTCCAACATCGGATGGGGATATGATGATGGAAGTGCACTTGCTTACTTCAACGAAGTAGCAATGTCAACCGCAATATTCGCAATTCTGGTTGGTGGTGCTTTGGTAGCGCACACTCGCACAACAGGTGCAAAGTTAGCCAGTGAAGCAAACGCTTCGATGATTGCGATGGCATGGACTGCTCAAGTTCTAGTCGGACTTGTTTTGTGCGTTCTAAACCACTGGGATTGGATTGTATACGGAACTAGTGAAGCCGCACTGTACGGATTGGTTTCCGGACTTCTTGTTCTAAGCCTTCTAGTCAACTCACTGATCACTCTTGGAAGCAGAGGCAACTCACCGATTTCTGTACCATCGTGGTTCTTGGTCCTTGCACTATTTGTTCTAATTTTCAGCAGATTTGCAAATGCACTTGGCGAGACACTAGACTGGACAGGAACAGTTTGGGTTGCTGGTGTAATGGCCTCGGGATGGGTTCCATTGGCACTGATGTTCGGTGTTGGATACCACGTTCTATCCCATGTTACCGGACAACCAATTTGGTCAGGAAGCATGACAAAGGCTTCCATGCTTCTTCTATTCGTAACAATTCCACCATTCTTCCTTACAGAATCCACACACGCTGACAACTTCACTCAGTCGATTGGTGCGATTCTAGTGACAGTTGGATTGATGCCAATCATGGCAGCATCCGCAAACATGCTTGCAACAATCAGAGGCAATGCAAGTGCCGTGGTTGACAGCCCAGGTGCAACTGCAGCAGCAGGAGCAGCAATTTTACTTCCAATCTATGCACTTCTTGGTTATTTCACCGGACTGAATGTCATGGTTGGAGACGGTAGTCTTGCAGGTGTTGCAGACACAGTCAACTCTTCTTATCTCTACGTAATTGGAGGACTATTTGCACTAGCAGCACTTTTCCATTCATATCCACTAGCATCCGGAAAATCATTGACAGGTTCTGCTGGTACAGCAACTTGGATGGTAATTGCAGGCGGATTACTTTCCACAATTCTGTTCTTAATGAGTGACTGGACTGAAAAGTCACTTATCGATGCTGAGGTAGAGGACTTATCCACCCTTTCTGGATTCGCTCTAACTGGAGCATTTGCGTTCTATGGTGTAGTAATTGGTTTCATCCTAGCAGGAAACAGCGTTGTCAAGACACTACTGTTTGGAAACGTACAGGCTTCTGGAACATCAAACACAAGCGACATCTCTGCATACAACTTGGTTGAGGGCACGACAACAATCAGAGCATTGTTCGGCCGCGGAGTTGGAATTGACACCACACTGATTATCGGCGAATCTGAGGAAGAAGGCTCAAGCGGGTCTACAGTAATCGAAGTGTCCGCAGATCTTCACAACGACGAAGTTGACGAATTCCCAGTTTCCTTTGACGAAGACCTAGTGAAATTGACAGAGTGGCTGTGTGGTAGAGGCACAACAACTGCTCAGTTCTTCTCTTGGGCAGATGTTGATAACTCTGGTGAAATCGACATGTTCGAGTTCGCTAATGCACTACGTGTTGCAGACATCGCAGACTTGCCTCCATGGGACATCGAGGAATTAGTCAAGGTAATGGACATCAACTCAGACGGTAGAATCAACCTACCAGAATTAGACATCGCTCTACTAAATATTCGAAACACTCTAGGCATCGAATTCGTACCATTCGAAGAAGAAACAACTGAAGAAGAAGTTGCTGAAGAGGAAGCCATAGAGGAAGAAGCCGTTGAAGAAGCGACTGAGGAAGCAACTGAGGAAGCGGATGATGAGGCAGCGGAAGAAGATGCAACAGAAGCTCCTTCGGAAGCAGAACTCAAGAAGATGAAGAAGGCAGAATTGGTAGAAGTTGCAGACTCAATGGGTCTAGACACATCGGGAACCAAGGCTGACTTGATTGAGAGAATAACCAAGGCGTGATGCAATGCGAATTGGCTTGGTAGGTAAGCCAAACGTAGGCAAATCGACCTTTTTCAGTGCTGCTACATTAGCGAAGGTTGACATTGCAAACTATCCATTCTGTACCATTGAAGCAAATGTTGGTGTCGCATTTATTGCGGCACCACAACCTTGCCCATGTAAAGAATTACGAGTAAAATTAGAGTCAGATGGCCGCCTTGAGCCAGCCGCTGAGGATGATGATAGGCAGGGGAGTATTTGTGAGCCAAGAACAGGTTCTTGCATTGGCCACGTGCGCCTTGTTCCTACTTTCCTAGTCGATGTAGCAGGCCTTGTCCCTGGCGCTGCAGAAGGAAGGGGAAGAGGAAACGCCTTCCTTTCTGACTTGGCTAATTGTGATGCCCTAATTCAGGTAGTAGATGCAGCTGGACTAACCGACATTGAAGGCAATCCAATTGCAGCAGTTAGCGATGTTGAATCAGCATTGAAAGATGAGACATCATTCCTAACCGAAGAATTAGATTCATGGATTTACGGAATTCTTGACGATGGATGGTCAAGAGGTTCGCGTCGAGTACAAGCAGAAGGGGAGAAAGGACTCAGCACATTCCTGCATGAGAGATTCACTGGTTTAGGCGCATCACTACCTTTGGTGCTTCAAGCACTTGATGAATTTAGAAATCAGTGGGGTGATTTGGATACTCCTTGGATGTGGTCAGAGGAGAAAATGAGATCACTTTCTTACCACATACGTCGCCAATTATTCCCAATTCATATTTCAGCAAATAAGGCTGACTCGGCCAAAGGTACACCTTGGAATGCAATCGAGTCAAATGGCATTATCCAACCAACGATGGCGGATATGGAACTGGCCCTGCGAAGAGCCGACTCTGGCGGCATGATTTCTTACAACCCTGGAGAAGATACATTCGAAATTCAGGATGAGTCGAAATTGAACTCTGCCCAATTGAATGCATTAGCAGGAATGAAGGAGAAACTGTCTGAAGCAGGAGGCACTGGTGTTGCCCAATTGCTTAGCAAAGTTTTGTTCGATGCACTCGACCATGTTGTTGTCTATCCAGTAGCTGATGAAAACGGTTGGAAGGATGGAGAAGGAAGAGTTCTTCCCGATGCATTTGTAGTTCCAAATAATATCGAAGCCAAGCAACTGGCTTACAAGGTTCATTCAGACCTTGGAGACGGCTTCATCAAAGCTGTAGATGGTCGAAGCCGCAGAGTAGTAGGTGCAGATCACGAATGCAGTGATAGCGACGTAATCAAAATCCACGCCAAATCATAGGCTAGTCCCTGAGTAATCCCCTTGTGAAGATACGCAGCCCCCTGCAAACTTTCTTTAGCCTCTAGTCTCAATTTGCTGCCGACATCATCAATTCACCCAGAACTGGCCAATTGATATTGCCGATTGCGTCTGCTTTTTGTGGGATATCAATTACTGCCTTTCCTTTCTTGATTGACCCTGGGATCTTTTCAGGGATCTCGCCATCATATTCAAAGGTAATTTGGAGTTTAGTGGATTGGGCCTGCATTGTAATACTAATGTCATCACCTTTTTTGAAAATTATTGTTGGCTTTTCTGCTTCAGGGTCAATAGACATTGGCGCCAACTTGTGTATGGCCAGCATTGGTTCACGCATCGCAGTAAATATGTGCAAGAACTTATCCGGCATTTTGCCTACTGTTGGGACCCAAATGTCATTGTTCCAAGCTAACTGTTTCAATCCATCTACACTTAACTCCCCGGATGCGCGCTTGATGTTTGCATCCATTCTAGCAATACCCTGTTCAATTGCCGTTCTCAACGAACCTGTAGAGGTGTGAATTGTTGCAATATTCTTTGCAGTAGCCGCTAAGATACTTGATGCAGATTGCTCAATCTTTCCAAGCAAAGAAGTGGTATCAGAGAATACTTTGAGATCAACGCTAAGATCTTTTACCAGAGTTGTCAAAACATCGTTTTCACCTGTTTTGATTTGCTTACCCATTAGAGTTAGTCTCGCAATTTCTCGCATCATTGCATAAGCAACTAGGTGGCGCATCTGATTTTGTGATTCATTGTATACAAGTATGCCATACTTTCCGTTTCGGACTTCCAAGGTTATGCACTGTGGTTGATTGGCAATACTATTGTTCAGTGAAACAAAGAGGCCAAATTTGTGGTGGTTTCCCTCCAAGTCTTTCCAGAACTTGTCCACTTCTTGTTGCCCTACAGTAGTTTCATACAGTTTTGCTTCAATCAATGCTGGAATTGGTTCAGTAACTCCTGAAGATGTTTCAATCATCATTGTAGCCTCGATATCCATGGAATGGCCTTCATCACCCTTAGATCTAAACTGATCTCCTTTTGTTCCCGTATAGGCACTAGACAAATGTCCAATTACAATTTGTTCACCGATTTCACCTTTTGTTGATGACCCTTGTGCCCCCTTTAGGAGGGTGTTTACAGTATCGGTTAAGGTATCAATTCTTTCATCTAATGGACTCATTAATGACTTCAATGACTCTTGGCTAGTCTGAAATGTTGCAGCCAAATGTACGCTATGTCCTAGCCGTAGATAGTTCTGTATTTGTTCATTTAAACGGCCGCCTTGTTCTGCCCTCTCCAATTCCTCAATCAAGGCCTCATCATTCTCTGCCGAGAGAGAAAATGTGTATTCTACGTTATCATCATCGCCCATGGTGGGTGGGTTTGTTTAACCCGGTATCAAGGTGACGGATTTAGACATTATACCTTAGACCCCTTTCAAATAGGTGAAAACGCATTGATTCAAGTAGTATGAATCAGGGTGTACCCTTTGTTTTGGGGCTTAGTCGTAGTCTTCTCTGATTGCTTCGAGTTCAATCATTGGAATATATTCGAATGACATCTCCTCTCCACCAGACGGTTTGACAGAGGTAAGGATACCGTTTCCTTCGTACAGACTTGGACCGGTGTCAAGCATGAACATCATACCGAGTTTGTCCCTTGAATTAGCGGGTGTACGATTGCTTGGGTCAGTTGCACAAATTCCTGTGCAACCATCAGCAATAGCGATGAAAACTCTGCCTTCTCTGTCAATGTGTAGGTCATTGAAATCGAGCAGGTTTCTATTTGAGCCACCTTGGTCACTTCTACAATCTCCACTGTTTAGACAGATAGCTCCGACCTGCACTGGGTCGGTAGTTAGCCTCCTAGTGTGGAATACTGGCTCTTCATCAAGGGCATTCAAACTGAAGGTGACGTAAAGGTGGTAATGAACTTCGTTTGGTGCGTAGTGCCCATTGCCATCCCATGGATTTCCATCAAGGTCGGGTTCACCGATCAAAGAAGCATTCTCGCTCCCAAGATAAGTAACAGCAAATCTTCCTGGGTCACCTGCATCAGTTTGTGGGAAAGCGGTTGAGATAACTCCAGCAGGACTTACTCTGAGGCTTTCCTGTTCCCAACTCTCTCCAGAATCTGTGCTCCTTGCTAGATAAATTCCCTCATCAGCACCTGTCCATAGGTGATATGCATTAGAATCTGTATCGGTTGAAACTTCGGAATTCTTTCTAGGATTAGGCGTACTAGCATCCTCCCCCATCGTTCTTTCAAACCATGTGAATCCATTGTCCTTTGAGACGATTACAGTAGGTGTGGCTACTCTAGGAGTTACGTATACA
Source organism: Candidatus Poseidoniaceae archaeon (assembly GCA_964218365.1). Classification (GTDB taxonomy): domain Archaea; phylum Thermoplasmatota; class Poseidoniia; order Poseidoniales; family Poseidoniaceae; genus MGIIa-K1. The sequence continues at coordinate 30,575 of CAXPMI010000041.1, forward strand.
GTGCCGTCAGGTGCGGTTGAGATAGCACCGTGCAGTCCGCCGTTAGTTGTTGCTAATCCGACGATTAGGCCACCAGTGTCGAATGTTGCTCCACCGTCAAAACTAGTGAAACAGAAAATGCCAGCTAGTTTGTTGTAACAATAGTACACGGCTGTTTCATAGATTACGCTGCCAGTGATTTGGCCTACTGCGCCATAACCCGCACTTGTCCAAGGTCCGGTAGCGAGTTTGATGTGGTCGTTGAGAGGAGTGGTTCCAGAATCGTGAGGATTTCCTAACCAAGTCTCTCCATCATCATCACTCCAACAAATCCAAGATGTTTCTAATCCTATCATTTGCACACCAAACACTCTGTCTGTTATCGGGTCAACCCAACCGTAAGGGTCACTTGTTGTTGGTGAACACGCAACAGGGTCTTGTTTTGCTTCCCAAGTTCCGCCATAATCACAAGACCTCATAACTTTCTCAAAGGCTATGAAGAATACACAACCAGTAGAAGTTATTCCAATACTTGGTTCAGCAGCGTCTTCTCCAACGCTACTGGAAAAGAATGTCATTTCGATTGGATCTATGTCTATCGATTCACCTGTTCCGTCGGTGACAAATATCGAAGGATCTGCTGCTGTAATTTCGTTTTCAGACGATGTTATGTTCTGGTCATTATCGGACAAAATTGTGTAGAGGATTGTAGAAGATAGAAGCAGAGCAACAAGACCTAACGAAACAATTTGACCAACGTTTGTTTGCCTGCTGAGTGTAATTTCTTCTCCGAGGAAAAAGTCGTCATCTTCGACAAGTTCAGCATCATGAATTTCCTCAGACACTAAATCACCTTCGAAATCGATCAGTGGCCTTTTGGTCTCTCGTAATCAGGAGTAAGTCTTGCCATTACCGCCATGTGCTTGGAAGAGAAGAATAACATGTATACAGGAACAATTAGTGTGAATACGGCGAGTAGAATTAGAGTGTAAAGTCCCCATGGATCTACTTCATTCAGGAACACAATCCATGCCGTCCAAAGCACTGAGAGCCACATTAGAGGTGACCATCTGCGCGCTAGAGCTGAGAATCTTGCGTTTGCATTCGAATTGGTGTAAAGCGATGCAACCTCATCTTCACTTACCAGTCCCTTTTCTACGCCGCAGCGAACGCAGACTTGCGCTTTTGGTCCATTTCCGTGAATGAATTGTTCACGGGGGTAGACACTGTAGCAATGGCGGCAGGTCGGCATGAAACACCCGAGCGATAATCTGCACTTCAAGCATGCGCTACTCGACGCAAAAATTCAGCAAGCACAAGCATTCCTTTCTGTGAGCCGATAGACTCTGGATGGAATTGAATCCCGTAGGTATTCCCATCTCTAATTTCCATGGGTAAAACGCCCGTTTCATCACTTGCAGTGACTTCCAATTCGCCTGAACCAGCCAAGATTAGAGAGTTGTATCTGGTCATCTCATAGTGACCTTCTTCCATTAGCCCACTACCGTTTGAGATAATAGCTGAAGGAACTCCATGTACGGGTCCATATGGGCTTTCAATCAAATCCATTCCTCTTGACAATCCGATTGCTTGATGTCCTAGACAGATTCCTAAAACTGGAATTTCCAATTTGGCAGCATGCATTGTAACTGGAGAAATTTCAGGTCTGCCGGGGCCCGGTCCGATAACAACAGCATCATGGTCGAAGTCAACAATTGGTCCACGTCCGTCGATTACATCCACTTCGCATCCAAACATTTGCAAAGCATGGATGATGTTGTATGAGAATGAATCTAAATTATCGATGAACGCAATTCGCAGGTCGAATTTTTCTTCGATTTCGAATTTTTGTTGTTCTAGGTAAAGAGGATAGATGCCCAATTCACCTTTGGCCATCGGCTTAGTATCATTGCTTAACCAACCACAAGCCCTTCGCAAAGCTGCTGCTTTCCACACTGCCTCTGCAACCTCTGATTCAGGATTACTTTCGATGGTAATCCCTCCTCCCGCAACAACAGTACCTTGCCAGCCATCCGTAGAGTATCTCGCCTCAAGCGTTCTAATCATTATATTCCAAGTGGAGTCGCCAGAATGAAGATCAATCCAACCCATTGAGCCTGTCCAAAATGACCTCGGCCTCTGTTCCAATTCGTCGATTGCAGCACATACAACAGTCTTTGGACAGCCGGTTATACTGCCGCCTGGAAATAGTGCTTGTAATGCATCAATTCCATCCTTATCGTCATCGAGTACCCCTCTTACTTGCGAGACTAAATGCTGCACGTTAGCATATGCTTCAACATCAAATCTTGATTGATGTACGCTGCCAGGTTTGGAAACAATCCCCAGGTCGTTGCGTTCAAGGTCAACTAGCATTCTATGCTCTGCACGCTCTTTTTGGTCGTGAACTAGGTCCCTTCTAAGGAGAGATTCTTGGTCAGGATCTGAGCCTCTTGGTCTAGTTCCTTTGATTGGAGCAGTCATTACTTCTCCATTATTTGTCTCTAACAGTATTTCTGGAGAAGATGATGCTAGAGCCAAGCCTAGGTCTGCAGCCTCGATGTATCCGCTAAATGGTGCGGGGTTATTGATTGACAATCTGTGGAATATTTTTGCAGGCTCTTCTGCTAATGGCCCTTTCCAAGTTCTTCCAAAATTCAGTTGATACAATTCTCCTGCCACAATTGAGTCCTTTATTCGCTTGACAATATTTGCATGCTCTAAATCTGTGTGGGATGATTTTTCCCCATCTATTCGAACAGGATTAGGTAATTCAGGATAGACTACATCATCCTCAATCCATTCATCGACTAGCCATAGTATTGCTAAGATTTCTCCTTCCTTTGGTGGATGTTGTAATGCGAGGGGCTGAGTCCATTGTACTAAGTCATAGGATAGGGCTCCTGCCCATTTTGAGCCCTTTGTTGTGTGCGGCTTTAACGAGCGAAACATTTCATCCAGGGACTTAGCATGGATTAGGTTGGTCACCTTCCATGCGCCGTTTCTTAGCTCTTGCAAACTGGCGTGCATTGGAACTTGCGAATCTCGCAGTTTTGTCTCACCGTTAAGCGGTGAGTGTTTTTCTGCAGCATCGATTTTTGGTTGAGTAATTACAACTCTTTTTTTCATGCCAATAGCCATCATACTATTTCTGGCAAGATGAGATTTAGGACCACCAGATAGTAGTAAAATTCTGTCCTCTCCCTCAGATTGGATTAATCTGTCAATCATCGCCAATCCTCTCCAAGTGCTTCAATGCAAACTTGTTGCAGGAATGAACTTCCGTCTCCAATGTCGACGTCATCTAGGACGGTTAGTCTGGCAGCGCCCATGCCGGTTCCTAGGAGAACAATCTCCTTTGCACGTGCGACCAACCTCTCATTTAGTCTCCCTTCACTAATGACAAAACCAGATTTCTCAATGTGCGGTTTGACTACGTCATATGTCACTGAATCTACACCGCCAAATTCTGGACCACTAATCCACACAACACCGTCTTCGTCTAGCACTATCGGCATTACTCTATCACCATCTACTATGCAATGCTCGTGAACTAATAGTGCGACATCTGCTCCTTTGCTGAATGCATCGGTGGTTATTTTCCTGTAAGCGTCCCAGTCGCCGTGTTTAGTACCAGAAATCTTCCTTGTCCATCGAGGTGCAGGTGCTGTTACGCCCTCGGCCTCCATGTGAATTTCCTGGTAGAATGGTTTGGTCGAAAACTGGGCGCCATTTGCGTCTACTTGGATTCGAACTAAGCCATTGAGCCCTTCTGGTATATCGAAATCAGGAATTTCAATTCCTAGTTTCTCAGCATGACGTGATAATCTAGCAAGGTGGTAATCCAAATGGAATAGGTTCCCATCTCTGGCCCTAACGGTTGTGAAAACCGCACTTTTTGGTCCCACCATCATGGCATCACAACAGGTCATCCAAGAAGGAAGTGTCTATTCCACCTTGCGGTTGTTGTTGTTGCAATGGTTGGGTTTGTTGTTCCCAACGCTGTGGCATAGCAGGCTGACTTGGCTGCTGTATTCTTTGAGCAGCTGCATAGATGTCATTTTGTTGGGCAGGTTGGATTGAAGGTGGTGGTGCGACTGGTGGTGCAGCCTGTCCACCGAATGAACCCACATCATCCCATCCAGAGCGTGCTTCAATACCCCAAGTAGCCTCTTGTAATTCCCACTCTTTGTTTCTAGCAGGTTTCTTGCCTCTTCCTCTTACCACGAGTAGTAGGAGCAGTAGAGAAATTAGTACCATTCCTGCAATAATCATGTTATCAGTAGTCAGTAATTCTCCTAAATCAGTTGTAGAATCCTTATCTTCTTCACCATCTCCGGAGCCCACATTAGAATCAACAGGACCTATTCTCAATGATTCGATGACTTTTCTATTATTCACATCATCCTTTGCAGAAACTCCGACCCACCACGAAGAGTCATTCGATAACTCCGGGAAGATTTCTGGGGTGATAAGGAAAGTATTGGATACACTTGCGTTACCAACATTTGTAGCATCGGCGACGTTCTCAAATTCTGAGTCAGAGATGTATACAACATATCTCCTTACGTTTGGATCAGTTGTGTGCTCCCATGAAACTAGAATAGAGTCATCTATCCATTCGAGTGACACGCCTTCAATATCGGGGAGGTAAGCACCTACGTCCTCTATTCCATCGTCTATCGCAATTGCTGTGGATGTGACCAGGTTATCTCTGAACGCATTACCGGACCAATCTACAGGAACTACCGCAACAGTAACCGGTGTATTTGGAACAACCAATGTGTCAAACACTAGAATGTCGATTGTAAGCGGTAGTGTTGGAGACCTATCGAGGGTTGCGACAGGAGATTTTACAGTTCCACTCTGGCCTACAGATGTGAATGTAAATGCAGCAGCGTATACTTCGTAGTAAGCAACATCGCTATCTTCAGACAAATCAAATTCTAGCATTACTGCAGTACCATCATCCCCTGCTCTGTCATAGAGGTTTAATCCAGACAGTCTTGCTGGAGGCGTTGTATCTGCTAAGTTGTCAATAGGTGTGGCAGTAGCAGTGTTTAGATTGTCAAGATGTACATTTCCTTTCACGTCGTGTACTGTAATCGCAACGTATAGTGGAACATCAGGCATTATTTGTTGCGGGATTGATGTTGCAAGATTATTCCCACCGTAAAGAGCAGTATTCAATGTCAGTTCAATAGGACTCTTCTCGGTATCAATCCATTGTTTGTCCATCACTATGCATCCACAGATTCCAGGTTCAGTCCCTGCTCTTTCCCAAGTTTCAGTTAGGTCATCCAATGGATACTCAGACGCCCAAATTACGTAGTAATCGAAATCATCAACCTGTGACGGAGCCCATGAGATGTCAATTGCAGTGCCGTCATCATCAGGATGGTCATAAGCGTTCAACTCGCTGATTCTTTCAGGCTCTGAAGGGCCGTTTAGATTGTTAACAAATGGAGTGACTTCTAGAACTGTGACATCTCCTATGTCTCCATTTAGCCATTTGTCAAATGCTACAGCACCTATCCAGTATGCTTGGCCATCGATTAAGGAATCTTCACCAATTGAATCGATAATTGTCATGTTGGTTTCACAATCAGGAACGATTGCTACTTCTTCCATATCGACAACATTTGTTGGGACGTTTTCTCCATCTTGGGCAGGTATCATGTAAACTGTTACGAAGGCACAGTCATCAGCAACCGAGTTCGTCCATCCAATCTGCACACGACCTCCATCATCGTTTGGAACGTCTTCTGCCCAAACATCGGCTAGTTTCGGAGGAGGTACTCCATCGTCTATTCCTCCGGTTGGAACAACCGGCCCGATAACCGTGGCATTGACTAGATCTTCTTGTCCGCCCTCATCTGAACATGTGAAGGCAAGCCAATGTGGCTTCCCTGCTTCGAGGGTCATTACACTTGAATTACCAATTTGAGGAATGAATTGGGTGTGAACATCAAGTCCTAAAGCATCGGTGATTTCAGTGGTTGATGCGTAAACGTTCGTAGTAGACAAGTCAAGCGCTTCACATCGTGCCCACTCAGCGAATACTTCACCATCAGCGCTAACCACTGTTGAGCCCGAGGTCGCTGTTGCCCATTTTGGTGGAGTTGGAACTTCATCGCTCGGGCTTGCAGGACCAAACGGGGTCGAAGGTGTTCCAAACCTTCCGTCGTTGTATTCTACAACTACAACAGCCCAGTACTCTGTACCGTCTTGTAGAGGTTGTCCGTTGATTGTGGAAACTTCTGTTTGTAGTCTAGAGTGCAAACTCACTGTTGCATCTGGTGCACGGGGCTGGAGGTCAGCAGCAGTAGGCTGAGTTGTCCATGGACCTTCGTTTAGGTATACCGCATATCTAGCAAAGTCATCATCATGAACTAGTGTCCAATTTGCCATGAGTGTTTGACCACCATCATCGGGTCTATCCCATAGAGATAGGCCTTGGACTGGGGTCTCTGTTCTGAACCAGTCGTAGGTTAATTTCACCCACATACTGCCATTAGAGGGGGAGTTCAGACTTAGTGTCACAATTCTAGTTCCGTTGAGAAGAACACCATTGTCAACTGCATATTGTAAGCTAGTGATAAACGTTGGATCGTTAGATAGATTGACAGTAGCGTTGTACTTCAACTCAACCAACTTAGCCCATGTTGCAGCACCATCTACTGGAGATGAGAATGTTAGGGCTGATGTTTGGACAGGGATTCCGTGAGGACCCGGAGTACCGTCAGTTGAGAGCGTAACAGGATTACTTGGGTCTACGATTGAGACTTGCATTCCTGGGTGTGTGAATTCAGTAATGTCTTGGAATTGCAATTCAAATCCAACCGATAGTGGGTCAGCCCTGCGCATTGAGGTCGGTGGAACTTCATCGCCAGTATTCAAATCCCACATTCGCAATCCGTCTGTAGAAGAAACTGTAACGAAAGAATTGCTAACTACACTTCCTCCTGTTGATTCAATTACCGAATAACGCCCAATGATTTGCCCTCCATTGATACCAGCCTGAATTACGGTAGCACCATTTTCGCCAACTGTAATGAGATAGTTTCCATCAGATCGCATATTGTAGACAGGCCAGTCTTGCATGGCAAAGACATTGACTCCGGCATTGAAATCACCAGTACTGCGAATCCAGTGAACAAGAGGCCCAATATCTGTAGCGATATGGATTCCATACAAATCTGCAGTAACAGCGGTTACTGTATTGGATGGTAATTGGTCGAATTGATGTAATTCAGAAACAGACTGAGAGCCCGTATCGAATTGCGTAATTCCAGGTCTGTCAGTACCTCTTCCATCGTGTGAGATGAATAGGCTATTCTGCGTAGTTGTGACTCCTGAAGAATTGGTAGAACTCGTTGTCGCTCCTACTAGCGCCCATGTAGAAGTTCCCATTAGTCCGTCAGCCTTGCCGTAATTTGTAATCGACATAGCCACAGGGTCATATTGCGATATTCCATTTGGCGTTGCCATCCAGATGTCGCCATCAAATTCGATGATGTCTTCAACGAATGAAATTGGCAAGCCATCAAGAGCAGTCCATGCAGTCTCCCACTTGTCACCTGTGGCATTCCACCTTGCAACACCATTATTTGTTGCAATGTAAATTGTTTCAGAAGTGATTTGGCCAAATTGGGTTGTCTCAGTCACTGTAAGGAAGGAGTTGATATTATTCGATGGAAGGCCTGCTAGTAGCCTTCCAGCAGTGTAATTATTAGTTGTTGTATTGAATATTTGAATTCCTGCAGAGGACGAACCGGAACCTTGCAATCCAATGAATAGTTCATCGCCAACAAGTTTCAATCCATCTTGGAAATTATGAATTCCTGTTGGCACAGGTTGAATTGTTCCAGAAAGAGTATCTAGCATTCTCATTCCCCTGTTATTACTCGCAAGATACAGATTTGTTCCGACAATTTCGATGTCGGTAACGTATGCATTAGCCGGTATTGTCCATCCTTTCTGCCATTCAACAGATCCATTGGATAATTTGAGCCCTTGAAGCACACCAGAACCAGTACTCTGCCAAGAAGCAGAGGCTACCCAAACATGAGTTTGGTTACCTGCAATCGATGTTATTTGGCCGCTTACTAAATTTGGTAGAGCGTGGATTGTGTTCTGGCCTGTCTGATCGATGGTATCGACATGAGAATATCCAGATGTCCCTCCAGCTTGTCCAATTATCCATTGTGTTCCAATATAGTCAACCGAGGATACTGGAGACCCAGTGGACCTGATTCCAGCGTTTCCAACAGTAGCGCCGTTTGCAGACAGAATAGCAAGACCGCCACCGATTACATTGTTACCCTGAGTTCCAATGTCATAGCCGATAACTAGTTTGCCAGCAGCGTAGGTCATCGCTCCCCACCAAACCGGGTCACTTGGGATGTTGTGGGAAGACGAAGTTAGGCTGGTCAACCACTGGTCGTTAGTGTAGTCGTATCTTGAAATGGGTTCCCCATCGTCGTGGTATGCGACGTATAGGATCTCATTTGCATCATCACATGCAACTGCAGCTGCATTTCCATCATCTAGTCTAGTAGAGGTGGTGAAGGCAGATTCAACGGTTCCAGTATCCAAATCGAAGCGAGCCACACCACCGTTATTGGAGGTCATTGATACGTGGAATAATCCTCCACACATTTCCATTCCAATTGGATATCCGTTTGGTATTCCGTTGGAGCCACCGTCCCAAGAGACCCAGTTTCCACTTGAGTCGAGGTGCATGATTTCACCGTCAATGCCCTGCCAACCTTGGTTTCTTGCAGTACCAACAACTAGGTCTGTACCGTTAGTCCACAATTCGTAGACAGTATCGTCTGCAGAGTTAGGCAATCCGTTTCCTGCAGTCCAATCAGATAACCATTGTTCGGAGGATTCATCGAATCTTGCAACTCCATCTTCTGTTGCGAATAGGGTTTCCCCGTCGAAGTCAACAATTTCTCTGATTGGGAATTCTAGGTCATCCCATTCGCCGAGTTTTGTTCCATTTGGGTAAAACGCCTCTAGTTTTTCTTCACCCCATGATATCCATTCTATACCGTTGGAAGATATGTGAGATGTAACTCTGTTTACTGCTCCACTAGGCAGCAATTCTGCCTGCCAAGAGTCGGTTGTTAGGTTGTATAGGGCGATTCCACCGCTACCTTGCGTTTGCCACCATTGTCCACTTGCTACAGAGACATATAGCACGTCGCCAATAATCTCCATGCCGTATACGTCGCCACCATTTTCATCTAACTGAGCTCCTGCGTCGAGGATGGATTTAGTAGTGAAATTAACGATATCAATTCTGTAAACACTGTCTGAAGAAAACTGCTGGTGGTAGTACAACGTATCTCCATAAATTGCTAGGTCGTAAGGGTCGCCACTTCCAATATATAGACTTCCAGTCTTTTCTATATCATATACCTCAGAACCTGTTGTGACGTTTATCAGTTGGAATCCGTCTGCTCCTCCGATCCATATTTGTCCCGGCCTAATATCAGCCACAAGTCCAGTTAAATCTCCGTTGCCACCGTCAAGGACATTGCTTTCAGTCCATGTTGGCAACCATTGATTGTTTGGTATATCGTATCTAGCGACTCCGATTCCATTCAGGCCGATGTAAGCGATATCGTCGATTACTTCGACAAGTGCGTTGTCGGTGTCTTCTCCAGCTTCCCACGTATCGTAAACAGAAAGTGATGATTTGTCGATTAATCCTACTCCGTTACTCGTTCCACCGAAAATCGTAGTTCCGTTAAATCCTACTGCGCTAACACCCCAATTCGGCATTCCATCTTGGGCGTTAACACAGTCATTGAGGCCAAGGGTTGCAACCGAATATTGGCAAACACCTATGTTTGTTCCTGCATAAATGGATCCTCCAGCAATTCCAGAATCTATTGCAAAATCAAAGAATTGTGATGGCTGTAGATTCCAAGTGCTCCCTCTTGGAAGTGCAGTCGCAGTATTTCCATCCCATCTGATGGCGCCGTTCGAAGTCCCTATGATCATCGCAGAATTGCCAGAGTAGGATTCTAAAGCGTACACTTGGTTTGTGGGTAAAACTTCAGTGGCGCCTGTGTTTGGAGAATTTGGTTTTTGAGTAAGTGGAATCAAAATTTCGCCTGTGGAAAGGTCTTTTCTCGCAACACCATATCCAGGCAATCCCATGTGCAGTACTTGTGGATTGGAGCCAAGTATTGCCACAGGTGCGAAGCCTACGTCATTTATTCCGGTTGAAACCCAGGCACCAAGGAATGTTTGATTTGCGATTATGTATCTGTTAAGTCCATTGGATTGAGTTCCAATGTAAGCAATGCCATTGTGGATTGCAACGCCTGTGGGGCTGTCAGAATCCAAGTCGGTTGTTGCTTCATTTAGTGAAACAACAGTTCCTGCCACTGAAGTATTGAAGACGGAGGCACCATCTTCTGGATGGATTGCTACAACCCAGTCTCCTTCTACGTCGAGACCAGATACATCATCGGATTGTAATCCATCTGATGAATCCCATGTATCGATGACATTTCCGAACGTATCGACGATGTGAATACCACTACCCATAGTTCCAACCATGACATTTGTTCCATCGTTCACAATTTGGGAGACAGTATCTCCCATGTCAATCGGAGAAAGCCATCTTGATTGACCTAATGAGTATCTATCAAGGTAATTTTCGCTTCCAACGTAAATCATTCCGTTGAACTGCATGGCGTCTTCCATATCCCCCGAACTAGGGCTACTTCCAATTACGAAGTCACCAGTGTAGAGTGGTGAATTACCTGGCTCAAGCATTGCTAGGATTGCACTACCATCTGTTACCATGACAGTGTCGTTAGCGGGACTTCTAGGTCCGGAATTGGGCCAGTATACGATGTTTCGTGCATCGTTGATAAGACCTAAATCGCTGAGAGGAATAGAAGATGAAAACGTACCAGAATTAGTGTTGTAGATGTGAACAGTATCCCTTGTAAGAATCTGAATTTCGTTATTGACAACAGTCAAACCAGGCACTTCGTCCGAGGACAACCAGTTTCCGCTATTCCAAGTTGCAAGCCAGAAATTGTTTGATAGGTCACGTCTAGCGATTCCAGCATCAAAAGAGGAGATGAGAAGTTGGTTTCCAGCTACTGCGAAATCGCTGATAAAATCCGAATGGAGGTTGTTAGCAGTTGACCAAGGCGATAGGGGAGTCATCGATGATACATCCCATCTTCCGACTCCGCCATCTAACAATGAAACGTAGATTACGCCGTTATACTCGAAAACCTTCCAAGGCGTACCAGCAGGCCAGTTACTTGTGGAACTTGCTTGTTCTAAAGTCCAGCCAGTTCCGGCAGTGTTCAGTGTAAACACACCAGATTCACTGAATGCAAACAAGTCACCGTTTGTGCCTATGTGCGCTTTGCTCCAAGCGCCACCAGAAGGTTCGGCTGGCAAATCTGGGTTCAGGCTTGTATCTGTTAGGTTGATGGAATGCATTACACCTTTTGCAGTAGTAATCAGCATTCGATTATTTGAGTCATCCATTACCAAATCTGTGATGTAATTATCATCAGGGTTCTCGATTTCAAACAGGTCAATTGCGTTGGGTGAAGATTGTGCGTCAAATACGATTACAAATGTGCCAATGGCAGCATACATCCTTCCATCTGCAGGATGAATTTCGTAATCTTGGATGTATAGTTCTACTGGCTCAAGAGAAGTGAAAGGATCAGCAGGTGCTAACGCCTCCAAGACGAATTCGGTAATTTCGCTACCTGAAGGCATGGTAACCGTTGCCCCAACGTCAGCATTCGGACCGAGCCTTCCCTGGTGAGGATTATCGGAATCAAAGCCGAAGTTCTGACCCATCCATCCATTTCCTCTCCAGTCAAACAGAACTTGGCCAGTATCGGGAGATAATAGCAGAGGCTGTTGTATGGTAACACCGTCTGTTCCGTCGACCATAATTTCCATGGAAACATTGCCCAGAATCGCACCGGGGGCGAACTCTAGAGTCCAGTCAGTGCTAGCCTGTGTGCCGTTTGCAGGGTCTGCTCCTGTAGCGTTCAGAAGGACCCATCCGGTGTCTTCATCACCACCCATTGGCCATATTACGTTATTTGGGCCATCATGAGCACTGACTGTTGGAGAATATAGGATTGGACCCAATGATGCCAGGATCATTATCATGACAAGATTGACAGCTTTCGTGCTGGATTTAGCAGGGCCTACGGCCCTGTGGGACTCGGTCATGAATTGCTATCCAAATTCAATGGTATATCAAGCGAATGCTCTGATGTTTTTCAAAAACGTCGGGTGTATCAAGCCTCGTTAACGGAATTATGTCGTCAATAAGGCTTCAATTGACATTCTTTCACACAAAGGTCAAACCCTTTCTCGTATCGAAGGATGATTGGAGAGATAACTTTGGATGAAAATTGGCGTGAACGCACAATGAAAAAAGAGGCTCTTGACTATCATGAGGCGTCTCCGCGAGGTAAGATCAAAGTTGTTCCAACCAAGCCACACTCTACTTCTCATGAACTATCATTAGCTTATTCTCCTGGTGTTGCATATCCTTGTCTCGAAATCGCCGAAAATCCAGATGATGCATACCGTTACACGTCCAAGGGTAACCTAGTTGCAGTTATCTCAAATGGCACTGCGGTATTGGGTCTTGGTAACATAGGCGCTCTTGCATCAAAACCGGTAATGGAAGGCAAGGGTTTGCTGTTGAAAACATTCGCTGATATCGATGTTTTCGACATACAGGTGGACACAGAAGACCCGGAAGAATTCATCAAAACGGTTTGCAATATTGCACCTACATTTGGCGGCATTAATCTAGAGGATATCAAAGCACCAGAGTGCTTCGAAATTGAGAGGAGAATTGCTGAGGCAACCGACATACCTGTAATGCATGATGACCAACATGGTACTGCGATAATTTCCGGCGCCGCATTACTCAACGCAGCAGAACTCCAGGGCAAGGATTTGGCGAGTATCAAAGTCGTTGTCGCAGGGGCGGGCGCATCTGCGATTGCATGTGCAAATCATTACGTCGCATTAGGTGTACACAGAAGCAACATCACAATGTGTGATTCCAATGGAATCATGACCAAGAAAAGGTTAGAATCCGGCGAATTAAATGAATTCAAAGCACCGTTCTCTGTTGACCGCCCTGAAGGAGATTTAGCTGATGCGTTGGTGGATGCAGATGTTCTACTTGGCCTTTCCAGAGGTGGATTAGTTACAGGGGAAATGGTTGCAAAAATGGCTTCAAAACCAATCATTTTTGCATTAGCAAACCCAACACCTGAGATTATGCCTCACGAGGTTACAGCGGTCCGCAGCGATGCAATAATTGCAACCGGGCGCTCGGATTATTCAAATCAAGTGAACAATGTTCTAGGTTTCCCATACATTTTTCGTGGAGCGCTGGATGTCCGCGCTAGGGACATAACTCAGGGTATGAAAATGGCTGCAACTAAGGCATTAGCAGACCTAGCTAAAGAACCAGTTCCAGATTACATCGCACACGCATACTCTGGGGAAGAGATGCAATATGGGCCTGAGTACATTATTCCAAAACCATTCGACCGAAGAGTTCTGATTTGGGAAGCTGCAGATGTGGCAGAAGCGGCAGTTATGGAAGGAGTAGCGGCAATTAAGCCAGAGGATTTCGACAAACAAGCGTACAAGGAGTCCTTGGAAGCAAGACTTGGAATGTCTTACTCTGTTATGAGAGGAGTATTCAATCAGGTGAAGGGGAAGAAGAAGAAAATCGTCTTCCCCGAAGGTGACCATGAGAAGGTCATTAGGGCCGCAGCACAGTGTATTGAACAAGACATATGCCAACCAATTCTTCTAGGCAATGTAGAGAGTATCAAGGAGAAAATGGCTGATTTGAATATCGAATTTGAATGTGAAATCACAAACCCGCGATATGATGATCGCAGAATTGGAGATTACGACTTGAAACTGCTAGAAAATCGCAGCAGAAAAGGAATGACAATGGTTGACGCTCAGAGGCTGCTGAAAAGTAGACCTTACTTTGCAGCACAAATGGTAGAATCCGGTGATGCAGACGGTTTCCTTGGTGGGATTAGCAGAAATTATGCCGATGTATTACGTCCATGTTTGGAAGTTATCGGTAGTGATGCGGACAGTCATTGTGCAATTGGCTGTTACATGATGGTAGTCAAGGGCAGGTTGATTTTCCTAGGAGATGCAACAGTGAATGTTTATCCTGACAGCAAGACACTTGCGGATATCGCAGTACAAACCGCGAAGGTTGCTAGAAGATTCGGACTTGACCCGAAGGTTGCAATGCTATCATTTTCTAATTTTGGAAGCAGTCGTGCTCAGCGCTCCGAGAGAATTGAAGAAGCTATTGAGATGGCTCTACAGATGGATCCAACGCTGAATATTGATGGTCCAATGCAAGCAGACACAGCACTTGACATCGATGTTCAATCAGAATATCCATTCATGTCATTTGATGGTCCTGCGAACGTACTTATTTGCCCGAATTTAGCCTCTGCAAATATTGCTTACAAACTGCTTGAGAAATTAGGAGATGCAGAAATGACAGGACCAATTCTTGACGGTTTGGATAAGCCTGTACAACTTCTAGCAAGAGCGGATGGAGTAAGACACATTGTGAACATGGCAGCAATTTGTGCGCTCGATGCAATAAGGCAGGAATCCTACTGGACTAGTCTTTGAGTTGGATGACATTTCCTTCATCATCCAATCCCCATGTCGGCCTTTTAGGCCTCCAAAATGCTCCGGTTACAAACCCGGCACAGAGGCCTCCGAACAGTAGATTAGCCCAACCATCCACTGCATATGAGGAGAATCCTCTCAAAATTGGGATGGTAAAACTGGGAATGATACCAAGAATTGTAGTCCAGAATAATTCACTTCTGATGTTTGATGACAAGTTTGCATTATCGGGCACTCTAGGTACATCACCTTCTCTCTTTGGAGAAACGACTAATCTGAAGCCTACTTTTGGTAATGGCCTGTCCCCAGGCGTCGCAACTTGAGCATAGATGCCCTCCTTGGTAGGATGTGCAGACTGTGAGACTCTGTGTCCAGCCATTGGCCCGATCATCTCTCCTAACCTTGGTCTACCATCGAGGCTTGCACCTCTGTGATTACCAGTCGCTTCATCCGCCAATAATTCGGTCCATCCACAGGGAAGGGAAATCACTCCTTCAGCTGCCTTCCATTCGGATTGAGTAGGTCTTCTGACCTCTTCATCGAAATGCTGTGAAACTATGTCAGAAATCTTCTTGACATCTTCGTTTGTTATCATGTCTTTGAGTTCTTTAGAATCATTTTCTTCGCCGAGAATCTTGGAATATTGAGATTCGGTAATTGGCGATTCCATAATCATGAATGATGGTAAATTTACTCGGTGTCTCGGTCTTTCACTAGCATAAACCCAAGCACCTTTGTTGGTACCGAGATAGATATCAGTTGCTTTGACTTTCACAAAGCGAAGGCCAAACGGCCCTTCGATAATTTCCATGCTTACACCTTCAGAGTTGCTTCAACTGCCTTGTACCAATTCATACCAGCTTGATGGTCTTCAATTTGGGAGAATTGTGGATATGGTGAGATAGAGCGTACGTAACCAAATGCTGCTAGGTCAACTAGGTTCGGTGAATCCCCCCCAAAGAACGTTTTTCCACCGAATTCGTTTGTGAATTCACTCAGCAAATCATGCCACAATTTCTTCGGAGTTCTTCCATCTTTCTTGACACGTTTTCTTGCAATGATTCCCCACATAATCGGGAAACCTGCCCATGCGTACAATCGCTTAGAGATGAAACCAAATTTCTCTAATTTTGAAACACGGGTTGTGGTTTTGAGAGCAGAACCAAGGCTCCCATACAGAATCGGGATAGTTGCTTTTGACATGTGTAGGTCGACCCATTCCATCCATTCATCCCTCCTTGCTTCATCATCCGCAGCCCACAATTTCCCATCGTTGTGAGCGGCATCGATTTGCTTCATTATCGGTGTTGAATCAACATGAACGCCGCTATTAGAATCAACCCATACGGGAACTTTTGTCCACTCAGGAGCACTAGGTAGTGTCTTCTTCTGCTTCATTGGATTGACTTGCACTCTTTCATGCGGTATGTCAAGGTGTTCTAGCAGACCTCGTACCTTCCAACAGAAGGGACAAGTGTACAACATGTGCAACTGCCCAACGTTCGTCATGAATCCGGCTGGTATGCCACCCCTTCATGATTCATCCGACTCTCTGACTCCCTCTGGTCTCCAACCAGGTTTCCAGAAATTAAGGTCGTCTAACCACCTTGAAAATTCGTCATCTGTGCAGTTCAGTAGCCTGTATGCACGCATGTTTAGCCCTTCGAGTAGTGAGTCCTCCATAACACCTTCACGGTTTGCATCAATCCATTCTCCAGCCATTTGCCGAATTTGCCTTCTTGCTTCCTCTGGAGCATCGAAATTTCTCTCACAGATTTCCTGCAAATCTGACAACCATGACCTAGTGTCTCTCCTAATTACGTCAGGGATAGGCCGAGACTGCTCCTTTTTCTTGAACGGCCACCAACCCATGCTTGCCCCTTGAGTTCAATGTCAATAGTCTTGGGGTCGACCTGCGTGGGAAGAGCATGGGCCGAGTTATTGTTCATCTACACGGAAATCCTTCTAACGCTCAAATGCGTAGTCTTATTGATGAATACTCGAGCAGAATTAGATCAAAAGTAAAAATCGAAATTCATAATTCTAAACTTTCAGATGAAGAGTACCTTGCAAAGCTACCCAACTCTGTAATCGTTTTAGACGAAGGCGGAGAAGAAATGACGTCCATTGAATTTTCAAAGAAATTTGAAAATTGGATAATTTCTACAGAAGATGTCCATCTTGCAATTGGTCCGGCAGACGGCTTCCCAAAAGGGCACGGAAGACAATCCATATCATTATCCAAGATGACTTTCCCACATGAACTTGCTACGGTTTTATTGATTGAGCAGTTATACAGAGCACACGAAATATCACGAGGCAGTTCATATCACAAATCATGACAAAAGGTCAAGAATAGTAGGCCACACCGATTAATCATGGAGAATTGGTGGTTTCTTCTATTAGAGTTCGCAGTTGCGATTACTCTGATTCTAATGAGTGGCCGCCAACCGTTTCCCGGTCCTTCCAAGCGATATGGTGTTACTCTGCTGATAATCGCCTTGTTACTACTGATTGGAGAGACTGGACCTCGCCCTACGGATGTACAAGTTCATCTCTTTGTGATGTTAGTCTACGGTTCATTGGGTCTAGTAAGGGGGGTCCACAACATGCTAATCTCCAGAGATGAGGTAATTGTTGCACCATTCGCAGGTGTACTATTTTCTGTTTCGGCAACTGCAATGATGGCAGAGCAATGGGAATCTCTTTCAGCATTCGAAGAGTATGCTGCTTTCGCAACAATTGTAGTTATTGGGGGTTGCCAAACATGGTTGGTATTCCGTGGACTGCTGATTGGACGTCTACCACTCGCTTGGTCTAAAGCGGGTCTTGTAGCTCTTGAAAGAGGTCAAATTTCAGGTCCGCATGGCGCAGTAGAATGCTTTGAGAAATCATGGGATTTGGAAGAAGAGCACCTTAATCCAATGGCTTGGTTGGCATTACACAGGATTCACTCATTCTTAGAAAACTCTGAGGAATCAGAACATTGGGGAAAGAGGCTTGCTGAATCTGGTGGCGAAGATGCCGTTGCAATAGAATGGATTGAAGCAATCGAAAATGCACTATCAAAACTCTCTCCTGAATTGGAAGAAAAGTGATATTTCCAGTAAACAAACAATCTCTGAATCAAAACGGGGTTTCATTTAATAGGTTACATGCATATGTAATACCATGAGCGATAATATCGGAAGAGGAGACTGGGCTCTCTCGACCATGTGTTGGTACGCAGTATTCATTTGGTTTGGAGCCTCTTTGTTCTCTCAAAGCCTGTATATGGCATTCAACGGTTCCCCGTATGATGCTAACATGTTGCTAGATTCTGTAGGACCATTTGCTTGGGTTGTTATTGGAATCGAGTTATTTGTATGGGTATTCTTGGCCTTAGCCCTAGGTGGAAAATTCGTAAATCGCTTCAGCGTTCCTACTCAAGAAATCGCTTCCCAAGAGAATGTTTCACCGCAGGCTTGAATAAGCCTCAGTTTGAGTGAGCCGTTCGTGCAGAACGAATGGAATCCTCCACCACTTGCAGGACAACCAATGTCCATTACAGAATTATTGGATGAGATGGCACTACTTGCTTTACCGGACGGATGTAAGGTTGTAACGATAGAGGAAGCAAGAGAACAGTTGCCAATGGCTGAGAAAGTGCTTATCGCAATGCAATGCTTGCAGGACCAGGCACATGACCTCACAGAAGAGCTTGAGGCTCTTGTCGAACAACTACCGCCCCACCACGAGCATGTCGTTGAAGTGGCAGACCAATTGGGCAATCTCGTAAAAGAATGGCAATTCCTCGGCGACGCTCTTGAAGAAACAGGTGCTAGAATTGCAGGATTTGACCCCGGTTATCTAGAATGGCACGGCGTTGTTGACGGATACCTAGTCCTGTATTCTTGGTCTCAAGGCGAAGAAGATATCGAGTGGTGGCATCCGCTAGATACGGGTATTAACGGCCGCAGACCTCTTGTTGAAGCATGATGTCGGAGGGGCATGGTCCGAATCACCAAGGTTCACACCGGCGGCGGAGACGGAGGCGAAACTTCGTTAGTGGACGGTAGTAGAGTTTCAAAGAGTAATGCCCGTATAGAAATCGTAGGAACATGTGATGAGGTCAACGCTTTGCTAGGCATGATAATGATGGAAGTCAACAGACTTCCAGATACCCATCCCGATGGTGGAACTCGAATTACAGTAAGGCGTGTAAAGGATGTCTGTGCATCCGCTTTAGGTAGAATGCAGAGCGAGTTGTTTGACTTAGGAGCCGAATTAGCTTGCCCGCCCGACCAGATTCCAGAATACATGCAACTGATCGATCAACAAGATTCTGATAGATTATGTGAAGAGATGGATGCCTGGATTGAAGAATTAGATCCGTTGGAGAGTTTCATTCTTCCAACCGGCTCAGGACCAATCGCTGCAATGCATCTGGCTAGAACTGTTACAAGAAGACTGGAGAGGTCAATGGTTGCGATTAAGGAAGAGATGCGTCCGTTGTCACTTCAATATGTCAACAGATTGTCAGATTGGATATTCGTGCTTACAAGATGGACTTCAGCAAGGCTTGGTGAGGATGAAACCTTGTGGACTCCAAAGGGGAAGAGAGAGGCCGGTACAGCAGATATGACACGTCGCCAGAATGCTAACATTTAGGCTGATTTCAGTAAGGCAGTAGCGATAACTTCAGACATAATTGCCAAGAAAAGGTAGACCCAATCGTTCATGAGTTTACGCCACAATTAAGAAATATGATCTTTGTTGAAATCACGAAAGGTCATTCCAGTACAATTCAACCGTTGATTGATTTTTGATTCCTACCATTGTGTGTTTTATATTGCCATCGCTGTCGATAAAGAACATAGTTGGTATTCCTGTCACTTCAAGTGAGGCAGCTAGGTCAGGCGCATGAATGAATGGGTGGTAGAGGGTTCTCTCTAACTCCGATTCCATGTTATCTTTCCACTCTTGCATGTCTTCTTCACTCGGGTCTTTGTTGAATATCAGAACTTGTCCTGAAGGGACAGTATCATCCAGAGCGCCTAATGCTGGTTTGCAATGTGTGCACCATGTAGCGGAGAAGTATGCAACAAAGGGTTCTCCAACGTACATGCTGCTTTCTTGAACATTGTTACTCTCATCCACTAGGCTAAACGAAGGAAAGGGGACTGCATCATCTTCTTCAGATGAAACACATCCAGATAAAGCGGAACAGAACATAATCAACGTCAGAAATAAGCATTTTTTCATAATCATCACACCAATAGTCTTCCTTCACTTTATTTGTTTGTAAACTAGAGTAAGTATAGTTATTTCAGCGACTTTAGTCGTTATGCCCAAGTAGTCTTCCACTAGGTAGTGTAAATCATGGTTTGATACAAAGTATCCAATCAACATGATAGCAGCATTTAGGCATAGACCGATCTGGAATAATTTTTCATTTGTTTTTGCAAAGTTGAGGACTAAGGGCGCAAAACCTAGGCAAATAATGCCTATTCCACCAACCATGAAAATGATATCTCCTAATCCTAGCATGATATGGACCGCACCGGTATATACAACAGCACTTAGCATGATTTTACTCAAGGTATTTAATTCCCATAACATAGGTGTCAAAAAGAACGCAACCACAGATAATCCTAGTGAGATTAGGGTGATTTGTAAATTGGACAAACCATCTGTTGGTTCACCTCCATGAGCTGCAGCATTCCCAAGAAACAATAATCCTGTAAAAACTGTAGCCAAGAAGTATGTTCTGTTCACGTGTGAGCGTTGTATAAGATTGGATATAAACTCTTGTAAATTGAATAAACTCAATTCGCCTACTAATCAGTAACCAAGACAGTCTAGCTAGGATTCTAAAGCCTACCAATTGAATCCATGTGGTTCTTTGCTGCGGCTAATACTCCTTTGCTTTCATCATGAGTTAGTTGAGACATTGCGCTATCCCATTCAAGCCATAGATGCTCCCTATGTTCATGACTTATGTCAACTGACATTGTTTCGGTTTCTGCAATATACCAGAAAACCTCTTTGTCGATTCTTTTCCCTTTGTGTCGGAAGTTGTACGCAGTTCTGTATTGGAAATCATCTACGAAGACTGCATCTGAAATTCCAGTTTCTTCCTTTAATTCTCTTTCTGCAGTGGCGCGTCTGTCAGCGTCACCTTCCTCTACGTGGCCCTTTGGGAAGTCCCAGTGTCCTTGTGGGTATTGCAAGAGTAGAATGGAACCGAAGTTCACCAAAACCACTCCACAAGAGGTCTCCATGAATACAGGGCACAATCCCCTATTCATAGCCTCATCGCTTTTATCCGACCCCACATCTTCAAGACATGGACTCTCTCGGAGAATGTCATGTCACCACTGGAGGGGATTGTGAGGGTCGTCGCAGATTCAGATTTGGATGGCTTAATGGCTGCAGCCGTATTGAAGGCGAGTAAGCCAGAAATTGAAGTTCATTTTGCACATCCTGCCCTACTCAGGTCAGGTAATCTAGACCATCTAATCGACAGACAAACAGCGATTTGCGATTTACCATTTCACAAGGATTGTGGCCTATACTTAGACCATCATCTGACAAACAGGCCAACGCATGAAGAAGAAGTTGAGTTCGAAAGTACTGGTGGAATTTGTCACTGGAGAGATACACCTTCAGCAGCAAGGGCGGCCTATGATTTGATGAAGGACGAGTTAGACTTGTCCCATTTAGAAGAAGTAATGCCTATTGTTGACGCATTGGATTCTGGAGGTATCTCTTTGGAGGAATTCATGAATGATGGTCCAATAATTCGATTGTCAAGGTCACTTTCGATGTCTGACCCCGAGCATATGCAGGAAGTGATGCAACAATTCGCTTCTGGAATGCACTTGGAAGACATTCTAGAATCTCACAAACCTCGCCTTAACGAGCTCAAGCAAGAAAGAGAAATCATGGCAGAGATAGTGCGCGAACATACCAAGATAATCGATGGATTAGCGATTTGTGATCTGAGTGAAACAGGACACCGCAGTAATGGGTATCTCGTAACTGCCTTAGCGGGTAGTGCTGCGATTGCTTGCTGTGTTATTCATGGATACATGGATGGTAGCATTGAGGATGTTAACCGTCCAGCATTGGGAGCATCATTCTATGCTAATTCATTCAGAGGAGAAGACAATCCATACGACTTGTCTATTCTTGCAACTCTTCTAGATGAAACTGGAGGAGGCCATGCAAACGCTTGTGGTTGTAGAATACAACCTTCGGACGGTTCAAAGAGGAATTTAATCAAGGGCGATAAGGAATCAAACCTGGAAAATTGGATTGAAAAATGGTCAAAGCGCGATTCGGAAATGAAGCGATAATCAATTCTCATCGCTGAGAACATCATCATTTGGTAATTTCCACTTTACGATAATTGCAGCAATAATCGCAACACATGCTGCAACTAAGCAAGCAGCGATCATTCCCTCAAGGAATGATTCCTTCGCACTCGCAATCAATTCTGCACCTTCCATATTTCCGTCAGCAATCATTTGTTTACCTACATTTATTGCGGACGGAAAAGAACTCTCAATCGTGTCGGCCTGACCCAATGCTGAGTCAGGAATTTTGATAGAACTCTGGTAAATTTGGTTTAGAACACTTCCTCCAACAGCTATCCCTAGTGCACCACCAACCTCTCTACTAGCATCATTTGTTGCACTTCCTACTCCTGCTTTTGATTCTGGAACTGAATCCATCACTGCGGTTGTAGAAGGTGCCATTGTTAGCCCCATCCCTAATCCGATTAGCACAAAGGTTGCTGCAATATACCAATAACTCGTATCGATTTCAATCAAAGAAAACAATAGCAGGCCAGTAGCAATAAGTAGAATTCCTGTTGAGATGACGTTTGGTCTACCAAACCTCTCGGCTAACTTGTCACTATTTGTTGCTGCAGGTAACAGTGCTACCGGTAATGGCAGGGCTTTCAATGCAGCATTAAAAGGAGACATTTCTCTAACCAACTGGAAATGTAGCATTTGCATGAATATGAATGATAACATTACGAACATGGTGAATGAAATCGCTATTAATCCGATGGTGAATCGTTCTACCCTGAAGAATTCCAGGGGTAAAAGGGGATGTTCGATTCTATTCTCCCAATAGAGGAAAACCGAACCAGATATTATTGCAAGGGATAGTGATACTAATACCTCGAAACTTGTCCATCCAAAGTTTGGACCTTCTATAATTGCATACAAAAAGCATCCCAAAGAAACCACAGAAAGAATAGCACCAAATATGTCTAGAGGTCTTCCGGTTTCGTCTTTTGATTTTGGGATGATGAAAAACCCTGAAATTAGTGCTATAATGATGAAAGGAACATTGATCAAAAACACCATCTGCCAATCATAATTTTCAACAGCCCATCCTCCAACTAAAATACCAATAGGGCCTCCTATTCCCGCCATTGCTGCCCAGATTCCAATTGCTTTACCTCTTTCATTTTCAGGGAAAACTACCAGCACTACTGAAAGCGTTGAAGGCATAACTAAAGCGGCACCTAAACCCATACCCGCTCTTGCAAAAATAACCTGGCTCGAAGTTTCAGCAAAAAACGCTGTCCAAGCAGAAAATAATCCAATAATTACCAGGCCAGTATGAAGGGTTCCTTTTCTACCAAATCTATCACCTAGGGCCCCCATCAAGAGCAACGTCCCTCCGAAAACAAGCACGTAGGAGTCCATAATCCATTGTAGTTCGGAGTTATCTGCATTGAGATCGGTTGACAACTCAGGTAATGCAACATTCAATGTAAGGTTATTCAGCATTACAATAATCAAACCAAGGTTCAATATTGCAAGAATATACCATCTATTTTTTGGATATGAAACAGATTCAGTTTGCATCATATCCATGCTCCTCCCCAATTTTGTTAGCATTTAATTATGATGCAAGGGAGCCCATACATCCCTTCATATACTATATTTTGAGCCACAGGACATGGAAAGCATCACTGACCCTAACATGCTTGAGGACAGAGCTTTCTACAAACTTGGGCTTTTCACCTATGACAATAGGAAGGCTGTTTTTATCACAGGTCTTCTATCATGCTTCTTGATGTCATCGTTGATGATTATGGGTCCAAACTGGGCTGAATCCTGGGGCGAAGGCGACCTTGAATCAATTGAAGCAGGAGATAAGTTAGAGGATGCATTTTTCGGAGAAGAAGAAGATGTTGAAGGCTTCATATTCCTCGTTTACCACGACTCATTGAATGATTCAGATGAGGAATGGAGGAAAGAAGTAACCGAGGCTTTGTCAGTCTTTGCAAAGATGGACGAGGTCGAAATAGAGTATTCATGGAACCAAGCAGGCGATGAAAGGAACGAATTTGTTTACGAAGATGAAGACGGATTCTGGGCGAAAAATCGAGTAACCATAAGCCTTGACAGAAAAGAAGCAAAATCACTCTATGCAGAAAATTACGAGTCGATTGAAATTGATTCGGACTTTGAGTCATGGCGTACAGGAAATGTAGCGATAGACGTTACCTTCGACACAAGGATTCAGGATGATTTAATCAAAGCAGAATTGGTTTCTGGACCTTTGACGCTGATAATTTTAGGAATAGTATTCGGCACACTAATCGCAGCACTCCTGCCGCTAGGTGTCGCAGTCCTCACAGTACTAGCTGCAATGGGAATTACAATTTGGCTTTCTAACACAACTGATGTAACGCAATACGCTTTGAACATCATCACACTGATTGGAATCGGAGTTTCTGTGGACTACTCACTATTCATGGTTAATCGTTTCAGAGAAGAACTCAACCGAGGTAGAGATCTGAGAATCTCAACTGCAATGACTGTGGCAACCGCTGGTAAGGCGGTATTCTTCAGTGGAGTAACCGTTGCAATCGGCCTGATGGGCATGCTATTCTTCGAAAATACAGGTCTTCCGAGTTTGGGTATTGGTGGTACATTGGCCGTTTCGGTAGCGATGATATTCTCAATTATTGTTCTACCAGCAGTTTTGGCAATGCTTGGCCACAGGTTATTCAAGTACAAAATTCCGTTTGCTTTTAGCACCGATAACGATGATGGAGACGGAATTTGGTCTAAGATTGCAAAAACTGTGATGGACAGGCCGTGGGCTGTATTAATTCCAACACTGATTATCCTGCTCGGTGCAGGATTGCCTTTCTTACAGGCGGACTTCTCGATAGCGTCAAGAGATGCACTGCCCCCGGATGATGAAACAAGAGTTGGTTTTGAGCACATGGATGAGAAGTGGCCTGAGGGGGCCGTCAACTCTGCTACGGTGGTTGTAGACTTTGACGGTGAGGATCCACTAGCCGAACAAAATATTCGGGCGATGTACAATTGGATGGCAGGGCAGTTAGACGATGACAGGGTTCTGGAGACGTTTGGATATGCGATGCCATACCCTGGCGTGACCGAGTCTGAAGCAGTAGCATACTGGCAGACTCCTAACGAGGATTTGACTCCAGAACAGGTAGCAACTAGGGAATATATCAAGCAGCAATTCGTATCTGATAATGTAACGTACATCGTATTCTCATTGGACGGACCAATTACTGGTGAAGATAGTCGCAACTTTGTTAATGATGTAAGAGAAGATCGCTCAGACCTTATTGATGATCTGGTGATCGGCAAGGAAGGAAAGTTGCTAGTGGCTGGATTTGCCGCATATAGCGTCGACGTCTTGGATGCTATTGTTGAGAATCTACCAATTGCACTCGTTTTCATCTTCACCTCAACAATTGTCCTGATTTTCATTCAGGTTAGAAGCGTAATCATCCCAATCAAAGCAATAGTCATGAACATCTTATCGATATCAGCCTCTTTCGGAATGCTTGTGTTTGTATTCCAATGGGGTAATGGAGCTGAATTGTTAAACTTCACACCTCAGCCTATCGAAGCAACAAATCCTGTGATAATGTTCTGTATTGTATTTGGCCTTTCAATGGATTATGAAGTATTGATGCTATCAAGGATTCACGAGGAATGGGAAGTAACTGGAGACAACACACAAGCTGTAGCAAATGGCTTGCAGAAGACTGGCAGGCTGATTACAGGGGCTGCAGCGATTATGGTCGTTGTCTTCATGGCGTTTGGTCTATCATCGGTTGTAATTCTGAAACAAATTGGATTTGGTTTAGCACTAGCAATTCTTCTTGACGCCACAATAGTTAGAGCGTTAGTTGTACCTTCAACAATGAGATTGATGGGTAAGTGGAACTGGTGGAGTCCGAGTTGGTTGGGTGGTAAGACAGATACTCACTCTACAGGCACAGGATTAAACAACCTCGAAGATGTACAAAAATCCGAGGAATGAATGAAAGACCATTAGAGCAATTAGTAGGTCAGCCGCTCTACCGTGTTTTGCTTTCTGTAACTTATCTCTCCTAGCGTTTCTCCCCCATCTCGCCATGATCCATAGCAAGATTATCCCGAGGGGTCCTGTGAATCCGTGCAGGCTTCCGGGTAATAACCCCAGCCCTGTGTAATATCGAGCAAAGAATGCGATAAATACAGAAATTATGGCTGCTTGTAGAATTCTCTCTCCTATCTTTTCATGCCTCTCTAATTCTTCTTGGCGGCTAACGCCTTTCAATTCTCGACTTTTTTTCTTCCAGCCATATTGCCACCACATCCATCCAAGAATTGCAACAGCCGTAATAGGGTGCAGTAGTAGGATAACGGTGTCTGCAGCCCCCATCAATTTGAAGTCGAAAGGCTTCTCTTTCATTGTTGTTTGGAAGAAATTAGAGCCGGTGGCTCTAAAGAGGTCCGACTGAGGCCCTCACCCCGTAGGGGTGAAAATGCTGCAAGAGAATAACCTCGCTGTTTGTCTCAAAACGGGCATGTTAGAACACCTACCTCCAAGAACTAGACAATCCAAAGTTGCGAAAACAGCAGAGTGGAGGGCTCTTGATAAACCGTGGAAATCATTACTTCTAATCTGTCTTCATGAGGTACAGATTCCTGACGAAGAAGAAGGTAATTCTACACCTATTGTGCGAAATCGTAGAGTTCAGAGAGGCAGGAGAGGGGCTAAATCAAATTCAGGACCCCTTGAGTGGTTACCAAAGGCTGAGGATGTCTTGATCGATGATGGTTCGCCGATAGCTTACAGACTAGCGGTTTTGCTAATCAGAAAGACTCTTTTTTCAGACGATTGGGAAGAAAGTTGGGACAGTATCCTTGAATCATTAAGAGAAGATGCAACAAGCCAAGGTGTCCATCCAGTTTGGTCAAAAATGGCTGAAGCAACTCCAATTCTAGCTCAATTTGCAGCATTCCCTAAGTCCGAAGTTAAGGAACAAGAGGCGGATAAGTTTGACACTGCAATAGCGAGAATTGACCCTGCAAATGGAAAATCACTCGCAAAAGCACTCTCGACTTTTGAGGCAAATTCCTCGGATGCTAAAGTAAAGATGGCGCTCAGAACAGCAGTTGCTCAATTGAATGGAAAGAGAGGACTAAGAGATATTGGAGGACTTGAGAACCTAGAAGGAGATTCATCTATTATCAGTGTGTTAATACACATAAACTTAGGAAATGATGCAACTGCTTCACTCAAAGAATTGTCAAAGTCAAATGCAGAATTAGCAAACGCATTCTCAGATTTGTTGGATTTGAGGAATGGTATTTGTAAGGATTGGAATAACTCAATAAAACTTACTGGGGATGATGAACTATCCTTAGTTCGCAAGACAGAGGCATGGGCTTTGTTACCCGAAGAAGCATCAGAACTCTCTAGCGACGAGTTACAATCAGGTTTAGATTTGGGACTAACTACACAGCAAAAGGAGACTATTACCTGGTGGAGATTAGCTGCCTTGGTTCGTGAAGGTTCTTCGGAATTAGCCTTAGAGTTGTTGACTTCTTTGAGTGTAGAACCAGATGCAGAAATGTCGACCTTGATTCCACTAGTCAAAGAACTTGGACATGATGCGACAGAATGGTTGGTCAAGCAAACAGAAATATTGGCTGAGGAAGGGCTATCTTCAATTGTAAACGATACTAGTCTGGGAACCGATTTACGCTCAGCCGCAGCAAGGAAACTCCACGATAGTGAAGCATCTATTGGTATTGATTCATCCATTGATTTGTTCTCTAGAAATCTCGACCTGAACAGGCTTGCAGAAGTCTTACTTGTAGATGAACAAAGATGTATTGACCACCCATATGCTACTCTTTTAGTTGCACATCTTCTACCTGCAAAGTCAAAAGGTTGGGACTTCGAAACAATCAGGAAAGCAAGAAGAAATGCACTGACTACAGTTGAGAATGCAGAGGTTCCAAGCGCATTCTCGCCCGCTAGTAAAGGACTCATTTTGATGTTGGATGGAGCAGCTCAATCAGATGATGATTGGGTTGTCGATACTCTAGACAAAAACGGTATCAAGGCATTCAATAATTGCAAGCAGGCGTTGAAGGATGGAGGAGATGGTTTAGCAGATTCGAAGGTCCTTGATACCCTCGCAAAGAGTGTCTCAGAGGCTGAGTTATCCGATATTGAATCTAGATTGTTCAGCGCTGTTATCGACACATTGCGTTTGAACAGAGCCTCGTGGTTATTGCAAACTGGTAAGTCAAAAGGCGTTGTTGAGTTACTCGATGGCCTACTCTCAGGTGATGTAACAGCCATGCCAATGATGCAGGCAGTCAGGCATCTTGTTTTGGAACACGACATCGGTTTGACTAACTTGGTATCTTGGTATCAAGAAAATGACCCGCAATCGCCGTGGCACACACTCGCACGTGCCGCCATGCACGTCAGTAACCAAGACGAACTGAACGCTGCTAGAGATTACAAGAAAGCAGGAGACCACGAGGAATTCGATTACGAACACAGGATTTTGCTCCACAGGAAGGCATTGATTCACCTCGCACATGCGGAGCAATGGTCTGAGGCAGTTTCACTTCTAGAGAATCAACCTGCTCTTAAGTCAGCGCTTACAAAGAGATTCCAACTGTACCTGAATGTCTCTCATGTCGCAGCAAATAAACGCAACACAGACGAAGCTACCAGAATGCTGACAAACTTCGTAAAGCGAACTGAAATGGTCGAACAAGAAGACCAATTTGGTAATCTCCAGAATGTGGAGAGAGTCAGACATTCAGAAGAAGAATTAGACATGCTGAGGAATTATCCAAGATCACACCCACGTCATCTACCAATAGAGCCATTCTCTGGCAGAGTAAAAGCGGCATTGAATTCATTACAAAGAGAGAGACGAAGAAACCGTCATACCTTTGAGAATCGATATGCAACAGCAATGCTACATGACCCGTCAGGAGAAGAAATTTACGAAATCGCTCTTGCAGCAGCAGAAGAGAAACCGCTTGAAGGTTTGATGCTACTAGAAAGGGCACAAAACTCCGGTAAATTTGGTGTTCTAGACATCAAGAGACTTGCTGATGCAGAGAGGGGATTGTTCGCAACTCACAGGCACAATCTTCCTGTTAAGCAGAGGTCATATCTGAGAAACCTGGCATTAACTCCTCTAGTGATTATTGACACCAATATCCTGGTCGATGAACTTCAAAACAGAATTTCAGAGAGATTAGGAATTAATTCAGAAGCTTCTCTTGACGTTGGAGGTAGAGGAAGATTCCATCGAATCTTAAAGCACCGCTCTGCAGAAGGAGTCATCAAATTGTGGCTACCAAAGATTGTTCAAAATGAACTGATTTCTATCGCAACAGATGTGGAGAGAATCAGAGAGAGATTCTCAGAAACCCTAGTTTCTGGTAAAGAATTGAACTCAATCTTGAACGAGAAGTCACTACTCGAAATAGCGAATGGGGTAATCTCTGAATTCTCAAATTGGAAACCATTAGATTTGCACATTGAAGACGAAGCTGACGATGAAGACATTCGCGCAGGATTGAGGACATTCTTGTTAGAGCACACTGAAGTTTATGATGAAATTACGGCAATGAAGAGGTTGCATGGTGAACCTATGCGTGAAGTTATTGACGGCAAGGACATCTATCCAGAAAAGGCAGACCAGTCACTAATGTGCCTCTCTACGGCTATGGCAAACCGCCCGCTTGGAGAAATTGGTAGTATTCTAATTGCTACAAGAGATTCGGATTTCGCTTTGGTCGCAAGAGCGATTGAAGAGAGATTTGGATTCGGAGTCATAGCAAGTAGCCGCGACCTAAACTCATGGCTTAGATGATTCAGAGTTTAGGATTTTAATCAAATCTTGACCGATAAGTAATGGTGTAGCTAACGCTTCCCTATTTGCCCCTGATAGTTGAACGGTATACTTCTTGGAACCAATTCTAAATGTTGTCTCATACAATGGTCGAATCTGTTTCCCCATTGCATTTTTGACTTTTACAGTTCCAATCAAAGGCAATCTTAGAGCCCTCGCTAGCGAATCATCAATAGAACACCGAGCAGCGCCCGTGTCAATTTTGGCTTTCATTCGAATCCACCATTTCACGTCAGACCCAGTCTTCACTGATACCCAACGCGAATCATAATCTGGCATTTGACCGCCTCACATGTGAGAAATGATTGCCTTCCCAAATGCTGAACAAGATAGTAGTTCAGCGTCATCCATCAGCCTTTCAAAGTCATAAGTAACTGTCTTGGCTGAAATCGCTCCTTCCATTCCACCAACGATTAGGTCAGCAGCTTCACTCCAACCCATGTGACGCAGCATCATTTCAGCAGACAGGATTAGGGAGCCGGGATTTACCTTGTCTTGTCCGGCATACTTTGGAGCAGTTCCGTGGGTTGCTTCAAAAATTGAGATTCCAGTATCGTAATTGATGTTGGCACCAGGTGCAATTCCAATTCCACCTACTTGAGCAGCTAAAGCATCAGAAATGTAGTCACCGTTCAAGTTCATTGTGGCTAATACACCATACTCTGCTGGTCTAGTGATAATTTGTTGAAGCATAGCATCTGCGATTACATCTTTGATGGTGATGGTGGTCCCTGTGTTCGGATTTTCGAACGTGCACCATGGTCCTCCATCAAGCTCTGTAGCACCAAATTCATCTTTTGCTAATTGGTATCCCCAATCTCTGAAACCACCTTCTGTGAACTTCATGATGTTGCCTTTGTGAACAAGAGTGACACTGTCCTTGTCATTGTCTACTGCGTATTGGATAGCAGCGCGAACTATTCTCGCAGTCCCCTCTTTGCTGATTGGCTTAATTCCGATTCCAGA
The DNA here is from genome assembly GCA_964218365.1 of Candidatus Poseidoniaceae archaeon. Taxonomy (GTDB): domain Archaea; phylum Thermoplasmatota; class Poseidoniia; order Poseidoniales; family Poseidoniaceae; genus MGIIa-K1. Next base: position 61,458 of record CAXPMI010000041.1, read on the forward strand.
GGTATCTGGGAATCTTATTTTGTCTACACCCATTTCATTAACCAAGAAATCGATTACTTTCGCAACGCCTTCTGAACCCGCTTCCCATTCGATACCAGCGTAAACGTCTTCGCTGTTCTCTCTAAAGATGATCATATCAACATCTCCAGGCGCCTTTACTGGGGAAGGTGTTCCTTCATACCAGCGCACTGGTCTAACACATGCGAATAAATCCAACTTCTGTCGAAGAGCGACATTTAGAGAGCGAATACCTCCACCGACAGGTGTGGTAAGTGGGCCTTTTATCGAGACCAAACCGGTCTTCATTGCATCTAGAGTTGCCTCTGGTAACCATTCACCAGTGTGGTTGAACGCTTTTTCACCTGCAAGGGTTTCGCTCCAAGTTATTTGCTTGCTACCGGAGTATGCTTTCTCAACTGCAGCATCGACAACCTCTATCATTACTGGTGTGATATCAACTCCAATTCCATCGCCTTCAATGTAGTGAACAATTGGATTATCTGGTACAACTAAAACTCCGTTTTCCATTGTGATTGGACTGCCTGACATGGTGCTCGTTACACGCCAACTTGACCCCCTTCATCAACACAGCGGTCGACGGTGGTTTCTTCCCCTAGCGACATTTGGCCGATTTATGCAGGGAACCGTCGAATGGACAGGTGGTAAGAACATGGTTGGAATCAATTCCAACGGTCAAAGAATAGAGATGAACTGGGAAGACGGGCCAAGTCCAATGCAATTAGCGCTGCAGATGATAGGTGCATGTTCAATCGTAGATGTTGTAATAGGGCTTAAAGAAAGAGATTTTTCTAAAGTGTGGGTAGAGATGGATTCTACTCGTAATGACGAATCTCCTCGCTATTTCACTACGATTCATCTCGTATACCACGTTGAGGGAAATGTACCTCAGAAGTTGGTTGAAAGAGTAGTACACAAGTCTCATGAAAAATATTGCAGTGTATCCAACAGTTTGAGGAAAGACTGCAAGATTACTTCTGAAGTAATCATTCATCAAAGTCAAGAGTAATCCAACCATCTTCAACAGAGACATTCTTGAAATTATTATTCAACCCTGCAGCTTGTGAAAGTTGTAGAGGTAGTGTTTCTAGAGCGTTTAGAACTAGATTTCCAACAGCATCGTGAATCCTTACCCAACTCTCTCCAAGGCCTTCCGGAGCAGGATTCAATTTCGCAAAACCGTTGACATTTACGGTTGCAAAAGGACGCACTAAGCCAGATTCTCCCAAGTCGACGATCATTGAAATTTTTAGGTTATTTCCATCAATTTCTAACTCACTAGAAGAAGGCATAATTTGGAAACCATCAGGAATACCATCTAGTCCTTTTTCACCACGCTTGTGTCTCATGGAGATGAATCTTCTTACCCATGCTAATAGTACGGAACTGCAGAAGACCAAGTCTTTCTTAGGAGCAGGTGTTGAGACAGCATGCTCACCTTTCCAACCCCATCCACATTTCTCGTGCTTGACAGGAATCAGTTCAGGCATCCAAGAAAGGTGGCTTGGTTTTGCTTCCGGGTGGTCGATGACCACAAATGCGTCCCCTTCAGAAAGTTCAGCATCCTTTTTGTGGACTGTTTTTGGTACAGACAAGACGAGGCCGAGAATTATTGCAAGCGGGTCGAGCGCTGCAGGCCATCCATCTAATGGTTCAGCCTCTTTTTCTAGCCAAACTCCATTCGCAAGGTCTTCTCCTAGGCCAAGGCCTTGAGCGAAAACAAATGCATCCCTCCAAGCGGATTTTGAAAGTCCAACGTCAAGGGCAGCCCTTCCCATTGAACGCGCACTTTGTCCTAGATTTTCTTTATCGCTTAGTCCATCTAGCCATTCTCTGAGAATTTGGTCTCCGTCACCAAAAGACCTTCTTTTGTTCTTTGAGATGTCATTCAACCATTCCTGTTCTTGCTCAGCCCTTTCCTTGTCACTCAAACCAAGTTGGATTTGCAGAGATTCGAGCATTAACGCACCTTCTCTTGATAGTGCGCCATCTGACCAAGCGAGTGCTAGGCCGTGCTCGAATGGGGTAGGGGCCATCGGTCAGCCTCCGATGATATCTCTCACAAGTTGCAAGTGCCTTTCAAAACTAAGTCCGAGTTCTCCGCGCTTTCTTGCTAGTAGTTCAACCTCTGAAGGGTCGAGTATGTCATCAACCCAAACGGTTTCCAAGAGTAATTTGTATGTAGCTTCTGACGGATTAGTTTCCGTTGCTCCGTTTTTCAATTCAGGTACTTTCTCATCAGTGAAGGAAATTACGGTTTCTTCAACCAAATTTTCATCCTCATCCGCGAAAGAAGACAGAAGATCATCATCCTCCGTAAATGCAGCAAGGGGATCGTCGTCGCCCTCAAAGATAGAAAGCGCATCATTGCCTCCTTGATAGGATGATTTTGTGCCTATCTCAAGTTCTGCGAAAGGGTCGATTTCTTCTTCATCTTCAGGTGGTAAATCAGTTGTCTCAAACGGTAACACATTACTCACTAAAAATAACAATATACTCATAGTTATTGAAACCATGTATTGGTGCATCGTTATTTTTCAGCATTAATTGACACAAATTAAAGCCACTAGTTGTAGATTGTATTATTTACAAATTCCACTTAGGACTTTCATGAAAAGATTGCTTGTGCTGCTTCTGTCGCTTGCAATCATGATTCAAGTCGAGGCACTCCCCACAGGAATTGGTGATGTTGGCGATAAGGGATGTGTTTGTCATGGTGCATCCTCGGAAGAGACAAATGTGTCTTTGTCGGGACTACCTGATGTGTATAACTCATCTCAGACTTACAACTTGAGTCTCACAATCGAATCAAGTCTAGAGGCTAATGACCCTCAAGGTGGATTTAGAATATTGATTTCACACGGCGAAATATCAGGCGATGTGCAAGAATTGGAAGGAGGTTATACCCACTCTTCTTCAAACAATAATCAACGTACTTGGGAGTTTAACTGGACTGCACCAGAGTCGGATGCAGAACTTGTTACTTTCATCACTTACGGAAATGCTGTAAACGGAAACGGTGCTGCAACTGGAGACGAATGGAACTCAAATTCATATGCGATTCCGGGTCCAAATTACAAAGGTGAAATAGTTACTCCAACCACAGAAGACTCTCCTTCCTCTGGACAACTAGCAGTTGGAGTAATCGGCATAATTGGTGTACTATCCTTAGCAGTAATGGCAATCAAGGACTAGTTGACAAATTCGATATTTCTTGATTTTAGAGCACGCAGTTGCCTGTTCTCGCTCGCTCCGTGAATCTGGTCCGAACGCACACCAGTGAGTACTAACATTACGCGGATGTCCTCGCCTAGGTTTTCGTCAACTGCAGCTCCCCAAATTATTCTGGCATTTTCACCAACCTTGCTCTGGATTAGTTGGGCGCATTTTTCAGCTTCACCCAATGTCAAACTAGAGCCTCCAACAACGTTGATTAGAGCACCTCTTGCATCTGAAACATCTAGATCGAGTAGCGGTGAATGCAATGCTTCCAAAGTAGCAGCTTCTGCTCTTCCAGGGCCACTTGCTGCACCTAGGCCAATCATGGCAACTCCTGAACCCGAGTTAATGACGGCCTTCAGATCTTCAAAGTCAAGATTGACCATGCCGTCTGTGGTTAACAACTCAGTAACTCCTGTGATTGCTCTGACTAACAATTCGTCTCCAACTCGGAAGGCGCTAGCGATTGGCAGGTCTCTGACTCCTTCGATTTCTAACAATCTTTCATTTGGAATCACTAGAATAGTGTCACAGTATTCTCTTAACCTTTCAAGTCCCCATTCTGCATTCTGCTTTCTAAGAGTTCCTTCTGAGTTGAATGGATATGTGACTACAGCAACTGTTAGTGCGCCCTGTTCCTTGGCAAGTCGGGCGATATGACCTGCTGCTCCGGTACCAGAACCGCCTCCCATACCTGCTGTTATGATTGCCAATTGTGTGTCATCTGTGATTTTTCTCAGATTGTTCTCACTCTCTAGAGCAGCCGCTTCACCCTTTGTAGGGTCTCCACCAGCTCCTCTTCCTCTTGCGGTTCTGCCAATCAGAATTTTATTCTCAAGGGGACTCATCAACAAAGCCTGTGCATCGGTATTGATTGCATGGCCTGTGACGTAGCGGTTTTCGAATAGCCCTTCCTCGTGGAGGCGACTTACTGCGTTACATCCAGCTCCACCCACGCCATATACTCGAATTCTAGGCTGAAGTGACTCAAGAAGGCGCTTAAGTTCAGCGTCATTTGAGTCCATCTCTTCGACACTAGTTGGTCGAATTGATGGTCCTTCTTCTTCATCGGCAAGCTCGAGTACACGCTCAATGAGGTGTCGCATGGCGCATCATCCTATTTGCACCTAATTTGAAGGTGCCGCCACCCCAAAGGGATGAGAAGGCGATTGTCTTACCCTTGCTCAGTCACGGAGGCCGTCTTCACATACCTGGTAGACGCATTCACCATCTGGAAGGTTTGGAGAGTCTACTAGGCGAGCGATTCTTCGTCCACCCTTTGCCTTTCTCAAGTAAAGTCTGAATGTTGAAGCGTGAGCTAGTACGTGGCCACCAATTGGCTTTGTAGGGTCTCCCCACATTGCATCAGGCTTACTCATAACTTGGTTGGTAACCAAGACTAGAGCGTTGTTAACATCAGCTAACTGCTTCAGATCCTTTAGGTGTCTGTTGAGTTTCTGTTGGCGGTTTGCAAGCATACCTCTTCCAACGAATTCAGCTCTGAAATGGCTAGTTAGAGAATCGACGATAATCATCTTGACGTTAATTCCTCTGCTCATTCTCTTGATTTCTTCTGCAAGTAGCATTTGGTGTGCAGAGTTGTATGCACGTGCGACGTGAATTCTCTCTAGGACGGCTTCTGGGTCGAGGCCATGGCCTCTTGCCATCTGAGTAATTCTCTCGGGTCTGAATGTATCTTCTGTGTCGATGTAGAATACGTCTCCATCTAGCCCGCCCTGCTCAATCGGCATTGTACAGTTTACTGCTAGTTGGTGGCCAATTTGTGTCTTTCCTGAACCGAATTCTCCGTATACTTCTACTAGAGATTGGGTTTCAAATCCACCTGCTAGTAAATCATCGATTGACTGTACCATGCTGGACAGCTTTTGGACTTCTCTTCTTCTCTCTAGAAGTGCGGTACCTGAAACGAATCCACCGATGTTTGCCATTTTCTTTGCAGCCTGGATAATTTTTCCTGCTACTGCCTCACCTAGTTCTGCTTGTTCTGCTAGGTCAGGAGGGCTCATTACTGCGAGCGCTAGTAGTTCATCAAATCCAGCTTCACGTAGCTTTTCTGCTGTTGCTGGACCAACACCCGGGAGATCTTCGATGCCGACCTCTGGCTCCTCTACTTCCTCCATTGTAACAACCTCTGTGTTAGGGGACTCTTCTTCTTTCTCCTTCTTCGACTTGCTCTTTGCTGCCATGATGCTTACTCACTAGCCTTAGTATATCAAAGAAAGAAGGTCTCACAATCTAACACTGAAAGTGGAGATTATTCAACCCATGCATAAGAAAAGCGATACTGCAAGGTTGCAGTTTACTTTCACTTTAGTTTCACTCTGTACGAGGGTTCACAGGATCTTCAGAACCTTCCGGGTAAACAATGGTAACCTCATTGTTTACGTTCACGCTGTCTCCTTGTGTCACTTCAACATCAAGTGTCCAAATCCCTGCAATAACATCACGGGTTGTATCGTCCCAAGATTGCGTTTGACCGTTCCCTATTGTACCACTTTCGGAGCCAACTTCCTCACCATTAGGGTTATTGTAAGTCCACGTTACGTCTGAATTTCCACCAAATAATTGACCAGGATTTTCTACAGAAGATGTGATTGTTATTCTATCAGCAAGTGGCTCTTGGTCTTCACAATCTGGTGTTGCGTCAAATGACATTGAAGCAGAATTGGTGTTTGTATCAGACCAATCGATGAACATATCAATTCTGACTACAACTTCTATACTATGTGAGTTGCCATTTTCGTCCTCTGCTGTCAATGTAGTCTCAAAGACTCCGTGAGTTACCCATGTGTACGATATTACTGCATCATCGGCCGGGTCGCTCTCAACTGGACTCGATCCATCGTCAGGGTCAAGAATAATTTTGGTAATTGTTCCATCATCTGATGTTGTGTCAGCAAAATCAAAAGACAACTCAACTCCTGTTGTTGGACCCTGTTGACCGTTGGCAATCGATGTTTCTACCATGCCTGAAGTGGAGTCATAAAACACGATCAAATCAATCGGCCCAGAGTATTCTCCTCCTGTGTCATCATCTCCCCCAATACAGCCTGCAAGGCTAGCGCTAAGTAGAGTCAAAGTCACGGCCATTAGACGGAAATTCGCCTTCATCGATATACCCTAGAGGGTACTTA
>CAXPMI010000042.1:0-40723 GCA_964218365.1 Candidatus Poseidoniaceae archaeon
CACTTACGTACAACATCTGCGGCACTAAGTTCTGGAATTCATGTAGTTTTAGAGGGCGATTATCAGCAGCCGAAGGCAATCTAAAACCGTGTTCAATTAGATTCAATTTTCTGCTTCTATCGCCCGAGTACATTCCTCCAACCTGTGGCAAGGTAACGTGAGACTCATCCATTATGACGAGGAATTTCTTAGGGTCTCCATGGAATTGCTTGGCAGCAGCAGCAAAGAAGTCTAGCAAGCAATACGGCCTTTCTCCGTAATCTCTGCCGTCAAAGTGCATTGAATAATTTTCAACTGCAGTACAGTGTCCAACTTCTCTAAGCATTTCGAGATCGTATTGAGTTCTCTGTTGTAATCGATGTGCTTCGATGTCTTTGCCTTCACTCTTGAGTTCAGCAACTCTTCCATCAAGTTCATTCTCTATGTTCTCAAGGGCCTCCTCGAATCGTTCTGGTGATACCATGAAGAATTCTTTTGGATGAATCCAAGCTTCATTCAATTCATCTAGAACTTCCCAAGAAACGGGGTCGCAAATCTGGATGTGTTCGACTCCATCGAATCCAAACCGGATTCTAAGCGGGTCATCACGACTCGGCATCCAAACATCTAGATTCTCTCCTCTAAGTCTGACTTGACCTCTCTCAAGGTCTGTTGTGGTTCTTTCATACTGAAGTGCAACCAATTCTCTAACCAAGTCGCGAGGCTCTATCGCCTGGTCTACGTGAATCCTACAATGGTATGAAAGGAAGGTTTCGGGAGCGTTCAGACCGTATATGCAAGAAACCGAGGAGACAACAACGCAATCAGGTCTGCTGACCAAACTAGCAACAGTAGCGAATCTTTCTTGTTCGATTCTTTCATTGATCGACAACTCCTTGTCGATATACAAATCCCTCTTTGGCAAGTATGCCTCGGGCTGATAATAATCATAGTGAGATACGAAATATTCTATTCCATTTTCTGGGAATAATCCAGCCATCTCTTGATACAGTTGACGGGCTAGAGTTTTGTTGTGACTCATGATCAATGTAGGTATATTGAGCCTCTCAATTATGTTCGCCATGGCGAAGGTTTTACCAGAGCCTGTGACTCCTAAAAGTACACATCTCTCTTGATTATTTTCCAATTGAAAAATCAATTTTTCAATTGCTTTTTCTTGGTCACCTGCAGTGCTGTGTTCGGAGTGAATTTTGAACTTCGAGACCCGTGGTGAAAGTTGGTCTTTCACCGCCCCTTCTAGGGCCTTCGAGATGTCGAAGGGATCGCTCATTTGCTCACATCCTAAGGTAGATACAATCCACCATTGACGTGAATTACAGCACCGGTAATGTAACTAGATTTGTCTCCAACCAAGAACGAAACAACACCAGCAATATCTTGTGGAGTTCCTATTCTTTTCAGAGGAACTTCCTGTTCACGGCTAGCTCTCTTTTCAGGACTGTCACCCGCCAAAATATCAGTGTCAACAAATCCCGGTGCTACCACATTCACTCGCTTACCTTCTGGTGCTAGCGATTGTGCAAGGGAGCGAGCCCATGTTGAAAGTGCGGCTTTAGATGCCGAGTAATCAGCACCATGAGGGGAACCTCTAGTTCCCAGTTGGCTACCGATTACGCAAATTCTTGCACTGTCAGTTAGGTTTGACTTAACCGCATTCCAAGTAAGGAATGCACCTTCGAAGTTTGTTGTCATCGTTCTTCGTAAATGGTCGATATCCAAAATCTTAGCATCGATCCGGTCATACCTCCCATGATTGATAACAAGGGCATCTATTCCTTCAATGACCCACGGATGCGTTGCAAGAAGTGCGACCTCTCTAGCATCGGTTACATCACAATTAGCGGCTACAGCATCCACTCCAGAGTTTCTGATTTCATCAACAACCATCTCAGCAGGCTTTGAAGAGTTGCAGTATGTGAGAAGAATTCTGTATCCATCCGCAGCCAGTTGCTTTGAGATTGCAGCACCAATTCCTCTGCCGCCGCCGGTCACTAACGCTGTGCGCATAGAAATCCCAAGAGGGGTCTACTCAATAACTCACTGGAGGAACTGAGCAAGTTGTGGTGGTTGCCAACCTTCGGGTTTCAGCACCTTTCCATCCTCTCTTCTCAAGACCTTCCCATCGACTAGTTTAGCCATATTGGACCTGTGAACTTCATTAAAGGCATCATCATAGATGTCTTGCATTCCATGATTGATGATAGTTCCAGCAAGAATGTAACCAATATCTGCTAGGGCATCTAGAACTTCTACGAGATCTCCTGCCCTTGCCGCCTCTGCGTATTCTTGTACTTCTTCGGTAAGTAATTTGATTCTCAACTCAATCAATTCCTCAGGGCCTAGTCCTGGTTGTTCTAACTTTGGTATTTCGAACGCTTGGTTGAATTCTAGCAATGACCTTACTATTGGATTCATGAGCCATTGCGATTCATGCCACTCTATCAAAGTTGCATTGCAATGAGGAGTATCCATCCTGTGGATGCATGGGCTCTAAACCACCAATCCTGGAAGTTATTTCCTGCAGCCAACAGTACTGTTGTTACAAAGCCGAGAGAAATCAAAGTCCCGGTCGGAGAAACTATTGAGAAAGCAACTGCCCAAAGCGGCATTGAAATCAACATGGCAGCCATAGTTACAGGCGGTGTGAAAGTAGCCGGGAAGGATTTCACTCCATTCTTCTTGTCGCTTTCAACATCCATCTGTGCATATCCTAAGTCAAATGCTGCAATCCAAATTAGAACTCCCAATGAAACGTATAGTAATTCAGGATACCACGAGTTTGAGGAGATTTCTCCAGTAATCGCCACCCATGCGCCTGCTGGAGCGAGTGCTAGGCAACCTCCAAGCCACCAATGGCAAAGCCACGTGAATCGTTTAAGATATGGATAAACCACGAAAGCGATTACAGGAATCGGTGAGAGGTACAAACAAAGTGGGTTTAGCATCCCAGCTCCAAGCACAAGCATTCCAAGGAATATTCCACAGAGAATCCACGCTGTCTTCAAAGACATACTGCCTGAGGCTAAATGACGATTAGCAGTTCTAGGATTTTCAGCATCGATGTTTCTATCGATTATTCTGTTCAACCCCATAGCTAGTCCGCGAGCACCAACTGCAGCAATGAGTATCCAGAAGTACTGAGCATAGGTTGGGTCTCCTGCCATCAATGCTCCAATGAATACAAAGGGTAAGCTGAACAGAGTGTGTTCGATTTTTACGAATGATGCGATTTGCTTGAGGTCCATTCACATCACAAAGTTGTCTGGCCATGGAGGTAGGTCAAATCTATCTATCGCAGCCAGAGTCTCAGGATCGTGCATTGTAATTGCGGGCCATCGGCGAACCGGAGTCGGCCCCTCATTGGATGGAATTGGAGTAGTTGCATCCCAGAAGATTCTGCCATCTTCAACTATGAAATCACGCTCTACAGCAAAGCGTGAGGTTAGTTGCCAAAGTAGTCTTCTCATCGCTCCTTCGCCGTGCAGGTTCATGTCGTTATCAGTGACGAAAAGCCATCGAAGTTCATTTTTTGAATCCAATTGCCAAATTGAATTTCGCAATTGAGAAATTTTCGCCCGCTGCGCCTCGGCCGCATCTTCATCAGGCCAGTCCATACCTGTTCTTGGCTGTGGCCTCCCTTTGATATCAACAGTTACAACAAGCATTGAATTTCTCATCAGCAGGCAGTCTTCAACATCGTCTAATTCTGAGATTTCTTTCAACAATGCTTCGCTTATTCCTGGGGGTTCTTCTTCCCCTTTTCTCCATGCGGGTGCATCCTCAATCGGAGAGCCTTCTAATGGCTCTCCGCTCCTGGGGTCAGCGGGAACTAGTTTGGTTGCATCAATGATAACTTTGGAATGTACATTCTCATACGTTGATGCTGGTTCAAGCGAGTCACTAACCATTCCGTCAATTATAGTAATGTCAGTTCGAGGGTCAACTCGATTGTTCAGTGCATCGAGTAGTGCCTCAAGGTCGCTCGGCTTATCGTCGGTAGCGATTAGAATTTTCAAGAACATCATTTGTCCTGCACCCAATAGGCCTAGGCAGGTTTTCCTTGCTTGACGAGGATATCTTTGCTTACTCTTGACAATCGCTAGATTGTGGAAACCAGTTTCAAGCGGTAGGTGTAGGTCTAGCACATCCCTGTGTTGGAAAGATAGTATGGGTCGGAATTGTTTGCCTATTGCCTCGCCGAGATAACCATCTTCCATTGGCGGTTGGCCAACTATTGTTGCGGCTAAAACTGCGTTTTTCCTGCGGGTGATTGCAGTTACATTCAGCACAGGATATTGCCCGGTTAGTGAGTAGAATCCGAAGTGGTCTCCAAACGGCCCCTCGGTTCTTGTTTGAGTTGCATCTACCCACCCTTCTATTACCACATCTGCATCTGCAGGGACTAGAATGTCTTGAGTGAGGGCTTTTGTGATCCTTAGCCTTCTTTTTCCTAGGAATCCAGCAAACATGTATTCTTCGAGATTGTCTGGTAGTGGGGCGATTGCTGAGAAAATCAATTCAGGTGGTCCGCCGATACAAATCGCAACCGGCATTTTGCCATCAGGCCAGGCTGCAGCATGGTCGGCACCGTGCTTGTGGATTTGCCAGTGCAATCCAACTTCTTTTGGACCGAATACTTGGCCTCTGTACATTCCAAGATTATGTTCTCCGGAATTGGGGTCTTTGGTAACAACAAGTGGTAGGGTGATGTATCTCCCACCATCCATCGGCCATGTCTTCGGGATTGGGAGTTTTGTTACATCCAAATCCATTTTGACCCTTTGGCAGGAACCCTTTCTCACTTTTTTTGGTGGCATTGAGATTGCATCACGAGCTAGTGGCAAACCAGTCCATGGTTTCTTGACAATTCCACCAATGTCTGGCTTCATCAGGGCAACTAACCTGTCTCCAACCTCTGTTGGATGAGCTGCACCAAGTGCCCTCAGCGTCCTATCGTGGGAGCCAAACAGGTTCATTGCAAGTGGGATTTCGCTAATTTCACCGTTTGGCAATCTAGGCTTCTCGAACAGGACTGCTGGGCCATTGGTTTTGACAAGCCTGTCTGCAATTGCTCCAGCCTCTAGTTCGACGTCTACAGGCTCTGATATGCGTAGTAACTCACCCTTTTCTTCGAGATGGGCAAGCCAACGAGTAGAATTACGCCAGGCCATGCTACTGCTAGGACAACCTATTGATGAATACTTGTTCTCTTCCGACTCATTCAAGTTCCGCCTCCCCTTCGGGGAGGCATGGCGACTTGCGACGTATTGGTTATCGGGGCTGGTCCGGGGGGCGGTTCTGCCGCACTTCACTCTGCTCGTGCGGGTCTTAGCACAATGATTGTCGAGGCTGACCCTGAAGTTGGGGTGCCTGTTCACTGCGGCGAGTGTCTGTCACAGATGGCTGTTGACAATCTTGATCTCGAACTTCCTGATGATGTAATCGCTCTCGACTGTAAAGGCATCAGAGTGATTTTCCCAGACGGTACGGCCAAACTTCTGACAGAGAAAGGATACGTTCTCGAGAAGCATAAGTTCGAACAATGGCTATGCGATGAAGCTGTCAAAAAAGGTGCGAGTTTGCACCTAGGGCACAAGGTAACTTCAATGGAAAAAATTTACAATAGCAAAAATGAATTTACCAATTGGAAAATTGATGGAAAAGGAAATGAATTTCCAATTGAATGTAAAGCGGTAATTGACGCTTCTGGAGTTGCAGGTGCAGCAACAAAATTGCTAGACATGGGTACGGAAGTTGAGGTCATTGCTGGTTTCCAGTATGAGATGACAGAAGTAGACAATGACGGATATCTTGACTTCTACTTGTGGCCTGAATATTCTCCACATGGATATGTGTGGATGATTCCAAAGAAAGGTGGTCGTGCTAACGTTGGTTTGGTTACAACCGACAAGAAAGGCGCAATCAAGTATCTAGACAAGTTCGTTGAGGATACATACCTCAAGGGCAAAGGAATACAAAACCCCGAATGGAGAAAGCCAGGAATTAAGCCGAGACCGTTTGGAGGGACGATTCCAATTTCCGGCCCTCGTGAAATTACGACCGGAGACGGCCTCATTTTGGTTGGAGACGCTGCCGGGTTTACGTCACCGCTTTTCGAAGGCGGCTCTCACCTTGCGCTGTGGTCAGGAAGACAAGCCGCACAAACAATCGCTGCTGCAATATCAGAAGGAGATTTGTCCAACAATCGAATGCTAGCCTATGTCGATGCATGGAAGAAACGTTTCCCTCCATATCATAAGATTTTGAAGGGAAAAACATCCCTATATGATTTGAGCGACAAGGAGTTATCAGACATGGCACGTTGTTTGCCAGAGGAGTTGGGTTCTATGTCAGTTTTTGATAAGCTCTGGATTGGTTTGAAAATTCTAGTAAAACACCCACTGCTATACACAAAAGGCGTGATTAGCGTTTTGTTATCATTTGGATATTCGAGGGCTAAGCATTTTGGCTGGTGAGCAGATGGAATCCTTGTTGATGCCATTCGCTGTATTTGTTGCAGCATACATCACATACAGGCCAGATGCTAAACTAACTTGGATTCTAGCAATGCCTTTCCTAATTCTAGCCTTCATGTTCACGACGGATTATGACCTCATTCATTTGGTTGCATGGTATGGCGGCGAAGAATTACCTTTGAGATACAGATTTGCAGCAACATGGGCTGCTAGAGAGGGGCCAATCTTGCTTTGGGTTGCATGGATGGCACTTCTCTCGATAATTTGGAGAAATCCATTGAAGTCAGAATCTGAAGAAACTCAACACTTGCGCCTTCGACTGATGAATGGGTTTGCGCTAACTCTTCTCTTGGTCGCATGGATTTTGCAACCCTTTAAGCCAGCAGAAGGTAACGGTCCAGGACTAAACGAACTCCTACAAACCGACCTAATGGTCATCCATCCACCTCTAATTTTCCTTGCTTATTCACTGTGTATTGTGCTGTCCTGTATAGCGATCTCTTCCCTGCTCACAAATTCGAAAGGAATCAAAGACAGGATGATTCAAGTCGCTAGGCCGGCTTTCTTCTTCGCTACACTAGGAATCGGCTTAGGTGGCCTATGGGCCTATCTAATCCTTGATTGGGGAGGTTATTGGGCTTGGGACCCTGTCGAGACGGGTTCCTTACTTCCGTGGATATGTTTGGTAATGCTCCTCCATTTGAGAACCAAGCCAGGAAAGACATCCGATCACATGTGGGCAGGCGTTGCGATGGCAAGCGGCGCCCTTGCACTTTTCGCTACTATGGTTACACGTGCAGGTGGAGTTTGGGCAGTAAGCGTACACACTTTCGTTGTGAATTCTTCAGGTTCTCCACCTCAAGATGTATTTGGGCGAATCATGGTCCTTTTGTCTGATAACAGCGGCATTGAAGTCATAGTCTACTTCATGGGCATTCTACAACTTTTGGGGATATTCCTCGCCACAAGGCTAGGCCACGAATATTCGAAATATTGGCTAGCACTTCTACCCGCCATTGCAGTAATAGGCGTAATTGGAGGCGGGGATGTTCTGGATGGATTCCCCTCAACACTTCTCGTTCTACTCGGCCTCGGGCCATTTGTCGAAGCGGGTATCAACTCACTCCCTGAGGGTCATGATTGGAAATGGTTCGCTCTCCCAGGAGTTATGGTTGTGCTAAGGCTAATTCACGGGGACGTCCTTTTCGAGTTGTTATCTCTGCTGTTCGCGTTTGGATTAATTTTCGAAGAGGAGCGATTCAAAGCCTGGGGTTGGGCTAGTGCCGGCGTTATGCTATTCCTTGCAGCCTCTTGGGCAGGGATGTTTGACATCTGGATTTGTGCTCTTGGTATGACCGCCTTCGTAGCACCATGGTTCTTTGCTGAAGACAACACTGAGTCAAAATTGTCGTTCAAAGACAGGGCAACACAACAGCGTCTTGCTTTGTGGAGTCCTGTGGTAGCCGTGGGTCTTTACCTGATCCTAACCCTAGTTATCCTCATCGCTAGTATCGATTCGATTCAGTTTGCAGCTCACGAGTTGTACGGTGCTCCATTCATTGCAGTGATGATGATGTCATATGTTATGTGGAGTATGAGAAAGAAGCCAGAACGAATCTTCTACACCCTAATGTCTACTCCACTGATTGTATTGATTGCTTGGCAATTTGGGAATTCATTAGGTTACGATTCTCAAGATATTCTAGGAGCTTCAATTAGCCGTGGCCAAGTTGGATTAGTAGTATTGATTCCAGCATTAGTTGCGCTACCGGCAACAATATCTCTAATCAAAGAGAATTCAACAAAACGCAAGATACCATTCTTCGCACACATAGTCCACCTAGGAGTTGTTTTGCTTGTCATTGGACACGTAATGAGTACAACAATTATCGATAGAGGTACATTCTCCCATTCTGTTACACTTATCAAAGACGAGAAGGTTGAATGGGAGGGTTACGAATTCGAATTTACTGAAGTTGTTACACAAACAGAAGACCTGGAAGTCGGAGACGGATATCTCGGCGCTGTAATCAACGTATACAAAGACGGAGAACTGATTGAAACCGTTGAGCCTGGTGTGTTGAGATTTGATACTCGGTCTAGGTCAGAAGTCGACAGAATAAGCATGTGGCATGGGGATTTGGTTTTGATTATGGATGGGACACAAGCACGCTCTCTAATGGAGGGCAGTGACCTAGTTAGAATAATGGTTTACGATTTGCCTGGAATCCATTTAGTATGGAGTGGATGGGTGTTGATGTTGCTAGCAAGTCTTGCCATGTGGGTACCTCGAAGAGACCCAACTCATTGAAATAGGGATGGTTGGTCGCCGAAATGCCCCCGTAGGGGGCGATAGGTGAAATACCATGGAAGAAGGAACAATTGTCCACGTCGATTATGACCTGTATAACGCAGACTCCGGCGATTTGATTGAGACCACAAGAGAAGAAGTCGCAAAGGAGCATGATATGCACCAAGAGGGTAGAACATACACTCCTCTTGTTTGTGTAGTCGGAGCTGGAAACCTAATCTCTGGATTTGAAGACAGCCTTCTTGAGGCTGAAGCAGACAAGGACATTTCACTAGAAATCGCACCTGCTGATGCATACGGTGAAAAGGACCCAGACCAAATCGAGACAATTTCAGTCGACAAGTTGCTAAGACACGTCCGTGACCCTAAGTCGCTATACATCGGAGGCCCTGTTTCAATCGAGGGTCGCCAAGGAACTCTGTCCTACCTAGCAGCAGGCCGTGCAAGAATCGATTACAACCACCCAATGGCAGGTCGCACTCTGAAGTACGACTACAAGATCGTAAAAGTCGTTGAAGGAAAGGAAGAGAAAGTCGCAGCTCTGCTAGAAGCAAACACAGGCCAGGAAGGCTTTGAGGTATCTTTCGACGGAGATGACATCTCAATAATCGTCCCTCAAACAATGCTATTCGACCCAAATGCAGCAATGCAGAAATTCCGCTTAGTTACTGTTCTACGTGACGCAGTCGAGGCAGGAAAGGTCTCATTCGTTGAAGTACACGAGCCTCGTGTCGCTGCTGAAGAATCCTCTGAGGGATCTTGCGAAAACCCAAGTTGTGAAGACCCCTCCTGTGATGTAAAGGAATGCGACGCAGGCAGCGAAGAAGAGTGATAGTTGCACGCAATACTCATCACCTTAACCGGCGTGAGCGTAACATGGAAGACACAGAATTCTCCAGTAGTGAGAGAATTCTTTTTTCAATAATCGGATTGATTTTCTTAGTTGTAATCG
This sequence comes from Candidatus Poseidoniaceae archaeon, assembly GCA_964218365.1. Taxonomy (GTDB): domain Archaea; phylum Thermoplasmatota; class Poseidoniia; order Poseidoniales; family Poseidoniaceae; genus MGIIa-K1. Next base: position 9,740 of record CAXPMI010000042.1, read on the forward strand.
GTGGCCTAGTCTTTGCACCGGAGATATTCTGGGATGATTTTGTCAAAGTGTATATCTGGGATCCAATCGTCAAAGACGCCGGCGAATCCGGAGATGCCGGATATACGCCAGTAAATACAGCGGTGTACATCGCTACTATGATTGCAGCAGTAATCGCATTTCAGGCACTATTCCGAAAGTGGCAACTACCTGTGGATGACAAGATGGTATGGGCCCTAATTTCATGGGTTGTGTTGGCGCCTGTCCTGAGAGTTATGGAAGATGCTGATTACTTCAAGGAAGGAATCGATGTTTTGTTCATCTCTCCACTCATTCACATCCATCTTGCTGCTTGGTTGATTCTTTCAGCAATAATCGGGCATATTGGAAGGAAGAATCACCTTTCTATGCTTACTATGCTACTCGTGGCTTATGTCGCTTTCACAGGACTGCTAGTACTTCCTAGCGTACATACACACGATACCGGTCACGCATGGATTTTAGGTGGCTCGATTGCAGGTGCAGTAATGATTGCAGTAGTAATTCACAATACATGGAATTGGCATGAAATTCCCCGTGCTATGCTTGCATTTGCTATCGGTTTGATCACTATGGGGCTAGGCCACTGGGCACAATTAGTGTCCACTCCCTGGGTTCAAGATAGCGGGATGCTGCCCAAAGACAACGCAATACTGTGGCCAGTCCTAGTTACAGTGGTTCTTCCCGCAGTTATTACCTGGGCTGTTTGGCGTAAAGGGGAAGAGGACCTGATGCAATTACGCTTGACAGGAAACGAAGTAGGATTGATTCCCGATGGTATGACACTAGAAGAGTGGGAGAGTGAAGACCGTTCTAGTCACCCTGTAGAGATGCTATCCCCGCGGGGAATTCTCGCAACTCCGATGGTAGCAGGAATGTTGTTTGGACAACTCTGTGACGGTCTAGCAACAATGGTTGGAATTGACTACTTTGGATTCTCAGAAAAACATCCTTTATCCGATGCAGTGATTCAGTTTGGAAACGATTTGGACATTCTCGGTGAGGGCGCATGGCTCTTTTTCTTGGTTAAAGCGACACTTGCTGGATTAATCGTTTGGATGTTCTCTGAATTAAGAGTAGAATCTAGGCAACAACATCTTCGAGTTCTAATTGTACTAGCTGTGATGATTGTTGGAATGGCTCCGGGACTGCGTGGTATCGGTCGATTAATTCTCGGTGTCTAAGCGGTTGATTCAAGTCTAAATCGCTGCTCGGTGATTTGAGGGGAAGGCATGGATAGGTTACCAACTCGTGTAAATCGTGTTGACCCAGACTATCAAAAACGTCGCACTCACAATCTAGAGTTGATAGAAACACTTCGCTCAAGACTTGATGCAGTTAGCTTAGGCGGCGGCGGTAAATACGTTGAAAGACATCGCAGCAGAGGAAAGATGCTGGCCCGTGAGAGGATTCAGAAAATCATCGACCCAGGTACAGCATTCCTCGAATTATCACCACTCGCAGCATTCGAATTGTATGATGGTAGAGCAAATAGCGCGGGAATTGTAACCGGTGTCGGTCTAGTTCATGGCAGAGAGTGTCTATTCGTTGCAAATGATGCAACAGTGAAAGGCGGCTCATACTATCCAATGACAGTAAAGAAGCACATCCGTGCTCAAACGGTTGCCCATGAAAACAATCTTCCTTGCATTTACTTAGTAGACTCAGGCGGTGCATTCCTACCTATGCAAGACGAAGTTTTCCCAGATATCGGGCACTTTGGTAGAATTTTCAGAAATCAAGCAAAAATGTCTGGCGACGGCATACCTCAGGTAGCGGCAGTGCTCGGAAGTTGTACTGCAGGTGGCGCATATGTTCCTGCTATGAGTGATGAATCGATTATCGTCAAAGGGAATGGAACGATTTTCCTAGCCGGGCCACCACTAGTCAAAGCAGCAACTGGAGAAGAGGTAACTGCAGAGGAATTAGGCGGTGCTGATGTCCATACTTCACAAAGCGGCGTAGCCGACCATTTCGCTGAAGACGAAAACGAAGCACTGCGAATGGTCCGCAACGTAGTCGAAAATCTTGGTTCAAGAGAGTTAGCTCCTTTTGATAGAAAGGATGTAGAGGAACCATTCTATGACCCTGATGAATTACTGGGTCTAATCCCTTCAGATAACCGAACTCCGGTTGACGTCAAGGAAATCATAGCAAGGATCGTTGATGGTAGCAGATTTCACGAATTCAAATCCAGATATGGTCAAACACTGATTTGTGGCTTCGCACACATACACGGCTACAAAGTTGGAATAGTCGCTAACAATGGAATTCTATTCTCAGAATCATCTCTCAAAGGCGCTCACTTTGTCGAATTATGTGGTCAGAGAGGTATACCGCTTATTTTCCTACAGAATATTACAGGGTTCATGGTTGGAAAGGCCTACGAGGCTGGTGGAATTGCAAAAGATGGCGCAAAACTCGTAACTGCGGTTTCGTGTGTTAATGTACCAAAATTCACAGTAATTGTCGGTGGGTCCCACGGCGCAGGAAATTACGGAATGTGTGGAAGGGCATACGACCCACGCTTCTTATTCATGTGGCCAAATAGCAGAATCTCTGTTATGGGCGGACCTCAAGCAGCAGATGTTCTAACAACAGTCAAACAAGACCAGAGGGCTCGTGAAGGTCAAGAGCCGATGGAAGGCGAAGAATTAGAAGCGTTTAGAGCTCCAATTTTAGAAAAATATGAGACTGAAGGAAGTCCATATTATTCAACAGCAAGACTCTGGGATGACGGAATAATCGACCCAAGGGATACTCGAGATGTGCTCGGACTTTGCATAGCCGCAAGTCAGAATGCAAAGTTACCAGATGACCGATTTGGCGTTTTTAGAATGTAATTGGAAAATTAAAATTTGCAATTGGAGAGTTTTACATGAAGGATATGCCACAAACCTCACTAGTCAAGGTCGAAATTGACGATTGTATAGCAAGAGTTGCTCTTGCAAGGTCTGAGAAATTCAATGCTTTGAACGTTCAGATGATTAGTGAATTAATCGAGGTATTTTCTTGGACTGCCAAGAATTCAGTAGGAGTCACTGGGAAACTTGTTTCTGATGATGGCACCCCCTATCTCAGAGTCCTAGTTCTTTCGGGAGAAGGCAAGCATTTCTGCGCAGGGGCAGATATCAACATGATGCGAGATGCAGGCGCAAATACGCCTGAAGAGAACCGTCGAGATTCCGAAAGATTGGATTCTCTATTCAACGGCTTGTGGGCCCATCCTTGTTTTACAATCGGAAAGATACAGGGTGTTGCCCTTGGAGGTGGCGCTGGTCTGATTGCTTGCTTAGACCACGTAATTTGTGACTCAAGAGTCAAAATCGCTCTATCGGAAGGCAAATTAGGAATTCTACCTGCTGTAATTGGGCCTTACGTTTATCGAAGAATGGGAAGTGCGAACTTCCGAAGACACGCCATGCTTGCTGGTAGAATGGATACAAACGAAGCACTGCGAATCGGAATGATCGATTGCATTGATGATTCATTAGATGATTCAAGCATCGTGTCAGAGGTACTCTCAACAGGTCCTTGTGCAGTAACAGCGGCTAAGGAACTGGCTCTTGGTTTTGATAGATGGGAAGGTGATGATGAATCTCTACGCCTTTGGACTCTTGATTTCACTAGCAGAATGCGGGGCAGCGATGAAGGGCAAGAAGGGCTCTCGTCTTTCTTAGAAAAAAGAAACCCGAATTGGAAATCTGAGGAGTGATTCAATGCTAAAACGTACTCTCGTCGCAAATCGCGGTGAGATTGCATGCCGTATTTTGAGGGCGTGCCGTGAGGCGGATATTGAAGGAGTTGCGATTTACGCTGAAAACGACTCTGGGACATTGTTTACAGAACTCGCAGACATAGCAGTCCAACTCGAAGGTGAAGGCCTAGCGGAGACCTATCTCAATCAAGAACAGATTTTACAAATCGCATTAGACACTGGGTGTGACTCAGTCCATCCCGGATTCGGATTCTTATCAGAGCGAGCAGATTTCGCACAAGCAGTCATGGATTCAGGCTTAATATGGATCGGCCCCTCCCCAGAGGCCATCACAAAAATGGGAGACAAAATGACTGCACGTATCACCATGAAAGAGGCCGGAGTTCCCGTAATTCCGGGTGAAGAGGTAACAGGAGGTCTTGAGGAAGTCTTGCAAATTGCTCCATCTGTTGGTTATCCACTATTGCTCAAAGCAACCGCTGGGGGCGGTGGAAAAGGAATGCGTGCTGTTCACAAACAGGAAGACTTGGAAAGCGAAGCTAGGGCTGCGATGAGAGAAGCATTGAACGCATTCGGTGACGATAGAATATACGTCGAGAGATTACTAGCCGGAAGTCGTCACATCGAGATTCAAGTTCTTGCAGACAAGTATGGCAAAACAATCCACCTTGGAGAAAGAGAATGTAGTATCCAGAGAAGACATCAGAAAGTCTTCGAAGAATCACCCAGCGTTGCCTTAGATGCAGAATTGCGTGAGGCAATGGGTGAGGCGGCATGTGATGCAGCAAGAGCAGTGGCTTACGAAGGCGCTGGAACGGTCGAGTTCTTGGTTACTCCAAAAGGAGAATTTTTCTTCCTTGAAATGAATACTAGAATTCAGGTAGAACACCCTGTAACAGAGATGGTAACAGGTGTAGATTTGGTTCGCGAACAGTTGAGAATCGCTAGTGGCGAAGCTATGAGTTGTGGCCCTCTAAACATGCGAGGTCACGCTATCGAAGTTAGGTTGTACGCTGAAGACCCTTCAAACAATTTCCTACCCGCAATTGGCGTACTGAAGAAATTCATCGCACCGACCGGTCCTGGTGTACGATTGGACACTGGTGTAAGGGAAGGCGACGCAGTGACACCGGATTACGACCCTATGCTTGCTAAACTCATTGTTTGGGCACCTTCAAGGAAAGAAGCACTTCAAAGAATGGGCAGAGCATTGGACGAATTCGTTGTCCTAGGCTGCACTACAAACGTCAGATTCCTCAGAGAGCTTTGCACTAATCCCGACGTCGTTGATGGCTGGACCACGACCGACATGATCGACAGACTATGGCCTGATGGTTGGTCTCCCGCTCAGTCAAGTGCAATTCTAGATGCGGGGCTGTTGATTGCAGCAGCTTGCGAATCGACTAATCATGGGAGGACAGTAACCTCTTCGACAGGAGGGAATGTAATTCCATCACCTTTCTCTACGATTAACAGGAGGTATCCATGATGGAATTCAAAACCTCAAAAGATCGAATTGAAATCGACCCGTCAAGAGATGGGAACTCTTTCACTCATGAAGGAATGATTCTGCATACCGGTGAAAATTTATGGTTGGAAATCGACGGTAGGAAGTACAAAGCAGTCGCAACAAAAGTTGGAGACGTTTGGTGGGTTCACGTTCTAGGGCATACACTTCAATTCGAGGTAGTCGAGGCCGGAGCAACATCTTCAGATGATGAAGGCGGATTGACTGCACCAATGCCAGGTAAAATTCTCGAAGTACACGTCAGTGAAGGTCAAAGTGTCGCCTCGGGTGAAATTCTTATGGTCATGGAAGCGATGAAAATGGAACACAAAATTGTTGCATCAAGTGATGGAAAGGTTGAATATATTCACTTCAAAGAAGGCGACCAAGTGCCACAAGGAGCTGAATTACTCACCATCTCTGAATGATTTTGTCAGTAATGCAGGTGTTACCCTTTAATACCGCCTCGTATGGGCAGGAACCATGCAAAAAGCGCTTGCACTATGTATGACAGCCCTCCTCCTCCTTGCAGGATGTTTAGGAACAGAAGACGCTGAAGAGGTTATTGAAGACCTAGAAGAAATAGTAGGAGACACATTAGAAATCGTTGGCTGTGGAGATGAAACAGCATTAAACTACGTTGCTAATGTAACCAACGCTACTGACGATCTGTGTGTTCATGAGGATTCCTTGGAAACCGCAATCGTCGATTTCATCACTTTGATTGAAAACGGGCCAGAAATGGAAACTCTCGACTCAACAGTCGGCTTCTCAATGGAAATGTCAGACATTTATGTTGACATGGAAGCCTGTTACGAATGGGAATATTGGAACCCAGACCAGGTAGATGATAGTCAACCATACAACGGATGCCCAGATGTTGTTGAGGTATCCATTCATTACATGGAAACCACAGTGATGTCTCCAACAGGATTCAAGTCCACGATGGAGCATACTATTGATGGTTTAACAGAATCTTCAGAGGTTATCATCTCCGGAAATGAGGTTCAATTTGACTTCATGAACTCAACTGAAGACTACACTGTAAGAATGAAGCATGCAGGTACCTTTGAAGACGCAATGGAGCAGATGATGTCCGATGACGATGACGGAGACATGGGAAGTGACGACGACGACATGGGTAGCGGTGACGATGAGATGGTCTGCTACGACATGAACACTCACATGGTACTTTACGAGTATTATGACCAAATGACCTGTGAGGGTGATGGATACATGTGGGTCCCTGCAAGCAGTGGTCCAAGCGATGACATGGAAGAGATGGATGAAATGGATGATTTCGGAGAAGTTGAGGTTGATGATTACACACAGTACTTCAATCCACTTTCGGCAACTATCACTGGATTTGCACCTGATGAGACAGGATTCACTTTCAGTGGTTCTCTAAACATAGACGATGCGCCTTTCAGCCACCTTGAGATTCACACTGATTCGACCTTCAAGGTTCTAGGATTTACAATGGAAGACGCTGAAGATGAAGACATTTGGGTCGAATTCATGATGCTTGACTCTGGCGTCACATCAACTGATGACACAATCGCACTTTCTGCGCTACCATACATTTTGTTAGATATGTCAGATTCTGGAGAAGGAGATGGAGAATCTGGAGATGACACATCTTGGTACCCATACATGGGTGGTTATTGCGAGTGGGAAGGAAACCCAGACGATGACGACAATGTTTGGTCTTGTAAAGAAGACCAGTCTGATTCAGATTGGGAAAACTGGTGGTACTACTGTGAATTGCACGACGGCGACTGGTTCTGTACTGACGACTACGGACAATCCTCAGATTACGCAAATTCTGCTGACAACGATAGATACACCAACGGATACGACGGTGGAGATGATGGCGGATCAGATGACGAGTTTATGTGTGACAACGGAGAAACAGTACCTTGGGATTATGTCAATGACGGATATCCTGATTGTGAAGACGGTTCTGATGAGTGGGACGATGGTCCTGGAGAAGAAGAATTCCACTTTTATGACAACTGCACCGATGATAACGGAACTTACGAATGCTGGATGGACGAATGGGACTACGATAACGACGGTGAATTCGATGAGAGCCACGGCTTCGATTACGCTGACTGCTCTCTAGAATCCAACGGATCCTGGAAGTGCTTTGTTGGTTATGCAGATGAAGAAGGTGAAGAAGGAATTTCAGTTTACTACTGCACACCATTCGTTGCACAGAACTCAGCTGGATTCTCAATCTTCAACAACACGAATCTAGATGATTCGCTATGTGGTATGGAAGCAACCGATGAAATGTACGAGTTTGATAACTCCACCTTTACAATGCCAATCAACCTAATTTGGGAAGATTGCTGGACAGAGGGCAATGAAACCGTGTGTGAACAAGGCGAGATTTACTATGATGTTAACACCACAATGCTGTGGGAAACGACTCACGAAAACAACTACATGGATTGCGATGGAGATTATGATAACAATACCAGCATGTGCACAGAATGGATTGGAAACATTACCGATGCAGATGGAAGCGCTTTCTTAATCGAAAATGTCTGGGGAGAGTCGCTAATCATGTACCAATATGATGAAGCAACTCAAAGCGGTTTAGTAATTTCAGTGGAATCAGATGATGATGATTATGACCCAGAGATGTGGTTCAACATGTTCGATGCGAACGAAGACGGTGAAGTCAATGCCAGTGAATGGGCAGATTTTGGTAACCAGTCAGGGGAAGGAATGACTGAAGATGACTGGAATGAAATTCTAATGTTGATTGAGATGTTTGATGAAGACAACTCAAGCGGACTTAACCTTGATGAGTTTACTAACATGACAGAATCAATGGGAGGCGACGACGACGGCGATGGAGACATGGACCCAGAGATGATGTTCAATATGCTCGATGGAAACGGTGACGGCGAGGTCACTGCCAGCGAATGGTCTGACTTCTCTAATTCAAGTGATGAGCCAATGTCTCAGGAAGACTTTGATTTCTTATCTGGAATGATGGATAATTACGATGATGACGATTCCGGAGGCCTTGACTTTGATGAATTCATGACATTCATGGACGAAATGGAAGACATGGAAGACGGTGACGAAGGTGACATGAAGATGTACATGGTGTTCGGCGTGTTACCGTATGGTGCAGATATTGACGACTATCATGTTGAGTTAGCAATGTGTGATGGAACGTCTTTGGCAGATATTTCTTGTACAGATTCAGTATACTCAGTCGCACTATCTGAGATAATGGTCGCTTCCGAGGAAGCTGCAATGATGGCTATGATGACAGAATCCATCGTATTCGTAGACTCTGATGAGAGCGGTACTCTGACCAGCGGTGACTTTGTAATGATAAACAACGACACACTGGAAGCAGATGACGAGTGGAATTTTGCTCGCCTATACTCTGCTGAAGCAGATTCTTACAGTGACGAGAACCCAATGATGAGCATGCTTCCAGGATTTACTGGATTCATTGCAACAATCGGTCTACTCGGTGCTGCTTTAATCCGCAGAGAGTGAACCTAAAAGGCACCCTTGCGTGAGCAGGGGTGCCTGATTAGGGTTGCAAACTTCTGATGTTTGCTTCGATTGTCTCAGCGCATGCCTTGAAAACTTCGAGGGGTTGACCAACTGGGTCTTCAAGTTCCCAGTCTTGGTCTATTCTGATCATTGGGCAACTTACTCCGCAACCCATTGAAATGACCATGTCATAGGATTGCCAATCGATATCATCGACAAGTTTTGGATACAATCCTTCAGTGCTAATTCCTTTTGATTCAAGAATCTTCAATGCATTGGCGCTAACTTGGGAAGCTGGGTGAGTTCCAGCACTTGCAGCATCATGTCCAAGGCTTCTTGCAATACCTTCTGCCATCTGTGAGCGGCAGGAGTTTCCTACACAAACGAAGAGTAGTCGCATGGTGATACTGTAGTAGCAGAGGCATATGAATAAATGCCACATAGCCTCAATAGATGTGGAAGCCGATTTTGACCTACGCTAGTGTTTTTGTGACCCTGTTTGTAGCTCATATCATAGCCGCAGCAAACGATTTTGACTTAATTTTCAGATTAATCGCAGCCATGATAACAATTCAGACATTGTTCGCCGGTCTAATTCTACATTGGATTGGTGGAAACTGCATTCACGCTCGTTATCCAGTAATCGCTCTCGGAGCGGGTTTGGGTTGGGCTTATGCAGGTATGCAGTTGTCTTGGACGATTCTGATTTGGGTTTTTGCTGTGATAATCATTCAGTATGGTACTGAAAAAGGGTTGAAGTACAACAGGCCCGCCGAGGAAACTAATGGCTGATTCACCAGTTAAGGTAAACAACCCCGGCGACGCACCTGCCGGACCATCTCCTGAAGAACAAAAGAAGATGGAGGCAGCATACAATCAGATGAAGCGCAAGATGGCGATTTCAGAGATGGGTAAAGCAATCAAACACAAAATCATGGTTCTCTCTGGAAAGGGCGGTGTTGGTAAGTCAACAGTCGCAACCGGTCTTGCTCTATCACTCGCTCAACAAGGTCTGAAAGTTGGATTACTCGACATCGATATCACAGGACCTAACGTTCCAAAGATGATGGGTTTAAGCGGGCGCCGTCTCAACGTAGAAAGTGGTAGAATCCATCCTGCACAAGGCCACCTTGGTGTGAAGGTCATCTCGATGGCTTTCTTGCTAGAAGATGAGGATACTCCAGTTGTTTGGAGGGGCCCAATCAAACTTGGTGCAATTCAGCAATTCATCGGTGACGTAGATTGGGGAGAATTGGACTATCTCATTATCGACTTCCCACCAGGAACCTCAGACGAACCTTTGACTGTGGCACAAAATTTGCCCGACATCGATGGAATGGTCATCGTAACAACTCCTCAAGACGTAGCTCTACTCGACTCTCGCAAATCAATCACTTTCGCTAACTCCCTGAAGGTAGATGTTATCGGTGTAATAGAGAACATGAGCGGTTATACGGTTAGAGGAAAGGCGCCTTCGGGAACCGAAATAGAACTTGCTGCACCGGGAGGAAAGACAATCCGTGTTACAGCCGACGATGAGGGCCACTGGTCAGGAACTCTCGATATTTTCAAGTCAGGCGGTGGCGAGAAAACCGCTGAAGAGTTCGGAGTTCCATTCCTTGGAAAACTACCGTTTGACCCTGGCTTTGTACGTGGTGGAGATGACGGAGTTCACAGAATCGTCTCAGAACCGGAGGGTGCATCATCACAAGCATTCGCAAAAGTTGTTTCTGAAATACAATCCAGAGTGGAGTCAGGTTCCACAGATAGTGGCCTAGAAATCATCTGAGGTGATTTAGTGGACTTACCTGAACTAAAGCGCTTGGAAAGGAGAGATGTTGATATGCATCTCACATGGTCTGATGGAACAGAGCATGAGATCACCTACGATGACTTGAGACATGCATGTCCATGTGCCAAGTGTGCACCTCAAAGAAACGATGACGAATCCTCCAAAGCTCTTCGCCGAACTGTAGAAAGATTACCAAAAGAAAAGCCAACTGTGAGACCAGTAGGAAATTATGCACTAGCATTTGAATGGACAAATGGCTGTTCATCAGGAATTCACCGATTCGAAAGAATTTGGAGACTAGGAGAAAAGCAAGACCCAGACAACGGTAAGGCGTACGTCCACGGTGCGTGGTAAAACCCCTTTTTTTGCCACATTTGTCGTAGTAAGGCACTTGTATGCCATTAACTCAGGAACAAACTAGGAGGTCAATCCAATGGATGGTGTATATCTTACTTGGTTGATTTCCGCATTGGCAATTGGTGTAATACTAATGCCGTTCATCAAACCACCTTGGGCGAAAGTCACTATGGATGGATTCATTGATTTCTTGCGAAGATATTGGCTGCACATTGCAATAGTTCTGACTATTTACAACGCGAAGGATTTCCTCGACGAGGTTGACAGAATCTTGATGGCAAATACCGATGGAATGCTGAACATGACTCCTTGGATTTACGCAATCGAAGGAGAGATGGCATTGTGGGTTCAAGAGACCTTCAAGGCTGATTGGTTGACCGCTTTCATGACTCACTTCTATGTTGTAGGATTCATGGTAATATGTTATGTTTCAATATTCTACTTCGCATACTTCGACGACAGATACATGGCTGACAGAATTAGCTTGACCATCTTCTGGGTTTACATCTTAGCAATTCCATTTTACCTATTTTTCAACGTCCATGTGACAGGGAATTACATCCCTGGGATGGAGACACTTGCATACAATCATACTCCAGAAATTAACGATTGGTTCCACCGAATAGACCCACTGACTAACGGTATGCCAAGTCTCCATATTGGGTTCCCATTCGCCGTTTGGCTATGTCTTCTTAGGTTCGATACTGACGGTAGATGGACAGTATATCGAAGAATTATTTTCGCATTCGTTCTCCTTACCGCATTTTGCATCCTATACTTAGGAATCCACTGGTTTATGGATATCATTGGAGGGATGGTTGTTGCTGCAATAGCGGTAAGCATTGCGAATAAAATGGCAGATCCGTTTTGGAGAATCTTCGATGAGAGAACGATTAACGCACGCTTAGTAACCTTGCTGACAAACCCAAAACGTGCTATGAATGTAATCAAATCAAGCGCTTCAAAACAGTTTAACAGATTCACAAAACCAACCAGTAAAGAGACAGGCGCAATGCTTGCAGTTGTGATAATTGTCGTAGCGGGTGTCATCACCTGGGACTTGACTCACCAATCTATTCCCGCGGGAGGTGTAGATGCACCAGTTGGTGTCGAAGCAGCAGATGGTTGGTTGATTACTCTCGATGATAGAGAAGAATCAGCTCTTGTCATCGTTCATGACTTGTCGGATTTAGATTCAGAAATAGACGTAATTCAACCAATTCTAGACTCTAATTCAACATACGACGTTAGAGGTGATATGCTTGCGATGGCGAATACTACGACCTTGATGATTGTAGACCTTGCAAATCCAAATGTAGCTAAAACAACAATCGATGTCAACAATCCGACAGACGTCGAAATAGTGACAGATGATTGCGTTGCAGTTCTGGAAAACGGTGCAGTATCGTATTGGTCATTTGATGGTATGGAAAAGCTTGGTCCCAACGCTGTCCAAGGTGATTCAGTGATTCTATTCGAGTCGTTTGACGGCCAGATAGCACTTGTGTTTGAGAGTGAACCATCTGTTGTTAATCTGGGAATTATTGACGCTGAAGGTCTAATTTCAATCGAGATAAATGCGACTGCAGACCCTAACGAAGATGAAATTTTGAGAGATGCTGAATTGAATGTTGATATTGAAAATGCGACCATCACAGACATATCCTTGTCAAAGACAATGCTAGCTGCCACAGTGGACGTTAATGCGACCTCTAGACTTGTCTTACTAAATACAATCAGTGGAGATAGTCAAATCATTTCAGACCACAAGTTTGCAGCCTATGACCCTCACATCGGATATGGTGTTCTAATGTTTTCAGCATACACCGAAATAAATCCACTCGAAGCAACTGAAGAGTATGCAGACAGAGAGATTTACATTCATGACTTGGAAACAAACCTGACAAAACCACTCACTGCAGATGGCTTAGACCAATGGGCTCCAGTGGTTTTAGAGGAACACTACGTCTATCAGCAAATGGACAGTGATGGAGACGTTAGTGTCGAAGTTCAACAAAAGGAGCCAACTCTCCAACCCTATTCTTCAAACATATTGAAATTTGGAGTTATGCTAGCTATTGCCCTTTCATTCATCAACATCATGCAGAGGCAAAAAGAGTCAAATCTCAACCACCATGATAGCGAACTCGCATCATGATTTGCTCCAGCCTTTTCAGCACATCTTTGGCTTCAGGCGGCATTCCTCCAGGTGCTGGTTGAGGCTTACCTAACTCCTCGTCCAATTCTTGGTATCCTTTGAGAACTAAGTCCATCGCTCCCTTGACATCAGGGTGACTGGCCCTTAGGATTTCATGTAATACGTGGAGATCAATTCCAAATCCTTCTAAATCATATTCCCGAGACGATAATCCAAGGTCTATCAATACAGGATTGCGATTTTTATCGATCAGAATGTTGTTTGTTGACAAATCGCCGTGATTTACTGCATTGCGATGTAATTCTCGAATAGCCCTACCAACATTGATGAGCAACTCTTCATCATGATCGTTGTTTCTAAGCACCTCGATTAGTGGCTTCCCTTCGATTCTCTCCATGATGATTTTTGATTCTTCAATATCTACGTCCCAAATTGCAGGAACAGGTGCACCCCTGCGCGCTAACCAAATTGTCAATTTAATTTCATTAGTCATTCTTTTTCTTGTTAGACTTGCATCCAAATCTGGATGTCTCCAGCCACGTTGTCTACGTTTTTTTAGAACAGCAGGTCTGCCATACCAGGTCCCTGAAATGACCTCTGCCTCTGCACCTAGGTGGAGCCTCTCCCCCTCTGACCACGCTTGCATTGTTTATCCGTAGAAGTGTATGGTTCAAAAAGGAGTGCCTGCAGGGACATACGAGGCTAGAGCATGACAGTGTCACTGCCAATGTGCGCCATCGACTTCACAAATGATGCGATGGGTCCTGAAGAAGCTGCAATCGCTGACAGGATTGCTGAGTTGAAGGAATCGATGGGTGACGACTTGTTGATACTTGGTCACCACTATCAACGTGATCAGATTGTTATGCACGCAGACCTGCTAGGCGATTCATTTCTGCTCTCGGAGTTAGCAGCCAAATCCAGTGCTAAAAACATCGTTTTCTGTGGAGTTCACTTCATGGCTGAATCTGCCGATATTCTTACCTCTGATGAGCAGCGAGTAATCCTTCCAAACATGCGTGCGGGTTGCTCGATGGCAGATATGGCAGCTCTTCATGAAGTGGAGGTGGCGTGGGATGAGATTCTAGCAAAGTCCGGACTGAAGGACCCTGCAACAGCAAAAGAAGGGGAGTCGTGCTTAATTCCTGTAACTTACATGAACAGTGCTGCAGAATTGAAAGATTTCTGTGGTCGCCACGGCGGAATAGTTTGCACCTCTTCAAATGCTACTGGGATTCTAGAATGGGCATATGAAAGAGCGGGTCCAAAGGGCGCAGTCTTGTTCTTCCCCGACCAGCACCTTGGAAGAAATACAGGGCTGTCGATGGGAATTCCTCTAGAAAAGATGGCTGTCTGGACTCCCGGAGAAGAAAATGAACTTCCAGATGATGTGAAAATAGTTCTTTGGCATGGATTCTGTTCGGTGCACAAAAGGTTCACAGTTCCTCAAATTGAGGCATTCAGAGAAGAACATCCCAATGGCGTGGTTGTTGTTCACCCAGAGTGTCCTATGGAAGTCGTACAAGCTGCCGATGCTAATGGTAGCACAGAATTCATTCGCAGATTCGTTGCCCAACAAGAAGCAGGCACACATATCGCTGTAGGAACTGAAATCAACATGGTTGCTAGACTGGACGCTCAACATGAAGAATTGAATATCCAGTGCTTAGAACCGACTGTATGCCCTTGTTCTACAATGTACATGATTCACCCCGCATACCTGATGGATGTGCTAGAACGACTAGAAGCCGGTGAAGTCCCAAACCAAGTCATCGTTGCACCTGAAGTTCAAGAAGGTGCAAAAATAGCGCTTGAGAGAATGTTGTCAATCAAGCAATAGTTTCTACAGTTCTCCATCCAGCGTACGCTAGAATTGGGCAAAGTAGCATAGTTATTGTCACATATCCTATTGCTATTGTATGATTATCGTTCCATAATTCTATTGTTTCAACCGAGAATGTCGACATAGTAGTAAACGCCCCAAGAATCCCCGTACCAACAAAAATTGTCATCTCCTTTGAGACCAACTCTGTTGCAAGGCCAGCCATGCACATACCAAGTAGCATTGAGCCAACGGCGTTGACTAACAAAGTCGCTTGAGGTGTACCAACCCATTCACTGATCGCAAACCTAAGCACGGCACCAATCGCTCCACCGATAGCCACAGCAAGATAAGAATTCACAAATGGCCTTTGGCAGGTACACTCTATCAAACATGCTCAAAAAGCATTAGTTTCAGGGTGATTTATGACAATCTGGTTCATGACGACCAATTCAGGCAAGGTTGAGGAAGCTAGAGAGCACTTCTCGCATCATGGAATCGAAGTTAGACAGTTCGAGTTTGAGGCATCTGAACCACAGGCAGACGATTTAGAAACCGTTGCACTTTCAAAAATCGAGCAGGCAATTCCGCATCTACCAAACCAAGACGACATGCTCCTTGTCGAGGATGCAGGATTATTCGTTGATGCGCTGAATGGCTTCCCAGGTGTCTATTCGTCCTACGCGCTCAAAACGCTTGATGTCTATGGAATTCTCAAACTGTTGGAACATTTGAAGAGCGAAGACCCAATTCAAGACGGTAACCTTAGGAAAGCCGAATTCAGGGCCGTTTCTGTATTGTACAAAAACGGACAAACCATTGTTTCAGAAGGCGTCTGTCCCGGGAGGATTGCTCACGAGCCTGTAACTGGAGAAGGCTTTGGGTTCGACCCGATTTTCATTCCTTCTGATTTAGATGAATATGGAAATGCATTACCCGTCGGGGAAATGGGTGTAAAAAGTACACATGGTACTCCATTCGGTGGCATTTCACTTGAAGAGAAACAGAATTATTCTCATCGCCACAGGGCCCTATCAGGATTAATCCAACACCTCGACAGTCTTGGGTGATATTCTTGAGGGTGGGCGGTTTGGAGTGAGTTGGTCAGCATGAAAACATCAAGGCTCATCGTTTTCATTCTACTAATTGGAGGAATCCTTGGATTCTTCCTACTACAAGCCGATTTAGACGAAAATGGCCGCTGGGGTTTAGTAGGTGCAAACCTTCTTTTGGCAATTATTTGGGTCTACCTCGGAGATGGGCCAAATGCGAATAAGCCGGGGCCTCAAGGTACAGTAACCCCCATCAAGGTTCAAAAAATCGAGGAAGTTTCAGTCGATATCCCAGAGGTTGTAACCAAGGACGAGTTGGATGGCGCTTCACTTAGGGAGCGAAAATTAGCAAAGGTCGCCGCCAGTAAACAAGCAGCAGAAGAAGCGCAAATTACTGTTGAACCGGATGATGACTTAGAAGAGGTTTCAGTATCGGTAGAAGAAGTACATGTCGCTGGTGAGTACGTTGTTGAATCATCTCCACAATCGATTGAGGATGCAAATATTGCAGCTCACATCCAAGAAAAGCGAGACCGCCATTCTAGAATCCGTGCGCGAATAGAGGAACGCCGCCGTGACCAAATGGCGGAAATCCGTGCGTCTACAGCAAAGATGTGGGAAGAGCACAGCTCTGGAGAAGACTTGGTTGGACTTATCCAAAGCGATAACCACGGTCACAATATTCTAATCGAGCCAGCAGAAGCAGAAGCAGGGCATGTTTACGGCGCTACTCTAGTCAGAGTTGATGAGTCATCAATTCTGAAACTAAGAGTTCCTCTTGATACCGGATTCGTCGCAGTAGAAGAAGAGCGAGCAACAACCGCAACCCTTCCGCTTCCACAAGGGCTTCCAACACCTGATGAATTGGGTCTTCCTCTTCCGCCGCCGCCAGGTGCTTCAGGAGCACTGGCTGCATTGAAAGACGAAATGGCAAACGACGATTAACGGTGCTTCCATTCCGGCTCAGTTCTAGTAAGGAATGCTTGAACACCGATTTCTTGGTCTTCTGTATCGAATAGGCTTGCGAATGCTACAGCCTCTATTTCAACACCGTCAGTTATTCCGTTATCCAGTGCTGCACGGATTGTTTTCTTTGCAACCTTCATGGTATTCATCGACTTTGATGCAATGGTTTCAGCGAGTTCCATCGCTTTTGCTTCAAGATCCTCTGGCTCACACAAGTGGTTGGCAAGCCCCATCCTGTAGGCATCTTCTGCGCTAACGTTGTTTCCAGTCATCATCATCTCCATAGCACGGCCATATCCAACTAGGTGGACTAATCTCTGGGAACCGCCATATCCGGGAATGAGCCCTAACTTAATCTCAGGAGTTCCAAAGATTGCTCGCGTACTTGCAACTCGGATGTCACAAGAGCAAGCAACTTCACATCCACCGCCGAGTGCAAATCCATCGACCATTGCGATAGTCGGCTTACTTAGATTCCAAATTGCTTCGATGGCATTGTCTCTGAATAATTCACGAATTTCTGTGGAGTTCTTTCCTGCGAACTCTGTGATATCAGCACCTGCAACGAAAGCATGTGGCTTTGCCCTCTTTCCTTCTGGTGGAAGATTCGGTTTTGCACCTGTGATAATTACACATCTGACCGAATCATTTTCTTCAGCCCATTTGCACATCTCTTTGAGCGATTTTACCACGTCTTGGTTTAATGCGTTCAACTTGTCTGGTCTATTGATTGTAACCTTCGCAATAACCCCGTCACCGTTCTCGCAAGCGATTTCTTCGATAATCACTACTTCGTCCATGCTACTCCGACATAGTCATACCAAATCAATCTGTAAGCACACATTGAAGTCATTGTAGCACATGGATGATATATGGCAGACGCTGAAGATTCCTTGGTTGTCGCTAAAGATTTGGGTAAGCGATATGGTGATTTTATCGCCCTTCATCCATTAAATGTCAAAGTTAGTTCAGGAGAATTCTTCGGAGTATTCGGTCCTAATGGTGCTGGTAAGTCTACATTCATCAAGTTGCTAACAGGTCAACTACGCCCTAGCATTGGAGCGGTAGAAGTCCTCGGAATCAATGCCTCAAAGCAACCTCAGAAACTCAAGGCGAATATTGGAATCGTGCCTGAGTCTGAATCTCCACCATCCTATCTGACACCGAGTGAATTCTTGCAATTTGTAGGTAAGTTACGCGGTGTCGAAGATTTGGATTCAAAAGTTGAACACTGGATGGATTGGTTCGGTCTTCAAGAAAAAAGAGACACCATGTGTAAGGACCTCTCCAAGGGTCAGAGACAGAAAGTAATGCTAGCATCTGCATTTATTCATGAACCCAAGCTGCTATTTCTAGACGAACCATTCGCAAATTTAGATCCGATTTATCAGCGAAAATGCCGACAATGGCTCCTCGATATGGTCGCTAATGGTGGTACAATCTTCCTTTGTTCCCACGTTCTTGAGATGGCTGAAAGAATGTGTAATCGAATGGCGATTATCAATCACGGTAAAGTGTTGGCTGCTGGAACGGTGAAGGGCTTGAAAGAGAGTGATGAAGAGACATTGGAGGACGTTTTCATCCGATTAGTCGGGCACTCGATTGAGGAAGCTGAGAGATTGAGCGACGAAGGAGTAAGTGAGGAGGAGTAATTCTGTCCGTATCCATCAAGAGCAATGATTGGTCTGAATATTCAGAGCAATCTGTCCCAGAAAAACTTGGTTCAACCAATGCTGGGATGAAATTGAATACACCTCTTGTTGGATGGAGCGCCTTTTCCGCAACCTTCCGAGCTATGTTTATTGAAGAATTCAGAGAGAACCTTGATTTTGCAAAGAAGAGAAGAATCCTACTTTTCCCTCTACTAGTCGCTCTAGTAACCATGGTTGCAACAATTGGTCTCCAGTTCCTAGTGGGAGAAGGTGCAGCTCAAGTAACAGATACTGAATCTAATGCATTCACATGGGAAGAAATGCGTTTCGCTCTTCATCTGCCATTGTTATTCTTTAGTTTAGGAATGGGCTCGTTCGCATTCCTCGGTCGAGAAAAAGTCCTTGCTAGAACTGGAACCAAAAACTACCTCCTTGCATCTCCTGCACTACAGCCACTGACAAATCCAACTGCACATTTTGCCTATTATGTCAAAGATTTGACCTACTATGTGATGCTAATTCTAACTCCGGTAATATCGGGAATGGCAATTGGCATTCTCCTTGAGAGTTTTACGAATGTTAGTACTCCTCTTGAATTCAGTAGCCTGCCAAGAACATGGGTCGCTATGTCTGTAACATTAGCACAAGGCTTGGCATTCAGTTTCATAGCATCCTCACTTTGGCTGCTTGGCGGATGGTTTAGTCGTCTGACGCCTATTTTTGTGATAGGACTTGGAACTACAATTGGTCTAGGATTGATGCCTCGCCAGTACTTCCTGTGGGGCTTAGCAACACAACAACCCGACGGAATGCTGCTAGCTATTCCCGCTCTTTTAGCATCAATATTCTTGGCTTGGATTGCTTCACAACTTGTACTAGATGACTTTGAAGTGAAAGTAGTTTCAAAGAAAGAGATATTTTTGCCAGCATGGGATAGACTGAGATTCCTTGGTAGTGGCCCTCTAAGATTGCTAGTTGCTAAAGAGGTGGTGGATCTAATTCGCTCGGGTTCATTGAAGAAGATGACAGTGTCCTATTCAGTTCCGTTAATCGTGTTACTTATGATGGCGTGGTTAGTCGATTTTGCAGAAGCTCCTATTCCAATTAATCTGCTATCGTATGCACCATTTTTGGGATTCTTTGGTTTCAACTTTTATTCGTGGCTAACCGCTTTGGACTCACCCGAACACATGAATGGATTACCGCTCAGTGTTCCACAGTTAATCAGAGCAAAAGTTACAGTTTATTTCCTCGCAACAACCTGGATTTCAGTGATTTTCCTATGCTTGATGGCATGGAGGCTTGATGAATGGGCTGTATTGCCAGTTGGCTTGGTTGTAATGATTGCAAACAGTATCTACATCGTTTGCTTAACTGCATTCTTGATGGGCCTTGCTCCAAACAAGGCAATTTTCGATGCTAAAATCATGACATGGTTTTGGATTGGAACAGTTTTGCCACTACTAGCATTATTCTTACTTTCATTCACACAAGGTGATGTGTCATTCTACGAGAATTGGGCAGACCAGGTGCAGGATAAGGGCCTACAAGCAGAGGCTGTCGAATTCGACAACGAAAGAATGGCAACAGGATTCAAGGGAATTTTAGCCGTAAGCGCCTGTTTAGTGGCTGCTGCAATTTTGTTGATGAAACTGCTTGACCGCAAATGGGGAAGGGCAGAGTTCAACAATTGAAACCGCTCCGAGCACATCATGGGGCTCGTATTCGCTGTGAGTGGATTACCTGCAGCCGGCAAAGGCGAGTTCGCATCAATTTTGGCAGAGACAGGAATTCCCGTACGTTCCATGGGGGACATGGTCAGGGCTGAGGTCAAGGCGAGAGGAATTCCCGAGGCGCCCCATGTTTTTGGCGAAGTAGCATCGCAGATGAGAGCCGAACATGGTGATGACGTTCTTGCTCAAAGGTTGGTTAAAGCTGTAGATGAACTGTTGTTGGAAAATGAAATCGTGTTGATTGAGGGGTTGAGAGGTACCGCAGAACGTGAGGTTTTCTCAGGACATTGGGGTGACTCATTCAAGGTAGTCGCAATTACGGCCTCAAAACAACTCAGATTCGAAAGAGTTCAATCTCGGGCACGCTCAGAGGACGGTGACCTTTCAGACTTGGAATCACGCGATGAAAGAGAAACTGGATGGGGATTAGATGTTATTATTCAAGAAGCGGATTTTTCCTTTCCAAATGAATCGGATTTAGACGATTTGAAATCCCGAGTTTCGGCATGGCTAGATAACCTGTGAGAGGGCCCGTAGGGCCCCTCACAATGGCGAAAGGTCATAACCGAGAGTAACCGTGTCTCAAGTGTTAGGGGGTGCTACGTATGGCAAGAAAAGGTGGTGGAGGCCAAAGAAGGCAAAGAAACCAGCAACGCGCAATGTACGATGAACTTGACAAATACCCTGTCATGCCACCTCATGCGTTTGCTAGAATTGTCCGTGATAAAAGGACACTGAACATTATTTACCAAATCATCGAACCACCATTGAACAAGAAGGAGCAAGAATGGAGAGATGAGTTATTGGATATCTTCATCCGTTCACTAACGGCTAATATCGAAGAAATCGATGCCGACCCAACTGCATACCTGCGTACTGCAATGGACAAAGTCATCAAGGCGTATGGACTGAAAATTAACAAGAAATCCAAATCCAAACTTTTCTACTACCTCCGCCGTGACTTAGTTGGATACGGGAAAATGGATGTTCTGATGAACGATGCTAACGTAGAAGATATTTCCTTGGATGGAACAAACGTTCCAATTTTCGCATACCACAGGAAATTCGAATCTGTGGAAACTACATGTGTTTGGGAAACCGATGATGAATTGGAATCTTATGTTATCAAACTAGCACAGCGTTGTGGAAAGCACATTTCTGTGGCGGACCCATTGTTGGATGCTACGCTTATGGATGGTTCAAGAATCGTCATGAAGTTGGGAAGAGAAGTATCGACAAGAGGTTCAGCTTTCTGTATTCGAAGATTCAAGGACGATCCGTTCTCACCGTGTGATATCATCGCTTTCCGTACACTGTCTTCACTGATGGGCGCATACCTTTGGGTTGCGTTCCAGAATGAAGTTCCAATGCTATTCGTAGGTGGTACTGCTTCGGGTAAGACAACAACGCTCAACGCAATGTGTATCTTCATCCCTTGGCAAATGAAGATTGTAAGTATCGAATCCACACGTGAAGTAAACATCCCTCAACCGAACTGGGTGCCTGGTCTAACAAGGCAAGGTTTCGGTGGCGAATCGAATGAAGGTGAAATTGGAGAATTCGAGTTGCTAAAGGCTGCTCTTCGTGAGCGACCAGAATACATCATTGTGGGTGAAATTCGTGGTGCAGAAGCGTACGTATTGTTTCAGGCAATGGCAACAGGTCACTGTGCTTATTCAACTGTGCACGCAGATTCTGTACCTTCACTGGTCCACAGATTAGAGAACAAGCCAATCGATATTCCACGTGTATTGCTACCTGCACTGGAAGCTTGTGCGATTCAGATTCAGACTCGTATCAACGGTCGCCGTGTTAGAAGAACCAAGCAGATCGTTGAGATTGTTGGTATCGATCCAAACTCTTTGGAAGTTATCACAAATGAGGTATTCAGATGGAACGTCGCTAATGACGATTTCATATTCTCAGGAAAGTCTTACGTTCTAGAGAAAATTATGGTCAAAATCAATTTCAGCCAGGATGAAATGCGTCGTGAACTTAGAACTCGGAAGAGAATCCTAGAATGGATGGTTCTGAACGATATTAGAAAAGCCGACCAAGTGAGTCAAATTATCACAGAGTATTACGTTCGGCCACTTGAAATTCTTGCACGTGTTGATGGTCTACGCTGATTCGGAAAAGGGGGCTATATCATGGAGTTAACCGCATGGCAGAAAATTTGTCATCGTATCCTTGGTAGAGTATTCAAAAAGAGGGCTAGAGGAGATACAAAGTTATCTGATAATCTTGTAAAAGGAAACATGCCAATTATGCCAGAGGTATACATGGCACAATTATTCGTAACTACCGTCGCTGTTACTATCATCTGTGCAATTTTACTAGTAGGCGTATTCCTTCCGGACATCGGTCTTATCGCTTGGTATGAATCTAGACCTGACATGAATTACGCGCTCGCATGCTATGAATGGGAATACTGGAATGCTGACTTGGTCGATGAAACACTTGAGAGCAGAGGTTGTCCTTACTTCCAGTACATGGAATTCCCATTTTTCGCAAAGATTCTGATTCCTGTTGTACTTGGTTTCGTAGTTCCATTTGGAACGTTCAGATTCCTGAAAGGATCTGCAGCAAGAGCAGCACATGCTAGAGGAGTAGCACTTGAGAAGTACCTTCCATACGCTGCTTCCTACACCGCTGCAATGGCTGCTGCGAATGCAACACCTCACAAGATTTTCAAGTCTTTAGCGGTAAATGGAGACATCTATGGCGAAATTGCATATGATGCTTCGATGATTTATCGAGATGTGTCCCTATTAGGATATGACTTACTTACAGCTATGAAGATGGCTGTAGACAGAGCAGCGTCACCATGGATGACTGAATTTTTCCAAGGAATGGTTGGTACACTAACTGCTGGAGGTTCACTAAAATTGTACTTCCTGAACCGTGCTGAACACTACATGCGTGAGAACAGAACAAGACTGCAAGAGTTCCTTGAATCTCTCGCAATGCTTGCAGAATCATACGTTGTAGTTGCTGTAGCAATGCCACTATTCCTGATCGTTATGTTGGTCATTATGTTCTGGGTTAGCGGTGCAGGTGCACAGATGGAAGAGAGCACTCTCTATGCTGTGGTACTACTTGTCTTACCAATGATTCACGCTATGTTTGCCTTTATTGTCTGGTCGTCAAGTGAAGAACAAAAAATGTGATGAGGAGGTGAGAGAATGGCACGAAAGAAGAAGGAGAAAATTATCGTAAAACTGGATCTTCCAAAAGACGATACAACTCTGACTAAGCTCTATGCTATTCTCGGTGTAAGCATCTTCCTCGGCTTGGTATCATTCACATTCTGGGTCACCAATTCACACTTCACTACTGCTCCAAATGGACAGCCGTTATTCGTGAACACGGTTTGTGGATATGACCCAAATTACATTCCAACATTTGATGATAACGAATCCTGTCAATTCGATTTGTTGAAGGATGAGCCTGACCAACTGGTTATGGTTCCTGAAGACCCTTGGAAGGAATTCATAGGTCTAGGTCAATTATTCGATGTTCCTGGAATGGATGAGAACGTGACTGCTAGCGTTTTACCAGACCAAACTATGACTGGAACTTGCGATGTTGAAGCCGCAATTCCTTCAGATTATTCCTTCATAATCTTAGACCCTGCAGGTCAAGAAATTACGAGGTATAGGGGCAATACTCACGCCAATGACGACGATTGTGAAATCTTCATCCAAAATGTGGAGAAGGGCAACTTGTACCAAGTGGTTATAATCTCTGAAAACATAGTCCAAGAAGCAACGTTCAAGTTGAAGATGGATTACTATGATGGCGTCCCTGAAAACATGAACAACAAATCGCAGTGGATTGGTCCAGAGGTAAATCTCGGTGGTCTATCATTGAGACCAACCATTTTCCTGAACTTCTTCGGTATAGGTTTCTTCATAATGTTCTGGCCTGCTTCATACTACTGGGATAGAGTTAAGGAAAAGACAAACCAAATGGAAGAAAAATTCCCTGATTTCTTAAGAGACCTTGCAGAATACTGGAAAGGTGGTTTATCCATGACGGTGGCGGTTCAAACGTTGGCGACGAGTGAATACGGTGCTCTGAATCACGAAGTCAAGAAAATGAGCGACCAGTTATCATGGGGTGTAGCATTCGGTGACGTTATCGAGATGTTCGCTGCTAGGGTTGGAACACCGCTTGTTTTGCGTGCTATATCCCTAATTTCTGAAGCGAATAGAGCGGGCGGTAAGATTTCCGACATTCTCGTTACTGCTGCTAACGACAGTCGTGAGTTGAAGTTCCTTGAAGGCGAGAGAAAACGTTCCATTGCATCGTATATTTCCGTTATTTGGACATCGTATGGTGTTTTCCTAGGTGTTATTGTTGTTCTAGCTAAGGTTTTCATTCCTGCTATTGCAGGTTCCAACTCTGATTCTGAAGATGGTGGCGGAGGCCAGCAGTTAGGAAACATGGTTATTCGAAACATTGAGCCCCTGTTCTTCCTTACGATTTTCTACTATGGTGTAACCATGCAAGCATTAGGTAATGGTTCGATGGCAGGTCTAATGGCGACTGGTCGATTCACTAGTGGAATGAAGCACTCTGGATTGATGATTCTGCTTGCAATTATGTGTTTCAACGTGATTGTATTCTCACCAGATCTCATAGGTGTGACAACCTTACCGCAGTTGAGTCCTGCAGCAGGAACATTCTCGCCATGAGGTGATATCTTGCGTGATGATGAGAATGCACAGATTCACATCCTTGAGATGCTTACTCTGTTCTGGCTATTTTTCATGACAGCAGCTTTTCTAATCACTGTTCATGTCCCTGATGAGGCCAGTATTTCTGTAGATGCAGAGATGCAATTTGCAGGAGAGGATGCAATCAATCTTGGTCTTGCAACACCTGCCTTAGAGAGCGATTATGATTCAAGGTTAGCAGAACTTCTTGCAGCAGGTGAAAACGATGCAGCATGTGAATTGGTTCAGAATTACCTAGCTTCTGGAGTTGAAGCAAATTGCTGGTTAGCGAAGGACTCGGGAACTTCTCAACCCCATGGTGAGGTTGCAACACCTGGTTCTGGTACAGTTAACTCACACGGTCTCGTGGTAGTAGACGGCCACCTTTGGACAATAAGTTTGGATTTGTGGGAGCGTGGTTCCTGATGCGCTCAACCAAAAGAGGAGACGAGGGACAGATGCTACTCGCAACGGGAGTTGTGCTAATGATGTCTCTGCTATCAATGGCAATCTTCGGAGTTAAGATGGCTGGAATCTCAATGCCTTACGATACAGCAGGTGACGACACAATCCAAGCATCTGGTGATATTGCAGACAGTCTACCTTCTCTTACAGAAGCAAGAGCACAGGTATGGTATGATTCAGGCCTATCAGAGATTGAAAGCGTACAGAAATCAATTGACTCACTCCATGATGATGTGTTGCATCATGGAGAAATTAGAGGTGTTGAGTTGAAACTTCTCAACATTACAGTGACCGAATCTGATGGAATAATTTCAGTATCTAGTGAACTTGGTGCAGCTGATAGAAATTCTATGCTAACTAGAATAATCTCGTTCGAAATCGACTTGGATGATTAATGCGATTTGCGCCATTCGTTCCATGCTAGGTCAAGCCAGTGGTTCATTCTGTCAAGACTGTCTTTGACAATAGTAGGGTCAAGCGTATTCCAATCTGCAATTCTAGCCTTCTCTTTGAGAGAATCTTGTATTGCTCTAATCCTTGGAAGAGCGGAGATATATCTGTCTGCATTTCTGAATGAATGGCTCTCTCGTTGCTTTAGGAAACTAGTGTGTTGAGATTCGTCATCGACATGCATGACTATTCCGATGGCGATACCACCGGAGTCTCTCCAAGATCTAAGCAAACGAGAACTTGGTTCGAGGTGAACCCCTTCCAAAATAAGGTCGATACCTTCCCTTCTTGCTCTCTCAATGGTTGCTTGAATTCCTGCTTCAACGGCTTTGCATGTGTCTTGCCAATCCAATACAGCATCTCCAGACTCACCTCTTGAGAACGAAGAGCGATGCAAAGCATGATTTTCTTCGCTACCTTGAACACGCATGATTTCTCTAATTGCGTCTGTTGAGAGCAGTCTGGCAAATGAGTGTTCGTTGGCGAACTTAACAGCGGTTGTTGATTTACCAACGCCTGTTGCTCCTGCGATTAAGATTAGAATTGGAGGACGCCCTGTAACTTTGGTAGTAGTGGTATCCGCAATACCAATCCGCCTCGCCATGATATGGTGGTGTTCCTGCTTGCTAATCAAGACAACCCTCGACGGGAGAGGCTTTGAGGCGGTTCTTCTTCGGATAGGATATGGCGAGCGAACAAATGTGGATTGCAGGCGAATGGACTGATGCAGAAGATGGTTCAACTTCAGAAGTGCTAAACCCTGCAACAGGGGAAGTTATTGCTACAACTCCAAAAGCGACCATTTCAGATGTTGAAAGGTGTGTAGCTGCATCTAGGGCTGCTTTGAATTCAAAGGAATGGGGGTCAATGGACCCAGCACAAAGAGGTCGTATCTTACAGAAAATGGCTGCAGCAACCTATGCTAACGCAAAGAGTCTAGCTGCAATAGAATCCTCCAATAACGGAAAGACATTCCGTGAAGCATTGAGTGAAATTCGATATGGCGCATGGACACTCGAATATTTCGCAGGCCTTTCTGATAAGATTGAAGGCAGTACAATTCCTGTTCCTGGAAATCGCCTGAATTACACTTTGCGCCAACCTCTAGGTGTAACCGCTCACATCGTGCCATGGAACTTCCCATTGCAACTAGCAATCCGGTCAATCGCCCCCGCACTCGCTGCAGGTTGCACAGTTATTGCTAAGCCTGCATCTTGGACCCCGCTATCGCTGATTGCTTGGATGAAAGCAATGCAAGAGGCAGAAGTCGGACTTCCTGCTGATGTTTTGCAAGTGATTACAGGATCTGGCGGTCTAATTGGAGACGCTTTAGCGGGCCATTCCGGAGTAGACGGAATCGTTCTAACCGGTGGAGTACCAACCGGTCAAGCGGTAATGGCAAAGGCTAGTGAAAACCTAACCCCTGTGACTCTTGAATTAGGTGGAAAGGGCGCAAACGTTGTTTTCCCAGATGCTAATCTGAAGTATTGTGCTAAAGCAATCTGCTTTGGTATATTCATGAATGCAGGACAAATGTGCTGGGCTGGTTCCCGTCTAATTGTTCATGAAGACGTTCACGATGAATTGGTGGATGCAATTGTAGCAGAGATTTCCAAGTGGCCTGTTGGACCAGGGATGGAAGAAGGAGTCAGAATGGGAAGTATGGTTCATACCTCTCACAGGGATGATGTTCTTGACATGCTGGCAAAAGGACTTGCACAAGGTGGAGAAGTCGCTTGCGGTGGCAATGCCCTAGACAGAGACGGGGCATTCATGGAAGCGACCGTTGTAACAGGTGTGTCCTCTGATAACCTACTTTTCCAAGAGGAGTTGTTCGGTCCAGTACTTGCTGTAACCAAGTTTAGCGAGGATTCTGAAGCACTCGCATTAGCAAACGATACTCCATTCGGTCTACTAAACGGTATATGGACAAACAACCTATCTCGTGCTCACAAGTTCGCAAGAGATGTTGAATCTGGAATGGTTAGTATCAATGAATATCCAATTACATTCCCTCAAACAGCATTCACTGGATGGAAGCACTCCGGAATCGGAATCGAGCAATCTAAGGATGCACTCAACTTCTATACGAAAGTGAAGAACGTAAACGTAAAGCTGTGATATCATGGAAGTTAGTCAGAGAGACGGAGTAACTCTCATCCAACTTACGGGTGGTTCTGCAACTCAGTCTTTTAGCAGAGAGTTTCTTCCTAGAATTAGAGACGCAGTAATGGACAATATCGGCTGTAAAGCGATTGTCATTACCGGAGAGGGCAAGTTCTTCTCCGCAGGTGCAGATATCAAGGCATTTCAGAAATCAATCGATGACGGAGATAGTATAGAATTAATTCGTGAACTAACTGATATTCTTCATCCGATGCTGGTAAAGATGCGGACTTCGAAGACTATCTTCGTCGCAGCCCTAAATGGAGCATCCGCTGGCGGTGGACTAGGCCTTGCCCTTGCATGTGATGCTAGAATTGCCAGTCCAAATGGTAAGATGGCAGCCTCCTATTCTGGAATAGGTCTCTCTCCCGATGGTGGAACTACCTGGTTGCTTCCACGCTTGGTTGGTGAACAGGTCGCCCGTCGCTTCTTCCTTGAAAATCAAGTTTGGAGTGCAGATGAAGCATGCAAACTTGGAGCAATCGACGAAGTGGTTTCTGAAGACGATTTAATCGAGAGAGCAGTCGAGATTGCAAACACCTGGTCACAGTGGGGTAGCCACACAAAAGAAGCGACTAAGCATCTATTATTAACTCAGAACGTGAATGACTTTGAGACCCATCTCAAGCATGAACAAACTTTGATCGAAGCTGCTGGAACAACCGCATCTTTTGCAGAGGGAATTGATGCATTCCTATCAAAACGTAAGCCTGATTTTTCAAATGATAGGTGATTTACATCGGCAGAAAATGTGGAATTTGTAGAAAGGAAGGTCATGACAGAAGGACCTGTCCTCAACCAACAAACAAGAGCAACGATTGGTTCAATAATCCACGGTGGAATGATGGCCCACTTTTCGTGGAAGTGTTTTGGTTCCTTTCCATTCTTCCACTTATTCCAGTAATTTTTGTCTCAGTTGCAGCACCGCCGATTCTTGTTGCTCTTTTGATTCTCTTATTCTTGTACAGAATTGCTCTAATCAGAATCTATGGCTACTTCAGGCCGAACTGGGAGGAGACTGACCCAAGGGGTTCGGTGATTTCTGAGGCATTGGATGATTTAACTCAGCCATTGGAAGAGTTTGTTGATGAAACCCGTGAAGAAGTCAAAGAGAAATTGAAAGAATTTGATGAAAATATGAGTGAGCACGAATGGTACCGCAAAAATAGAATTGCGATTTTCATCGCCGCTGCCTTTGCTTTATTCTTCGCATTGGCAGTGACACAGGTAATAATCGAGAATTCCTGATAATTTGAAACTACCAAGGGAATTTCGCAGACCAAACAATTAGGTCGTTTACAATAACTTGTATTCCCAAGAAGATGGAACCGAGTAGCATTACCCCTGAACCATCAACTCCATCTTGGTATGCTCCGTATGCAAGTAGCCCAAACATGATGTTGCCAATCGATGCTAGTGTAAGGATTCCAATTACCAAGAATGGAGTCCAAGCATAGTCGTTGTTGATGTGCATTCTAGTGCTATCAATCCAGAACATGGATGGAATCAAGAACATTGCATAAGCAAAAAGAAGCCTTTGTGCACCTTTGCCATCAGATTCGCTCCATGGCCAGTGTAGTGATTCAAGTACAGCGACGTCTAGTTTGAATAGTGCTACCCACCAATACATTAGGAATCCAATTGCTGCCAAAAACATGAATGGCACAATGTAAGTGATCCATGAACTCGGAATTCCGCCCCACAGCGCAGCCTTGTCATCCATCTTTGACAGTGCCAAACCATAACTCACCAAAACCAGTGGACCTGCAATGAATGTGAAGGTCCTAATCATCTCACGGCTTACTTCCATGTACGTTAGTAATACAAACACCTCTTAATGGGTTGTAATAATCCAAGTGGTTAAACTCTCATTCTGGATGTTCCATCACTTCTCCGGTTGAAAATAGTGCCTTACAATTTCATGCGGGTATCACTGTACTGTGACATTGGTTGTCCCTGGCAACCAGTCCTCTTCTCTCAAATGGAGTTCATTTATTTCGATATCACATTGCACAGAGCAAATATCCACTCCATTTTCTGCCACTGTGGCAATTTCGAATTCTTCCCAAACTGCGTAATAAATGTCAATCCCTGAAAACGTAATAATACAGTCTGCACTTTGATATTCGGTATAGCAAGTGTAATCCTGGTTATTGACTGTGATGTTGAGCGTAAAGCCATAGTAGTATTCAGACACATACCAATCTAATTCTCCGTAGAACTCATCAATTTCGATAGTCATAAGATTATCATTTGAACTGGTTGTTACCGAATCAGAGTGGTCTTGTGCCAAATATTGTGTAGAAGCCCAAGCATCTACGTGGCTAGCCCCAGTTGGGTCTGCGTATATCCAAGTACAAAAATCTGGAAATTGTGTTGAGTTTATTGTTGAGTTCAGCGAGGTGTTATCTGCAAAAGCACCCGACTTGTGGTACAAGCCACACTCTGTTGGCCTGTCATTATATCCTGTACCTAAGTTCTGACCATTCAAGTCAATTACATCATAGTATACATAACCGTAAAACAGAAGATTTCCCTCAATATGGTAATTTATGTGCCTGTAGTAATCTGCTTGCTGCGGGTAATGGGAATGTTCAATCAATTCATCCCCCTCAATATACCAGCAAGTATAGTCGATATTTTCTGGATAAGATCCGCGCCATCCCTCTCTTTCTCCATTGGGTTCGAAATCAAATTCCCTAATTGGATGGTCATGATAAGTGTGCGAAAGCCAAACTCCGTATAAGTCAGGATCTAGAGCATCATCGTCACAATTCGAGCTTGAACTACTTGATGAGTCCTCATCGTCGGACAAACATCCTTGCAAAGAAGACATCAAAAGAATCAACGACAATAAGCCAGTGCGGAGTGACATGCTA
>CAXPMI010000043.1:0-16423 GCA_964218365.1 Candidatus Poseidoniaceae archaeon
GCCGGTCAGAGATTAATGCATCTTCAAAGCAGGGTATTTGGTCCCAGCCTGATGATTGATAAACTAACTCTAAATGTTCTTCATTACTATACATACTTCAAACAAAGAAGGTGGGGTTACTTTAACCCAACTAATTTGATGTCAACGGAATTTTATTTTGTGATTATCAGATAAATTCCATGTTAGTCGATTCGGAAAAGACATTCTGTGGGGCGTTTGAAGAACTTGTGACGGTATTTTGCAATAATTCTGTAACCGATATCGCGGATGGGCAAAGGAATTATCCAGAAAATAGGAAACCACATTTTGTAATACCATTTCATGTAAAGTAAACAACGAATTCCCGCCGCTGAGCGAATGTACGATTTTCCATTTCTGATTAGGTACACAGAGTCTGCATCTTGCTGTTTTTTTGGCAGTGTGGCAATCATTGCCTGCCCTTCATCGGATAGAATCGGGCGATATCCGATATCTTGTCCTCTTGCAAGTCTCTTGTCCATGAACGTGGCAAGTCTATGGCATAATCCACAATCACCATCTAAAAGCAAGAAATCTCTCTGGCTCATACTTCAACCTCCTCGATTGACCAAGTTAGGACGTAAACTCCAGCAGATGAGTGTACATATTGTGGATTCATCACATCTATTCCTAAGTTGTAAGATTCTGTCAATGAATTATCCTTGATTGAAACTTCAGCTTCTTGGAATACCCATGGTTCGTGAAGAGTGTATGCCATGTGTAATTTACCATTGTGTTTAGTGTAGAGTGAATAGCGCTCGAAAAGGAAGTACTCGAGAGTATTCGCTTCAGCCCTCATTTTTTCTCCTAGATGGCTACATTCACCTTCTAAGCACACACCATCACTAACTCTCTTTGAGTACCATTGGAATGAGTTGTCATTTGTTTTCAACTTACACTTTGCATACCTGTAAGGCAATCCGTATGCCCTAGGCGCATGCCAACATGTAATCTTACTTTGAGCGTCTAGGGTGAGAAATAAAACTCCTGGTATGCCATTTTTCTTTACGTAAGTGCGAATATTGAATTCAGGGAATGTCGATATTCCCGGTAATGCTGGGAGAAACCTTGGTCTCACATTCCTCATTTGAAATGGTATAGTACCAACGTACGCCTTCCCTTCAAAGATATCAATTTCTAGACCATCAGGGATGTATGGTTCTAGATTGCTCGGCTCAACCTCCCAGTGCATGAAAGTAAGATTTCTCCATTCTTGAGATAGTGCATGAGGCCTATCTGGCATCGAGAAAGGAACGTGTTCCCTGCTAATCTTTCTAACCATTGAAAACACTCAGAACCCCGATATCACTTGCGTAAAACACGCCATTTACAAGGCACCAAAGTGAGATTGGAATTAATGCCCATCCCAATGCTTGTGAAAACGGCTGAGATCCAAATGAACCGAACGCTCTTGAGATAGGCCCTCCCCATGATGCGATGAACCTGATTAAGAGGGTCAGAACACCTGCAGTCAGCACGTGTAGAATCAGAAGTAGTGGTCCTAGTACGTATCCGAACCCACCTGTCAATGTAGTGGCTGTGACGCCTTGTGTGAGTGTAGCAGGGAATGCTAACCAGATGAACCAACCCATCCAAAATCCAA
This sequence comes from Candidatus Poseidoniaceae archaeon, assembly GCA_964218365.1. Lineage (GTDB taxonomy): Archaea > Thermoplasmatota > Poseidoniia > Poseidoniales > Poseidoniaceae > MGIIa-K1. Next base: position 1,622 of record CAXPMI010000043.1, read on the forward strand.
TCAGAAGGTCCCTTTCAACGTCTTCTACATCTCTCCAATTTCTGAAGGATTCCGAATAGAATCCATGCAGTTTGTTTGCAATGAATTCAATTTCCTTAGGAGTTCCAACCATCGAAGCTCTTACTGCGGCAGAAAAGAACCAAGCAAGTAAAACTAGGTCTAGCCATGTTCTCATATCGTTATCACCTGGTAAGAATGACATGATTAGCGGTCCGATGTTTACCATCAAGAAACCCAGTCCTCCGGCGAGAGCAACGCTGCCCCAAAGTGAGCCTGGAATAAGTGGTTCTTCAGGAACTTCGTACTTCTTACGAGGTAGGGCCACAAGGAGCATTGCAAGGCCAGGGCCCCACAATAGACTGAGTGTTGCAAAGGTAGATTGTTGGCCTCCATATCCAATATTTTCCACTGCATCGATTATGTCTTCAGAACCAGCGGTTCTAGGAGAGGAGTATGCCACGTGTCCAGAAGAATCGATTACAACTATAGAATCTGAAACTCCATGCGGCATTCTCTGTGCAAAACGACTCTCACTATCGTCTATGAGTATTGGCCAAGTGGCATTAGTGATGTCCGCAATTATGTCTAAGTCATCCATACGAACATTTTCTCCAGTGACTACCTGTACAACGCTAACATCATCACCAAGCCTTTCAGCAACATTTTGCAACTGCTTACTCTGGTCAACTGCATTCGATGAGGCAGGTAGTGTAATTCCAACTACAACTGCTGATTTACCTTCTAGCAATTCATCTAGTGATACCGAGCCGTTGCCGTTCTGGTGCAGAATGAAAGATGGTGAGCGAGCATCATCTGCGATTATCGATTCTCCGCCCAGATCTGGGATTGTGCTGGCTAGCGGTATCATCAAAATAGCCATTACAATCAGTGCTGCCATCAAAGGAGGTGGCAATAGAAGGCCTTGCTTGAGTTGTGAAATTAAGTACGCAATTACAGCAACGAAACCTGAGATTGATAGCCACAAGAATGCGCTAGCTAATGGCTCTTCATCGGATTCAACGTTGAATCGAATAATCCCTTCATGGTCGCAATTATTTCCTGCTGTTCCATAAATTCCGGTATCAATAGTCTTCAAGCACACAATGAGTACATTGTCTCCTGAAGGTAATGGATTTGTTCCAGTCCAAACCGTGGAAGGTCTACCTAGGTCATCATCTCTCGAATATTTTTCACTTGTAGCAGTAAATGCTTCGACTCTCAAATCTTCGTCGAAGACTCTCTCCTCATCGGGTTCAACTGGGCCGAAAATATTCAATCCAGTGAAATCTTTGTCAAGATCGTCGAACCCCCAAGGTAGGGTTGCAACGAGTTGAATATGAGCCAGTCTAGCATCATCTACAGTTACTTCTACAGTAGGAGAAAACAGGTCTCCGACGATTACTATTCCACCGGCATATACGCCACTTCCACCCCACTCAAGATTGATTGTGTATGGACAGGAAGTTGATACTTCCATGGAATAGCTGATGACATCTCCGGGTCTTGCGCTAATGTTTGCAATCTCAACTTGCGTTGATAGATTGTGGGCTTCTGCGGAGGTTTCGTAAACATTCTCAACTGCATTACCGAAGTAGGTGTAATTTCCTATTTGGACTTGGGTATCAATTGTTACAGGAATATTGTTCCTACATTGTAGAGGTACGAATTGGGTCCCGGCTTGAACGAATGCAGCAATGTATGTTGAAATCTCGAAAGTTCCGTTAAATCCCATTTGCAGTGGAGGCATAGAAAGCGGGCCTATCGATGCACCTTGGCCTAGTTGGGATTGAGTATCGCCCATCGAAGCACCCTGGTAATCTCTAGTCAAGTTGACCTCGCTTTCTGCACCACTGAGGTAGATTCTATGATATTGATTACCTTCCCATCGAACATAACCTGCCTCGTAAATTTCGTCTTCTCCAGAAGCATTTGTAATAACAGGAGTAAGTGCAGGAATGCATATACAAAGAAGGGCAAAAATTGCCATCCACCTTCTCTGCATAATCCCACCCAAGCGCTATGAGTTGAAGAACCCACATCATAGATGTGGGAATCCTAAGTACCACCACATTACGATTATTCCGAAGGTAATCGCAGCAGCATTTACGCTTCCTTTGGTCATTAGTCCACGGTTTTCTAAGACCGCTCCAAGCACACTATCTACCTGGCAACCAAGCCATCCAATAACCGCAATCATCGCTGCAAGTGTTATGTCTTGTTCTGAGACAAATGCGAGAATTGCAATGATGCTAGAGCCGACTAATGCAGCGATTTGCCCGTTTGGAGAAAATCCACCGTTTAGTCCGGGTTCACACTTTTTCATCGTAGTAATCATTCGAACTCTATTATCTAAGCAACCAATTTCTGAAGCGAAGGTATCTGCTGCTGCAACAGATACAGCAGCAGAGAATAGCCACAATCCATTTTCATGGTCATCCAACAAAAATGCGATTATAGCAACCAATCCTGGTAGGCCTCCATTTGCGACGACATTGCCCCAACTTCGATGTCCGTCACTTGATTCAGAGAGTCCTTTTTCGGTTTTTTCGTCGAATCTCCACTTTGTTGCTTTGTGTGCAGTTCCCAAGAAACCGAGTAGAATTATCAACCAAGTCCAGTGTCCTAGAGCTCCTACTGTTATTCCTAAGGCAGCTGCGGCGTAAACACCTGTTCTGTCCAATACTCTGTATTTTTCAGAAATGAGGATTAAGACGCTAACTACGCCAATAGTAACCAGTAGGTTACCCTGAGTTAGGCCAGGTTCCATGATGTCAACCATGTCTCTCCCCTTCTCGTCCGAGGAGAATCTACGTCTATACCTTGCGCCTATTTTTGATTCAAAAAAACGGTTTTGAAACCTTTGAAATCAAGACGGAAGATGCATGACTGCGGCTAAGATTTCTCTTCCAATAACCCATAAAGTTACTATCATAACCACAATCCACGATAGGCTTGCAATAACTTGCACAACTAGATCCTGTTCCATGAATAACCAAGAAACAAACCAACTGCTGCCATTCCATGCTGCGTGTCCAATAATCGCTAAACTAATTCCTAGAGCAGGGTGTCTTGGTAAATTCCAAACCCTGTCGAATGGTTTGTACAGCCAGCCTTTGACCGTTCTGCCGATAGAACTCAATTCCCTTTGCGTGTTTACAATTTGGCCAGATGAACCATCGAAAACAACCCAGGTTGTATTATCTTCGTGTGGATTCTCATCTGGTGTAATTCCTCTTTTGGTACATAGGTACCATCCTATGGAAACTCCGGATAAGCCAGTCCACAAAGCGTGCCCGGGTATTGAGCCAATTCCTCTTACGACTGTCGTAAGAGAGTATGAGACCGCAAGACCGCTAAATGAACCTAAGATGTATTGCAGGTTTTCCAATAAGGCGAAACCAAGACCAACAGAGAACCCGATTTGAAAACCTCTCTTTGGGGAATCAATCAGTTTGTACAAGCTTAATACGAAGGCTGCCTTACACAATTCCTCTCCAACTGGTGCGCTTACAGTTAGAATAAGGAACTCTCCAATTGAACCAGGTCCAAGTGTTTCAATCCCAATTAAAATGAGTAGCAGTGGAAATAGTAAGGAGTTGATTACAATAGCAGGGAATGTTGAGAGCATTCCTGCTACAAGCATTTTTTCACCTTCGATTTTTGTTGTCATCAATTGAAAATGCCTAGTTGAGAATGCCCACCATGCGTGTACTGGTAATGAAAAACCAAACAACCAAGCAGGTACTCCAACCAACACTGCAAGTAGTAACCAAACTGGGTCATCGCTCAACATTGCAGGAAGTAATCCTAGGAATGCGGTGATTACAGTTAATGAAAATACAATCCATAATGTCGATGTAGGTGGCATTTCAAGAGGTGGAGAATCTTTTACCAAGTGATGAGAAAATGAGGTAGGTACAGGGGTTACAAGCATACGTGAATCTGTAAGCATGTGCTGAGTTGTACCGGTTGGTTCGGGTGAGGCCATGATTACATGGGTTAATTTTGGACGACGAGCGTTTATGAAAATCAGAATAAGTGGCAGTGAACAGATCAATGAAATTACAGTTAGACTACCATCGCCCTCAACCAATCCAAATAATGCCAAAATCATAGTATTCGAAATTACATAGAGAAGTAAAACGATTCCAAGCATCCTCCATATAGCACTCCAGGGTGATGATTTGGATGCTAATGCAAGCCCTTTTGGTGGTGGCGTAAGAGGTGCCATCATGGGTTGCATAATTGTGCTAAAGGGTATTCACTAAACCAATTTTGTCATTGGTCCCCGCTCAGTTCGCCCATCACTCGTCACTGAAACAGCAGTCCGCTCAAGTGCGCTCATCATCGCAGGGGTTGACCCTACCGGTGGTTGTGGTTTAACCATCCGGTTGCCAAAAACATCTATTCATTAACAAAATGAGTAATTCTTGGTCCATGAGTTGGTTGGACTGGTTGTTTGCTCCTAGGATTGACCACAGAGGATGGCAGACTCCTAGTGAGGCATCCAGAATCTTTCTAATTATCACTCTGGTATTAGTGGGTTGGTGGTATTGGGATTCCACAAATGAGAATCTGTTTATGTGGTTTGGAATGACTATTCTAGTCTCCACTCCCATTCTATCAATCGGTTGGTACTTGCTTTCTTTGATTGCAAAAAACCGAGAAGTTCAACTTCTAACACCTAAGGTACGCAAACCTTTGGAAGAGAAGGGTAGGTTGCCTTCTCAATTCAAGAATCCGTAAGTCCAGTCGTGTGGTGGAGCGAAGGTTTCCTTGATTGAACGAGGGCTGACCCATCTCAATAGGTTGAGAGGTGAGCCAGCTTTGTCGTTTGTACCGCTACCTCTTGCACCGCCGAAAGGCTGCTGGCCAACAACTGCACCGGTTGGCTTGTCGTTGATGTAGAAATTTCCAGCACTGTACCTCAGGGCCTCAATCGCAGTTTCGATATTTCTTCTGTCAGTTGCGAAAATTGAACCTGTTAAAGCGTATTCTGAAGTGGTATCACAGACTTCAAGAATTCTTTCGAAATCATCATCAGGATAGACGTGAATTGAGAGTACTGGTCCAAAGATTTCCTCAGCCATTGTTTCGTATCTCGAGTCCTTACAGATGATAGTTGTTGGTTCGATGAAGTATCCTGTCTTGTCATCATAGCCTCCACCCGTTACAATTTCGCAACCAGGGTCTTGATGTGCTCTGTCGATGTATCCAGTGATATTGTCGTATGATTTTCTGTCAATAACTGCTGACATGAAGTTAGAGAAATCTCTTGGGTCTCCCATTCTAATCTTTGAAACCTCTTCGCAGTATTCATCTTTGATCTGCGCCCAAACGCTCTCAGGAATGTAAGCACGGCTAGCTGCACTACACTTTTGTCCCTGGAACTCAAATGCGCCACGAAGTAGTGCAATGGTTAGTGCACGGGTATCACAATCTGGGTGAGCGACGATGAAGTCTTTACCACCGGTTTCACCGACGATTCGCGGGTATGAGCGCATGTTCTCTAGGTTGTTTGCGATATCTTTCCACATCTTTCTGAATACTGCTGTTGAGCCAGTGAAGTGAACACCGGCTAGTTCTGGGTGAGACATACAGATGTCTCCAACAACGCTTGCTTTACCAGGAATGAAATTGATTACACCTGATGGTAGACCTGCATCCATCATTAGTTTCATCAATCTATAGTTCGATACATAGGAGTTCCTTGAAGGCTTCCAAACTCCTGTGTTGCCCATGATTGCAGCACTAGATGGAAGGTTAGCAGCGATGCTACTGAAATTGAATGGAGTTACGCTGAATACGAAACCTTCCAATGGTCTTACTTCGCTTGAATTCCACATTGAAGATGGGGAAACTGGAGGCTGTAGGTCTTCGTAGATCTGGCGGCAATAATCGCTGTTAAATCTCCAGAAGTCGATTAGTTCGCAAGCAGAATCAATTTCTGCTTGATGGCAAGTCTTTGATTGGTTAAGCATAGTAGATGCGTTGATTTCTGCTCTTCTTGGTCCAGCAAGTAATTCGCTTGCCTTCAAGAAAATAGCACAACGTGACTCCCATGGCATTGTTGACCACATTTTGTGAGCGTCTAATGCAGCATCGATTGCAGCCTTTACTTCCTTTTCACCAGCCATGTGTACTCTTGCGATAACGTGGCTGTGGTCGTGTGGCATGACTTGTTCAACAACATCTCCGGTAAACACTTCTTCACCGTTGATAATACATGGGATTTCCAAAACTTCTCTTTCCTGCTTTTCGAGTTCAGCCTTCAGTAAGGTTCTCTCATTGCTTCCGGGAAGGTATCCTAGAACAGGCTCGTTTACAGGGGTCGGGGGTCGAACTACGTTGTTCACCATGTATGCCCCGAAGGGGTATGGCACAAAATAATGCCCATCAGTAAAGATGAGCCATTTTTTGTCTAACTTTCCTGAGTTTTGGCGCTACAACCATTTGGCAGTAGCCATTTCCTGGATTGAGCTGGAAGTAATTGTGATGGTATTCTTCAGCCTCATGATAATTTGACAATTCAGTGACTTCAGTTACGATTTCGTCATCAAAGTACTTCTGGAAATCATCAATAACTCTGTCAGCAGTCAATTTTTGTTCATCATCAAGGTAGAAAATTGCAGACCTGTATTGTGTTCCAATATCATTTCCCTGGCGGTTTAGTTGAGTTGGGTCGTGTACTGTAAAGAAGACTTCAAGAATTGTTTGATAGGAGATTACAGATTCATCAAAAATAACCTCAACAACCTCAGCGTGCCCAGTTCCTCCACTACAAACAGAATTGTAATTTGGATTTGGATCATGGCCTCCTGCATAGCCCGGTAATGCGGATTTTACTCCCTTCATGTCCTTGTAAGCACCTTCTACACACCAAAAACATCCACCCGCAATTACTGCCCTTGCCATGGTCCATCCTGTGGATTATGGTATATTGAACCCTGTTCTCTTCTAAGAGTGCGGGGACATAATAGGGTTGCACTTTATCCCAGATACATGCGAGTAGGCCTTCTCGTGTTCGTTCTTCTTCTCGGTAGTGTGCCGATTGAAGTGGAAGCAACCTCTGGTAGGGCAATTACTGCAGAGATAGTAATCAGTGATTTTGTTTGGGATTCTGATGAGGATATACTCGTAGAGGTATATGTTTCAGGTGCACCATTTAATCGAGACATTACTCTAGAATGGCAATTAAGTGATGAGAATGGGATTATTGAATCAGATGTAATCGTATTTAGGATGGGTGGCTCTACACACATAGTCCAGTTTAATTTGAGCGAATTCTATTCTGGAGGCACATATCACGACATCAATGTTGATGTCAGTCTAGATTCAACAGTTGTCAGCGATAATTTCCCGTTTACTGTTTTGAGAAATTCCTTGCTTGAATCTGCATCGAATCTAGTAGTCTTTGGAGATTCACTATCTGACATGGGTAATGGAAATAATAGCGCAATAGTTTCAGTTGTATTTTCTTCTCCTCCATATTGGAAAGGAAGATTTTCCAATGGTCCTGTATGGATTGAGCATATTTCTGATTCATATGGATTAACCACCACTTTCGGAGACGGAAATGCAGCAGGTGACAATCGGGCATTTGGAGGTTCCCAGACCGGCCAAGGATATGCATACGTGACTTCGCCAAATGTTGGTACTCAAATCAATAATTATCTTGCTAATGTCCAGTCTAGTTTCTCTAATTCTGATTTGATTTTCTTATGGGCAGGAGGAAATGATTTCCTTTACGGTACAGGAAATCCCGACTTGATTAGCCAGAATATGGCATCTCATATTCGGTCGCTAGAATTAGCGGGCGCAACAAGATTTGTAGTAGCTAATTTACCGCCATTGGAATTAACGCCTGAAGGCGCATCTCGTGGTGCTCAACAGCAATCCACAATGGCTAGTGATGTGGTTTTATACAATACAAAATTGGCACAAGAAGTTAACAACTTGACAAACACATTGGGAATAGATATCACCCTAATTGACGCCTGGTCAATCTTCAATGATATAGTGAACAATGCCGAACATGTTGGAATAACAAATACGCAAGACCAAGCATGTTCGGGTGGTTCTAGTGTGACAATACCTTTTTTGCCTATTTGCGGTTCTGGTGCTAATGTAGTATCCAATGTCGATGAGTACCTATTCTTTGACAAAGCTCATCCAACAGCGACAATGCACAAAATCATTGGGAAGTTTGCTGTGGTGAACATTGGAGATGATGATACAGATGGCGATGGCGTCATTGATTCATTAGATGATTGTGATTGGACTCAAGATCCAAGCACTGTAAATTCAAGCGGATGCGATTGGAGTCAACAAGACGAAGATATGGATGGAGTAAGCAATTCAGATGATGATTGCTTGGGAACAAATTCCGGCTATGATGTGGATGATTTTGGATGTGCAGATTATCAAAAGGATACTGATGGCGATGGTCTAACAGACGATGTTGACCCTTGCCCAGATGATGTGCCTGGCAATGACCACGATTACGACGGTTGTACTGACTTGGTTGACGCTGATGATGATAATGACGGCATTATGGATGAATCAGACAGTTGTCCTTTGGGACAATTAGGCGTACACTCTCACGATTTCGACCAAGATGGTTGTCATGATGATGAGGATTTAGACGACGACCAAGATGGTCTTTCTGATGAAGATGAATCTAGTGCCGGTAGCGACCCATTTGATGTAGACACTGATGACGATGGTGTCTGGGACGGACAAGATGCATTCCCTACCGACCCAGAGGAATGGAAAGATTCTGATTTGGATGGTTATGGAGATAATTCTGATGCCTTCCCATACGATGACTCTGAATGGGCAGATTCAGATTACGACGATGTTGGAGATAATTCCGACAATTTCCCAAATGACCCGACAGAATGGGATGACTCTGACCTAGACGGAATAGGTGACAATTCTGATGACTGTCCATTCAAACCTGGTGACTCGATCTTCCCGAAAGGATGTCCGGATAGAGATGGTGACGGATTCTCTGACGAATCAGACGAATTTCCTGATGATGTAAACGACTGGGTGGATTCTGACTCTGATGGATATGGAGATAACAACGACGCTTTCCCCAGTGATGCATCCGAATGGTTAGATTCTGATTCTGATGGTTATGGCGACAATCAGGACGTATTCCCAACCGATGAAGCAGAATGGTTCGACAGTGATTTTGATGGCTGCGGAGATAATTCAGATGCATTCCCATTCGACGCCACTGAGTGCGTTGATTCAGACTTAGATGGAGTTGGAGACAATAGTGACCCGTGGCCTAATGACCCAAGAGAATGGCTAGATAGTGACTATGACGGAGTTGGAGATAATTCAGATTTCGACCCGTTTGATGCTTCTGAAACGAAGGACACCGACGGTGATGGTGTTGGCGACAATGAAGACCTGTGGCCGCTAGATTCGAGTAAGAAAAGAGACACTGACGGCGATGGAATTGCCGATTCAGTAGACGCATTCCCAAACAACCCTAGTTTAGATTCATGGACAAGAATTGTCCTTAGTTTGTTGATAGTTACAGTTCTGGTTGGAGCAGGAGTGTTCTATCTAAAAAGGTCCAAGAGAGTAGATGCGGATACTGTTGAATGGGCTTCGGAAAGACCTCTGGAAGCACCTAGTATGCTTGATTGGGACTGAAGGACCTGTGCATGCTAAATAGGGTGCGCAGGCGGCCCTGCTTTGGAGGTCATGGAATGAAAGTCCGTTTTTCAGATCTAGGAATCAGTCCGCAGATGTGCCATGAACTCAAACGTGCAGGTTTTGATGAACCGTTCGAGGTTCAGAGAGAAACAATTCCAGACATGATGTTAGGCAGAGATGTTTGTTGTCGAGCACCAACTGGTAGTGGTAAAACTCTTGCATTTGGTATTCCAATGTTGGAAAGAGTGGGTAGGGGCGAGCCAAGCCTGCCAAAAGCTTTGATTTTGACACCTACAAGAGAACTTGCAGAACAAATTCACGGTGTGCTAGACCCAATCGCTTGGGGACTTAACCTCAAAATCATGGCTATCTATGGAGGCGTATCCTACTCAAAGCAAATCAGAAGGCTGGACAAAGGAGTCGATGTTGTGGTTGCCTGTCCGGGTCGTCTCCTAGACTTGATTGATAGAGAGAATGTTTTCTTGGATGAAGTTGAGATTGTAATTCTTGACGAAGCAGATAGGATGGCAGACATGGGATTCACAGAACCAGTTTGCCAAATTCTAGAGGAATGTTCACCAAAGCGACAGACTATCATGTTCAGCGCTACACTGGATGAAGAAGTTGCAGAAATTAGAGATAAATACCAAAAAGCACCTCAGATTATAGAAATTGGTCCAGAGGAAATTTCGGTTACAGAAATGAATCATCACTTCTGGTTGATGCCTAATTCAATGAAGAGTAGAGTTAGTGCTGAGGCTATTAGAAAATCTGGTCGGGGTTTTATCTTTTGTCGAACTAGGGCAGGTGTTGAAAGAGTCGCAGATGAGATGGAAGCAGAAGGCTTGCGTGTGACCAGCATACACGGTGGAATGCCGCAAAAGAAGCGCTCACAAGCTGTTGAAGATTTCACAGAGGGCAGAAGTCATGCAATCGTAGCAACTGATGTTGCAGCCCGTGGTTTAGACATCAAGGGTGTGCACTGTGTCGTCCATTATGACCCTCCAGAAAACGGAAAAGCGTTCAAGCACCGCTCAGGCAGAACTGCTCGTGCAGGCGGTTCTGGGAACGTAATCAGCCTTGTTCAGAACCCGCAAAAGAAGAAGTGGTCAACCATTCAAAAAGAGGTTGGTCTAGACATAAAATTCTCAACACCTGAATTCAAAGATTTGATTCAACACGAGGATATTTCCCATATTCTACCTCCAAGAAGAGGCGGCAGGAATTCTAGACAGCGAAAAGATCGCAGAGGCAGGCCAAACGACGGCGGAAATCGCAATCGTGAGAAAAAGCACTACGGAAAGAGAAACGGTAACGACGACACTCGTGGCGGCAGTAGAGGTTCAAGAGGTAATAATCGAGGTCGAGGCCAAGGACAAAGAGGCGGAGGAAATTCAAATCGTCAAGGCGGTGAAGGAAAACCTCGCTTCAATAGGAACAACAGACCTCCCAAGGGTCCCGGAAGAAGCAGAGGACGTGGTGGCGATAACAAGAGGAAGTCGCGCAACAACCACACTGGTCGTTGAGATTCTGCAATCAGCAACTCAAACAGGGTTTGATATACGTTAAACTCTGAATGCTGCTTATGATTGGGTTAAACATACGTGTTAGTGATACCCAGTCTAGAGTTAGAAGAGTTGGATTTTCGATAATCCTCCTAATGTTCATCTCCGTGCTCAATCCAATCGCTAGTGCGGACCTTTCTAATTTCAAATCATATGGTGCGGAGTTGAGCAGCAACCCAGAAGATGCACCGATTACCTACTCGTATTCACCTGCTGTTAGAGCCGCATTTGCCCGAGTAAGTGACCTCTCACAATATTCAGAAAACCAACTACAATCAGTTGAAGAATGGGTAGTTGTTAGTAAATCAAAACAAGGTGAGCCAACAGGTCTTCTTCCATTTTCATGGTACGTTGAGGTCGATTCACTAGATGCTCCCTACTACTTTGGAGAAATGCAATCCTCAGGTGAAATTGAGGTTGCTTACCCTCTGGTAGAAGTTCAACACTATCCTCGCTGGACACCCAATGACCCATACTTCTCTGATCAATGGCATTTGGAAAACACTGGACAGGACAGCGGAGTTTCAGGAGAAGATGTCAACATTACAGGCGCTTGGAACAATGTTCGTGGTACTGGCGTCGTAATCGGGGTTGTAGACGACGGCCTTGAGTGGGACCATGATGACCTGAAAACAAATTACGAATCAACTCTTGACTACGATTACTGCAATTACGACGGAAACCCAGAACCTGCAGGCTGGGATGCTCACGGGACAGCTGCAGCAGGTGTTGCCGCCGCAACTGGAAACAATAGTGTTGGAGTCAGCGGTGCTGCTCCTGATGCATCACTTGCAGGACTCTTGTTAATCGCTTGTGGGAATTCTGACAGCGATGAAGCTAACGCATTATCTCATCTCAATGATGATATCGACATCTATAGTAATAGTTGGGGCCCTTCAGACAATGGTCAGACCTTATCTGGACCTGGTCCATTGATGATTGCTGCATTTGAAGACGATGCATATAATGGCAGAAATGGACTAGGGAATGTAATCACTTGGGCTGCCGGTAACGGACTAGGAAACGATGACAACTCGAACCTAGATGGATATGCAAATAGCCGTTTTACTATATCTGTAACAGCAGTCAACCACGATGGAGACCAAACATATTACGGAGAGCCGGGAGCAAACGTTCTGATAAGCGCCCCGTCTGATGGAAGCAATGTTGGGATTACAACAACTGACAATGCGGGTAGTAACGGATACACAAATACTGACTACACTAGCAACTTTGGTGGAACATCAAGTGCTACACCACTAGTTTCTGGAGTTGTGGCTTTAATGATGGAAGCAAACTCTAACCTTACTTGGAGAGATGTCCAACAAATCTTAGTAGAGAGTGCTAGAAAGAACGACCCTAACGATTCTGGGTGGAATACAAATGGAGCCGGCTTAGAATTCAACCACAAGTACGGGTTCGGTGTTGTCGATGCAGGATATGCAGTGGATTTGGCTACAAACTGGCAAACATTGGACCCCGAGGTAAACTTGACCAGCGGAACAATTACTGTTTCACAAACAGTACCAGATAACGACCCCAACAACCCTGTAGTATCCTCATACGCCGTGTCTGAATCGATACGTGTAGAATCTGTGGACGTCATTTTCGATGCTGACCATACTTACAGAAGCGACTTGGATGTCACTCTAATCTCTCCAGACGGTACAGAATCAGAGTTGGTGAACTACTTCGCAAATCGCGACAGTGGTAATGATTACAACGGGTGGCAATTCAATAGTGTCCAACATTGGGGTGAAATTTCCAAGGGAACTTGGACTCTAGAAGTCTATGATGACGGAAATCAAGATGAGGGCATCTGGAATCATTGGGAACTTGTTATTCACGGCACTGAAGTAGATTTGGACAGCGATGGAGACGGAATCACAGACTCGAATGAAACAGATGTTTACGGAACTAATCCGGATAACCCTGACACAGATTCTGATGGTTTGAGCGACTATGTTGAGATTTTCACAACTGGAACAGATCCAGTCGATGCGGATACAGACAACGATTTCCTAAACGACGGGGTTGAAGTTAATGTCAACAACACAGACCCATTTGACAACGATACCGATGACGATGGCTTAACTGACGGCCTCGAGGTTCTGAATTACTTCACAAACCCTCTTGTTCCTGACCCTGATGACGACTCTGATGGATACTATTGGTTCCAAGACTGTAACGATACTAACCCGATGATTTACCCCGCAGCTCCAGAATTATTGAATGGAATAGATGATGATTGTGACCTATTCTGGGATGAGGGTTTCAATGCAACCGATGTCGATAGTGACAACCTTTCTGATTACTCAGAGTATCATGGATACGGTACTAACTGGACAAATATGGATACTGATGGAGACCTTCTTTCTGATGGTGATGAGGTTCTAATTTACTTCACCGACCCACTTGTCAAGGATAATGATTCAGATGCAGATGGTTGGTATTGGTTCCAAGACTGCAACGATAGCGACCCTGGCATCAACCCAGACATCATAGAATCCTTAGACGGAATCGATAACAACTGTAATGATGAAATCGACGAAGACTTCATTGGCCAAGATTCAGATTCAGACGGTTTGTTCGATTTAGATGAATTCAATAATATCTCAACAGACCCATTCGACCCAGATTCGGATGGAGATGGTCTGTTTGATGGCTATGAGTTCAACGACCTAAACACTAGCCCTCTCGACAAGGATTCTGATTTGGACGGTCTTGAAGACGGAGTAGAAGTACTTGAAACGCTTACAAATCCACTCGTTCCAGATTTGGACGAGGATTCAGATGGTTTCAGATGGTTCGAAGAATGCGATGACACAAATCCTCTAATCAACCCAAACCAAGATGAGTTTTGGAATGGTCTAGATGACGACTGTGACGATGAAATCGACGAAGTAATCAATCGATTAGACTACATTTCTTGGGCACCTGATGTAACAGATATTCTGCTTAACGCAACCTTTGATGACCTCAATTTGTCAGTATTTGTCGACCTAACAGAAGAAGAAAAATCCCGTCTAAACCTCACAATCTCTTGGCTTAGAAATGGTACTATCATCGGCCAAGGTCCATCATTTTCAGAACCTGCCTGGAATTGTGAAAACCAGACCGCAGAGTTGGGAGTTGTGCTGTGTAATCACACAGGATTCATCGGTCCATGGATAATTAGTGCAATCATCTCTGATGGTTCACAAGACATCTATGCAACTTGGTACATTTCCTACGAGGTATGGTTCCCTCCAGAACCTGTAAAGGAAGAAGATGAATCGGACGACACCCTTTCAGAATTAGATGTTACAACTAACCAGATGATATTCTTAGGATTAGGAGTAATAATCGTAATACTACTTGCAGTACTTGTTCTAGGTCGCAGAAAGCCTCCTCAGGCTAAGCAGTCAATGTTCACAGAACCAAAGTATGAACCCAGACAATCTCAGTATTCTGCTGTTCCCGGTGCTCCATCACTTCCACCGCCTTCAGACGCGTTTGGGAAATGGTAGGATTATTCGTGCTTAGTCCACTCACTATCTGTTGCGCCCCTGTACCAATCTTG
>CAXPMI010000044.1:0-58287 GCA_964218365.1 Candidatus Poseidoniaceae archaeon
AGTACATGACAGAAGCGCAAAAGCACCTTTCAACCCTAACCAAGAGAGGAAGAATTGCCCACGCCATGGAGAGAGTTGTTGGCCGTCTGCCACAGTTATCCAAGTCAGAAAAGCAGGAGATGTTGGATGTTATTCACAGTTTCAGAAGAGGTCTACTTCCACGTTCTGCTGCAATGATTTTGCTGAATCACCACATCAACCAACACGATGCAGATAACCCGATTCACAAGAAGTTCATTTCTCCAATCCCAATGGAAATTGGACTAATGGCCAGAGTTTGATCCAAGTCTGGGAGTAATCATTCGATTTTGATTTCGATGTTACCGTCTTTGACTCGGGTCTCGTAGATTTTGAGGTCTTTCTGCTTGCTCATCTTGCCAACAAGTCTTCCATAAGCGGGTAATAGAGGGAATGGAGACCACTCGACCAGTTCCCCGGTGTCGATTTTGTGAGTGGTTTGATGCAAAGGGCATCGGATACAACCATCTTTGACTTTAGCACCGTATGCAAGGGGCCATCGCATGTGTCTGCAGAGTGCCTCTGTAGCAAAATAAGAGTCGTCGGTTTGACCGATAAGCACCATTTTCTTGGCTACTGTACGCATTTTTTTCTTACCCGGCTTTAGTTTGGATTGTTTGATTGCTACGTGCCAAGTCATGCTATCACTCACGCTAAAATTTGGGACATTCCACCATC
The DNA here is from genome assembly GCA_964218365.1 of Candidatus Poseidoniaceae archaeon. GTDB lineage: Archaea > Thermoplasmatota > Poseidoniia > Poseidoniales > Poseidoniaceae > MGIIa-K1. The sequence goes on from CAXPMI010000044.1 coordinate 697, forward strand.
GAGGTGCATTACCTGTCCTGTGAAATTGTCCGGAGCACCGGTTAGAAGCCAATGAATGCTAGTAGCAATCTCTTCTGCTTCGTTTATCCTTTTCAGTGGGATCATATTTGCTGATGCTTCTCTCATCGCATCAGAGCGAAGAATGGTTGCTGCAAGTCTAGTATCAGTTAATCCAGGTGCAACGGCGTTGACCCTGATTCCCCTCTTTGCATATGTTGCAGCTGCGGAGCGAACCATAGACTCGACTCCGCCTTTTGCTGCTGCAATCGCTTCATGATTTACCAAACCAAGGCTACCTGCAACGCTTGAGGTGAACACCATCCTGCCTCCCCCCATTTTCAGCATGACTTTTCCGCACATGGAAAGAGTAAGGAAGGCACTGGATAGATTGGTTGTAATTACTTCGTTGAAGGCATCTAGAGCGAGTGCATGTGGAGGCCTAATCGATATTGAACCCACTAGGTGTGCCACTCCAGAGATTTTGCCATCACCCTGTTGTGAAGCGATTTTAATCGCTGCAGAAACTGATTCTTTGTCGAGGGCATCTCCAATAACAACCTCTGCACCTAGCGATTTAAGTTCTGCAACTCTTGATTCATCACGAGCGAGACAGGTTACTGAAGAGCCATGTTCTAGCAATTTTTTTGCCGTAACTATAGCGATGTCACTACTACCTCCAATAATTAGGTACGAAGTCATAATGTTACGTTTCTGTGTTAATATTTATACTACTGTTCCAATGCAATTCTAACTGTAACCTCACAAACAGTGTTTCATAAATGATGATATTCAAGATGCATAACAACTGGTGAGGTTTTCAACTTGAACATTGGTGTTTTGGATAGAGTTCTACGCTTGTCCGCCGGGCTTGGCGTAGTTCTTTTCGACTACATTTCTAACTCTGCATGGGAGATTGTTTTCCTTATTTTTGGAATGTGGAGTGTGACCACATCCGTTTTTGGCTGGTGTCCGTTTTACAGGGTACTTGGAGTAAATACATGCCCGGCTTCTTTCCAACTCAAACATGAAGGCCAATTAGAATCTTGACCTTACATTTCTTCTTCGAGAATTTCCTCAGTCTTTGCGATAAAGGAAATAGAATCTGGATTCTCAACTGCGACAATGCCACGGATGTTGTGAATATCACGTAATTCATCTGTTGGTGGAGCGACCTTAATTCGTGATTCATGGATTTGGATAGAACTTCCCGGAGATGCTTCCACACCTCCCTCCGGTAGCCAGAGCCCAACTGCTCCAATTTCAGAGTGATGAGAAACTAGTAAGACACGCCCGTTTTCATCTTCATCAATTCTTACGATTGTCAATTCAGAATCATCAGGTATCAGTTTCGATGCTGGTTGCCACTCTTTCCATGTCTCATCTAGTGGCTTGGATAACTCCTCTGCCTTCTGATCGATCTCGGAGATTTGTGATTCAAAATCCTTTGATGCCTCTTCTGCAATATCGTTGACTTTGTCGATGTATTGTCTAAGTCCTTCATACTGCATTTGTTCTTTATTTGTCATAGCGGTATTAGCTAGCAATAACATCTCAGCAAGCAATTCCATTCTATCGCCGGTTCCTGTTTCGATTGCGCATTCCATCGCCTCGTCTAGCACCTCGATTGCGAGGCCTGGACAATCGATTGCTAGTAGAGAATTTCCGATCGCTGATAGGTTTGCAATCGCTTCGATTTTGTCTTCGATTACTATTGCGTTAGCAGATATCATGTGGGCTTCAGACAATTCAGAATTACCTTCGATATGCCTAGCGATACCTGCAAGCAAAAGATGAGGAAGTCTGTTCGCTGAACCGGTCTGTGCCTGACGGTCTGCAGTTTCGAAAAGCATTGCAGCACGATTCCAATTCTTTGCTGCTAGAGCAAGCAGCCCAAGTTGATGCATTGCTCGCATTTCCGCTCCCGTATCATCAATTAATGTAGCAAGGGATAGGGCTCTTGAAAGGTGGAGTTTTGAGAGTTTGAGATTACCTGACATCTTAGATAACATACCTAGAGCCGATTCCATTCGATACAAACTTCCTGACATCGCTCTGTGCGCTAACTCAGCCAATTCCTCTCCCAGTGGCGCTAGACCGAGACCGGTTACTTCGAGAATCTCACTTTGCAACTCTATTGAGGATTCATAGGCCTGCTTCAAATCTTCAGAACTTCCATCTGTTAGCATAGAGGATAGGTGCTCGTCCAACTTCGCTACTGGAGCGCATATTTCTGGAAGTGAACCTAATTTATTCATTATTGATTTCTTGACCTTCTCGCCTCTTATAGAGCGAATCAAGCCAGATATTAGTTTGGCTTCATCGACCACTACAACCTCTTCACTATCTTCTGCTAGGGCGACTTTGGAAGACAGAAGCGAATCTACCATCCAAGTCAATTTGGCTTGGACATCATACTGTCCCGCTCTACTAATCGCATAACGCATTTCTGCTGCTCTAACTCTTCGAGATAGACTGCGCATTCGCGTTCTTTGACTTGCATTACCTGAATCTGCCAACCTCTGCAAAAAGGTAGATGGCGGACATGTCTCAAAATTTAGATTGGCTTTTTCTCCAGTAGTTGTCATTTTGTAATCGTCAGAAACAAGAGTTACTTTGTGGCCTTCATGTGCCAATTTAGAGCCCAAAATCATCAGCGATAAATCGACATCTTGTGGAGAGGCTTTCTCTCCGATATGTTGTGCTAATGCTCTAACTTCAGCTTCATCTACGGCTACGGTAACCAAGATCTCCCTGAATTCATCCAACAAGTTTGGCTGACCTTTCCATCTTTGAAATCTCACATTTTTGATTTCACCATGAACTCCTGGAGTAACATAAATAGCGGATTCGTCGTTTTTCAGGATGTTTTTCAAATCCTTCAAGAAGCCATTTGGCGCCATTGAACCTACGTGAATAAAGCAGTTAGAATCAACAACCCAAACCTCTGCCATGGCATCGCTTTGTAAAGGACGTAATTTGACTTAACGCCTTTATTGAAAGGTCAATCCTGCACATCTGATTCATTCAGATACTTTCTGTCGAACCAAATTGGTCCACCGGGTGGAATTGCAGAAACCATTCCTAGAATTGCAAGGTTAGAACTCATTCTGCCCTTGTGCTGCTCCCACCATACCAACGCGCAGTACAAGACGAATAGGAATCCGTGGATTGGACCAATGATTTTCACTAGGATTTCATTACCCCCGATATACTTCAGCGGCATAGCAATGAAGAATAACGATATTGTCGAAATAGTCTCTAAGATTCCAGATACTTTGAACAGACTCAAATCTAGGCCTCCACCATTGGTCTAGACGAACCGCATGATGGACATAATTGTTCGTTACTGTCCTTGTAATCGTGCTTACAAGCCGGGCAAGTGGTTGCTAGGACCATCTTACCCATCGTCTCAACAGATTCTCCTTGCAGTGAGATGTATCCACTGTTGATATTTCCTACAGTGTATCTTCCTGCTCCACCCAGTCTAACCAACAAGTCTGGCGGCAGGGTAACAGTTCCAGTTTCATCAATGATGAGTTCTCTATCCTTAGTCAAATTCTCGACGTCTATTGATTCTCCGTGTTCTGCAACGAATCTTCCATCCCTAAGTTCAAGCGAGCGGTTTGCAAACGCAGCTACTTCCTTCGAGTGAGTAACAATAAGGAATGATACACCATCGTTTTCGTGTAATTCCTTGAATAATGCGAGAACTTCTCTGCTTGTAACAGGGTCGAGCGCACCTGTAGGTTCGTCTGCAAGAATTAGTCGCGGCTGAGTGATTAGCGCTCTTGCGATTGCCACACGTTGCTGTTCGCCACCGCTGAGCATAGCAGGCATTGCTCGGATCCTGTGCGCCATACCCAACTTTTCTAACATAGCATCTGCATACTTCAATGCCTTCTTTGATGAAACGCCTTGATGTCTTAGAGGTTGAGCGACATTGTCTCTTGCATTGAGGTCAGGCAACAGGTTGCCTTCTTGGAAGATAAAAGAAACCGTCTTTTGTCGCAGTTCCACAAGTTCTTGACCAGTTAGTCTTGTCATGTTCTTTCCAGCCAAACTGACCGATCCTGCGCTTGGTTTCATCAATCCACCAAGACATTTCATCAGTGTAGATTTACCTGAACCAGAAGGCCCGACGACCGCGATTGCTTCTCCAGCTTTCATATCGATGTGGAGTCCACGCAGTGCAACGACGTTGCCATCCTCTGCTTTTGACTCATAAACATGGTACAAACCATCAGCGTACAAAATTGTCTCATCCATCTTTACTCCCCCTTCAATACGCTAGCAAGGTCAGACTTGAGCGCCTTTCGTGTTGTTACCAGTAAGGCTACTACCACCGCGGCAAAGACAGCAAGAGAAACCAAGACTATCTGCGTCCAAGGGTAAACCAGTGTTCTCTCGATTACCGTACTAGAACCGCCGAATATTTGGAATATGAATCCAAAGATATCGAAGAATCCGTTGAATGAAAGAGCCAGTGCAACACCTAGTACAACTCCAAGAGCCATCGATACAACCACAATAGACAGAATCTCAAACAGAACAAGTCTGATGATTTGGTTAGGTGATGCCCCAATCGCTTGAAGTACTGCTAACTCCTTTTGCCTTTGATTCAGTACCAAAGACAAGAATACGAAACTAGATGCTACTGCGGCTACGCTTGCAACAACGAACTGTAAGGACAAGAGACCCGGAGTTCCGAAGATTAGACCGCCGTTTCTCTCAACTTCCTTGTGCTTGCTTGACCAATCCATAGTCTCAGAAACTCTTGAATCAGCCTCAAGTTGTGAGGCAAGTGATTCTAAATCATCTCCTTCAACACCATCTATTCTGACGATCCAAGTTGTTGAGGTGTAGTTGTTTGCCGCATCATTTCCTACGAGAGACCTCCACTTTCCTTCTCCTATAATCAGTGTAGATTCTACTACTGAAGAATCAATACCTGGGAAGTATTCGTGAACACCCATGTAGTACATTTCAGTGCTATATTTGGTGATTTCCAATGTCACCAATGTATCTGCTAGGAACAGAGGAGCTGCTAGCGGAGGAGGGGTTGGTAATACACCATTTACACAAGAAGTATCATCGCTGTTTGAGCCATCTGGGCACGTTGTATTGGACAAGATTGCCTTTGACAGATCTGCCAATCCAAATAGGCCGTTTAGGTTAGCATCAGTTAAGTCTACGTTTTCCATGAAAATTCCATCATCATTGAAATCGACAATAATCGTATTCTCTAGGTTCGCTCCTGTCAAATCTGCACCAGACAAATCTGTACCAAACAGTAAGGATTCACTGAGGTTTACGTTTGTCAAATCAGAACCTGAGAGGTTCGTTTCAGACAAATCAACACGACCGAGGTTTCTCTCATTCAAGTCTTGATTCTGAATGTTTAGTCCAGACCAATCTCCGTCCATTAGTTCTGAGTATGCAACATACAGGGCGAATGGGTCAGGCTGATCAGTACCACCTGAACTGAAATTGAATTCCAATTTCTCCCAAACCAGTGTCACGTCTCTCGATTTATCATCCGACCTTTCAAGCAACTCATCATCTAGACGATTCTCATCGCCTCCTCTTTCTGAACCGGGTAGGTCTAGGGAATATGCTGCATCTGTACCTGCTGAGAATCCGCCACTCTGATAGGCGTCTAATGCTTCTGAAATGTCTTCACCAGGAAGAGCTTGTTCACTCCATTTCAGAACACCATCACTGCTTTCCAACAGCACATAAGTCTGCAGACTTTCTCCACCTAGTTCATCGCTTAGAGCGAGTTGAGGAACACTAGTTGCTAGTGGAGTTACGCCTGAATCTGCATATTCTTTGATGATGCTGACGATTTCAGATTCGTTGACGTTTGTCTCCATCTGAATCTGTAAATCCGAGCCTACCGTAGCATCTACTGTCTTTTCGTCAACAATAGTCCCTGTGTATCCTTGAACTGCGGCAAGGGTTACGATTGAAAGTGTAAGTAGCATAATTACTGCTAACCTGTTAACCGATTCTGCGGAACCAGAGCCTTTCAACCCTCTCTTTACGTCCTTCAACAGCGGAGTTCTTCCAAAAATAAGCTGCATGATTTGAGGTCCCTTTGCTCCAATTCTTCCTAGAAGTAAAGCTCCACCAATCCACAGAGCAAATGGTCCAAAGATTCCAATCAGCCCTTCGACGAAGAAGTTCGAGACTATGCCATCCTCGCTACCATTCATCTCAAGCCATGTGTCGATTACTGCTAGCATTCCGAAAAGGAATGCTGTCCAGTGTAACCAACGCTTTGGCTCCGATTTCTTTGCAGTCTTTTTCACACCCTCCTCAATTTCGAGTTCGATGAAGTCTCTTGCTCTACTACGACCAAACAGAACTGCTAGGCCGAGAGTAGTAACCGCTGTGAACAGTGTCGAAGCAATTCCAAGTGTTGGATTGACATCGAAATCTCCGGTTCTAAATTCCATAAAGCCAACCGCTGATAGAACGAGTGGAACTGCCAATAACGCTAGTATGTAACCTATCAGCCATGCAACAGAAGCCATGACGAATAACTCGAGTAATACCATTCCCTGAAGCGTCTTTCCATCTGCACCAATTACCCGATGGATACTCACTTCTCTGCGCCGTTGTTCAAGTGATAGCACCAGACCATAAATCAATACAGCAATCGAAAGGAAGACGATTGGTATCATGATAATGTAATCGAAAATTTGGATTAACCCAAGGAAGATATTGAGGAAAGTGATAGTTCCACTTACAATGTCAGTATAGTACAGGTCGATGCCTTCATCGGTGTAATTTTGGGCTTGCACTCTAGTACCAAGGTCTTCCAACCATTCTTCAGCATCAGCGGTCGAACTAGTTGGTAATTGACCTCTATCGATTGTGACTCCGAGGTACATATGGTCGTAAAACATCAAAGTTCCACGCTGTGATTCTTCAAGAACTTCCAATGTGGTGAAAAGCGGGTTGAATGGAAGAGTTGGGTTACCAAAATCCCAAGGTTCGTAAATCCCTACTACCGTGAGATCTTCTACTGTCATCCACATTCTACAATAAATCATCTCATTATTTTCTGGAGTAATCTCACCGTCACAATTCTCATCCGTTATTGAGCCTTCAACTAAGGTAGATTCATCTACAACATATGCAAATGTCAAACTATCTAATGTGTCTCCAACACTAGCTTTGGCTTGGCTAGCGATTGTTGATGGTAGGATTATTCCTCTATCCCGTGTCATGTTTTCAGCACTTGGCCATTCTCCAAGTCCAGGGATGATGTTCTCACCCAAACGCTTGGCTAATTCTCCATCAAAGGCACCATTATCTAAGAAACGAATCGCTCGCATATCAGAAATCGGTGGACCATTAGCATCCGCCTCAGGATATGTGAACGTCACGTTAGACCAGTAAGGGTTTGAGGTGGATGAAATTTCACGCATTTCTAGCGGCTGTGCTACAACGAATTCACGATTGAAGAAACCTCCACTGTGTATTCCTTGCCTCCCAAGAACGAGTGTACAATCACTGAACTCGGAGAAATCTTCGAGTAACTCATCACACACCTCTCTCATTACTGTTGTATTATTTGACCAACCTGATGCATTTTCAACTGGTGTTCGTCCGTACTCGATTTTAGCATCGAAAGGCTCTGACTTCAATGATTCTTCAAAGAATAACTGAGACAAACCAACACCATACGCGAGAACAGTTGTGATTACCAAGGACGAAAGGAAGACGCCGGTGATTACTGCAAGACCTCTTTCTTTACCTCTCCATGCACCCTGTGCTGCAAGGCGTAGTCTACTAGGCAATTCCATTACTTTGTTCTGGAATTTCGCTAACTTTGAACGGTTGATATCAAAATCAGAATCCGCTAGATCGATGTCTATGCCTGTCATTCTTCCTCACCGTCCTCGTCAAGGCCCCATGCTGAACGTATGTCTGAAGCTTCGGTTTTTCCGTCTTTCAACAGAAGCATTCTATCCGCATTAGATGCTAAGTCTGGGTCGTGGGTAACCATTAGAATTGAAATTGGCTTTTCTTCATCGTGGCATAGTTCTTTGAACAAGGCGAGAACTTCCTTACCGCTTGCAATATCGAGATTGCCAGTTGGCTCATCCGCTAGAAGAATTGGGCGATTACCGGCAATTGCTCGAGCGATTGCAACTCTTTGCTGTTGTCCACCGGATAATTGGTCAGGAATGTGATGCATTCTGTCGCCAAGGCCGACCCTTTCTAGTGAGTTAATCGCAGCTTTTTCTGCTTCGCTAGAAGACATTCCTGACAACTCTAAGGCCATTGCAACATTGTCTACTGCACTTAGATTGTCTAGTAGGTGGAAATCTTGAAAGATCCATCCAACCAACTCTCTTCTTACATCAACTACACTAGATGGCCCTTTGAGCCCGTATGTTCGCTCATTGAGAGTGATGCTACCGCCATCACCGGCTAAGAGACCACCGATGATATTCAGTAATGTGGATTTACCGCAGCCCGATGGCCCCATCAAAGCGACCATTTCGCCCCTTTCAATCTCCATTTCCACCCCTTTAAGGACTTGGAGTTTGTTAGATCCAGAACCAAATGACTTCGTAAGACCGTTTATGGTTAGCATGATACCACTCACTATTAAGCAGCATCATAAAGTTCTGATATATCAACTACTGTTTGATATGAATCCAAAGGTTTCGTCACTTTTTGCCAAAAGTCATTCTCCTAAGCCAGTGGATGACTCCACCGTTAGAGAAAATACCGTTGCGGTATTGCTGCTTTTTCATGACATCATCAATCCAGGTTTCGAGTTCGTTGTCCATGTTTCTCCCCCAGTTTACTTTTGGAACCGTCCCTATAATGCGTTTTGGGTGTTATGTTTAAACTAAGTGTTATTGAAAACATCTTATCTTTCAAATGCAAATCAAGCAGATAACTGCTCGATTCGCTTGCCCATGACTCTCTTCCAAAGGGGTGGGAAAATTGCTAACCAAAAGCATACGTAGTAACCACTAGGTAGCTGAGGGGAATCCTCGTATGCTTGCAAATCCCACATTGGAGTACTTGCTTTCAAGTGGTGCGCTGGATGAAGGGGAAGTTCGAGTAATGTCCATCTTGACCAAACACCTCTATGCTCCCAAGAATGGTATTCTGTATGCTTCTCTCCAACCTCTCGCCTCAATCCATAATGTTGCATGTAATTGACGTACTCGAGAAGGATAATTGCCAGAGCTGCTTGAATCAAAAAGGCGTACAATACCGCTGCGGAATACAAGAATAGCCCCGCCAAAAATAGTCCCTGCAGAATGGTACTGTGTAGTATCGGATTCCTAAACCCGGCTTTGCCTTTGTCGGAGTGTGTCTTCCAGGCAGATTTGTATTGCTTTGGAATCGTCATCACGATTTGAGTCCAAAGACCCCTGCCGGCCGGAGAGGAAGCAGGATCTAATTCTGTAGCGTAATTTCTGTGATGACCATGGTTGTGTTCTGTAGTGAAATGAGAATACAGTACCATAAACATGTTCAGCCTTGCAACTCTCCAAATAAGGGACCCTTTCTTTCTGTGCCCCGATTCATGTGCATTGATTATTCCCGAAATTCCGCCCACTATGCCAACAGATAGGCCACCAAGGATTACTGGAATTGTAAAACCATCCAAGTTTGCTCTCCACAATAACACTGCGATGCATGCATAGAAGAAAAGGGCATGCGAGTACAATAGACCATTCCATGCTCGTGTTGAAACATCTCCACGAACCGGCGCCCTTTCAGGTGCGAAATAGTCAATGAAAGGGCAAATTCCCAATGCGTAAACGAACCCTGAGAAGGCCCAGTATCCACCTTGATATATTCCAGTGATAGTAATTATCGGCAAAATGAAACCTAGCAGATGAGGAACCCACGACTCCTCTGCTTCTTGCATGTAACATGCCAAGCACTCATACATCATAAGCGTGGGTTTGAAATCAGCAATACATGTCGGACATACGATGGACCCATTGCTCAAGGCCAAGTTGCAAAAGCAGCGCTATCACATAGTTGGTGAACATGGCGGAGTCAAAGTTTGTCACTGGACAAAGGAATCTCTTCTCAGAGATCGCCAGTGCTACAAAGGACGGTTTTACGGCATTGCAAGCCACAATTGCATGCAAATGTCTCCAGTTGTTGACCAGTGCAATCTGGCATGCTCTTACTGTTGGAGAGAGCCACACATGGATACTCTTGAATTAACTGACCAAGATCCATTGGAAATGTTGTATGATTCTGTCAAAGCCCAGAGAAGACTAATCTCTGGATTTGGCGGTAATCCCAAGGTGCCAAAAGAGAAATTCTTAGATGCACAAAATCCGAAACATGTAGCAATTTCACTAAACGGTGAGCCCACCCTATACAACCGATTATCAGAATACATGGAGTTGTGTCACTCACACGGAATGACTACGATGTTGGTTACCAATGGAACTCTGCCAAAAGTAATCGAAAAACTAGACACACTGCCAACGCAGTTGTATGTATCCGTTGATGCCCCCAACAAGGAAGTATTCGATGAAATCTGTCGTCCTAAATGGAATTCAGCTGCTTGGGACAAATTTGAAGAAACCATCGACTTACTTCCCAGCCTAGATACAAGAATTGTTTGCCGCCACACTCTGATTAAGGGCAGGAATATGAACCCTGAACATATTCCTCAATATGCTGCAATAGACAACAGAGCAGACCCTGATTGGATTGAATGCAAGGGGTATGTGCACGTAGGTAATTCAAGAGAAAATCTCACAGCAGAGAACATGCCATTTCACGACGATATCCTAGAATTCTCAAGCGCATTAGCTCCTCTCACTGGAAGGAAGTTGCTAGATGACTCTCCCCCAAGCAGAGTTGCTTTGGTAGGAAAAGAAATCATTCCAATTCCTATACCAGAAGCAACAATGCATTTCCCTGAGGACTTAGGAATTGCAGAATCAATAAAGCACCTCAAGATCGTACAGTGAGGGTTCAATTTGCGTAAAGTAATGCTAGCCAGAGGAGGTGCAATGTCACCGTATTCAGGCTTGGGTAGTACACACGCCGCGCTTGTTAATCGACTTGAAAATGGCCTGATAGAAGATTACGAGTTAAACCAAGTTCACGAGTATGAAATCTCGAAAAATCCGCTTGCTAGGTTGTGGAGGAGGTGGTTCAGTGGGCCGAAATCTGTTAGTAAAATGGCCTTGGACTCTGACATCATACATGTCACTGACCAAGAACAAGCGGGCTTGATTCCAAAAACTGGTAATACAGTGGTTACGATTCACGATTTGTTCCATCTCTTCCCATCAGAAAGAAATGGCGTACAGATCGGTGACGCCAAAATCTCTGGGATCAGGAAGAAAGATTTGGCAAAAATTCGTGATGGGATTTCAAGAGCTAAACTTCTGATTTGCGTATCTAAAGATACAAAACAAGAGTGTGAGATGAGGTTTCCTGGAATTGAGACGGTATGGATTCCACACGCAATCGATACTGATGCATATGCGGTGGAAACCAAAAGACCGGATTGGTTCGTTGATGGCGTAAATTTACTCGTAATAGGTAGCGAAGAAGCAAGGAAGCGAGTCGATTTTGCAGTAAAGGTCTGCTCAGAATTAGATGTAACTTTACACAAAATTGGAGCTGAGTCGTCACCTAAGTCCAGGCAGGATTTATGTTCGCTTGCGAATGACTTGGGATGTAATCTAAATTGGATAGGCAGATTAGATGCGGATGAAATGATTGCAGCACTACAGCACGCTGATGCGTTATTGTTTCCTTCTATAGCAGAAGGGTTTGGGTTACCACCGCTTGAGGCCTATGCAGCAGGCACAGTAGCATTGGTTGCAGACGCACCTGCCCATAATGAAATTCCACTTCCTCATCATATTCTTCCAGTAAACGATGTCGATGCTTGGCGAGACGCTATTTCCAATCTCAAAGATGAGACCTTAACTGTAAGAAAAAGAGCTCAAGATTTTTCTGTTGAACGTTGGGCTGAAAGGCACAAATCTGCTTACGACTCGTTGTTTTGAGTTGAAGCCCCCCACCGTTTTATTCATGGAGGGGATTGATTTCGGCCTAGACATGCAACCTGTTCAGAGTGTGGCGATCATAGGTGCCGGAAACATGGGTTCCGGTATTGCTCAGAAAACTGCTCAAGAAGAATTCGATGTTCAAATGGTAGACAGAGAAGCACAATGGGTCGAGCGTGGCCAGACGATTATCTCCGACTTTTTGTCAGAAGCAGTAGAAAGAAGAATTTTCTCTCCTGACCAAGTTGAACAGATCAAGGGGCGCATCAAAGGCGTCGTCGGGACAGAAAATACTGCGTCTGATACTGACTTAGTAATCGAAGCAGTGTTCGAAGATTTCGATATTAAGAGTGCTGTATTCAACACGCTGAACGAGGTATGTGATGAAAATACAATACTGGCCTCTAACACATCCTCTCTATCGGTAAATGAATTGGCTCTCGCATCTGGAAGACCTGACAGATTTGTTGGACTGCATTTCTTTTATCACCCTGCAAAAAATAGACTCGTAGAAGTAATTCCAGGAGAAGATTCCTCTGAAGACACTATTGCAAGAACCGTTCAGTATTGTAGAGGGCTCGGTAAAGTTGTCATTCTGTGTAAGGATAGACCCGGATTCGTAGTCAACCGATTCTTCGTTCCATGGCTGAATGAGGCTTGCTTATTGTTACAAGAAGGCGTTGCTAGTGCTGCTGCTATTGACGCTGTAGCGATGAAGGCATTCAGAATCGGGTTAGGTCCATTCGCATTGATGAATTTGACAGGCCCACCAATTGCCTTGCATTCTACAGATTACCTCGCTGAACAACTTGAAACACCTCGATATGTAGGTGCTGAAAACCTACGTGAGATGGTTGAAGCCGGAAACCAGTGGGAAATCGGAGACGATACAGAATGCAGTGAGGAAGCTGCCCAAAAAATCAGAACTAGATTACTCGGACAGGTTTTCGCTGTCGCTGGACAAATCGTGGATGAAGAAATCTGCTCTCTAGAAGACGTAGACAGGGGCGCTAAGGTTGGCTTGCGATGGGCAAGAGGCCCGTTCGAATTGGCAAACCGCTTGGGTATTGATGATGCCAAGGCAATGGCAGAGGATTACTGTGAACTTGCAAACTTCCCGGTGCCGGAAGTCTGGAAGAGAAGTGAAGCGTTTACATTCAGTTATGTTGACTTAGCAGTAAATGAAGGAATCGCTACTATTACAATCAATAGACCTGAAGCAATGAATGCTCTAAATGAAACAGTCGTTGGACAGTTGGGTACTGCCATAGACAAAGCAAACGCAGATGATTCAGTCAATACAATCGTGCTTGATGGTGCAGGGAAGGCGTTTGTTGCAGGTGCTGATGTCAAGTTCTTCGTTGACAAAATAAGAGCAGATTCTTTTCCCGACATCTACGATTTCACAGCTGATGGACACAAAGTCTTGAACAAATTAGAATCTTCTAGCAAAACCACAATCGCATTGACGACCGGCCTATCGCTTGGCGGTGGCTTGGAACTTGCACTGTCTTGTGACTACAGAATCGGAACTAGGAAAACTCAGTTTAGATTCCCTGAAACCAATATTGGAATCTTCCCAGGCCTTGGCGGTACACAACGTCCGGCCCGCATCGCTGGACTACCTGCTGCAAGATGGGCTGTGCTAGCTGGAAACTTCATGGATGCAAGGACCGCAGCAGATCTAGGGCTTGTGACAAATTTGGTTGATGTGACCGAAGTTGATTCAACAATCACATCTCTAGATGCCATAGGAAAGCCTGCAGAGAAATATCCCGCAGCACCCGTGAATCCAGAATCGAAGATTGCAAAGTTTGCAGCCTCATTCTACAGTGATGACAACATGGACACAATCCTCAATGGAGGTTGTCCCGATGGATTTGACCCTGAGGACAAATTGGTATCTAGACAGCTGAAATCTCTTTCAAGGACTGCACCGATTGCATTACGCATGGCTAGTGATTTGATTGATGCAGCAGGCACAACTGAATTGACGAATGGTCTAAATCAAGAGTTAGATAATTTGGAGGCAATATTTTCCACAAGCGATGCACTCGAGGGACTCAGTGCATTAATCGAAGGAAGGAAGCCGACTTACCAGAATTCCTGATAGTGTTAGATTTACACTATGTTTTATCTGAGACACCACTTCGGGCAATCATGCCTGAACCTCCACTTACTCTATCCGATGCCGCACTCAACGAAATCGAGAGTCGTGTAGAGGACACTGTGTCCAATGGAAAGCAGATTCGAGATGTGTTAGCTGCAAACTCAAAGGGTGGACCATACAATACTGAATGGGAAGTCGAAGCTGCGGTCGAAGCACTGCACGTTTTCGGTGGCCGCTGGACAATAGAAATTCTATCGACCCTATACATCGCTGGACCAAGGAGATTTAACCAATTGAAGACACTCCTTTCAGGCATTTCAAGCAGGACTCTTTCGGATAAATTGAGATTTTTAGTTGAAGAGGAATTGGTGATTCGCCAAGTCAATGACGGTCCACCCGTCAGAGTTGACTACATCCTATCCGAACATGGCATAACTTGTGGAAGGCTTCTATCTCCTCTTGTTGCACATTTGAAAATCAGAAATGGTTCTGTCAAGTCAAAATGATTGATTCAACTTACCGAATCAATTACAAGGGATTAGAGGAAGTTCGATAACATGGCACTACTGAAGCAGTGGGTGAATCAACGCCCTTGGCTTGCTGCAGGTATTGCTAGTGCAACTGGTGGAATAATCGGATTTGGTTCGAGCCTGTCGTCTCTGATGTTCACTAGAGGCGGAGTAAAATCTAGAGTCAATGAATTCGAACATCCTTTGAGACAGAGAATTATCAAAACTCTAGAAAAAAACCCAGGGTTGCATTATAGAGAATTACAATCAAAGCTTTCCGCTGCAAATGGAACACTAAGGCACCATTTAGATGTTTTATCAAGTCGAAAGGCCATCACGATTTTTTCAGTAAACGGCCGAACCTGCTATTTTGCTGGAGGCCCTTCTCAAGTCGAGGCTTTACGAGGCGTTGGAGTCGGAGAATTAGAGGCTGCAAGAAAGATGCCTATTGGATTGTCACTTGTCCAGAAGACAATTGTAGATGATATCCGAGTTAATGGAATACCACGATCACAAGCCGCACTTGCAAGAAGAATTGGTAGAACTAGAGCTACTGTTCATTCTGCGGTCAAGGTGTTGAGAAGGCGCGGTATTTTGCGAGAAGACCGCCTTGAAATGGCACCTCACCTATTGGACATCGAAGAATTGCAACCATCTAGAAAGGTCGACTATGAATGGTCCGATGAGAGACGTTGATTCAATAATCGTCTCTCAAGAAACGTTTGTTGCGCATTATTCAAATCCCTTCGGCAATCCGTTAGGTGCATGTTCGATTTGCGGTTGGATGAAATTCCACTACCTGCAAGTAAGAACGATAGAGAGAAACTAATCTCTTGGCTAATTGATACTCTTTGTCTACACAGGAGAAGGGGAGAAAATGCTGCAGACGATGGAATATTCTCCCCCATTCACAGAATCTTATCTGAGCACCTCTTCAAAGATCCGAGTAGAGGTTACGAAACCAGAGAGTTGGCTGAAAATTTAGGAGTTACCCCTGCTGCGATTCATCATCACTTTGTTCGCCTTGTATCCGCAGGTTTGGTTTCGACTTCATCAGGAAAGGGATGGAAGAACTACTATCTCACGGGTGGTTCACTACAGAAAGCGATTGCAAATATGAAAGCAAGAGCCCAATTGATTCACTCACAGCGATTGGAGATTTTTGACGAGGTTTGGAATCGTGGAAAGAAGGTTGCAATGAAAATTGAATTACCACCCGATGGTAAACCAAACGCACTACTGAGAATCAAAGAGTGGGGACCACTTGAAGATGGAGAAAGTGAGTTGTCCCGATTTATGGCCGATGTTGGTTTACTTGGAGAGAGGCCTGGAAAAGAGATTATGTCTGAATCAATATCTGTTGGAATTTTCGAAATGCTACTACATTCCGGACCACCGATTTCTATCGATGAAGCAGCAAAAGCACTGAAGGGACCTAAGCCAAGAGTTGGAAGAATCCTAGAGCGATTTAGAATGACAGGAATCGTGGAGCGCGTTGCTAGAACCGACCGTTTGTCGACGGCGCTATGGTCGGCAATGACTACACAGCATATGCGAAGGGGGGAGGATTGGTTACTGAAAAAAGGTGGATTTGAGCGCCTATCTGTCCCAAATTCTCTTTTGAGACACCTAAAAAAAGGCACATGCAAACCTGAAAACATCGAGCGTGCATTGAAGGATATGGATGCGAAAGAACAGATGTTACTACTCAACTTACTTGGAGGAAGACTGCCTCTTGGACATCGGCTAGTTGGAATGGATGTTGATATGCTCAAGAGAAAATCAATGGACGACCTAAATAGGGTAATCAGAAGAATCGAGAAAGTCGGTGAAACTTTGACAAAGTTCAATATCTGATTTGGAAGATATACAGTCATGAAAGTTTCAGGTAAGTGCCCCAAGTGTGACTCAACAGACATCAAAGAAAACATGATGGGTGGAATGGGCAATATTATGTCTGGCAGATACTATCGCTGCGGCAGTTGCGGTTTCACGGAAATTTGGCAATCCAAATCAGATGTCAAAGCGATATATGCCTTATACACTCTACTACTAGGCGCCGGATTGGGCATACTAGGATACTTCATTTTTGTTGCATGAAATTTGCGCCAAAATTAAAATTCCAGATTTTGCAATCACAAAATCTAGTTTGAGGCAAGGAATTCGCTAGTCGCTTGAGCAAATTCCTCTCTGCTTTGCTTTCCGTGCATAATGTTTCGAATTTTTTTTGCACTTGGCAGACCCTTCGTGAATGAAACAGCATGTCCTCGCATCGACTTCAAATTCAAACCAGTTGTTTCTCTAGCCAACTCGATGTATCTGTTCCAACACCAACGTCGAGTTGCAAACTGCTGAGCGACGTAGCCCAATTCATCCCAGTTTCCATCATGGGCTGCAATCCAAGGTAACTCCTCGCGCTCCATCCAACCTAATCCAACTTTGATTTCCCCAAATACGGCAGGACGGCCAATTGCACCGCGTCCAACCATCAATCCGGCTGCGTGGGTTTGTGAAAGACATGCCTTTGCAGTCTTCGCATCTACAACATCACCGTTAGCAATCACAGGAGTTTCAACTGAATCTACGACCTCTGTAATGTAATCCCAGTCAGCTACTCCAGAGTATCTCTGTCTGAGAGTTCTACCGTGAACGCAAAGACGTTGAATACCAACGTTCTCCAATTCTTGACAGATTTCCTTCGCATTGAAATTACCTTGCCCTGTACCGAGTCGCATCTTTGCAGTGACTGGAATATTCACTCTATCAACCACTGCTTCACACATTGAGACCAGATTTTCTGGCTCCCCCATCAAGGCTGCTCCAGCACAGATTTTGGTTACCTTGGGAGCAGGGCATCCAAAGTTTAGGTCAATCAGATCTGCAGTGTCTTCCAATAACTCAGCAGCCAATGCCATGTCTTCGATTACTCCACCGAAAATTTGAGGAATGAATGGATTTTCATCATCACATGTTTCCATTTTTCGCCACGACATTGCTGCATCACGAGTAAGAGCTGTAGAGTTGGTAAATTCTGTAATTGTAAAATCTGCACCACATTCTTTGGCAAGAAGACGGTAAGGAAGGTCGGTTACTCCTGACATTGGAGCAAGGAACAGTGGGCGAGCCTCTCCATCCCATTCGCCCGGTTTTGGTAAGATGAAACCACTCATCTTTCTTCACCCGTTTGGGGTGAGTCTCTGCTCAGAAAGTAGATTCCCACTCTTCTAGGTCTTGAGCCTCAGCCCATGCCTCATCGGTTGTCTCGCCACGTGCTTTTAGCACTTCACGGGCAAGAATCCAGTATAGAAGAGCAAGTGACTTACGACCCTTGTTATTTGCAGGTAGAGCAAGGTCAACATTGCGCAGGTTGTTGTTAGCATCACAGATTCCGACAATTGGTAGTCCGGAGTTTACTGCCTCACGTAGTGCTTGCTGGTCTGCAGCTGGGTCGGTTACGAATAACATGTCTGGCTCGACGTAAGAGCGCAGAGCAGGGTTGGTTAGACTGCCTGGAATAAACCTTCCAACAGCAGCATTAGCGCCGATTGCCTCTGCGAAAAGCCTTGCTGGGCGCTGACCGTATTGTCTTGCACTTACTACCATGACGTTTGCAGGATTGTATCGGTTTAGGAATTGAGAAATTGCACGGATTCTGTTATCTGTAATTTCTACGTCGATTAGGTATAGTCCGTCTGAGCGAACTTCTTGAATGAATTGCGCCATATCTGCACTCTTTTGTTGAGTACCGATGTGTACGGCGTTTGTCTCGTATGTCTCACGGTCGACTAACAGTTCTGTCATGGTAATGACTCCGGCATTCGGGCCACTAACCCCCCCTAAATAACCGCTTCGTAAGAGAATACGTCCTCATAATGGCCCAGTATTACGATTTTAGGTATCGCACTCGCAGGGGCAAGGTTGATTGCGACGCCACATACTCGCAAAATGTCGGAGGCGGTTTTCTTGTCAGATATGCAATCCAGTAACCTTGTTATCGCGAAAGAAAGCGATGACGGTTTCTGGAGAGACGATTCCGGAAAAGCACTCCATGTGTCAGCAAGTGATTTGGAACGTCATGCCTATTGTCCATTATCATGGTCTCTGGCTAGAGAAGGAAAGGGTGGAAGAGGCAAGGCTATCGATGCAGGTAGACAAAAACACGCTGACATACACAAAAAGGTGGAAAACTTCAAGCAAAAGCAAACCGACCTTCGTAAAGCATTGATCGTCTGGTCATGGTGGTTTACAATCGTTGTAATATTCATCTCTGATGCTATTATTTTCACTACAATTACAGATGAAAGAACTCCAATTGACATTGCTAGATATCTTTCCATTCTTTCAGTAATTTGGCTCTTCGCTGGCCTTTTGGCAATCTATCTTCCATGGAGGCAATGGATAAACCTTCCAATTGAAAAATCAGAAGAATTGGATGAACTAAAAAATCTAGACGAGTCGGCGATACCACGAACATTCCAACCTTATGGCTTCATTGGAGGATGGCGGCAAGGTGGTAGAGTAGAAGCTGGTCTACTGATGGGAGCGACCATTTTTGGATTACATGCGATTGGCCTATACGGCGCTGAAGACAAAGAACAAGCAGGTTTCATCTTGGTTACAGTTGCAATGATTTGGACCTTGCTAGCATCTTGGCAACTTCAGAGAGCGTTACTTGCCGACAACGCACTGGAGGTTGCCAGAATCAATGCAGGAATAGAAGAAAATACTGACGTTGCATATTCCGATGATGAAGCAACTGCTGGGCTATTATCCGACGAGAAAACCGGTTTAAGAGGCAGACCTGACCAAATTGTAATCGTTGATGGAGAATTTATTCCTGTTGAACAAAAAACTGGCAAAATACCAGAAAAACCACACAAATCCCACAAGATGCAATTACTTGCATATTTACACCTAGTAGAATCAACAACCGGAAGAAATCCTCCTTATGGCGTTCTAAAGTATGGTAACGAAAACCTACACCAAATCGATTGGGACGAC
The DNA here is from genome assembly GCA_964218365.1 of Candidatus Poseidoniaceae archaeon. GTDB lineage: Archaea > Thermoplasmatota > Poseidoniia > Poseidoniales > Poseidoniaceae > MGIIa-K1. Next base: position 20,349 of record CAXPMI010000044.1, read on the forward strand.
CACAACAAGCATCTGTTATTTTCTGCAATTAAAGAGGTCCAACGATTGATGGTAAAAGGCGGTGCAGAAAGAAATCACAACCGGAAAGGGAAATGTGAAAGTTGCTCAAGACGTTATGCATGCGACTCAAGTCTAGTCTAGTCGTAAGCGCATCCAACTTCGTTTGGATACTCCCAGCACTTTCTTTCAATTTTTACCAGTACCTGGAATGAGTCCTTGTAGAGATTGGCTAGTTCTTCCCCGTATCCTCTTGCTTCGACACTCAGAGTCCAAGTTCCTTCCGCAAGTGGCTGAGCGAAAGTTGCAACCATCTTTCTCTCGGTTTCTGTTACTTCTTCAAACCAAACTTGATTACCCTCAGAATCGGTTAGGGAAGCTCTAACGAACCTCACATCGGTTGGTACGCCAGGCAATATCAACTCTAGCGGCATGGCCGCAGAGATATATGCACTGATTTCGACAACATCAGAATCAACCTCGAACTTTTGAATGCTCGAGTATGATGTGCTACCTGCGACGTCGGTTACAACTGTTGTAAATACATGAGAGGCATTGATTTTCTCAACAACCTCAATCATCTCTGGCTCTGGACGCAGATCCTCCATGAATTCGCGAGCAGGAACAAGCCCGATGCAACCCATTGTTGAGGTCATCAATATGGCCAGCATCACAAATGAAGACATTGCATGCTTTGGCCTCATCAACAATTCCGAGACGCTACCAATGTATGAATGGAACCCCTCGATGGTTTGAAACCAAATCATAGATTCGGATACTTTGCCTGAATGAAGTCAAGAGGGTCAGCCGAGCAATAGCGATGACGAACCCTATGAGTACTGACAGGCATCAAATTCTATTCGTTGTCTTATTCAACTATATCCTTCATTCGAATTTAGCCCCGCAAACAGAACATTCGCTTGCATCTACTGGGATATCGGCGCCACATGCACCACACTCTGCTGTTTCTACCTGCTTTTGGCGCCTTCTAACACCGCGTCGTCTCTTGTTCTCGGCAGCTGCAGCTTTGACTGGGTCCAGTTCATCAGCCTCATCTTCAAAGGAGAAATCCATCGCATCGTCAGGTAGTACGTTACCCGCAAGTGAACGGTCTTGTATTCCCATACCGACCAGGACTTCGTCTCCTGGCATTACGCCTTCTTCACCTGTAATCTCATACAACTTACCACGAATATCTGCATCACTAGCACTTAATTCTCCACCATCATCTGCGTGAGCCTTTATGTCTTTGTCTTCTAGAATCGCATCGATATCATGACCTTCGAAAGTTTCCTCAATCGACTTCAATGTTGTTGTAACAGTTGAAAGGGCTTCTTCTTCATCCATCTCAACCTCTTCTTCAGCCATCCTTCTATCGTAAGCAGCTTCAACCTCAGCCTCTGCCTTGGCAATGTTTTCATCCCAATGCTCCTCTAGATCATCGGAATCATATCCAAATTCTTTGACAGCTTCATCAAAGCCTTCGTAACCTGCAGCATGGATTGTTTCAGGGTCAATCTCCTCCTCTTCTTGAAGTGGTACTTCCTCTTTCTCGATGACTCTTCTCTGCCGTTGCTCGAAATATTTGGAAACGTCTTGGTCAACGCCACAATATGGACAGTTGGCAAGTAAGTCTGGTATTGATTCACCACAACTCTCACAATCGTGGAATTGTTTCCTCGCTTTCTTGAGATTGAAAGTACACCAAGGACACCTATCTTCTCCGCCTGTCAATTCTCCATCACAGGCAGGACAGTAATCGAAGATGTCTCTTTCTACTTCTTCTTCTACTTCACGGGTTAAAATAACAGCTGCAATCAACACTGCTATCAGAATAATACAGATTACTGCAATCATTCCTGCGGTTTGGAATGTCATATTTCCTGCTTCATCAGCCACATTACTGCTTGATTCCTTTGAGTCCCAATTCCAAGTTTGAGTTGAACTGACCGCAGTCTCATTTGGAACTAGATTGATGTTGGTGTATGGTGCAGAAGCCGTGAATTTACACTCTACAGTGACGATTTGGCCACCTGTAGAAACACTGACATCAATTTCTTCGAAAACTTCACCCAATTCATTTTCACAAGAATAGGTAACAACGCCTGTTTCTTGGGAAGCAAGTTTGATTGAAACCGTATATTCATCGCCTGACATCAATGGGAACGTTGCAGGTTCCTGATTGGAGTCAACCAACTCCATAGAAGTCCTAGACCAAGTAAGGCGAAGTTGAGCATTCACCTCAACACTGCCATTAGCAAATGAGTTGAGCGGATTCAAATCATAGGAGCTAGAAAGAGGTACCCACTGTGCCTCGAAAAACGCTGTATGTGCACCGCTTTCTGTTACTAAGGTGTTCTGCCATAGATAAGAGTCACCTGCTTGGATTGTTATGATTGGCTGAGAGGTTTCTGCCACCGTCTGACTTTCCCAAGTGTAGATCAATTTGCCCCTAACCTCAACATCACCAGTGTTAGTAATAGAAACACTCCAGTCAACATTTTCGCCACTGTTCAAGGTATTTCTTGATGGTACAGCAAATGGGTCAACAGCAACATCAGGAACATCATACTTGTCGAAATAAGCGCTTGTTCGGTCATTTGAGGTACTCTCCTGAATGAAATTACCTGTACCGTAAGGATCGATTGCTGCAGTTACCTGATGGTTACCTGCTGATAGGGTTGAAATTTGATTGTACTGGAGTTCATATGACCAAGCTTGCTGGGCACTTACTCCACCTGTGATATTGACATAGAATGTAGGCAAAGGAATGTCTACTGCGTTATCATCTTTGATTTCAATGCGCATAGGAACTTCTGTTGTGCCGCTACCATCTGTTCTCAGTATCGTCCCTGATATAGTCCAAGGCCCCTGCAAATCACCGTCTCCTACTGTGACTAATAGGTCACCGAAGTGAGAGATGTCCATTCTTGTATCAACTGTAACAGAAGAAAGGAACGTATTGTCTTCATCTGCTTCTACAACCGCATCATCCAAATCGAGAGTCACAGTAAAGTCATGGGTTCCAGAGGAAGGTGCAATCATTGAGTGATTAACCCATTCTGATTGACCTGCAGGAATTGCTGGAACGTCCACAATTGCACTTTGAGTGTCTAAATCAATCTGCATTCTACTAGCATCTGCATCCTCAGAACCTGTGTTTTCTACAAGTGTTGAAACTAACAAGGCATCTCCAGATTTCACGCTTGAAGGACTGGTTGTGATTGTTGATGTTTCTAAATCAGCCAGACCAGTGACAAATATATCAGAATAAAAGAACTCCATTCCTCCATCGTTGTATTCAAATTCAATCCAAACTTTGTGACCATCCTCGTCATAAGTTAGGCCGGATTTCACAACTTCAACATCTACGGTTCCCTCAGCAGGAATATCAACTGTATTGGCAGAGATTAGATTATTTGGATAATCATTCCAATAAAACCCATAGAATACGTCTTCGGCTACGAAGTTGTTTGAATTATACAAAGTCAATCTGATGGTGACAGAGCCGCCTTCTACGGGATTTGAAGGGGATATCGCAACAGTCGATGTCGAGGCCTGTACGCCCCCACTATCTTCTGCGTTTACCGATAGTGGCATTGTTGAAACAAGCATCATCGCGAGGACAACTGCGGAAACAAAGCCCCTTGCCATGTACACTAGAGGAAAGGCGTAGCACTTGAAACAACCGACTGTAAGCCCGCATCCGATAACTAGTTTTCAGGTAACAACACACCCCGAAGGGGGGTGTTGCAATGCGAGCATTGAAGGGCGGAAGGTACTGTCAGGTGATTGATGAGACGCATCGTCTTGGCACTACTGGTCACAGTCATCATGACTGTAGGGCAAAGTAGTGAGTTGTTTTTAGACGATGAAAGAGTAATCAAATCCTCACAGAGTCAATTATCTATCCAATTCTCGAGCGGCCCTAATGCTAACGAAGATGTCACGGGATTATTCACCCTAACATTCACCTCAACGGGAACAGGAACCATTTCTAGTATTGAAATAGAGATTTCAAACGACGGAAATAATTGGCTATCAGTTGCAAACCTAACCTCAACACCATGGCTGAAACACGTTGACACAACGGTATACGACAACGACTCTTGGACATTTAGAGCAAGAGCCTATGACTCTGATGTTAACAACTTTACACAGTGGTTCACAAGTGGGGAATTCAATATCGTCAATCAAGTTCCAGTAATCACATCCTTCGCATTATCGAACACAGGTGTAGGAAGCGGTACAACCGCTCTCGATAGAGCATGGTATTCCGTTGCTGCAGATGGAACACTATTCTTCACATGGGACGCTTCTGATGATGACTTAACCCATGCAAGTCTAGCAAATGTACCCGGCCCTGGCACCCCCGCAAACGATGGCCCAGGAACATTAGCAAATGGCTGGGATTGGAGTACTGGAGCAATTGCAGAAGGCACTTACAACCCTAGGCTGACTGTTTGGGACGGTTCGGGCCTGTCTGCCAGTAAAACGATGTTCATTGGAATCGACAGAACAGCCCCCACAATGACTACCCCCACTGTAGGGAATGGAAATGAGTGGATTGATAGCACCTCAGTTACGATCTCTGGGTTTGATTCTGCAACCGACGATGGTAGTGGGTCTGGTCTAGATTACGTACAAATCCAACAGGATTCTGTTTGGAGTGATGTTACATCATCCAGCACAACCCTAACTTTCTCTGAAGGAGAACACCAGATTTCTATGAGGGCTGTTGATAGAGTCGGAAACATTGGTTCATCCGTTAATGTAGACGTGAAGGTCGATATCACGGAACCTGAAGGCATCTCTTGGAGTGTTGATGAACTCAGTACTAGTCACGTTGGCCCAGTCAACATTTCATTCTCCGCACAAGACTTGGGCTCAGGAATAGATTTGGATAACTCAAAAATCCAGTATGGTTTCGATTTGAATGGAGTTGGAGCAACACCTGACCAATCTGGAAGATGGATTGACCTTGGAGTATCAGGGCTGGAAGGTACAATGGGCCTTGCTTCTTGGGCAACTAAATCAAGGCAGTATCTGATGGTAAGAGCAATTGTAACAGATAATGCTGGGAATGAATTGGTTACAATACCAAACTCGTTCCAAATTCTACCAGGCCTTGATCTATCTTGGAACTCAACCGAAACCGGTGTCGACAGGTTGGTTGCAAGACCTGGTGACACAAATGGGCAAATCGAGGTCACGAGTTTGTTAGAAGCTAATCAAGCATATGGAGGCGCTGTTACAGTTCACCTACAAGCAGCTCCGGCTGATAGAGATTCGACGATTGATTGGACCACAATGCAAACAATTGTGATAGAGGGAGGAAACCTCTCTGATGAATGTCAATGTGAGTACATAACTTGGGATTACGTCGTTCCTAACACCGGACAATGGGATCTGCGACTAGTAATCGACCCTTCAAACGCCATCGACGAAAGAGATGAGTCAAACAATTACCACTACAGCATGGTAACAGGCGCTTCAGTTTCCGGAGTCGGGGTTGTACCTTCCTTCGCTCCTGGAATCATTGCTTTGATTCTAACAGGATTTGCAGTCGCTTGGTATCAAAAGAGGAGAATCACTCCTCCTCCCAACTGACCTCTTCGTCTTCTGCCAAGTCCATCATTTCAGCAACTTCTTCTTCATTTTCAGGGTCTACCTGGGCTGCTTTGAGTCTACGATTTCTTCTGACAGCAACATCTGCTAGACCGGGAACTAGACCAGAGAAATCACTTGTTTCAGTAGAGATTGGCTTTTCTTCGATGTAATCGATTGCTCTTGCTTCGAGACGCATTTTCTTTCTTTCACGCTCTAAAAATTTCAAAACAGTCCCATGCTCGCTACCACCTGCTAACATTTCGATTGCTTGCCTTGCGCTTGCAAGACCATATCCTTCACCCACAAGTACTACGGTTGATTTGTAAATCGAAATTTCAGTACCTGTATGATGTTCAATCATCTTCCTGATTTTACCTTCAGAGCCGATGATTCTAGCACGGATTCTTCTCTGTTGCTTTGAGCGCTTGCCAACGTGTTCTCTCAGTTCAACCATTTCGAAGAACCAATCATCTCTTAGCAATTGAATGGCTCTACTGGGAGCCATTCCTCTTCCAACCGCCTTGATGACATCAGGTAGTTTCAGTGCTTTGACAGGGTCATACTCACCTGCTTCAGGCCATGTGACTTCGATTTCTCCGGTATTGGAATCGATTTGCAGACTCTTACATCCTGCTGCTTTCTCCAACTCTCTTCTAGTTGCACCCTTGGCACCGATAAGTACCGCAATACGGTCCTTGGGAACTCTCGGGAGAGATTGACGCATGAGGCTTGCGTGAAGCCTACCCTTCTTCAATCCATGTGTGGGTCCTATTCCTCTTCCTGTTTCATATCTATATGCGACAAATCCATCTCTAGAACGTCATACATGGCTTCGGCTAATTCGACATCAAGTCCGTTTTTATTGGCCCATTCTACCAATCTTGTAACATCCCGAACAAGGAATTCCTGACTTTTTGGATGCGATTGAACAACAGCTTGTCCTACATCGATGACAACCGGTTTATCGCCATGCCACATTATGTTGTAAGGTGAAAAATCACCATGAACCATGTTTGCTTTTTGCCAAGTGACTGCGAGGAATTCAAGCAATTCCTCGTACACAGATTGAGCATCTGCTACCTCGACGTCTCTCAATCTTGGCGAGGGAGCGATATCTGTTCCCAAATACTCCATCACCAAGACATTCTTGTGAGTTCCAAGCGGTTTAGGAACCGATAAGCCCCATTTTTCTAACCTGGATAAATTCCTGAATTCCTTTCTAACCCAAATGTCAACTAGGTCTCTATGCCTTCTTCGAAGACCACCAAACCTTGGGTCCCCCTCGATATATTGTACCAGATTTTTGAAAACGGCGTTCGAGGTGTGGAAAATCTTCACTGCTATTGGCCCATTTTCTCCAGTTCCATGGAATACGTGAGCTTCCTTCCCCCTGGCGATTGGAAAATCTAGGGTATCGATGATTCCTGATTTCATTAATTTGTACAAGCTCATCAATGTAAGTCTGTCAAAAACCGCATCGAATACACGCCTGTCTACCCACTCAAATGGCCCATCACCTAGAACTCCAGAGAGCCCTTCTTCGATTTCAGTAAACATTCGTTTGTACTTTTTTTCAGTCATCCAACCTGTCCCTTTTGATGACTCTAGGGTGCGAATAAACTCTGATGACTCTTTGTCCATGTACTGCTCATCAGCATTGCTCTTACGACGTCTGCGATTATGGCGACGTTGCTTTGTATCTTTGGACAGTTCATCGTCCCAATCTGAATTACGTCCCATCCTTTGGCCTCCTCTTCAATGAAGCCGGGACGAGTTTTGACTTGTGATTTCAACCGAAGAGATCGTTGATCTCATCGTCGTCATCGTCGTCATCCATTTCCTCAATCGCTTCTTCTTCAGGTGCTTCCTCATCAGCATTTGATGATGCGAATAGTCCATCTTCGTCATCGAAGTCATCAACTGTAGTGTTCATACCGAACACGTCTACTTCTGATGGTAGAACTCCCTTTCTAGACAAGTACATTGCCTGTGTCTTGGTATATCGGTGCTTAACGTCAGCTTTTGAATCTTGGAAATCCCAAGGCCATACGATAATCAAGTCACCTTCCCTTACCCACTGTCGACGTCGCATTTTACCAGGGATTCTAGCCATGCGTGTTTCTCCGTCAGCACACAGAACGGTTACTCGCCTGCCACCAAGAATTTGCTCTGCAATTGCGAACATCTCGTTAACCTTGGAGTTAGGCATTTTGACACGGATCTTGGAGGATTCTCCTTCCTCATTATCCATAAGACGAGCTAGTTCTTCCTCGTCTACTTTCTCTTCACGCCTACGGCCCATGAATTAAGCGAAAAGCCCTTCCTACTTGAAGGCTGATACTGTGCTCAAGCTAAATTTAGGCTGTCTGCCGCACGATAGCACATATCGATTAGAGTGTCTCCGGACAATCCAAGTAGAATTGTTGCGACTAGACAAATCCAAATTGCCATTCTAATAGATGCTCCGTATGGAAGTGGCTTGCGACGTCCCTCTTCAGGAATATCAAGGAACATTACAACACCAATTCTCAGGTAGTAGAATACTGAGATTGCGCTGTTTACAAACATTGCAAGAGCGAGCCACCAAACCCAGTGTAGGTCTGAGAAGGATACTGTGCCGTTCATCCAAAGTTCTCCAACACTCGTTGAAACAATTCCAGCGATGACTAGGAACTTCGACATGAATCCTGCTAGCGGAGGAACTCCTGCTAATGCAAGCATGAAGATGAACATTGCAGTGCCAATTAGTGGGTCTCTGCGTGCGAGTCCAGATAGTGCTGACAATCGACTTGCTCCGCCTTCCATCTCAAGCAGACCAAGAACAAGGAATGCACCCAACTTGAACGCTACCAGCACGAATAGGTGGAATAACACTGCTGCTACAATCGCATCTGCATAGTCTGCAGGTGCATCGACCTCTCCCCACTTCCATGCTCCAACAGCGGTCATTGCTGCAAGCATGTATCCAGCGTGTGCTACTGATGAATAAGCAAGCATTCTCTTCGGATTTGTTGAGCCTAATGCTGCGATATTACCCCAAGTCATTGTGATGACTGAAAGTGTTGCAAGCGTGTACAACCAAACTGCGCTCTCTTCTTCACCTGTTTCTGGAAGTGCGATTACCAGTAAGACTCTGATCAATCCAATCATTCCCATTGCCTTAGACGCTGTTGCTAGAACACCCGCAACTGGCGAGTTTGCCCCTGCATATGCATCAGGTGCTGCGAAGTGGAATGGCGCTGCAGAGACCTTGAATCCGAATCCGACCAATACCAAACCTAGTGCAATCAATCCAAGAACAGATGACTCAGGCCAGAGTGCTGCAATTTCATGAAGTTGAAGACTGCCGAATTCGAGGTATAGTAGTGATAGACCATACAGGCCAACACCGCTCGCTACTGAACCGGTGATGAAGTACTTCACACCAGATTCTGCACCGGACTTTGATTCCTTGTGGAAACCAACTAGCACGTAGGTTGCAAGGCTAGCTAATTCTAGGCCTACGAACAGTACGAAAAGGTCCTGTGCAAGTGCAACAGTACACATACCGATTGCTGTAGTTAGCATCAAAATGTAGAAATCTGCTTGACGGCGATTATCATACAACTCTTCCAAACTCTTCTTTCCTTCGAAAGTGTGTGCTGGGATTCTGTCTAGGCTTGCCATAGATGCGAGAAGAATAGCCGCTAGGAACAGTATCTCAAAGAATCTAGAGAAGTTATCAAGTTGCAGAATAATGATTTCTCCACTGACTACTGTTGTTGTATCCATATTCCCATCGATAGCCTCGATTACCATCATTCCCAATGCTGTAAACAGTGTTCCTGTTGCGAGGAGACCTGGAATAGCAGGCGATCCGGTCAACTTGAATCTCTTACCTCCAAGGAACCAAGGAACTCTAACCTTGGTCAGTGGAATTCGGAATTTTGAGTTACCCAAGTTTGGAATAATGAAAATCAATAGCAATCCACAGATTAGGATAGTCTCTGGAGCGAAAGTCTTCCAGAAATCATTGCTGAATACCTCTACCTCCATTCAGATCCCTCCTAGGTTGAAAACACCCTCGAAGAAGGCAACCGTCCATTGGTCCATCATTCCCAATGCGATGAATGGGAAGATACCAAAGATTACTGTGAATATTGCAAGTATGATCATTCCTATGTTTTCTGATAGTGTGATGTCCGGTGGTGTTTCACCATTGAGAGATTCTGGAGGTTGTCCTTCATCCCCGCCCTCAAAGATTGTCCTCTGCATGGACCATAGGTAGTATGCAGCTGTGATTGCCAGAACTGCACCGGGTAGGAGAATCCACCAACCGTATTCAGGCCAGAAGGCAATCATAACCATCAATTCAGCAACGAATCCTGCGAGCAATGGTAGACCTAAGCTTGCCATCCAAGCAAACATCATGTAAACCGCAAGGAAAGGTGACCACTTGGCCATTCCACGCATTGCACCGATTTCCATAGAGTGGTAGTGGTGCTTGAATGCGCCACAGACAGCGAACAGCATAGGAGATATGATTCCGTGAGCGAACATCATGAATAGCGCAGCTGCATATCCAATCGGCTGCATACTTGCGATACCGAGCAGAATTACACCCATGTGTGAAACCGATGAGTAAGCAACCATCTTCTTCAGATTTGTTTGCCCCAAACAAACGATTGAACCCCAAACAAGTGAGATTAGACCAATTGCCATAATCACGTCTTGATAGTAAACCACCGCATCAGGGAATATCGCAATTGGAATTCTCAGCATTCCATATGCACCCATCTTTAGCATGACACCTGCCAAAAGCATGGAGCCACCGGTAGGTGCTTGCACGTGCGCATCTGGAAGCCAAGTGTGGAATGGTACTGCTGGTAGTTTTACCAAGAACCCAATCATCAGCATAGCAAACAGAATGTTCTGCATATCCTTACCCAAAAAGACACTATCTCCCATGTTGTATGCCGTAGCATTGGAGAATAGTACCGTCATATCGAATGTTCTACCTGTAACTGTTCCGTACTGAGAACCGCTTCCTTCAGGTTGGAGGAAGTAGAGTGTAATTAGACCCAATAGCATGATGACCGAAGCACAGAATGTGTAGATGAAGAATTTCTGAGCAGCATATCTCCTGTCTTTTCCTCCCCACTTTAGAATTAGGAAGAACATTGGAATTAGAGTCAATTCCCAGAATACGTAGAACAAGAAGAGGTCTAGGGCTACGAATACACCGATTAGAGCTCCACCCATCATCAAGAGAAGAGGATAGTAGGTTGCTCCATCTTTCTCATTCCAGGTTGTTATGATTGTGATTGGTACCAAGAAGGTGGTCAACCAGACCATTGGGAAAGACAAACCATCCATTCCTACATGCCAAGATACGCCGATTGATTCGATCCAAACGTACTCCTTCTCAAGCGCATATTCGTTGTACATCAAATCCCAATCGACCAAAATTAGCCAATCGAAGAATAGTGCTGTGGAGATTGCCAGAGGAATCAGAGACGCTACCAATGTGAACAGACGAATTGGTACTGCAATCACTTCTTTCCTCGCTCTTGTCTCTTGGCTAGCGAATGCCAGTAGAATACAACTCACGATAATTGGGAATCCTACTAGTGGCAGGCTAATCCAATCGACTGTTGTATCAGACTCGTTCATCGACGGGAAGAATGCCATCAATCCTGCAACGATTATCAGCAGTCCTCCAATTAACATGAACTCTTTGTTCTTGATGTCAAGTGCTTGGTTACTACTCAATCAAGCCACCCCCCACAGTAGAATGAATATCACCAACGTACCAAGGGCCGTCATCATGATGTAATCTCTAGCGCTACCTGTTGTAAGCGCACGGACTCTTCTGGAAGCTTCTTGACTTGTTGACTCTATCGCCTTGATTACACCATCAATGAATTTGGTGTCAAATATAGCGGACAACTTAGCAAATCCGACGACTATCTTCAACATCGCTGCATCATAGACATCATCGAAGTGCAACCTCTTGTGTAGAGAGGTTGCTAGACTTGAATTAGCCCAAGCAGTATTATCGAATTTCGAATTCTTGTTGACTCTTGCAGAGAGGTTGATCGCCCACTGCATCCACGGCTTAGCCTTCTGGTCTCCATCTAGGCTACCACCGTAAAGAGCCATTGCAAATGATGGCCCAAGTACTAGCGATAGACCGATTGCGACATATGTAAGTACCATCAAGAAAGGATCTGGATTGAGGAATACGTGTTCCATTTCGTAACCGATTCCGTCGATGAAACTGCTGTAATGTCCAGACTCGAAGTCACCAAGCCAGTGTCCTGCGTGCATACCTGCGAGTACAATTGCACTCAGTGTCATGAATGTCAGAATGACCAATGGAATTGGTATCCATGGTGTTTGTTCGTGAACGTGTTCTGCAACCTCTGTCTTTGGCTTACCTGCAAAGGTCATGAACCACATTCTTGACATGTAGAACCCGGTCATACCTGCACCGATTAGAATCAACATGGCAGGTAGAAGGAAAATTGGTTCCTTCAAAGCAACTTTCCATGCGCTTGCGATTATGCCTTCCTTGGACCAGAATCCACCAATTAGTGGAATACCGATAATCGACATGCTACCTACAAACATTGCTGTTGCAGTGATTGGCATTCTGCTTGCCAAACCACCCATATTTTCCATCGATTGAGCATCGAAGTGATCGTCGTGGTGGTCATCGTGGTGGTCATCATCATGTCCGTGATGTGCAACCTCGTGATGAGCGTGGTGCATTTCGTGAATTACCGAACCTGATGCCATGAACAGCATTCCTTTTGCCATTGCGTGATTGAACAAGTGGAATAGAGATGCACCCATTGCGAATGCTGCTAGTTCATCATATCCGTTGTTTGCAAGCCATAGTGCTGAGCCTAAGCCAGTGAATATGTATGCTAATTGACTCATTGTTGAGTAAGCGAGGACCTTCTTCAAATCCATTTGAACGAATGCGATTAGAGCTGCCATGACCGCAGTAATACCACCAATTATTGCAATTACAATAGCAAGTGTGGATAAGGCTCCAAGTTCTGCTTCCATGAAGAACGGGAACATACGTGCAACAATGTAGAGTCCAGCGTTGACCATTGTTGCTGCGTGAATAAGCGCAGAAACCGGTGTTGGACCTTCCATAGCATCCGGAAGCCAAACGTGTAGAGGGAATTGTGCGGACTTGCCTACTGCACCGATGAACATCATTCCCAGTGCTAGTTGCAGGTCACCGGAGTTTACCTTTGCAATGTTTTCTGGGTCGAAGACGTATGCGTAATCGAGGTGTCCGTCAAACATATTCCACATCATTACAAGTCCAATTACCAGGAATACGTCACCTACACGTGTAGTCAAGAAAGCCTTCTTAGCAGCGTATGCTGCACTCGGCCTCTCATAGTAGAATCCAATCAATAGGTATGAACACAATCCCATCAATTCCCAGAAGATGAACAGCCATAGGAATGAATCAGCAAGAACCATTCCTAGCATTCCGCTACAGAACAATACGAATTCAGCATAGAAGCGGTGGTTCCTGTTATCATTGATTGGGTCAGTGTTCATGTATCCAATCGAGAAGATGTTGATTAGGAAACAGAGGAATGCTGCAACGAATAGTAGCATCACTGTTAGGTGGTCGATGTATATTCCAAAACCGAATACCTTGGTAGTAATCGCACCGGTTTCGGAATTCCACCAAGAAGATTCGAACCAAGTGAAGACGTCTGCTGCCCCTACCTTGTTCATGTGCTCCTTGATTACCAATAATGCAAGAACAAGGCTTGCACCCATAACGGTAAGTGCGATTATTCCTCCTTCCTTGACATTCTTTACCCAAGTTGGTGTTCCATTGAACAACCTACCTAGGAACAAGATTACTGGGAATGCCAAGAATGGCATTAGAGGGATTAGTACGGCATAATCTATGATTTCACTTCCACTCATGATAACACCTCAGTTCTTCAAGAGATTAACCTCATCTAGAGATATGGTCTCATGCTGTCCATACATTGAGAGGAAGATAGCCAGTCCAATGGCTACTTCCGCTGCTGCGATTGCGATTGCGAATACAGCGTAAACCCAACCGGTGACGTCACCCCAATGAGTTGCTGCTGCTACGAATTGTAGGTTTACTGCATTCAGCATTAATTCGATACACATCAGAACTACGATTGCGTTCTTTCTGCTGAATGCTCCCCACAAACCAATGACGAAAAGAATGGCTGCCAAGCCAGATACCCATGCCGGATCAATCATTCTTTTTCACCTCCAGTCAATTCCCACTCGAGATTTACCAATCTCTCGTCACGAACCAAATATGCGGCTCCAACCATTGCCATTGCCATCAGGAAACCAAGTGCTAGCAAAGGTAGTGCCCATTCGCCGAACAAAGCTTCTGCTAAGTCACTGGTTGTCACTTCATAGTCTGAGGAATCTTCCCACACTATATCTGCAGATACTGCAGTAACCAACACTGCCCCAAGGAATACTAGGCCAACCCTAGCAAGGATAGATAGTAATCTCATTCGAAGTCCTCCTCAAGTATCTGCCTTCTAGTCAGCATTATACCGAATAATACCACTAACATAACGCTAGCAAGGTAAACCAAGATTTGGATTACTGCAAGGAATTCTGCACCCATCAGGATGAAGATTCCTGCAACTCCCATGAAACAGAAAATCAGGCACATCATTGAATGTGCAACTCTCTGCATGTAAATCAGACCAAGAGCGCCACCGATTACGATGGTGCTCATCAAGAAAAACATTCCAACTTCAAGGTACATTGCTAGGTCCATGTTCAAGCCTCCCCTGCTGCTTTTGCAGCTTTCTTGGCTCTCTTGTCACGTTCCTTGCTAGCCCTCTTGGCTAGTTCTGCGTCGACCGCTTCTTGGTGGTCTCCAATTAGTACTCTTGTTCTACCTGCATCCATCCACAGGTCTTGTCGAGTAAATCCGGACATTCCGTCATACTCGTTAGTCATGAAGAATGATGTGAAGTTGCATGCTTCCATACATAGGCCACAGAACATACAGCGACCAAGGTCGATTCTTCCAGAAACGATTTGGTCGTCTGCTGGATATAGAGATTCTAGTGGAACATTGTCGACTTCCCCGGTATCATTCCAGCGCATGCGAGCGCTGTCTCCCGATAGGTCTAGGACTTCTCCGAATCTCCATTCGTCAGGAGCATCGGTGTGAGCTGTTGCTAGGTTGAAGGAATCCATGGTCGCTGTGACTTCGGGTTTCTCAACAGCAGCGAACTTTCCTACTTCGAGTTCAGTTCCATAGCCTTCCCACTCTCCTTCTGCACTGTCTAGGACGTCAACACGTAGTTCGGTTGTCATGTGAAGACAGGAGTTCGGACAGATGTTTACACACATCTTACATGCAGTACATGTTTCCCAAATAACACCGATTCTTCCGTTGAAATTACCAGGGACGAACAGCCAAGGTTCTATTTCTTCTAGGCGCTCATACGGATAATTCACGGTTTGCGGCTTCCAAATTGTTGGAGTCAAGTCTGTTCCAGAGCGGTCTGGAGTGTAGTGGTGTTGTGTAATGTCGTTGATGTGCTTGGTCTTTTCAGCACGTGCAATATCTCCATCGTCAATGAACTCAGGGTGAGTTGTGTTGTGATAGCCGCTTGAAAATCTCTTTCCGATGAACTCGTAAGTTCTCAAAACGGTCAATCCAGTTATCTTAAACGGGTACCAGAATAGATTTCTGAAATTTGGTTTGCCATGTGGATGCGATGCCATATTATCACCTCACTCCTGTCCTGCTGTGTGCGTTCCCGCAGGTGTCATCGTTCGAATGTGGTACATTCTTTCCTCATTCTCCTCGATGTTTTCATCTTTCATCAAGACCACGAAGACCACCAACCAGAACGCTGTTGTTAGGATCGGCAATCCCCATGGGATTGTGAATTCAAGAATAGTTAGGTCCCAGGCCCACCCGCCGTTCTCGAAGTCTAGTGCACTAGCGTCGAAGAAGTATAGACGGTAAACCATCGATAGGACGACTTGTAGAACTGCAAGAGGAAGAAGCATTCTCCAACCGAATTCTAAAATTTGGTCGGTTCTAATTCTTGGCAGAGCAGTTCTTGCCCAAACGAATACTACTGTGAAGATGAACCAAGCCTTTAGCAGGGTCCAGATAATTCCTGGGATTGCTAAGTAAGCTTCTCCAATGTATGGAAGTGCGCCGATTGTACCTGCAAATGGTGCATGCCATCCGCCCATGAAGAAATGGGCGAATAGGATACTTGCTGCGTACACACGCATGTACTCTGCAGCGAATAGAAGACCGAATCTCATTCCTCCGTATTCAGTCCACCATCCTTCGACAAGTTCAGCTTCTGCTTCTGGCATATCGAAAGGAATTCTCTCTACTTCAGCGATCATGCTGACCAGGAACAAGACACCGCCAAGTGGCATCAAGAAGAATAGCCAAGCGCCTGAAGAGTGTTGGAAGTGAATGATTTCAAGGAAGTTGAATGACCCTGCCATAACACAAACTCCCAGTATTGAAAGTAACAGTGGAATCTCGTATGCAGTCAACTGAGCCGCGCTTCTGATTCCACCAAGGAGTGTATACTTGTTGTTGGAAGACCATCCTGCAAAGAAGACCCCAAGTGGAGCGATTCCGAAGATTGCGAATGCAAACAGAACGGATAATTCGGGGTTGGCTCCGTAAATTCCGCTGGATAGTGGAATCATACCAAGAATCATTATTGTTGAGGAGATAACTAGGAAAGGAGCCAACTCGAAGATTACCTTGTCAGCCCTTGATGGTACCATGTGCTCTTTGGTAAGGAACTTCATACCGTCTGCAATGTTTTGGAAGAAACCAGGGAAGATTGTTACACCGTACCATGACCTGTTTCCAACTCTATTGACCATTTCTTGCGCGTGTCCTTTGTTTCCTGCGACTTTGTTTAGCCACTTGTTGATTGCTCCAATGGGCTTACCGATTCCATAAGGAAGCATATTCCACCATTCACCGGCAGTTACTCCATTTTCTCCAACCCAAAGCGAGCGAAGAGCGGTTGTTGCACCACGACGGTCGTTTACACGAGCGTAGAATTTCCTCTCAATCCACAAAATCATGAACATGGAGAGCATAATTCCACCAAAAGTGACCAGACAAGTCACTAAGGTGAAGACGAAGAATGCAATATCGTTTGATGAGGATTCAAGAAATGTCCCGTCAAGAAGACTAGAGAAAATATCTCTGGTTTTGTCGTATACAAAATCGTGGAGTTGTAGCCAGTCATCCATGGTAATCACCTCAGCGGTCTGTCTCCCCGATACATGGGTCAAAACTACCCATGATCGCTGGTATGTCAGCAACCTTGTATCCAATCATAGTCTTTGCAACGTATGGAATCGTGATAAACATAGGAGAACGGATGGAGGCTCTGTAAGGATTCTTTCCTCTTCCATCTCCACCGCCTTGCAAGTAGAAGTTCGAAACTCCTCTTGTACATTCGTAGGTGCTGAAACCTGTTGCACCCTCAGGAGCGCGTGTAGGTGCTTTGGTAATTAGCATCTCATCGCCTGGCTGGTAGTGGGTGTTTGCACCACCAGGAATCTTCTCGATTGCGTCTAGCAGCATGCGGCATGACTGTCGCATTTCTTCCATTCTGACTCTGTATCTGTCGTAACAATCTGCTCCCTTGACGCTTGTTGGCTTTTCGACCGCAGGCTCCCAGTCCACTTGGTCATATACGGAATACGGATTTGTCCATCTTGCATCTGCATTAACTCCTGCTGCACGAATGTTTGGACCTGTAACACCAGCGTCGATTTGGTCTTCTGCCGTAGCATAACCTACACCTTGTAGTCTAACTAGCCAAATTGTTGATTCGTCAAGCAACATTTCGTATTCTTTGATTCTGTTCTCAAATAACTTGACCTTCGCCTTTAGCCTATTTGCCCAACCGATTGGTATGTCTCTCTTTACACCACCAACTCTTGGATAGTTGTAGTGCATACGAGAACCACCTAGCTCCTGTAGCAAATCTAGGAACATTTCTCTGTCACGTAGGCACCAAGTCATCAGAGTTAGATTTCCAATATCTGGTCCGAATGCACCTAGCCACATCAAGTGGCTTGCTAGCCTCTGAACTTCAGCCGCCATCAAGCGGATGTATTCTGCACGCTCTGGAACTTCTGCTTCAAGCAGGTCTTCTGCAGCCATGATGTAGGAATGTGCCCAAGTCATAGCGCTCACGTAGCAAAGCCTGTCACAGTAAGGAGTGATTTGTGTGAAGTCTCTAGATTCACAGATTTTCTCTACACCGCGGTGGATGTATCCCAATTCTGCTTCGGTGTCGGTAACAGTTTCTCCGTCTACTTTCACACGTAGAGTCCACAATCCGTGTGTCATTGGGTGTTGAGGCCCCATTGTAATCCACATTTCTGCCATAATAACACCTCACTTTACGCGGCCCTCATCCACTGGTTTTCGGTCAAATCCTTGCGGATCATCATACATTTCATTGAAATCGTGATAGCGGATTTTGTGCTGTCTTTGAAGAGGATGGAAACCGGTTGGTGAATCATGCGGATTTAGAACCCTATGCATGTTTTCATGGCCTTCGAAGTCAATACCGACCAAATCCCATGTTTCTTTCTCGTTCCAATCTGCTCCAACCCAGATATCCTGGACTGAAGGAACAGAAGGTGAATCTCCTGCTGCTAGTGGAATGAAAATCTCAAACTCCATTGGAATATCATCGCCTTCTAGTGATTCTCCTTTGTGCACCGTCATTGTGTGCGCTTCTACATTCTTGATTGGCCATCTATGCAGGTGGTAAGCAACCTCCCAACCTCTGTCGGCCCCTCCATCAGGATAGTGAGTACCTGTTACCATTGCACAGTGATTTACACCCATTTCATGCTTTAGATGCTTAGCGACTGCTCTCCACTGGTCAGGAGAGCATGTTATTCTAACAAAATCGAATTTCTTACCTGCAGAGTGAGCGATGATTTCGATGGCCATGCCAGCATCTGCAAATCGCTCTGCAAGTTTGTCCACAGCTGCTTGTGCTGCTGCAGTGTTCTGTTCTTTAGTAATGGTTGTACCCATTTCAGTCCTCTCCTACGATAATTGGCTTGTCGCCATCGCGGCCAGAAGAAGGCGCTCCACCGATTCGAATGATCTTCTCACGAAGTTTTCCAAATCCATCTATCAGAGCCTCCGGGCGAGGTGGGCATCCTGGAATGTAAACGTCGACTGGGATGACCGTGTCAACCCCTTCAAGGATGTTGTAGGACTGATAGTATGGGCCGCCAGATATTGCACATTCGCCCATCGCAATACAGTATTTTGGCTCTGGCATTTGCTCCCATAGCCTAACGATTGGGTCGGCGAATTTCTTTGAAATCGGACCGTTGACAAGCAATACGTCGGACTGACGCGGGCTAGAGCGGAATAGTACACCGAAACGGTCACCGTCAAACCTAGGAGTTGCTGAAGCCGCCATTTCAATTGCACAGCACTTGATTCCAAGGTGGAGTGTGAACAAGGACTTGCGGCCAGCCCAGTTGAAGAATCGGCCTGCAAGAACACTCAGTAATTGCTTGATTTTTGTAGCCTTTAGCGCTTCATCGGTTACATCACCAACAACTTCGATTAGAGTTCTGCTGTTGAACGTAGTATAATTCTCTCCAGTATCGCTCATCATATCACCTCAGATGTAAATTCGACCTCGCTTTCTGAATACGTGCCAGACTCCTAGAGTCATTGTTGCAAAGAATACGATTAGAACAATCATTTCAGTTCCAACCGCTGCGATAGGGTCTGCTGTGGATGATTCTGTCGCATCCATAGCCAATAATCCGCCCAAGGCCATGAACATGAATGCGACATCGAAAACCAAGAAAATAATCGCATACCAATAGTATTGGAAGTGGAATTGAATCATTGCTTCTCCGACTGGTTCTGAACCACATTCGTAAGTTGAAAGACGACGAGGATATAGGCTATGGTCCCGCTCATATCCTTCCATCAACCATGACTTTGTCATATGAGGCCTAGAGGAGTCAACCTTTGGCATAACGAAGTACTGAGTGATGAATGCACCAAGTGGCATACCTATGCCAATTAGGGTCATCCATAACATCGAAAGATAGGTGCCTGTAACCGTTTCTGCGCCGACCAACTTTGCCACCAACTAAGAGAGTTGACACTCTCTTGTCTAGCCCACTCGACATCCGTCCATAAGCGTTGTCTAACTCAGGTGAATTTTGTTAGCCTGAAAAGGCTGACCCCGTAGGGGTCATTTGCGTCTTCTCAAGATTAACGATGCAAAGCCAATTAGAACCAAAGCACCTATTCCATAGAGCACGTTTGGAGTAACCAGTGAATTTAATGCGAATTGTTCTGGCTCACCATTTACGGTCAACTTGATGTTTTCCCTGCCAGCCAATCCAATTTCGGTTGGCTCGACTGACAATGTGAATGTGAAGACATCCTCAACTTCGGCTGTCTCTCCTCCGGGAGGGTTCACTTTAGCTGTAATTTGAACCGTCTCGCCCGCAGGAATTGAACACAGAATGTGATCGCCCTTGTCCTGGCAATCTGCACCAGATTCGTAGCCTAGAATAACATTCCAACCCCTGACGCCACCACTTGAGAATATCTTGAACTCTGATTCGATATTTCCGGTGTTCATTACGTCTACTTCAAATCTAGGAGACTTGCCAATTTGTCCAAAAGTGACATCTTTCTCATCATCACCTTGGATGATTAATTCCGCATCGAGTACAGTCTCGACAGATAATGAGAAAGTCACTTTACCACTACGGTTAGCAGCATTAGAAACTGAAGTTACTACTAATTCTAACAAACCACCATCGCCATTTTCAGCACCGCTATTGACTTCAATTTCTAACGTAACTATCGCATAAAAAGGCATTGGGACATGAGAATCTACTATCCCATTGTCTACTATTTTCTCGAATATCTTGTCTTCAGTAGAACCTAGCAGAGGAGAATTACCATCATAGTAGAATGTTCCAGTGGTCTCATTGAACGCTCCCCATCCCTTTGGAATGGTGATTGCTCCTTCAACAGGCATACCTCTGTAGAATAATTCACGACTTGCTGTTCCGGAGAGTCCACTGAAGTCGAATATTGCTTCATCTGTCAAATCACCGGTGTTGGTAACTTTGAGATCGAATGATTGAGTACCACCCGGAGGCAGGATAAGAACTTCGTTTCGCGACAAATCGTCTGCGTTATTCATGATAATTACATCCATTGCGAAATCTCTGTCGGATAGAATCGCTCTGAACATGAACTCAAGTTGATTATCAGGAACACCATTTTGGTCAGAATCTCCATTGTTGTTGTCTCCAAGGTTTGTGACTCTGACAGTTAGTCTAGTACTCTCTAATTCTTCTTCACCGTCGATTGATACAACGAGATACATCGTGATTGTATCTTTTGCAGGAATATCGACTTCGGTTACAACAACACCATCTTCGGTTTCGAAATGCTTGCCCCAAGCGGGTTGTGCTGTTTGAGAAATCACAGAGAACCTAAATCTGTCCAATGTGTTTCCGTCATTGTTGACAACGATTGGGAATTGAACAGTTGTATCTGAGCGACCAGTTTGGTCGTCCGCAGGAGTTTCTCCGCTCATTGCATGAACTGCCTGTACAGTAGCAACTAGCTCAGCGGTATCATAGGCACCACCGCTTGATTGAGGTAAAACAGAGAAGATTATCGTTTCAGGCTCTTCTGTCACCAGAGCATCAAGCGGGAGAGAAATCGTGACGTCGATTGTTCCGGATTTCTCGGCGTTGTTGAATCTTGACTGTGTAGAAATTGTTGATGACTCTAGGGTAACTGACCAGCCTGTAGGCAATGATGATGCTGTTACTCTGAAGGTGTCTGGGCCGTTGCCTGTATTTGTGACAGTAAGAGTTGTGCTTCTGTCTTGACCAGGCGGAATATCGTAAATTCCAGTGTTACCCAAAGAAATCGTTGCGCCTCTAGATTGCCCTACAGTAACTGTTACCTCGCCTCTGCATTTCCAGAAGTTACCATCTTTTCCTTCGATGTAAAATGTGTTCTGCGAATTAGCTTCCACTGTATCATCGGGTGTTATCTCGATAGTGAATTCCTTTTCTCCATTGCCATTATCATAATTTAGCATACCACTAGATGCTCCATCAACACCCGCCCAGTCAGATTTGCTTCCATTGAAGCCGACATTGATTTGCCAATCTGTATTTCCTTCATTTGAGAATGTAGCAAGCAGAGTTCCTGTTTCTCCGGGCTCAAGGCTCAAACTTGACTTTGATAGAGTAATGTCACATTTCTTGAGTTCGGGAACGAATAGGCTGAATTCCTCAGTATCTGAAGCACTACCATTTGGGTTCTGGTCGTTAGTTACAACGCCTTCAATTTCCCAACAGTACTTGTCGCTTTCCTTACCTTCTGGGACTTGAACAGTTACAGTAACCCACTCAGAGGACCCGTTGTCGATTTGGACAGAGTTAGGACTCACGTCGATGTTTAAGCTTCCATCAGACTTGCAGCCACCGCCACTTCTTGGCTCCACGGTCAAATCGACGGTTTCTTGGACGCGACCAGTGTTCTCTACCTCTACATCCCAAGTGATTTCATCTTCACCATTCCAAGTTGGATTAACTGGAGCGTCTATGGTAAGGTCTACTCCGAACAAGGTAGATCCAGAACCATCACCAGATGTAGTTTCAACATCTGCTGATTTTTGTGCAGGTGCGCCTGGTTGGTCGGGAGGTGTTGGTTGTTCATTCGCGTTTGCATTTACAGTAGTAATACATGAACCCTCAGCGTTTTGTGCTAGTGTTACATTGAGGAATGTTTCAGCATTATCACCTGATTCAATAGGTTGGCCTATTTGTCCAATTGCGGAAGAAAATCCTGTGCAGTCCTGCTCATTATTTGCTGCAAGGTTTACTGAAACCGGGTTTGCCCCATCATTGTAAACACGAACCGTGTACTCTGCAGTTTCGCCAGGGTTCACTGTTTGAGCGCTTGGAGAGATTGTCAATCTGATATTTGCGTCTCTCCCGGAATCGTCTGCAACAACCGGAGTTGCTAATGCTGGAACCAGTGAAAACAGCATCAATGAAACCAGGAAAATACTGGTGATGCCATGACCGGCTTTCGGGTCTTTTCTGCGGGGTTCCATGAACCCCGGTCGAGGTGGTCACAGTAAAAGGCTATGGACAGATGCTCAAATCATTCTGTATTTACAAACGAGGATGATTCCGCACCGCAATTGGTACAATTTGATACATTGCAAGTTGGATGATACCTTGCACCACATGCAGGGCAGCCTCTCATCCAGGTTAGAATCGGTTGTCTACAATAGAAGCACGGAGTGGCCTGAGTTTGGGGTTGAGAATTCTGATAGTGATTAGCAAAATTTCCAGATTTTGGTTGGATGGAAGATTTCTTTCGAACTAGAACTAGTCCTACTATCGCCAAGATTGGAATGATAATCCAAACTGCCCAAAATAATGTCTCAACAACAGAATTAGAATCAGAGGTAGTTTCTCCCTTGCTATTCAAATCGATTACTGTATTGGAATTTGTTACGTCACTCGCACCGGAAATTGATAGAGAAATGGTACCCTGACCAGGTTGATTTGCGTTAACCTCCAACCTAATCAATTGCGATTGCCCTGCTTGTAAATTCAGTGACTCACTACCGTCGATTGAAACGCTCAAGCCACTGGAAGGAGTGGCTTTTAGAGCCCCTGATACAAGCGAGTTTCCTGTGTTTGTAATCGTAACCTCTATCCAGGATGATTCTCCAGTTTGAAGCGTATTGGTCCCTTCAATATCCCAAGTCACCTCTTTTACAGATGCCACAAGCATCGATACCGACTTGTTCACTGTCACGGAATCTCCGGTCAATACAACGTTGAATTGGGGTTCTGAAGAAGGGTCTGCATTTCCTGTGATTATGATGGTGCAAGTCAGTGCTTTCAAATCACCTTTGTTTACTACACCAATTGGTGTACAGTCGCCCAACAGTATGCTATCTTTTTGCAATACTATTGAAGGGCTCCACGGAGAACTTTCTCTATTTTCAACAATCCAAGTGTAATTGATAGGAACTCCGACAGGATGTTGCCCTGGACCGAATATATTGGTCCAAGTTTCACCTGCGATTTCAACCGACGTAAATGTAAGAACCGGATCAGGTAAAACAACGACTTCAACACTCTCAGAGTGGCTCCATGATTCTTGATTAGAATCCAAAATGAAAGTAATTTGGCCACTTCTTGCATCCGACTCAGCGGTCACTGATATGATGAAATTCTGGGACTGAGTCCAACCTAGTGTCAAGTCATCAAGTGCTGAATTTTGACTCCAACCTTGAGGCAACTGCATCCTCGGGCTAAGGTCCAGGTCTGCGTTACCTACATTCTCAATCGTATATTGAAGCGATAGAGAATTACCCGGGGTTACCGTGGAGAATGATGATTCTAAATCTACCGTAAGTTCTAGCACCTCTTCGACCACAAGAGGAAGTTCATATTGCATAATCCTAGCTTCTTCGCTTTGTGATACTACTCGCAAAATCACTGTCATCTCTGCGCCTGCTAGAGTCATTACCTGAGGGGGGGTAAATGAAATTCCTATGTTCATTTGTCCATCTTCAAGCATAAGACCTGTGGACGCAGAATTTGCACCTCCCTGTGCAGATAAATCATCGAAACCCGCGTACCAACCCGGTGGAGATTCCAAGAACAAATCGTAACCGATGTCTCCATTTCCAAGATTAAACAACCTGAAATCAACAGATGTAACCTCAGTGGGGTGTACTGGGATAGTAGTGTAGTCGAATTCAAGACGTGTCTGTGACAAAACTGGCACATCTAGCATAAGCGTGAATGGACTACTGACGTCATTATCCTCGTCATATCCCAATAGTTCGATTTTGTATATTCCGGGGTCAGGACCGCTTGGGTGAACCAAAGTGACGTTGATTTGAGCTCCTTCTTGACCTTCAAGCATGAAGTTGGATTGGTCAAGACCAACATACCAAGAAAGAGGAGAATTGTTGGGGCTTGAAACACCTGTTGCAGAAATTGATGCATTAGTACTCAGCAATGCCGTATTGATTAGGGTGACCTGCCAAGAAGAAGTAGTTGCATTAATGTCAGATAGGGTTGATGTGGCCATCTCAGATTCGATTCTGACACCTGGAGTAGTGACATTCACTATTACATCCATTCGATTATTTCCTTCATTGATTTCGTCTATTGTATCACTTGCATCGACCAAGAAAGAAAGAGTTCGTGCACCAGCGTTTTGAGGCTCCCAATCCCAAAACAGAATTTTTGAGCCTCCTGGACCGAGATTGAAGGTTTGAGAATCAACAAAAATTCCCTCTTCTTGGAAAATCACCTCGACGTTTTCTGCCTCAACATTTCCAAGATTTGCTACCTCCATCTCAACCAGTACTTCATCTCCAACTTGAGGGATTGCAATATCCGTTGAAAATGATGTCACGATCGGTGAAGGGTCTGGCCTCAAATCATTTACACCTACACCAGATACTGCCACTGCGTAAGGTTGAGCTCTTCCACCATTGTGGCTAGCATCGGTTACTTTGACAGTCCACAAGCCTGCTTCTGCGGAGTCAATCAACACAACCTCCACGTTGTTTAGAGAATCGTGTGTACCTCCTTGAATCGACCTTCCTTGGGAGAATTCATTTCCTTTGTATTCAACACCACTCGGAGTGGTTACCAGCAAATTGAGGTTGTTTACCAATTGGGTGTTGGAGAATCTCGAACCTCTCTCATCAGACCATGCAACCACTGCCTTGAATGGCTGTCCTGGGGTTGTAACGTTGAATGAATAACTCTTGGAATTACCTGTTGAAGACAAGATTGAGCGGTCATCGACCCATATTCCTCTTCCATTATTTGGTGCGAGTGTTCCTTTGAGGTCTATTCTTCCCCAACCTTCGTCATTGTTAGGGATGTCTCTAACGCCAACATCCCTCGCGCCTAATATCATCAGAGCCTTGACAAGGGCGCCTTGTGGCTCTGGTCTTTGAGCAACTTCTGTGATATATTCTCTAATCAGAGCCGCAGTTCCAGCAGCATTTGGTGTTGCCATACTAGTTCCTGTGTATTCCATGTACCAAGTGCTGGTCCAAGTAGCACCGCCGGTGTCTGTTGCTTCTTGAGCCTTGCAAGAGCGCACGTAGCCGCCTGGTGCAATAACGTCAGGCTTGATTCTTCCATCATCTACAGGGCCACGACTAGAACCATCCATGATACTGTTTGGTGCTCCTGTGTAACGGTTTTGTGAGTTACCAACCGCTAGTAAATTCTTAGCGGTGGCTGGTGAACCTATTGTATCAGAACCAGGCCCGTCATTTCCCGCAGCGAACAGAATTGTCAGACCTTCTCTACCACTGTAAAATTGGTCGTAGTATCTTGCTCTGTCATCCACATCCTCTGATGATGATGTATAGACTCCCCATTCCGAACTCGACTCTGAACCCCATGAGTTGGTGTGAGTTCTCGCACCGTTGTTGTATGCAGTGTTCAGCATGTTGTTGATACTTGACCACTGGAAATTTCCGTTGTTGTCATTCTCCATTGCTTGGAAATAAAGTTCAGCCTCAGGAGCAACTCCCGCATAGCCTCCTCTGCTTCCATCGCCGAGAACAGTACAAGCGACGTGAGTTCCATGTCCAGAATGAGCGTCTGCTGTAGAGCCGTCACCGATTACGTCGACGTTGCCAATGATTCTAGTTCCAAAATCACCGTGGTCTTCATCAATTCCAGAATCTGCAACCGCAACAATTTGGCCAGAACCATCCAAGTCGGTTGTGTAATACTGCTTCATCGCGTTGATGTTCATGTGATTACGGGCTTGGTCATTCCAAATTGTCAGGCTTGGCTGACTTCCAATCCAAGCAATTGATGGCTCGGCTGCTATGGTTGCAATCGAAGTTGAGGTTAACCCGTCGTATCTACCGGTTTCAGCAAAATTTGAGTCTGAAAGTAAACTATTTGCAACGCTGTCCAATTCTTGGTGTAAGCGCATACCCCAGTTATCAGAAATATCAACTCCAGGAAGTAGTGAATCTGCACGCCAGGACTCTATTCTTACAGGAGTTGGCTGCTCAGCA
Source organism: Candidatus Poseidoniaceae archaeon (assembly GCA_964218365.1). GTDB lineage: Archaea > Thermoplasmatota > Poseidoniia > Poseidoniales > Poseidoniaceae > MGIIa-K1. The sequence continues at coordinate 47,129 of CAXPMI010000044.1, forward strand.
TTCATCATTGGATAATCTACAACCATAGCTAAGGGAACCTGTTGTACAGAGGCTACTCCCGTAACCTGAGCGAGGCGTGCTAGGCCGGCTTGTGTACCCTGGACAAGTAATCCGGAAGGAGCTATGTATTCCCTCACTTCAACACCGTTTTGTTCTGAAATATCTGATCTAATCTCGGCGAATCTGAATTCAGTGGAAACTAGAACCAATCTCAAATCAGGCCTAGGTATGAGTAATTCCTCGGGAATTTCTTGTTCAAACAATATTCCTGATGAGTCATGAATTCCCAACCTTGAGTGTGCAATCAGAGGTCTATCTTCCAAGGATTGAGAACTGTCTAATTGGCCTACAAAATTGCGAATAGAATCCTTTGGTAGGTCAAATTTTACCCACTCAATACCCGATTCTTCAGGTATCTGTTCCGATTGATTGACAACCGGTATTCCTGATAACAGGAATATTACGAGCAGTAAGAAGGCTCTACGCACAACTTGATGGCGTAGAAAGTTCGTTTTAGGAGTTGCCTAAACTAGCCTCAAAAGAACCACGTTACTTCCTCACAGTCATTATGGAATTTTGCGGTAACTTGTTCTGAAACAACATGGATGAATTGCTCTTGATTTTCTGAACCCCTGAAGTCAGTCCATTCAATCTGAACTTGTATCGTATATTCTTCCCATACAGAATAGCCTCGCAAATCCAATTCCATCTTATCTCCCGAAACACTTGTGAGACTGGGTATGGAATCAAACGTAACCGTTAGACTATCCAAAACCGTCATCTCTTGGTCAACGAAATCGATTGTCAATGTGACGTCCCGAATTTCCCTACTACCATCGTTGGTGAGTTCTGCTAATACAACATGACCATTTCTCTGAAGATAAAGAATGTCAATTTCAACATCATCTCTTGGAATTACCCAGTACCACGTGGATACTAGTGCGCCGAGTAAAATAATCAGAATTACTCCGGCCAACGCAACCCGCAAAGGATGTATTTTTTCTGTTAATTCGACGACGAATTCACCTATTTCTTGTGAACGCTCATGGAGTTCTTCCTCCATTTCCTCGTCGTATTCTTCACTCATCCTGTCACCATCGCTATCGCTGTCGCTACGAATGAGGAGAACGGATCTCCAATCATTATGTGAGTAGTCTCTATTTCTCCACCCGTCAAACTACTAATCAAAGATAAATCGGTTACAACACCATTTACTCCAACACTAGACGCTGTTGGAATTCCTCCGGTAAACTGTGCATCGAGTAAAACGCCTCTCGCATCTATGTCTAGGCCAAGAACATCGACCTCGGTATGCGATGTTGCTACAATTCTACCTCCTGTAATCCCGTCTACAATAATAACAGGATATCCTAAAGGACGGTGGATGTGAACTTCCGCTCCTTGCAGATTTTCACCTACTAATTCAGCAGAGATTATCTCTACACCCTCCTGTACAACCGAGTTACTCCTCCTGATGTACAACTTTTCTACCCCGTTACCGGAAGCAGAAATGCTCGCACCATAATCCTCGGTTACTCCCATAACGAATCTATCAGGGAGGTTTTCTGCAAGCATCAGATTATCTCCTCTGATGTTCTGTGCCTTACCTTTAGTTTCAATGAACAAATCCATATCATCACTGTTTGAAGAATAATCCATCTCGAACATTCCTTGGAATGACTGTTCTTCATTGATGTCAAAGTTGTTTGCGGGCGCAGCCTTGAGGTGCATTTCCCCAGGCACATCTCTAATGAACATCGTAGCAGGCCACCATAAACCGTCTATTTTCCTCAGTTGCTGTAACATCATAGAGTCCGCTGAATTAATTCCAATCCTATCTTCTGGAGGAACTATCAAGTCTGCTTGCAAAATGTCTCCAACTTTTGCGTACAGTTGGTCAACTTCTGCTGGTGCATTAAACATCATCATTTCCGTTCTTATTCCTCGCAGTCTGTCAATCTGAAGGATTCTTGCGTGTTCAAGGCGTTCACCTAAATCGTATGTCATGTCGATAGTAGTTCTAGGAATCAGTAGGTCTGATTGTGTTGAGATAGTGGCATTTAGTGTAACATCCCTCTTGAGATTAGTATCGAGGCCTGTCAAAACTATTAGAGAATCAGCGCGGGAAAGACCGTTCAATTCAATCGTTAGAACAGGTCTGAATGGAGTATATTCCTTCAGTGATGCCTCTATTTGGAAGGTTGGAATCTCATTTTCGATTTCGACTTTGTAACCTAGTTTGATTTCACCTGCAGGTAATTGAGGCATCCAAATCCTGCTGTGCCATGACCTTCTCTGGTCAAATGTAATACCTTCATCCTCGAGATTGTCTGTGTCCAGTAAACTCAATTCTCTTGGTGAAATGTATCCGTCTGCTAAGGCCTCAATAAGGTCTGAAGCGTCGGTAATTCCCGCCCATTCCGCAACTTGAATAACCTCTGCTTTTTCTTCTTCTGATATCTCGAAATCGGCTAATGCTTGTGATACGATTAGACGTGAGCTTTCTGTAAACTCAGGCATTCTACTGTAATTGAAAATCATTTCAGTTACCTCAAGAACCTCCCCCGATATTCCATGGACCCATCTTGGTTCAGTTGGTATGTTATTTCCTTTGCTTACATCTAAAGTAAGATCGAATTCCTCACCTGTGCGTAGGTTAAGGCCTAGACTCAAGTTGCTTTGTATGTTTGAAGCATCTCCTAAATTGACCATACTTTCTACCGCGAAGTCGTTTACTGAAGAGCCAAAGTCGATCATACCGGACAGGAAAAAGGATAGAGCAAGGATACCATCTGCGTCTCCAAACTCAGGGATTGTAATCATGTCGGAATTTTCAGAAGATGGAAGAGATAGTGTGACGTTAGCAGGTAGAGGGTCAATGTGAATCCTACCTGAAAGGCCAAGGAACTTATCGTCCCTTTCACTTACATCTTCCAGTAATACGCTGAATGGTGATGAGCCAGTGCGGTTCATCACAAGTTCACTGTTTCCTCTTTGCCCTAATGCACCCGGCTCTTCGGGAGGATTCAACACTATAGAAGTTAAATTTGACAGTCGCAGAGACATACTAGCCTGTCCTGAAACTTGATCAATCCAGAATCTTGCATGGTCATCATCCATTGTAAGTGGAACTGAAGCGTTAGAGATTTGCACCTCAATCGAACCTATACCGTCAGGAGCTGACATAGCAAGGGTATCACCCAACTCAAGTTCGAACTGTGAAGGCAGTCCATTCAATCGGAGTGCATTGTATTGACCATCTCCCTCGCCACTGTAAGTTATCGTGCCTATCTCATCTGATGCTGTGTAGGTTATTTGCGAACCCTGTTGAGCGATTGTCAGGTTAGATGGACGGTTGGAAATCGATGCGAATTGCCTAACATCCCCCTCTGTAGAATTGGAAAAATGGCGCATGTGACCAATGATTAATTCGTCGCCAGAACTTCCTGTAATCGAAATCGTCCTCAAGTCCGTATCTTGATCATAGGAATAAGACGCTCCAGAAATATCGGTTACCATCAAACTGATTCCCACAGGAACCAAAGCGGGGTTAACTCGGCCATACTTGCCATCGACGTTTCCGTTTTGGTCAGTGTAATCCAAATCCTCTGAAAGTAAAATGTGGTTGGTATCCATTACTGGATGAGGGCTGCTACCAATGGCAAGTTTTACGCCTTGAACCATTGACTCAGAACGAGTGTTTCCATCAGACCAAGACTCTCGGACTTGATCGTAACATTGTAGGAATATTTCCCCGCTAGATTCTCCAGCTGTTCCCACAATTGCCTCAGGCAATCCGTTGAGAATCGTCCCAAGATCAAGGATAATCTCTACCAAGTTCAGGACTACGTTATCGAGAACTTCACTCAACAAATCCGGTGCAGTCCCGAACTCTACTCGAACCCGATTAGATGTAGGAATTTCAAACGTTCCGAATATGGCTACTACCTCGGGAAGGTCAACAATCTCTACTTCCATTGAAGAAACGTCGGATGCATAACCGTGTCTTTGGAAAGTAGAAACGTATTCTAATTTGGTAATTCTTTCAGTTCCTGCGATCAAAATCAGACTGTTCCAGCGGTTATCGCTCGGGTCTAGAACCAATGTAGGGTCTGCAGCATTTGTGGATGAATCTGCTGTGTAATTCTTAATCGAAATAATCAGAGATAATCGATTTGGCATCTGTCCAGGAAAGTTACTGGAGCCTGGAGCTTCTCCAATCAAAGTGAAAATCGCATCTATCTCTTCTTGAGGCATTGTGCCCTTTGGCATATCTCTGACCCAACCGCGAGAATCTGTAATGTTGCCAAATTGGCCGCCAGCCTCAATGTGCTTAGAGCGGTCCTCAAAGTAATGGAAATAGAGATCAGCATCAGTATCACTGTAAATTTCGATATTATCGAAGGAGTTCTCTCCTGCGTTATCGTTTCTAATAACCAAGTCCAACTCTTCTGGAATTCTCGTTTCCCCCTCTACAGGGTGGAGACCAACATCGATGTATCCTATTTCATCTAGTGGCCTAAATCCATCCAAATCTGGTTCTTTGAAGTGGACATAACCAATGCCTACTGAATACCCACATTTGTGGTCCCGACTATTCTCAGAATGGTCTGCTATTGGATCATACCAACTAGAATCTTCACAATCGGTTTGTTCGTTTGCAGAGTTTCTATTTGGATTTGAAATCAGAATCGCATAAGGTGCTGAAACTGAAGTAACTTCCAAGCCTGAATCATCTCCTCCGGCAAAGATGTTGAGAATATCTGCAAGAGTTGTAAATGTTCCAGTTACATCCAGAGTTAGTTGGTCAAGTCCAACCCTCACTTGGAAATCATGTGGGGGTTGTGTGAACCTTGAATCGATAACAAGGGCGTAAGATTCGCCGTCTCCAGTGAATGTTAGGTCGTATGCAACGCCCTTCATCATTGAAACTTCCATGCTCGCCATGTCATCCCAAAGCGGGTCCGTGTGGTCCAATACTCGAACTCTCCATTGGAAGTTTGGTCTAATCCAAATTGATTCAACCACTGGGATTAGTCCGTCACTTAGTTCAACATCCCAGCCTTCACCTTGGACTCCAAGCCCAAGGATGGAAAGTCCGACGGCTACGTCATTTCCTCCGTCGCCATCCAAATCAATAGCATTCTCGAATAGACCGGTGTCTCCAAATGAAAGTACGTCACCTGTGAATGTACCGTAATCCCATGCCTCATACTGTGGCCCATTGTTTCTCGCTGTGTAATTAACGTAGAGTGAGTACGTGTTTGCCCCAAATGCGAGAGGGTCGTTAAATCCTGGTGGCAACTCGAATAGAGTATCTAACAAATTGTTTGGCCATCCATCCGGATGAGAATCTGGGTCAGTCAGGTAAACGTAAGGTCGAGGATGTGACGGTGTGAGAGGTTCTGTCTCTCGCATTGTAATATCACCAATCACTCCGTCCGTTGCCAAGAGTGCATCTCCATCTCCAATCTCTCTGCCACGAGCCTCAAGTGCACTTAGCACTCCCTCTGCGGAGTTCCTAGCGATATCGTCCTCGCCCGAGTCGCGTTCTTCGATTAATGCATTTGCCATTGCTTCGAGAACACCGAAGTCGTCTCTTCCAACTGATTCGTCTGCAGAAACTGGATTGAAAATAGGTAACAGCATGACGATTACAAGCATTATTGCAACCTTGCTAGAATCAAGCGGCTGCGGGACTCCGCGATGGAGAAGACGCACACCTGATTCTGACATCATTTTAATTACGTCATCTACACCCAAATGAAACCATCCCCATCGCGAGCGCGAGTTTTACGGTTTTCAGCGTTCAAATAATTGGTCGGTTCCACAATTAGGACAAGCCACAACAGCACTTCTAACCGATGATGGTATTTGCACGCTGAACGGTTTACCACATGCTGAACATTGTGAACTCAGACTATGATTTGATGGTTGAGTTTGCTGTTGAGGTAGTGCAACCCCTCCACTTCTTACCTTACCAGTAGACGGGCTTGGCGCGGAATTAACCACAGCGGGTATTTCTGGTTCATCTGCAAATGCGGCTAGGGCTGCTTCGGCGAATGCAGGGTCTACCCGTCTGACGGCAGGAGTTGGTCTGAAACCTAAGTTTGGATCAGTATTCTCCGAGCCTCCGTATATCGCGTTAAACTCGGCTGATTTCGCATCCGATTGAAGTTCTGCAGCAGATTTTACTTCAGCACCATCTGTGATTCCTGCCATCTGTGCTGCCTTTGCAAAGGCTGGTAACTTGATGCTCCTCGAGATTTCGTATACTCTCGAGGTTGCTTCATCACGAGATAATCCTCGGGCCATTAGAAGTTCGACTGCGTGTCTTCTCTGAACTCCTTTGTAGCCGAATAGTACAACACCTGATACTACAATGATGACTGCAAATACTACAGCTACAATCGCAATGAGACCGGTCTGGCTTGGTGGTTCTGTTACCATAACTTCAAAGATTTCAAAATCAGAATTATTTGATTGGTCGTAAACGGTTACTGCGAACTTTGCCTTACCTACTTCATCGAATGATATCTTCAGATTTGGCCCGACAAAATCAGGGTCATTTGTAGCATCACCATCGCCGTTGCTGTCCCTTTGCAGATTCAAATCCCAAGTGAATCGTAAGTCATCTTGATCATCCCATTCATCGGCTGCTTTGGCTTGGAATTCAACTTCCTCACCCTTCTCTACCTCTGAAATATCTGAGATACTAGAGGTTACTAGAATAGGTTCTGTGTCATCGTAAACGACGATTGTTATATTTGTTTGACCTGAGTTTCCAGAGGGATCTTTCACTGTCAAAGTTACAGTGTAAGTTCCAATTTCAGACCTATTGACAGTGTACTGTGATGCTGATGAAACCTGCTCACCGTCAACACTCCAGGATGCTGAAGCAATTGCGTGGTCATCGTTTGAATTAGAAGCTTGTAGAATTAGGTTAGAAAGGCGGAGTAATCTCCAATCACCATCGAGACCTAGTAAAGCATTCACTCCTGTTCCTGTAATTACAGCTGTTGGTGAAACGACGTCCAAGACTTCAATTTGATAGGTAGTAACAGTTACTTCTCCAGACTGAGATTCGGCTGTTAGGTTTACGTTTTTCACTCCCGGAGTGCTCCATGAAGCTTCTACTAAATTTCCCACAGCATCCTCTACTCCATCCGAATCAAAATCCCAAGATAGAGCCCTTACCTGCTGCAAACTGTTTGGTGTATTGCTAGCATCGAGAGTGATTTTTTCGCCAATTGTCGTTGTTGAATTATCGTAATCTGTTACCGTTGGTGCAAGTACGGGGTCAAACCAAGCCTTCAGAGTAAAATGTGCACCTGTCGAGCCTGCTTCTGCAATCAAGTTCAGATTTTGCAAGTCCAAGAATTCTGAAATTTCCCATTCCAACTGAGTCGTTTCTTGTCCACCAAAGTCGTCTACATTGGTACCTGAAATAATCAAGTCCCCTGCCAATTGGTTGTCTGATTGGATGAATATATCGCCAGAACCAGACAGTGGGTGAACCCAGTATGTCAATTCAGTCCCTGAATCTACATTGAAATCAACAAGGTTAACTCTCTCTCCAGCCTCAAGTTTGAAAGTGTCATGTATGAGAGGATAATCCTCAACGGTTGCAGGTGCTAATTGAATCTTGAATCGGGCAGTCATACCGCCCTGGTCACCCATTCCTTCATCCCCATCATGTGCGGAGTTGTCGAAAACAATGTACCAATTCTTAGGATTAATCGATTGAGGGGGGGCCCAATCTAGCCACTGCGAACCGACCATCGACTCAAAGGTGGCTTCCTGATTGAATGAAGAGCGGTAATTCTGTCCATTTTGATATGGTTGAATCGAATTTTGGTCGAACATTAGCACATCCATTGCATCGTCCAATACTTCAATGTCAATCGCTAGAGTTGTACTGTGACTTCTAACCCCGATGTCGATTATAATACAAGCACCGGGTTCCACCGCAACCCCTGAACTCGTTGTTACAACATCTGAGAGATCGAATTCTGCACATTGTGGAGGAGCCCTGCCTTCTGTTGCAGTTACAAGTGGTGCGATGAGAAGGCCGGCAAGCAGGAGAACTAGAAACCGTGGACCACTCATATTTCTGCAAACATGCATCTCGGCTTTCAAATTGTCTCAACTCTGTTATGCCCAACCTTCTGCTTGTTTTACTAGATGATTGAGAGACAAATCATCGCCTAATACTAGCCTATCACCATCGCCTAATGCAACGACTGAAGAGTGTAATTTACGTGCCTCTGCCAGTGATGAATCGTGGCTGTCAAGCCTAGCTGAATAGTGAGTAAGGGCGAGATGTTTGGCCCCGCATTCATTCGCAGTTCTTGCAGCCCCTGCTGCTGTAGAGTGTAGGTGTTCGTTCGCTATGTCTTTGTGAGATTCTAGGAAGGTTGCTTCATGAATCAATAAATCACAATTAGAGTCGATTGCTTGTTCAGCAGTATCTCCGGAAATGATGATTGAGCGTTCAGGAATTGAGTCCTTTCTGTAATTGGCTGCAATTAGTAATTCACCATCATATTCGGTATCTTCGCCTGATGCAAGCAAAGCCTTGACTTCGTCGGGAAGATGACTTGTTGCATCTCGGTCGAACTTTCCTTTTCTTCCATCCAATGCAACTCTCCAAGCAAATGATGGTACAGTGTGTTGTGTGTTGTGAGCAGAGATTTTTGCTTTTTTCAGTGGTTGAGGTAGCGATATCTGTGAGCCATCGTTCATGTTTACCCACCTATCACCATCTCCCAATACCCATTGAACATCGTATCCTAGTGCTTCTGAAGTCGCTCCTAAATCCATCCACATGTCATACTGAATGACTAGATCTGATGGTGTGACTTCTGGCTCTACTTCACTACCAAGTAAGGCATCGACAACCTCTCGGGTTGTTGGGCCAATTACAGTCAATTTTTCCTTCCTTCCATCCAACGCCATTGTTTGCATCCATGGCAGAACACCCCAGGTGTGGTCTAGGTGTCCATGGGTTAGAAGAATTGCAGCGACCTTTGTCATTTTCAATCGGCGTCCACCGAAATTTTTCATTTCAGAGCGGTGGTTTACCAAGCGATTTTGGAACCCCTCACCACAGTCGACAACGAGCATACCCTCCGATGTCTCAATGATTGAGCCGGAAACTGAACGGCCTTGAGCAGGCCTTGCCGAGGATGTTCCCAAAACATGAACTTCAAAGGTCATTACTTCACCTCAGTGTTCGTATGGAATTGGAGTCTTGGGAAACCATCTAAGAATAACTACGTCGCCAATTGACCTGACCCATCGCCAAGGAATAGTGAGATGGACTCCTTTCTCTACTAACTCATCAGGACATCCAGCCACGAATAGGTGTGTAGCACATAATTGGTTACCGTCGATTACGGTCTCGCCAACAACGCCCAAAAGCCTGCCATCAGGAAGGTAAATCTCCTTGCCATTGATTTGTGAAACGCTCATTTCACCCGACATGATACCCCTCCTTCGATACGTCCAGCATAGCGGACCTCAATGAACCCAACGGATGAAAATTGCCTAAACTAACACAATCCATGTGTCGAAATAATCGGTGGTGAATTTTGAATTCACTTGCCGATGTTTCCACGAGCCTTCAGAGAAGGTCGCAGCTTTTCTGTACCCTTACCCTTGTTGTGTAAACCACGTCCACGCTTACCTGCGCTAGTCTTTCCACGGTATGCACGTCCACGGTGGTGGGATTCTGCAATCCAACCTAGGTCCTTGTCGGACTTGATAGCAGGGTGTGATGGATCTAGCATGATGATTTCGTAATACTTGTGCTTCCCATCTTGGCCGACCCAGTAGGAGTTCAGAACTTCCAAGTTAGGGAAGTGGCGGTTAACACGCTCTTCAGCGATGCGCTGTGTGTTCTTTGCCATTGTAATCTTGGCGATACCAGCCTTGGATGGCTTGCGCTTCATGTGAACCTTACCCTTGCGGAGTCCACCACGGCGAACTCTAGTTCTGACCATGATGACGCCTTGCTTTGCCTTGTAGCCGAGGCGGCGTGCAGCGTCGATGCGGGTTGGCTTATCGATTCTGCAATTAACTGGTTCACGGCGCCATTGGACCATACGGGCTTGGCGCTGTTGATGAGATTGAGTCGCTTTTGGGTTGTTCCATGTTGCACGAACATGCTGGTAAAGTCCCTTAGCCATGTACATCACCTACTCCTTGGAGCATTTTGCCGACTTGCCTCCCCTATTTGAAGAGCGCGACGCGCTTTTGTCGGCTTTTTGGAGGGATTGACTCATGTGCAAGTTCACTATCGGACATCTATGTCCCTTCAAATCACCGGAGAAGCGGATGTCCTCAAGGCTCTGAAAAATGGGGTCGATATCAAGCTGGTTTTGGTCGATAGAGAAGAAGATGTCTCGGAAATTATTCAACTCTGTAAAGAGAGGAAAATCAAGGTAACAGAAGGTTCTGCTACCGACCTTTGGAGAATGAGTGCAAACGGTCAACAGAAAGTCCTTGCATTAGTCGAGAGAGAACCTAGTGGAACACTCGAAGAAGTGTTTGAAAGAGAGGGTGCAATCTGGCTTTTTGATGGAGTAGAATATGCTCCAAACTTAGGATTTGGAGTTAGAACTGCAGAGGTAAGTGGGGCGACTGCTGTAATCATCAATGTCAGCAAAACTCACGAAGAAAGAAGGACAATTCGAAGGGCGTCTATGAGGGCAACTCGATTTATTCCGGTTGTTTACGCCACAACTGAAGAAATCCTTGCCGCATGCAATCGAAGAATCGTTGTCGCTGAAGATGTAGGCGGCAAAGCCCCTTGGGAGACTGACCTGACAGGTGATGTTTTGCTAGTGGTTGGCGCTGAAAATGCTGGAGTATCAAAAGAAGTCTTGGAAGCTGCTGATGATATTGTCAGACTGCCAATGCCTGGATTTATTCCATCATACAACCTACAGGTAGCAATTAGTTCTCTAGCAATCGAGAGACTGCGTCAATCCGAGTGATTCAAGATTCTAACAAGTTTTCATAAGAGGCAGTCTTGAGGTTTTAGTGATACAGTGAGATTGGTAGACGGACCGGATTTGCACTCAAAAGTCACCGCATCGAGTGTGATTCATATTTTTGGAGCAGGAGTTAACCCCGAAAAGCCAGCCCACAAAGCT
>CAXPMI010000045.1:0-3600 GCA_964218365.1 Candidatus Poseidoniaceae archaeon
CCAACCAGAGCAAGTGCACAGGCTCCACCAACACCATGTAGTGCTTGGCGATGATTCGCACCCTTCTCTTTCTCTTCGCGATACCGTTCAGTAACGTGAATACAGTAGTCAATTCCCACACCTAGAGATATCGTGGCTATCGTAACGGTGACAATATTCAGAGAATATCCGAATGCGTAAATCAGGCCGTACAGCCAAACAACAACTAGCAAAATCGGTGTTAGGGAAACAATCGCTTGCTTAATTGAACGGAATCCAATTGACATTGTGATCAAAACGAATAGCGAACCAAGTAGTAGAGAGGATTGCATTTCGTTTTGCATTCTATCCCCGGCAACGAATCGTGTTATCGGCTTACCAGTTAGCATAACCCAAGTCAGCGGCTTGTCTTCTTCAGTATCTCCCGGCTCTTCCCAAGTTCCACTTGACAGGTTGAATAGCGGGCTCAAATCTCGCTTGATCTCTTCAATTCCTGGTCCCATTGTGGGGAAGTGTTCTGGTGATGTAATTCCGAATCTGATAATCATGCGGTCATAAGTAACTGGTTCTCCATCAACTGACAGCCATACTCTTTGCGGGTCTAATTCGACACCAGGGTCGATGTATAGGTCCATCAGTGAGGAAGGAACTTCTGTTCCTGGGATTCCATCCATTGACAGTATTCCATAGAAGAAGATTAGACAATCCTTGTCATCCAAGTTTGGAGCGTTAAGAGCACCTTTTGTGCTGCAGTTTGATTCATTGTATCCTCTATCGTAGAACGGTTGTGGATTGCTCATCAGTGATGCAGATGCGGCCATGACGAATTCATCGATTGCCAATACGTCAACTGAACCATCGGGAGTTCTTGTCATTTTATCGACAACGCCCTTAGTTTTGAGATTGGAATTTTGCCTAAATTCATCGATTGCCCTGAATACTGAAGGTTCGGCTACATCTCCCTCGATGTACAGCATTGCAGGCTCACCTTCGTCAGAGAATCTGTCGGTAACAATGCCGACTCCCATTGCGAAATCCGATTCATCATCTAGGAAATCATCGACTTGGAAGTCGCCCTCAAGTTGAACCATCCCCCATGCAGCAGGGAGTGCGAAAATCAGACAGATTCCGGCGATCAAAAGTGGTCTCTTGCCGGTTCCAGATTTGATTGCAATCTTCTGCAATCTTTCCTTGTTGACAAACATATGATTAGATTCAGGAGTGGTGTTTTTCCCTCGCTTTTCTAGCCATTCATCAAGTGAAACTCTGACTAATGGTGCCCAGATCCCGGTCAGCAAGAATGCTGCTAGAACACCTAATGCTGCTTCGATTCCGAATGACCTCAGAGCAGCTATATCGCTGAATAGGTTTGCAGAGAAAGCAGCCATAGTTGTAAGTGAGGTGAGCATAATTGCTCTCCCAACTCTGCTTACTGTTACCGTTCCTGCTTCAGTAGCAGACTTTCCTAGTCCTCTTTCTTCCTTGTAGCGATGCAGCGCGTGAAGCGAGTCATCAATACCTAGAGCTAATACGAGAATTGGCAGTAGATTTGAGAATTGAGAGCGAGAAATCAAGTCAACACCTATCCACGAGAATATTGATGCAGCATGGCCAATCATGCCTTGCATCCAAAGTAAAGCTCCGCCAAGTGCTACCGTGACAATGCCAACGTCAGACCATCTTCTTAGAGACAAGTATAGCAGGACGATGATAACAGCACCCATGGCAAAAATGAGTCCACCTGAATTTTGCAATTCTCGGTTAACCTCTACATTTACAGCTTGTCCAACAAGCAGAGTGAGGGAATTATTGTCATGACTTCTCAGACGCCCTTCCAAGTCCATCATCGACCATTCGATTGAACACGGGGATTCTAGGGTAAGACAATATTCAGAAGTGTAATTTGGTGGGTGTAATAGTAAGTCAATTCCATCTAGTCTGTATCCACCAACAACTAGGCCTTCATCGGTATTTCTGATCTGTGTTTCAGATTCAGCATCTTTCCAGACAGTGGTCCACCCAGCTTTCTCCAATTCCGCTCTGTCGAGTTGAACAAGTAGCCACGATGCTGAGGCAGACCATCGACCTGGGCCTGGTCTTGCGTTTGCCCAAGTGCCATCAACGTTGAGAGAACCACCGATTGGTCCTCCAACGATTCCTGCATTTTCTTCTGCTGCTACAAATCCTCTATCCAGTGAAAGCCACCTTAGGAAATCAGAACCATTTGCGCTTGCCATGCGTGCAGCAGCCAAGTCAATATGGGCCTGAGTAACGTTTTCATCATCAAAACTCAAGCATTCAATAGAGCCACAGTCATGCCAGTTAGTGACCGGTGGTTCAAGCCCTGCAAGAGTCATGGTTGGTTTGGTCAAAACAGACTCATTGGCCATGAAGCCTCTGAAAATGTCTGCAAGACTCATTACTCCATCCGTTTGTAATTCCGTTACATCGTTGATGAATGGCTTCATGTAGTCACCAAGCACGTGATTTCTGATTATGTCGTGCTTGCCGTCAATCTCTTTGAGCACCGTGAGGTTCAGGATGCCTCCATCGATATCTGTAATTCCTTGCCACTTTCCTCCAGTTGGTACGATCTCGTCAACCTGTGCAAAATTGGACCAGTCAGGTGTTCCGTCATCAATGAAAGGAACTGGAACAGGTGTTGAACCCACCTCAGCAGGGTCACGCACGCTGACAACAAATCCGAGAATGACCTCGGTGGTTGTGAACTCCTCATTGATGATGCGTTCGGCAGTAAGTTCGGGCGACTCCATGTCGTAGGATTCCATATCGATTGGTTCGAGTGCTTTTAGTGCTCCGGGAATCATCAGGATTGTCATCAAAAATATAACTACGTGTACTTTTTTCCTGTGCGGAACTAAGATGTTTGATACATCGTCGAAGTCCGCCATGATTGACCTCTTAACTTCTCATTCTTGAACAGTTGTATTCATTTGGGAGATAGTTCACGCCCATTCTGCGCGGGGGTCGCCCAGCTTGGTCAACGGCGGTGGGTTTAGGTCCCATTCCTTATTGGTTCGCAGGTTCAAATCCTGCCCCCCGCACTCTTTATTTACACTCTAATCGTTTTCAGTTAAGATTATACTAGAACCATAATTATCGCTCTACATGCGAACACACGGTACAAGGTCTGCGCTCATACTAGCAACAATGTTTGTCCTATCGACAACCATTCTAGCAGTGTCAACAAACGCAGAAGATACAACTGGGAGAGTTACTGGAAATGAAGAAATTATTGTTTCCATAACACAAGATTACTATGACAGAGGAAGCGACATAACAGTAACCTTCACGTCAATTAATTTAGACACCAATTCAGAGTATTCTATCGATTGGGAACTATGTTACGTCTATGATGGATGTAACCTATACTCTATGTATGCTGCAGATAATGCAGACGACCCGGCAGAATCCGAAGGTGAAATTGACATAGGGTCTGGAACAACCACTCAGATAACAACAATGACTTTTTCAGACCCAGGAGACCTGGAATATGTAACAGACCCAAACGATCCTAATCTAGGCTCGTATACTGGATTAGAAAATGAATCATATTACATCAAAGCGGTATTGAATGTTCAGGGAGTGCACTTACATGAC
>CAXPMI010000046.1:0-38598 GCA_964218365.1 Candidatus Poseidoniaceae archaeon
CACGTGCTGCTTGGGACATGGAGTGAGTAACGATAACAACTGTGAAATCCTTCTTTAACTCAAGAATCAACTCTTCAATTGCTGCAGTTGCAATCGGGTCAAGAGCGCTACAAGGCTCATCCATCAATATGATATCTGGCTCTACTGCAATCGTTCTAGCTATGCACAGTCTTTGCTGTTGTCCGCCTGAAAGGGATGTTCCCAAGTCGTGCATTCTGTCTGATACCTCATCCCAAATCGCTGCACGCTTGAGACTCTTTTCAACAATTGCATCCAACTCTTCACGTGATGGTTTGGTGTGCAACCTTACCCCATATCCAACGTTATCGTAAATTGATTTTGGAAAAGGATTTGGCCTTTGGAAAACCATTCCTATGTTCTTCCTAATTTCAACAAGGTCGGCATCTTTAGCAGTAATCTCGACTTCACCCATTGAAATTTTACCATCATAGTGGCAAATCGGAATAAGGTCGTTCATTCGGTTCATCATGCGAAGTAAGGTACTCTTTCCACAACCAGACGGTCCAATCAGGGCAGTTACGGAATTTTTGGCAATTGGCAACGACACTCCATACAATGCTTGCTTGTCACCATACCACAAGTCCAAATCTTCGACCATTAGGTCGATTTCTCCATCCACATCAAGTTCTCTTGTCGAATCTGGTACTTCTTCTCCACCGATTTTTTCGCTCATGAGTTTAGCCTCCTTCTGAAATGTTGCCTCAATACAATTGCAATACTATTCATTGCAACTAATAGACAGATCAGCGCAATACTTGCTGCTGCTGCCATGGAATGCCATGCAGGGTCAGGTTCTGCAGTCCAGAAATAAATCTGAATTGGAATTACAGTGAAATTCACATTTCCGCCACTTAGTGCTGCAAGAGGTTCAGGGTCAAACAATATCATTGCAGTTGCACCGACTACAACCAGTGGTGCTGCCTCACCCATAATTCTGCTCATCGCAAGAATACTTCCGGTCATAATACCAGGCATCGCTGAAGGCAATACGTGGTCCTTGGTAACTTGCCATCTAGTACAGCCGACACCGTATGCAGATTCCCTTAGAGACCTTGGAACACTTCTCAGGGCTTCTTGGCCTGCTAACACAATGATTGGCATAGCCATAACACCCATTGTCAAACCTGCTGCTAGAACCGATGGGCCTAGGCCCCAACCAATTCCTCCTTGCTTGACGAATATTGCGAGACCAAACATACCGAAAACAATTGAAGGAACGCCAGCAAGATTTGTTACCAAAGCCTGAATCAACTTTGTCATTTGGTTTGGCTTTGCATATTCTTCCAAATAAATCGCTGCACCAACCGATATAGGAATTGAAACTAGCATTGCAATTAGCATAACCCAAATTGTTCCATAAAATGCAGCTCTTATTCCTGATGCATAAGGTACGAAAATATCCTGATATCTCTCAGTTAGGAAAGGTATGTCGATGAGAATAGGAATGAAAAGTGTGGATGTGAACAGTAGCATTCTAGACCACATCATTAAACTATCACGATTCGATATCGAGTGATTGAGTCTGGAGGTTTCACTCAAATTACGGCCTAGGCCTTTCAACCGTTCCATCCCCTCTAATAGCCGGAACAAGATTGTTCCACTGACAATCCAACACATTGCTCCTAGTGCGGCAGCAACAAACAATCCGCCGCTCGCAAAGTAAGTAATTCCTGCTAGTGCAAAAAAGGATAGACGAATATGAATCCTGAAACTCTGCACATTTTCTAAAACCATTAGAATACGTTCTTGTGGCCAAGTCATCAAAACAATCAGAGCAAATAGTGTAATCCAAGCTGCTAACTCAAATGGTTCAAACACTAACTCGCCATTTTCATCAGATAGAATGTGAACATCACCAGTGATAACAAATGAGTCAACTACTGGATAACCTGATGAATCCGCACTAGGAACTGGCCCAGATATTTGCTCAACAGTAGCAGTCACGTCCAGTGTAGAATAGATGTGGAACTTGGTTTTGCGACCAACCTCTATTTGAGATTGGTCAATTCCATTTGCTGAGACGTTCACATCTACAGACAGACCTCTCTCTTCGACAACATCAATTTGTAAATCGTGCGATTGTTTGCCATTATCGTCTTCCCACGAAATTCTTAGTACAATTGGGTCGGTCGTTAATTCTCCAGTTTCAGAATCAACATTAGGGAAATCCCATTTCAGATGATAATCGGTTACAGGAATCGCCGCTGTTGCCGCTGTTATTTCACCCTCCTCTCCTCCGATGAAAGTTGGTTCTGCAATTTGCCAAACCAGTACTCCAAGGAAAAGCAATCCGATCAATCCTGAGATTGCAAGTCCTGTTGAACCTGCTCTTTCGGCGAGGTCTCGTAACTTACGACTTCTCTTCTGAAGTTTGTCGATGTCCTTCATCAGTAAGCCTCCCTGTATGCAGATAGGACCTTGTTACCAAGCAGGTTCAGGCACAATGTAATCACGAAAAGATACAAACCTACTGCGAAGATTGTCAAATATCCAATTTCACCAAATGGTAAATCTCCACCTACTCTTTGTGCAATATATGCAGTCATTGTTTGTGCAGGAAGGAACATGTTCGAAGTATAAACAGCGATAGTTCCAACTGCCAAAGTTACAGCCATTGTTTCACCAACTGCTCGTGACAAAGCCAGAATAATACTAGCAATTATTCCGGACAATGATGCTTGGATCATAACACGGAAAGTAGTCTCGATCTTTGTGGCTCCCAATGCTAACGAGCCCTCTCGCAATTCATTTGGAACTGCCCTTAATGCGTCTTCCGACATGGAAGCGATAAGTGGTAAAATCATTACACCTACTACGATTGCTCCATTAATCGGATTCAATACATTTGGTGGTTCGTCAATCCAACCTTGGGCGAAAGCGTACTCTCCAAATTCTACTACTAGTGGCCCGATGTAAATGAATGCGAAGAAACCGTAGACTACTGACGGAATTCCCGCTAGAATCTCCAATGTAGGCTTGACGATGGCAACTAGCCTTGGATGAGCATACTCTGAAAGATAAATTGCAGTGCCAACGCCCAGTGGAACTGCAATCAATAAGGCTCCAAATGCTACTTGTAATGTAGTCAATAAAAGACTGTTAACACCAAATGACATTGTATCACAAAGACCTCGTCTATCTGCACATGCTCCAGTAGGAGTCCACTGATTCTGTAAGAAAAATTCTCCAAACGCACCACCATAATTCATTGTTACAGCATCGAATAGTGCGATGAAAGTGAATAAGCCGAAGGCGTTCCTCCATGTGTTATTGAATTCAATATTGCCTCCCATCTTTCGCTTCAACTCTAAGTTGCAAATTTTCCTCCAAATTATCACGAGAAATAGTATCGAAAGGCTCAGAAGAAAGCTGTCTAATATCAGAAATTGGATTATCGCTACAGACATAATTCCCTTCGCTAACAAATCATTAGGAAACCAAACTTGAATAGGAAATTTAGAGAGAACTGTTTCCTCATTCCGACTAACCACATCGCCAAATAATGCTAAAGAAAATAGCAAAGCCGCTAGTCCTGAAGCAGACATTATTCCTTCAAAATTCCAATCTAATGTGAACCAACCTCGGTTCTCCGCAATATCCTCGAAGAATGTGATGCTCTCGAATAACAAGGTCTGAATAATTCCTAAAGTAATTAGAATAACCGAGAAACTCATCAAAAACAAAACAGTACCTGCTTTGTCACCTCTGATTTTCGAGATTAACGACATGGAATTCAACTCTCAACTTTTTCCAGTCTATCATACATTAGCATATTGAGTAGCGATTCGGCAAAATTGACACTGTAAGCACACAACCTTCTCACTGATTCTGAAATTCGGAATTCACTCAACAACCTCTCTGCAGAACCTCTTCCGGTCCACAAATCTCCTTCAGCTGATTCTATCTCATCTCCTAATTTGGCTAACGTTAATTTCGCTGAATGAATAATGCCTACATCCTTAGTATACATATTATGCACTATTGTTTTCAATTGTTTAGACCAAACTGGAATTGATTTAAGTGGGAACTCATTGCTATTCATTTTTATTGCTTGAGAATGTTTTCTAACCAGTAGGGCAAGTCTGGTCGCATGGTCTCCCATTCTCTCTAATGTTCTCGCTATATTGGCATGCTCCATGGCAGTAAAACGTTCAACTGCGAGTCTCTTCTCGACTGATGTATTTTGCAAGGAGGAAGCGACTTGTCTTTCAAGTAATAATCTTCTAGCATCAATCTGTTTTTCCCTGTCTTCAATATCTGACAACAAACTGGCATCTTCTCCAGAAATTACTCCCAAGGAATCTTCAACTAAACTCGAAATAAGGATGTACATTCTATTTATCGAAACTTGGAGCTTTAGCTCAGAAAGATTCAATATCGAAACTATACGAATTTCTTTTTCATCATCATACTCGATTTCCATTCCTCTTGTATCTCGCAAAAATTCTCTAACATTTGAACGAGTTTTTCTTGGAATCTTATCTTCGCATGCAATCTTAATGATGTCAGCACCTGATAAATAGGAACCTATCATTAAATCTGTGAGTCCAATATCATATTGACAACAATCCAAGGTAATTTGACGTTTCAATCCAGGACCTTGTAATGGAGATATGCGGAGATCACCAGATGCTAATTCCTCCAGGCTTACTACGTCACCTTTCCTTAGCCCACAAGAATTAATCCATTCTTTCGGGAGTGAAACAATCATAGTTGAACCACCCGTAACTTGTAATTTGCGGAAATCAGAATTCTGTGACATCTCTCTATTCCCCTCCACTAACTACAGTAATACATATTCCACCAACATAATCTATGCAGAACTATATAGAAATATATATTGATATTGATTATTTACTGGTCAGAAATATGTCACAAACGTGCTTAGACTAAATCAACAGGAGAGAGAACCTGATGAGTATAAAGAAGAATGGAATGGCTTTTACGCTCGTACTGACCTTAATGGCTGCAGGATTAGCAGGATGTTTAGGTGGAGACGATGCTGAAGTTGAAGAGAAAACGATAAACATAGCAGGAAGTAGCACAGTATTTCCTGTAGCCAGCGCATGGGGCCAGGCCTACAGCCAAGCCAATGATGGCTACACTGTTACCGTAGCAGGCGGAGGATCTGGAGCTGGCGCATCGAAAGTATGCAGCACAGATTCTGATTCCGTGCACATTGGAGACATGAGCAGGGGATGGAAAGATTCCGAAGCAACAGTGGCATCTGATGGTTACACATACAACTGTCTTAATTCCGACATAACTGTTACACAACTTGTCGTAGCAATTGACGGATTATCTGTGGTTGTAAAGAAAGGAGGAGCTGCTGACCAATGTCTTACTGAAATGGGTGGAATATCGATGGCACAATTGCGATGGGTTTTCTCAGATTGGACAGAAGATGAATTGGCTGCTGATGGATTGGACATGAATTCAACAACTCCAAACAATGACGATGACGGCATAAGAGAATGGGGAGACCTTGACGCATCTTGTGATGATTCTGAAATCAAGCTATGGGGTGCTGACTCCGACTCTGGAACATACGAATACTTCGGAGAGCAAGTATTCTGTAAGAACTGCTTCTCAGGAGAGGAAGGATATGAACCTGAAGGATTCGACACAGATCGTGGATACCAGAATTCTGCTGATGACAACCAAATCGTAAATGGCATCAATGGTGACGAGAATGCAATTGGGTACTTCGGTTACGCATATTACGAAGAGAATGCAAATACTCTGAGTGTTGCGGCAATCGCAAACAACGACACCCATGGTGTTCAAGATGCAGGCGGAGCAGTAACTCCAGAAGCAAGTACTGTTGCTGACGGAAGCTATGCGCCTCTGTCCCGATACATCTACATGAACGTCAACAACAACGACTGGGATTTAGTTCGTGGGTTCTTCGAGTACGGATACTCCGATGCTGGAATGGAACACGTCATGGACGTTGGATACGTTGCATTACCTGATGCAATGATCGATGAAATGACGGCAAGACTAGGTTGAAACCAACTAAACCGGAATATCCGGTAAATTTGGCCCACAGGGGAAGTCCTCTCCCCTGTGGGCCTTTTCTATTTACTGAATTAGCCTAGGGCTTCGAAAAGGTAGAATATACCGCTAGAAATAATTCCCACCATAATCCCATTTTTTATGGTCGTAGTTTTCCATTTAACTAACCACTTTTTACCCACACGTACTCCGAATAATGCAGCAATTACCAGCAAACCGGTCAGTTGTAAGTGTTCCATGATTTCTTCAGGCCTGTAATAGATGTAAATTGGAATTCTAGTCAAATCAACACATAACGCCAAAACACTCGCAGTTGCTGCAAAGGACATTTTTTCAGTCAACCTACGCGAGAGAAACATTGCACGTAAAGCACCTTGGTGGCCTGAAAGTCCACCCATGAATCCAGAACCAAAACCTCCGATTCTATCGTTGGCTTCTGGTATTTTGTATCCAGTCCACTTCTCGCTCAATGTAAGAATTGGTAAGACGATAAGGAAGACTCCAATCAAAATCAGAAGAGGTTTCTGCTCAACTTGATTTTGTAATACTGCACCAATTATTGCTCCTATCACTAAGAAAATTCCGTAGTGTTTGATTGCATCAAAATCAACATGCTCTTTCAGATTTAGATACTTAGCCAAATTATGGGCACCATGAACTATTGCAACAACTGCTACGGCTTCATGGGGATCTAAGATTAGGAGAACAACCGGAGTTAGCATCGTGGATAAACCGAATCCTGCAGGAACAGTTAATGCCGCAGCGAAAAAAGCAGCTAAAACAACCAGTAGGGTGACTTCCACAAATCCTCCAAACAAAAGAAGCGAATGAACTTTCTACAATTCACTTGCTTCTAGAAATCATCTCATCATGCAATTTTAGATTTAGCAAAATCTCTCCGAAATCTCGAGCATAAGCACATAATCTGCGAACTGATTCTGACAGCCTGAACAACAAAATATCGTTCTTCGTCATCTTCCTTCCTTCTATCAACTCATCTTCATATTCTACAATTTCAATTTGAGCCTGTTTGAGTAATTGCCTCGATTCTTCAATCTCAAATGAATTCCTTGTTCGTATATTTATCATCAAATTTTTAATCGCTTTTTGCCAAGTTGAAACCTGTATCATGGGTGTTTTTTCACTTTCCAAATTGAAATCCGACTCCTGAACAAGATGCGCCATGTGAGTTGCATGGTCCATCATTCTTTCAAGTGAAGTAGCCAGATTAGAATGCTCAACCGCTTGGTTTCTAGCTAATTTTAGGGCTGATGCGACTAAATGAGAATCAAGGGCAACACTGACTTGTCTCTCAACGAGGTAAAGAAGCGCATCAACTTCTGCTTCCCTCTCATCTACATCTCCAAGTAACTCCTTTTCAGCTCCTTCGCTAATGGAAATTATATCGCGAGTAACTGAAGTTAACAATGAATACATTCGATTAATACTGGCAATAAGCGGCATCTCAGATGCACTAATCAAACAAATTAGATCGATTCTCCCTTCCGATTCATTCATCATTTCAAAGCCACGGGTATTTTTCAGAAATCGCCTAATTTGTCTTTGCAATATTCTTTCATTATCTTTAGAATATGAGATTCGAATTATGTCAACACCTGCAAGGTACGCACCCATGAGGTGGTCATGTAGAGATTCGTGTGGTATCCTTCCAAAATTAATCGAGACTATCTTCTCGGTATTTTGTAGCATTTCCAAAGGAGTTAGCCTTAGGGCACCACTTGGTCGCCAATCAACTCTGATCCCATCGCGCGGATTGAGTTCCATCTGGTCTACCCAAGGTTTCGGTAAACTGAGAGTATAAGTTGCACCACCAGTCAGTTGCACTTTTCGAACATCTACGTCTCCAGGTCCATACGGCATAGGGCTCAAGTTAAACGACTATTTACATCTATATAGATTACATGGGCGTTAGGTGATATACTGATTTCTATGAGAATTAGGCATGGAACCTGTAACAATGGTTGTTGTCGGCTTAGCGTTGATTGTTTGTGCTTACATGGCATGGAATATTGGTGCGAATGATGTTGCGAATGCTATGGGTACCTCTGTTGGTTCTCGTGCACTGACATTGAAGCAAGCGGTAATTATCGCTGCTATTTTCGAATTCGCAGGTGCTTTCTTCGCTGGCGATGCAGTAACAGACACTGTTAGGAAAGGAATCCTGGAAGTAGATTTCTCAACCGTAACTCCTGACATATCGCAAGATATTGCATTTGGTTTCATTGCCGCAATGATGGCCGCTGCAACTTGGTTAACTATAGCCACAAGGTTCGGACTCCCAGTTTCAACAACACATTCCATCATCGGCGGAATTATTGGGGTAGGTCTCGTTCTTGAGGTCGATCATGAGACTTCATACATCAACTGGGAAGTTGTCCAGAAAGTGGTTATGAGTTGGGTTGCAAGTCCTTTGATGGGAGCCCTTGTGGCGTTCCTCTCTTATTGGGTAATTAAGAAAGCAATTTTGGATGCAGACAATCCTGAACAACGTTCGATGTGGCTTGCACCAATTTTAGCATTCCCAACGTTCTTTGTCCTTGGTCTTGCTCTGCAATTCAAAGCCCTAAAGGGGTTCTTCGCAAAAGCTCAATCTAATGGGTGGATAGCGGATAAAGGAGACTGGCTTCCATACAAGCCAGGAGACGATGGCGTAGCAGGCAGTTGGAACCCATTCTTGGATACCGCATGGTTCCCTGTAAATTCACTTATCTTGGCTGCAATAATTGGTGCGATTGCATCATTCGGCCTTTACTTAGTTCTGAGGAAGATAGACATTAATGAAGAAAGTAAGGGCTTTACCGGTGTAGAGCGCATTTTCGTTTGGCTACAAATCATAACAGCTGCTTATGTTGCATTCGCACACGGCGCCAACGACAGATCAAATGCGATTGGACCAATGGCTGCAGTTTGGCAGGTTCTATCTAACGACACTGGAATGTTGATGGAGAAGGCTCCAATTCCATTGTGGTTGGTATTACTGGGTTCAGCAGGAATTGCAATTGGTGTATTGACTTGGGGATGGAGAGTTATGGAAACCATCGGAAAGAAAATTACTGAAATCACACCAACAAGAGGGTTCGCAGCAGAATTTGGTGCAGCCACAACGATTATGATTTTCTCAATGCCGTTCTTGGCAGTGCCTGTTTCAACCACACACACATTGGTTGGTGCAGTTGTGGGAGTTGGATTAGCAGGTGGCGCTAAGGCTGTAGATTTCCGTGTATTCGGGAAGATCGCCGCCTCATGGGTTGCGAGTGTACCAGTTGCAGCATTCGGAGCCGCCACAATCTATGTCTTATCTGGCGGAGATAATCTGAAGATGATAATTCTGCTTCCAATTGCATTCATGACAGTTGGTTATGTGATGTGGAAGACAAGGGATGGAGAGATCTACGTAGAAGATGCACTATCAGAAGCAGGTAGTGGTGAAGTCGAAATCGAGGTCAACCCTCCTAAAGCACAAACTCCTTTCGAATTATTCCATGAACACGCTGAAGCAGTTGAAGCAACTGTTGGACACATGCTAACTGCAGTCAACAAGACTGCAAAAGGAGAGGATGCAAGCGAAGAGATACAAGCAACCATTGATGCTGAATTAAATGCTGACAATGTTAAGGCTGCACTAAGGAAAAAGATGGGTACTTCTGAGTTCAGACTCATCGTTTCAATGGATGAGTTCTTACACATGCTGTCAAGACAAGATAGAATTGCGGACTACGCACAAAATGTTGCTGAACAATTGAGTCTCAGAGAATTGTACACTGACAAGAAAGCAAGGAAGATGCTGATGGAGATGGGAGAAGCCGTTGCAGAAACTGTCGCCGTCTACGAAGACACTGTAGAAGCAATGCGTGACCTATCCCTTGGTGGGGAAACTAAGGTTGCTAAAGCTAAGATTGCAAAGTTGATCAAGGAAGTAAACTTGAAAGAGCACGCTGCTGATGAAATCGAAGCAAAGGCTGCTGCACACGTATTCACTTCTGGTGATGATGACGCACTCGCTGCTATGCACATGTACAGAGTCTTGCAAAGAATGGATGATGTAGCAAATGCTTGTGAAAAGGCGGCTAATGCCTTCTTGCCAATTTTGTCTAAGTAATATAGGCAGACGGCAAGAATGTGGCCTTGATTGAAACAATACAATTGTTCCATATCGAAGAAAGCATGAATACCCTAAACTAAGTCGAGAGATTTGGTGGAGTAATGCAGATTAGAGCATTTACCTTGGTGGCACTATTACTATTTTCAACTGCATCAATGCTAGTAGACACAACTGAAGCAACAACCTCTGGTCGCGCAATGGCTTGCAATGGGACGGTTTGCTTGAATGAAGCAATGCCTAACCCTAACGGTCTAGACAATGACACTTGGCCTAATGGTGAGTGGATGGAAATTTACAACTCAGGAACAACCCCAGTGGACGTTCTAAACTGGGAATTGGTCAACAAGGCAAGCAAATCTCTGACCTTTGACTCGGCATCCATTGTTGGTTTCCAAGCAGGTAACTCCAACACATGGACAATCCAACCGGGAGATTACATGGTAATCGCCAGAAATGGAAATTCAAACTTCTACCTAACAAATAGTGGAGATTGGATAACTATGAAGGATTCAAGCGGCAATATTGTCGACCAAGCATCATGGAACTCTACAGCTTCTGGAGTAAGCCTAGAGGAGGATTCAACCAACGCAGTTAACGACTGGGTCTCCACAAACAATCCTACTCCCGGAAGTGCAAACAGCGCTTCAACCGGGCCTGTAGTCTCTGATCTAGTCATGAACGAAGTAATGCCCAACCCTTGGCCATCAGATGATAACGCTTCATGGCCCGGCGGAGAATGGGTAGAGATACTCAACACTGGTACAAGTGATATTGACCTCACAGGATGGTCGATAGTAGACAATGCTGGAAACACATTGCCGTTCAATGCAAGTCACTTAGTTGGACCATCATCGATTATCGCTGCTGGAGAACACAGAATCATTGCCGTCAACTCATCAACAGCTTGGGGTGTTTTGAATAACGGTGGTGAATCCTTGAGGCTTCTGTGGCCCAACGGTACACTATCTCAAACCATTTCTTGGACTGATACAGAGCCTGGTTTCTCATTGATTGAACAACAAGACGGGACATGGGGCCACTCATCATTCCCTACCCCCGGAAGTGAAAACCCTCCTTACTGGGAAGCAATTGTAAACGGGACTTCACCAATTCGAATTACTGAAGTTCTTGTGAATTCCTCAATGGATGGAAGCACATACCCAGATGGAGAATGGCTTGAATTGCATAATCAAGACAACATCGGTATTGATTTGACTGGATGGAAAATCAAGGATGGAATGGGTAATATCACACATATCGACATGTCGACAATGGTAAACAATGCAACACAAATGGGATCAATGATCGATGCTGATGGTCGAAGACTCGTTCAGTTCTTCATGGGAACAGAATTGTGGAATAATTACAATCATGTAATGCTCCTAGACCAAAATGACATCATAGTCCACAAAGCATGGTGGACAAGTAACCCCGGCCTAAATATCACTCTGGTTGAATCTGAGGACCCGGTTGGAGAATGGATTCCAGCAAGTTGGCCAACACCAGGCCAACCTGAGCCAAGTACAACACCAATAACTGGTGAAGTTGCATTCAATGAGATCCTACCAGATGCGGTTGGTAACGATACCGATGATTGGCCAGGGGGAGAATGGATTGAGTTGATTAACATTGGAAATCAAACTGTTGACCTAGCAAATTGGCACTTTACCTCAGGTTCTAGAAATTTCAACATCAACGTCCACCAATTGGTAACGAAGGACAACACTTTGGTTATGCCTGGAGAAATTGCATTAGTTGCAATTAACGGCAGTCAAGGATTTTACTTACGTAACGCCGCAGGTGACACAATCGAACTGAGAGATTCCTCAAACCAAATTATTTCGACAATAACCTACAACTCAAGCACTGAAGGTGAATCAAACTGGTTCTGGAATGGTGATTGGAGCCAAGCACCTTGGGCTACTCCGGGAGCACCAAACCCGACTACATCACCGTACACTGGAGAATTATCAATCGAAATTACAGAAATCTTAGCCCATTGTTCTGCCGACACTATTACTCCGGGCGACGACTGGATTGAAGTCCTGAACAACGGGACCCAACCAATCGATTTGTCTGCTTGGAGAATGATTGCTGCTGACGGCGAACTGATGCACATGAGACCAAGTTGGCAGTGGAATGAAACTACAATGATTATTCAGGCAGGAGAGAGAATGGTCTTCAACGTACCAAACTGGTTCATCAGTGGATTGGGTGACAATGTTACTCTCGAAGACCCTGATGGAAACGTAGTTGATTACGTTGAGTGGAATATCACTACAGATTGTAAAACAATGGACAGAAATGGACAGATGTTACCATGGCCTACTCCTGGTGAAGAGGAGCCGGACATCTCTGATTTCGCTGGCACTGATGACCTCAGATTCAGCCGCTTTATGTTTGAAGAAAAGAGTACAACAACCAACGACGAATTCTTCGAAATAAGCAACACAGGAGACATAATGGCTGTCCTAAATGGTTGGACTGTAAGGAAGACTACAACCGGTGGTATCAGTTTCAATGGAACGTTTACCAGTGGAGAAATTTCGGCTGGCTCTTCGGTAATAATTAGCCCTGATGCTAACTCAGTCAAGGCGATGGGTGCAACAATGATTCTTGATGCAGACGATGTCATGAACTTCCCTGTGTGGTTACCTAACAGTGGAGCTACCATACAACTTGTAGCACCAGATGGCACTATCGCAGACACATTTGTTTACGGAAATGGACCTACCGATGCAGAGGGATGGTCTGGACCTTCGATAGCAGAACCTGTTACAACAGTTGATAGAATCCTGTACCTGCGTGGAGATGGTTGTGGCGAAATGCCTGATACGAACAGCGCAAACGATTGGGAAATGCGTTGGTCTGTAGCCGGAGCAAGTCACTTCTGTGGAATAAATACCTTCACAGACGATACCGATGTAACTCCACTGATTGGCCCTGATGCGGGTCTTGATGAGGTGATTTCAATGATCAACTCAGCCACTGATTCGATACATCTACACGTTTACCAATTACACGATGCTTACCTTTCAATGGCTTTGATTGAAGCATCTAACCGAGGTGTTGACATCACTGTAGTTATCCATGAACCAGAAACATGGTGGGGAGATTACAACATCGGACAAAGCCTAGGAATTGCGTGGGAGTTAGAAAACGCAGGAATTACAGTCATGCAATTTACTACTTCTTCCTCTTCTCCATACCAATACATACATTCCAAGATCGCAGTTGTGGATTCAACTCATGTTTGGATCAGTTCGGGTAACTGGAAATCATCATCTCTACCAAGCGATGGAGTCGGAAACCGTGACTGGGGCGTAATTGTCAACAGCACAGATTTGGCAACTATCGTAATGGAGAGAATGGCATTTGATGAAGACCCAAGCCAATTACACGTCGAGGATTCAACCTACAGTATGCCAGATTCCGGTTCTTACTCACCGCCTGTATCCTACACTCCTGGCAGTGTGGTTTCACCGGTAACTGGCCCTGTTAGCGGAGAGTTGCTAACCTGCCCGGATGATTGTATGCAAGGACTTGCAGATTTCATCAATTCAGCAGAATCAGAAATTCTTCTATCTCTACAATACTTTGAGATGGATTGGTACTGGGGTTGGGGAGAAAACCCACTTCTTGATTCGCTTGAAAATGCAGCAGAGAGAGGAGTCTCAATTAGATTGGTAATCAACCAACATTACGTAAACGAAAACCCAGGAATCAGACAAGCTGTTAACGAACTTAACGACTGGGAAGGAGACGTTGAAGCCATCTTAATGAGCGAAAATGAAACCGTTACTAAATTACACAACAAGGGAGTGATAATCGACGGAGAGAGTGTCCTCGTGTCCAGTATTAATTGGGGAGACAACTCTATTCTCAGAAACCGTGAGATGGGATTAATCCTTCACTCACAACAAGTAACTCAGCCCTATATTGATTCATTCTGGGAAGATTGGAACAGATTAGATGACACAACCGACACTGACATCGATGGAATCCCGGACTTCTGGGAAGTTGTGAACGGCCTTTCTAGAACTAACCAAGATTCTGCTATCGATACAGATGGCGATGGGCTCTCAAACCTTGGTGAGTATTCTTACGGATCAGACCCCAATAGCAACGATACCGATGGAGACTGTATTCAGGATGGAGATGAAATCCTCTGGGCTGCAACTCAAAGCAATCTATCGGCCAGTGATGCACTAAACCTCGCTGATGCTGATGGAGATGGCATCGATGACAATGCAGTGATTGGATGTGAACCAGACCTAACAACAGAGCCTGTTGACAATCAAACAGGAAACAACACCGATAACAACGATGGAAACAATTCAACAGTCGTCGACCTCGATTCTGATAATGATGGAATATTAGACGATGTTGATGAGTGCCCGGATACTGCAGAAGGTGCTGCAACCGATACCCAAGGTTGTTCTAACGAGCAAAATAAGAATCAAGTCTCCAAAGACACTGAGGAAGATGGATTATCCTCGGGCATGAAGTTCATGTGGACATTAATCATAATCGGAGTAATTGTGTTACTAGGTGCAGGAACTATTCTCTTGAAGCAAAAGAAGGAGGAAGATTTGGATGAGGAATTATCTCAAATCGTTGAAACTACAGAAGCGAAATCTTGGGATATGCCAGTTCTAGATGGAACCTCTGAGTCAGAAGATCTCGGCTTTGACCTCAGTAGATTCCCAGGATGGAGCGCTGAACAGGTTCAAAAATACCTAGATTCAGGTTGGACTGAAGACCAACTTGCAGAGTGGTATCAGCAACAAGTTAACGAAAATACCGCGTAAGATTGACAAGGGAGTGCTAGAATCGGTAACCGATTCACATGGTTTACCGCAGCAGCAACCCGGCGCTCGCTCCGCATTATTTCCAAGGCGGAGTAACCACAGAAAGAATGACCCTTGATGGAACAGTAAACAAAACACTGACCTTGTTGGCACTAGTAGCAATCGGTGCAATGTTTTCGTTCTCGATTGTAGCAGAAAACCCAGCACTAATCACGCCGCTGATTATCGGCGCAGGGATTGGTGGATTTGTGATGGCATTGGTCATCATGTTCTCAAGACCAAATAACCCTCAAATCTTGATGAGCATGTATGCAATTCTAGAAGGGGTTTTCATCGGTGCATTCTCCTACATGATTGAGAACTACTACCTTGGAGGCGGCGAGGGAATAATCTTGCAAGCGCTCGTTGGCACTGTTGCAGTATTCGTCACTATGCTGGCTGTTTACAAATTCGGATTGATTAAGCCTACTGAAAAATTCGTACTCGTAGTCTCTTCAATGGCTGGTGCAATCATGATATTGTACCTATTCAACTTCATTCTAATGCTATTTGGAACAACGGTACCTTTCCTACACAGCAGTGGACCAATCGGTATTGGAATCAGCATACTATTCATCACAGTTGCAGCATTATTCTTGATTGTTGATTTTGGAATGATTGAGAACGGTGTAAAGTACGGTGCGCCAAAGAACATGGAATGGTATGGCGCATTTGGCCTAGTATTGACACTGGTTTGGCTATACATCGAGATGCTGAAGTTAGTTGCTAAACTACGTGATTGAGATGACAAGAACCCTGTCTGTTTGTAATCTTGAAGACTGGCATGCCGGAGGCAAGCGCCGTGAAGAATTTGTCAAACAAATGGGCGAAGCATTGCAAGACATCGGGTTCTTTGCATTAACTGGCCATGGAATAGACGTTGACGCAATCAAGAAATCATATTCTGTTGCTGATGATTTCTTTCAACTTCCACAAGAAGAAAAGAGCAGATATGAGCAAGCTGAGTTATTCCGTCAACGTGGTTACACTCCATACGGAGTAGAACATGCAAAGGATAACCCTGCACCTGACCTCAAAGAATTCTGGCAAACTGGGCGAACTATCGATGACCCAAATTTCCACAAAAATATCTGGCCAGACAACCCTACAGAATTCGAAGGGGCGATTGACGGATTGTATGTTGCAATGGAGTCAATGAGTTCTGAGTTACTGGCTGCTGCATCACTGTATCTTGGCAAATCAGAATCCTGGCTACCTGACATGGCTCACAACGGCAATACAATTCTGCGTGTTATCCACTACCCTGCACTTGGAGAAAACTCTCCCAAAGGTGCAGTCCGCAGCGCTCAGCACGAGGATATCAATCTCATCACACTACTTGTTGGTGCCACTGCTGATGGATTACAGGTGATGGACCACGATGGAACTTGGATCGAGGTCGAAGGAAACCACGACCACATAATTGTCGACAGTGGAGATATGTTGCAAAATCTAACGAATGGACTTTTCAAATCAACAACCCACAGAGTAGTAAATCCACCAGACGCAAAGTCTGACAGATATTCTATGCCAATGTTTGTTCACCCTAGAGATGATGTCGACCTTACTCCACTACCAGAATTCATCGAAATGACTGGAGGCGAAGCTTTGTACGACTCAATTACTGCTGGAGATTATCTTCACCAAAGACTGGTTGAAATTGGCTTAGCATCTTGAGGTTTTCAGCATGCGCTCGATGCCAGACATTCTCGCTGCAAAAAGAGATGGCAAAGTCTTGGCTGCCGGCGATTTTCAATTCATTTGCAACAACATAAACCAGATTCCAAGAGAACAACTTGGGGCATTTTTGATGGCATGCCAAATCAATGGACTTTCACCAGAAGAAACCTCCAACCTCACTCTTGCAATGTTGAATGCAGGGGAGAAGATGGAACAGCAAACAGGCCGAGTTGACAAACACTCTACTGGAGGTGTTGGAGACAAGATGAGTATCATACTAGCACCTGCCCTTAGAGCTGCAGGTGCAACAATCCCGATGCTAGCAGGCAGAGGACTTGCTCACACAGGAGGGACTATTGACAAGTTAGAAGCAATTCCTGGATTCAATACTGGATTATCCATAGATGAGATGAGAAGTAATCCTTGCTTCATTTCACGCCAAACCGATGATATTGCACCTGCTGATAGAATTCTATATTCCATCAGAGATATCACGGCAACAGTTCCACAAATCGGTCTAATAACCGCCTCAATAATTTCTAAAAAAGCTGCAGAAGGTCTGGAAAAATTGGTCTTGGATGTCAAGTGCGGTAATGCTGCATTTATGCAATCTAGGGAAAATGCCGTTGCACTTGCAAAATCGATGGTAGCTACAGGAAATAGCCTAGGAATGGCGGTAACGGCTCAGGTAACCGAGATGGATAACCCAATAGGAAGGATGTACGGCAATAGCCATGAGATTGTTGAATGTATTCAATGCTTGAAAGGGGAAGGACCTGCAGATACGATGGGATTGGTATACGCTCAAGCTGAGGCATTAGGCTATGAAATTCAAGCCTCGATAAGTGACGGCACTGCACTCAAGGAATTCGAAGAAATGTGCATCAGGCAAGACGTTGACCCTCAAGTTGTTTCACAGTTAGTTCGTGAACCGTGGAGTGCTCTAGATAGAGCACCAGTTTCGACTGATATCCTCGCACAAAGTTCAGGATACATTTCGCAAATCAATGCACTAACTATCGGTAAGGTTCTATGCAAACTTGGTGCAGGAAGAACTGGAGAAAACCCAGACATCGACCACGGAGTTGGTGCAGAACTATTGGTCGATATTGGAGATCAAATCAAAGATGGAGTGCCTTGGATTAGATTCGATACCCGTGAAGATATTAGTTCTGAAATAATCGAAACCATACAAAATTCTCTTTCATTGTCTGAAACAAAACCATCAAAATCCAATCGAATTATCGAGATAATTGAGGACTAAAATTAGACGATTTTGATGGAAGCCGTCATATAGGAAATGTATGTCGGAAGGTTGCCGTTTTAGCTTAGTTGGTGGAGCGTGGGACTGTTAATCCCAAGGTCATGGGTTCGAGCCCCATAAACGGCGCCATACTATTGCAGTCCCCCTTAGAACGGTCCGATTAATCGGCAAATCTTCCAGTTTTACTTTGAAACCATTACATGGTGCCTGATTTAATTTGAGAAACATAATACAGTCAACTATTTTTATCTGACCTACATGAATGTAAATATGAAGCCTCAGGCACTTGTCGTGATGATCTTATTGTCTCTCACTCCTATTGCGACAACCCAAATTTCAATTTTACAAGAGGAAGTTCACATATCACAAAGCAGTGACAATACAATTGTACAACAATTTGGCACTGGATTTGATGAAACGGTCATAGCATCAACAAGCGATGGTCTAAACGTACCAAGAGACCTTGAATTCCATCCATCAAGTGCTAGGAGTGACGAGTTATGGATTGTAAACCGTGCTGATGACAGTATGGTTATTGTGCACAACACTGGAGAATCAAACCAATACTCAGAGAAACGACTCGATTCTCACAGGAATCATTTCATGGAAGAGGTTAGTTCCATCGCATTTGGTGCTTACGACTCCGAATTCGATTTCACATTTGCAACTGGCCAAGAATCAATTAATACATACAACGGACAAGCGGATCCTAACTATTTCATGGGACCAGCGTTATGGCCATCATCGTTGAGTCACTTTGCAATGGAACACCAGAACGATCAGTATGGAGGAAGCCACATTGACATGTTACATGAATCACCACTAGGCATGGGAGTTGCTCACGACTCAGGAAATTCCTACTGGTATTTTGATGGTTACTATGGACACCTAGTTTACTACGATTTCAAAGAAGACCACGATACTGGCATGGATGACCACTCAGATGGGGTTGTAAGGAGATATTCCGACATACAGCTATCAAGAACTTCAGGTATTCCGAGCCACATGATATTGGATGATTCCACCGGAATCCTTTACATTTCTGATACTGGTACAAACAGGGTTTTGTGGGTGAATACACATGATACAACTGTCACCACCACCAACATACTAGGAGACAGTACACAGTTCGAACCACTGGCAGAATACAGTCGTGTGACTGGCGCAGAGTGGGGAGTTATTGACACTGGATTGTCAAACCCTAGCGGAATCGCATTGGATGGAGACACACTGTTTGTAGGACAAAATGGGAACAACAAAATCTCCGCTTATGATCTATCTACAAACGGTAAATCTGGTTCTCTTGTTGAAACTGTAAACACAACCGCAAGTTCATTGATGGGGCTAGAGATTGGACCTGAAGGTAAATTGTACTACGTTGATGGGAGTCAGTATGAAGTCGTCAGAATTGACGCTTGGCCAGATGTAGATGAAGATGGAGTCAGAGATTCATTGGACAATTGTGTGAACGATGCAAACTTTGACCAGGCAGATTACGATTCAGATAGCGTAGGAGATGTTTGTGATGATGACATTGACGGAGATTCAATAACCAATGATAATGACTCATGTTCGATTGGTGAGAATCAGTGGACATCTAGTATGGAAACAGATTACGATAGCGATGGATGTGCAGATAACACTGAGGATCAGGATGACGATTCTGATTCAGTAATAGACCTGTTTGATACATGTAGATTCAGCCCGATTGGATGGACGAGCGAATCGGCTTCTGACTATGATTCCGATGGATGCAGAGACTTTGATGAAGACCTAGATGATGACTCAGATGGAATCTGTGACATCGGAGGCCCAGAAACTGACTGTGTGAGTTCTAGCGTTGGTCAAGATTTCTGTCCCTTCAGCCCGCTAGGATTTGTTTCAAGTTACGGTAATGATTTTGATGGTGATGGATGTAATGACTTCTCCGAAGACAATGACGATGACGGTGATGGGTTTGACGACTCTGAAGACAAGTGTAACTTAGAATTCGGAACCGCATACAACGGACGCCAAATCGGGTGTCTTGATACAGATGGTGACGGTTGGGCGGACAGGGAGGATGATTTCATTGATGACTCAACACAATGGTTAGACCTTGATGAAGATGGGTACGGTAACTCCCCTACAGGAACAACTCCTGATGGATGTATTACTGTTGAGGGTACTTCGACAATAGACAGATATGGATGTCCAGATTCTGACGATGATGGGTATTCCAATCCAGATACTTCATGGCAGATTTCAGATGGAGCTGATGCCTTCCCACTAGATAACACACAATGGCACGATATGGACGCAGACGGGTTTGGA
Source organism: Candidatus Poseidoniaceae archaeon (assembly GCA_964218365.1). Lineage (GTDB taxonomy): Archaea > Thermoplasmatota > Poseidoniia > Poseidoniales > Poseidoniaceae > MGIIa-K1. The sequence continues at coordinate 20,270 of CAXPMI010000046.1, forward strand.
GACAACTCTAACGGACAAAATGCAGATGATTGTGTTGATGAATTTGGCACTTCAACTATCGACAGGTTAGGCTGCGTAGATTCAGATGGAGATGGCTACTCAGACTTGAATGATGAGATGATCAACGATCCGACACAATGGGTAGACACAGACGGCGACGGCTTTGGTGACAATAAAGACGGAACTAATGGCGACTGGTGCGTTGATACGTTCGGTACTTCAAGTGAAATTGAATTGGGTTGTCTTGACATCGATAATGACGGTTACAGCGATAATATCGACTTGTGGCCAGAAGACACACTCCGGTGGTCTGACGAAGATGGAGATGGATACACAAACCAACAGGGGACCGATACTTCTGACGACTGCCCCGACGTTGCAGGAACATCGACTATCGATTTACTTGGTTGTCTTGATACAGATGGTGATGGGACATCGGACAGGAACGACTTCTATCCAAATGATAAAACCCGTTCAAAAGAAGAGTCTCTCTTACATTCTTGGGTTATTTGGGCATCCGTGATTGCTATCCTTGGAATTCTTCTTGGCTTTGCATTTGTTTTCAGAAATCGAAATGCAAATTCAATTGCGTTCAACGAAACACCAAATGTGAATTATAATCCTGAATTACCAAGGGACCTGCCCATTCCACCCGAAGGATTACCCCCCGGCTGGACTTTAGAACAATGGAATTACTACGGCGAAGAGTGGATTAACTCACAGAACAAATAGGACATTAAAACTGGTCAATACAAAACTCAGAGTTTGAATCTGCCTAGGCAACTGCGCAAACAGGATTCAAGTTCAGGGTGTGTGAATTCATAACCAGACTCAAGAAGTCGGGTTGGCCTCACATCTTGACCCTCTAGAACCAATTTTTGACCCATTTTCCCGAATAGAAGTTTGATGACAAAGCCTGGTAGCGGAGCAAATGCTGGTCTTCTTAGTACCTTACCAAGAGTCTTTGCAAACTGCTTTTGCGAAACAGGAGATGGGGCTGTTAGGTTGTAAGCTCCTTCTGCATCTTCTTTCATCAACAAATGGTGAATCGCATAAATCTCGTCATCCAATGAAATCCAAGATTGCATTTGTTTCCCACCGCCAACTGGCCCACCTGCACCCATCTTTGCAGGTAACAATAGCTTTGCCAAAGCACCACCAAGTGGAGACATTACTATTCCTGTTCTTATGTGAATGACATTTATCCCGGATTCTTTTGCAACGTTTGAGGAGTTTTCCCAATCCCTGCAAAGTTCAGCTAACATATCATCTCCAGATGATGAGGATTCGTCGAGCACCTCCGTTCCTCTGTTTCCATAAAATCCAATTGCAGATGAACATAGCATCCTTGTTGGAGGATTCTCGAGCCCCGCAAGTAACTTTGATAGATTCTGAGTAGGGATGATTCGACTATCTCTGATTAATTTGAGGCGTTTTTTGGACCATCTCTTATCTCCGATTCCTGCACCAGCCAAATGAATGACAGTGTCGAATCCGTTCATATCTCCTTCAATTATCTCGCCTGTGATGTCATTCCAAACTATAATCTTCGATGAATCGACATCGGTGGGTAATTTCGTGGTTGGACGAAGAAGTCTGTGAACGTCATGTCCTGCTGCTTCTAGGAATGCACAGAGTTGCAATCCAATCATTCCGGTTGACCCTGAAACCAAAATTTTCTGCCTTGGCAACTCTGCAGTTAGTTGAATTTGCTTCAAATCGTTAGCGACTCTAACACTTCTGAATTCAAACATCTGCTTCATTCTTGGGAGGACAGTAAAGCCTGCAGACCAACCAGTGAAGATGTGCAAGGGTAGTTTGTATTCTACGTTGTCAATTACTGATGTGGTTCCATCAGAATCTGACTCAAATTTGTGATTGTGATTCCATGCGCCAAATGGACCCTTGATCATCCTGTCTGCGAATGACTCACCGCTCACAACACTATGGTGCCTTGCAACCCACTTCTGCCTAAATGGTCCAAGTTTTACCTTGAAAATGGTCTCTTCACCATCTACAAGTCTACCGGCATTGATTGGTTTGATACCTTCCCACTCAGGCATGATGCGTCTGAATGCCCCATCGCTGTTGTACCAGTCCCAGAGTTGTTTTTTATCAGCTGAAAATTTTGCAGTGTGTGCAAAAATTGGCATTTCAGTCCCTCCTTTCGTAGCGTACACTGGTCGAATTTACTTTCGCATTTTTGAATAGAGTTTGTTGTGAAGTAGGTGAATTAGAATAGGTTTCTATGTACTTCTTTGTGCGATACTTTCGCTTCGTGGAGTCGGTTGTCATACATCGTATCTTACCATATACAGGTCGCTCAGTCCAACCTCTGTCGAATTTACCCAACACCCATCCGATACCAGTGTATGTGTTTGGATCTCTTCCGTCGAGCGCCCATTTATCGTTCAGAGCAACCATGTATTCCATCGCTACCTCTGGAGTTGGAGTCCACTCGAGAATTTTCTTCCCCCATAACATTCTGAGGTAATTGTGAATCATACCGTCTGTTCTAAGTTGCCTCTGAGCTGCATTCCATAACTCATCATGGGTTTCTGCATTTTCAAATTCTTCGAATGTGTAGATGTATGGCCGTGGGTCATTTTCATGTTCCTTCAGTGTCTTTTGAGCCCATTCTGGAATTGATGCAAATTCATGATGATTCTGAACTTTAGAACAGTGAATGAAGCCTAAGTCACGCCACACAATAATTTGGTCGAGGAATGCCTCTACGTATTCTGGTAAGTCCCACCATCCGGAACGGCGACCGTTGTCAGGAGGAATAATCCTAGATATGTCCCACTTGTGTTTTTCAAAAATTTCTGATAAAATTTGGTGGGGGCTGATATGGCCAAAGTGGAGATACGGTGAGAGGCCGCTAGAACCGTTGAGTTCCGGTTGGTTTCGGTTTTCTGAGTAATCACTGAGTCTTTGTCTGAAGAACTCCCTCCATGCTGAATAAGCGGCTACCGCTCCACCTTTTGTGTGCTGTACTGGAGGTACACTGTGATCTATCGCGAGCACAGAAAGTGCATTCAGTCCTATGTCGTCAATTTCACAAATCCTCCAAATGAATTCGTATGGTGTTACAGGTGTGTCGCTTTCTGCAAATATTTTCTCAACCTTTTCTGCGGAAAATTTTGGTAGGTGTTTGGCCTTATCAAGTGGAGATGCCTCTGGAAATTCTGACATATGCTGAAGAATTGTCTTGTGTAGGTGACGCCTTAGAGAGTAGGCAGTAGTGAAAGCCTTCTCTTGTTCGAGTGAAATGAATCCGTTTGAATCAACAGAATGAACCTCACACTTGCCGATTTCTATTGCAATTTCTCGAATTCTTCTAGGCATGTAAACCGGAAAGTCGTCGATTACTAGGACATCAGCATACTCCATCCATTTCTCTAGAAGACCTCTTGCCTCATATGTTCTAGTTTCAACATATGGAATGTAGGTGACAGGTGTGTCTTCGAAGGCTTTTCGGTTATCCATCATACCCTGAATTACGAATGTATGAGACCTGTCATTTGCCCACTGGTGAGCGATTGCTAGAGCTTCAACCACTACAAGTGGCATTTGCCTCTGATTTGCTAATTCAATGGCATGTTGCAAGCCGTGATTCCATTTGGACCTTCGTGCTGAAATCATCCAGTAAACTACACATTCACCAGGAGCCGCGCCCTGATTGAAAATTTGTAGTCTGTTTTGAGGAATCATGATTTCACTGTCCAATGTTGTTTGATTGCCTATTTATGTTGTAGACGTTGTATTCTAGTGGCTTTGAGAGAGGCCTAGACGCTTTGATTGACATCCGCTTGCCGCTTAGACCGTCTAAAGCGAGATTGTGCATTGTCTGTGAGACCCAATCTAGGTTACCCAATTCTGCCAAAGTTGCCCACTTCAGATCGAGGATTTCGTCTGATGAGACGGAGAGTTCTTCATCGCTCACGCTTACATCATAGCACAAGAAAACGGCTGGTTTATCTCTAGAGATTGTTGACCTAACTGCTGATAAGCCAATAATTGAACCATTAACACCAGTTTCTTCGGATAATTCTCTAATGACCGCATCTTCAGGAGTCTCGCCTTCATCCACGCTGCCTTTTGGGAGCCCCCATTTATTTTGAAAGCGTCCTCGTGCCTCTTTTACGAGCAGAATTTTGTTGTTGTTAATGGCCCTTGCAGCTACACCTAAATCACATAGTACACTGGCCATGATGTAAATGTTACATTGCGTGGTATTTATACAACCGTTTTTCACCCACAGGAAAAATAACGAGTAATTATAAACTCAAGTTGTGAAAACATAACATGCTCACGAAAAAGAGAGAGACTAGTATCGTAAACGCTGATGCGCTATTACCAACCAAGTTTGGAGAGTTCCGAATAAGGGCTTTCCATGACCCAAACAACAACAAAGAACACGCCCTACTTTACGTGGAGGACCCAACCAAAACGCCACTGGTTCGTGTTCACTCTGAGTGCCTGACAGGAGACGCTTTTGGATCTTTGCGATGTGATTGCGGACCCCAACTTGAGGCATCGATGAAAGAAATTCAAGAACACGGAAGTGGAGCAATTGTCTACCTTAAGCAAGAGGGTAGAGGAATTGGACTTTATGCAAAAATGCAGGCATATGCTCTTCAAGACAAAGGTCTTGACACCCTAGATGCAAACTTACAACTGGGTTTGCCGGCAGATGCACGAACTTACGAAATGGCAGCAAAAATGCTCAAATCAATAGGGTATGACGAACTTTTCTTGATGACAAATAATCCAGAAAAAAGATTACAATTACTCGAAAATGGAATTGATGTCAAAGATCGAGTCCCAATTTTAATCGTGCCCAGTGAACACAATCTTTCTTATCTAAGGACTAAGGCATCACGCATGGGGCACTTGCTCGAAGTGTGATGTGATTCTATGTCAAAAAGTATCATTGGCCAGACTGCGCCTGATTTTGTGCTTCAATCTGATGATGGAAGTATGTTTGACAGTTCAACACTCCATGGTGAGTGGAGGGTCTTGTTCTTCTACTCAAGAAACAATTCTCCAACATGCAAAAGAGGTTGTTTGACTTTCAAAGAACAATATGATTTATTCAAGTCATCTGGTTGTTCGATTGTCGGGATAGGACCTGGGAGTTATGAGAAATTAAAAGATTTCAAATCCACAATCGGAGATTTACCATTCCCACTCTTAGCCGACGTCGATAGAGCAGTTGGTGAATCATACAATATCCCAATGCACCTAGGACAATTCCCTACAAAGTCCTCTTTTGTGATTGGACCTGACAACAAGGTCCACTACGTATACGACTGGCTGTTCAGGCCGCGCAGACACGTTGCCAAGATTCTTGCAGAGATTTCCAAGGTATCTGGAGGACAATAGATGTGGGAAGAACTCCTCATCGACTCAGGCCTCAATGAACGTGAGGTTAGATCAATCTTAGTTTTGGGTTCTAACCCAAAGATGAAGGCATCTGAACTGGCAAAAGAATTAGGCACAACTAGACTAGATGCCTACAACAGTTTGTCTAGATTACAAGAAATGGGAATCGTGACTGTGACCGCCGACAGACCAATGAGATTCTCTAGTATGAATGTTCATCAGGCTATTGAACACATAATCGGTATGCGAAAACAACAATTAAACCGCTTGGTTGAAGGTTACGACGAGATTTCAAAGAACGTCACAAAGGAAGCAAAGCCTGCACAGTCAACTCAAAGAAGTGCAGATGATCCTCGTTTCGCTGTGTTGAAAGAAAGAGGAAACATCTACAGCCGATTGAAAAAGATGGCAGAGGATTCTGAAGAAAGACTAATTCTGCTTCTAGGACAATATGGTATCCTTCATCTTTGTAGAAATCCTGAAGCTCTTGAAGCAGTAAACAATGCTGCAGTAAGTGGTGTAGTGTGCCAAATAATTACTCACTTGGACAAGAGGACAATCCGGTTTTTCAACGAACTTCACGAATCGATTGAAGTAAGACACTCAGACGAATTAGAATCTCTTGGCTTCGTCAAGGATGGCATTGACGTCATACAATACTTGAACATAGAGGACAACCCTGTAGGAAGAGGTAAGGACGACGCTGCCCTTATCATTGAATCTCCTGCCTTCGCCGAGTCACATGTGAATCTAATTGACACAATTTGGGAATCGGCAGTAATGTTTGATACTGCGGTTGCAAGGTATACTGACAACCAAATTAACGACCCTCTTAGACTTACAATTGGTGAAGGTTCATTCCTAAAGAACATCACATCTGCACTTGGCATTGATGATGAGTTACCGGACGAGGACACTCCGTTCGACCCAGATGCATTCTTTGCAGCTGGAAATGAAGTCAATCAAGCCCGCAAGAAGCTGACAGAGGGTAAACTATCGAATCTACAAGTATTAGGAATCGACATAGCCCTTATGCTAAGACAGATTGGTAACAGGATCGGCAGAGAAATCTCATTCTCCTTGAGAAGTATCGAACATGATATCGAATTCCTGGATGAGATGATGGATTGGTGGGAATATGCCGGATTGGGACGTCTTGAATACGATGTAGATCCAAATTTCCATGTTAGAGTTGGACTAAACCATCCACCTGTTGATGACCCAGATGCTCTCCCAATGTGGGAGATGGATGACGGAATTATTGAGGGTGCATTGTCTTCTAGATTTTCCAAGGATGCACAAGTGGCAATTCAGAGGGTAGAAGGAAGTGGAGTTCCTGATGACCTTTGGCATTACATTATACACAGACACACCTCGCATTCCACAGAACTTTCCGATTGAAGAAGTAAAACGGAAGTTAATATACTCGCCAAGGATGTTACAAAACATGCGCTTGGGAACACTCATCAAGTTCGCTAAAGAACTTAGGGGTAAGAAGCCGGTGGACATCGATAAGATACAATCCATGGGCCTACTAGCAGTCAAGTTAGGACAGATTTGCGCACTACGCCCTGACCTTCTTGAACCCGAGAGATGTATACAACTTCAAGAGTTGTACAGTCGAGCTCCTACTATTCCTTCCGAGAATTTTGAGAAACTTCTCTCTAAGTATACCGATGATAATTTCCGCTCTGAGTTCAAACACATTGAATCAGTTCCATTCGCAGCAGCAAGTATCGGACAGATACACAGGGCTGAGCTAAATGATGGCAGTAAAGTGGTTATCAAAATCATCAAAGGAGATTTCAAGAAATCCTTCGAGCGTGACGTAAAGAGAATGAAAAGATGGATGAAAATGGGATTATTCTTCAATCCAAAACTCAAGAAAGTCGGCAATCCAATCGGTTTACTAAATCACATTGAAGACTACACTCTTAGAGAGTTGAACCTCCTAAATGAAATCACAGGCAAAGAAAGGTTGGAAAAACTTGCAGCTGAATATAGCGATAAGTTCCCGATGCCAAAACTACGGTTTCCAAAAATTTGGAAGAACCTTTCTAGCGAAAGTGTGCTCGTAATGGAAGAAGTTCAGGAGCCTACCCTTGAATCGCACCTAAACTCCGGGACAATGGAATGGGAAGATCTCCTCCAATTGTTTAGAATTCATGGAGCATATATGTTTGGAATGGGTGTATTCCATGGAGATTTACACCCTGGAAACGCAATGATGGGCGATGATAAAAACTTCATTTTCATAGACACTGGTGCAATTTGTGAGGCACCAGAACACGTCAGAAAGGCACTGTTTGGATTCTTCTTTTTCCTAGCAAAAGGAGAGTTGAAGAACGCTTTCGATGCAATGTTAACAATGGCTGATGTTGCACCAACTGGAAAGACTCTAGAAACATACTACGATTCAATGTTCGAATTGTATGATGGATTTGTCGGCACATCTGTCAGCGAGGTTTCACTTACTCAGCAGATGATGAAGACCGTGAAAGCTGCAGTTCTTGCAGGTTGTTCCTTCGGTGATGAGGCATTCCCAATCATCCGTTCCTTGATGTACATGGACGGCATGGTTTTGAAAGGACACCCAAATGTGGATTTAATTTCCTCAATGGGTCCATACCTAGATGAATTTGCTACATTAATCGACACATCTACGCTCCTAGAAAGAGCTCCGATGAGTAGTATGAAAATGGTGGAAAAAAACCCCTCTTTAATAACTAAAACTACGGCGTGAAAATTATGAATAGCGAAAAACAACCATCAGTTGCAATTATTGGTGCAGGTCCAGGTGGCCTAGCCTCAGCATTGCTTCTTGCAAAATCCGGAGTAAAGGTCACTGTTTTTGAAAGGTCTCAGAGAGTAGGAGGTAGAAACAAAGTCTTCGAAAAGGACGGTTTCAAGTATGATTTGGGACCTACATTCTTCCACTACCCAGAAGTTATCGAAGACATTTTCCAGGCGATTGGTTTGGACGCTCATGAAGAATTGAAACTCAAAAAGTTGGACATCAATTACAGACTTATCTTTGGGCAAGGTGGAATGCTTGATTGTACCAGCAACATCGATCAAATGGTAGAGAGAATCGCAGAGCTGTCTGGGGAAAAGAACGCTCAAGGCTTCAAGAAATATCTAGAAGATAACAGGATGAAGTTGGATAAGTCCAAACAATGCCTACAGGAACCATGGTTTGGCGCTACCGACTTGCTATCAAAAAGAGCAATGAGAGTTGCTAGAGTTCTAAGGCCACAGAGGTCTGTAGCAAAAGACTTGATGAAAATCTTCGATGATGACAGACTAATGCTTGCTATGTCTTTCCAAACAAAATATTTGGGAATGTCTCCATTTAATTGTCCAAGCCTGTTCACAATGCTCGCATTCCTAGAGTACGAATATGGAATCTTCCACCCTATGGGAGGACTCGGCAGCGTCTCGGAAAGAATGGGGGAAATCGCAAGAGACATGGGGGTAGAATTCAGAATGGGTGAGGCTGTTACTGAAGTTATCATGGACAAGAAAACAATCAAGGGTGTTGTAACCGAAAACGGTGAATTCTATGCCGACAAAGTAGTTATGAATGCCGATTTCGCACAGGGTATGACGTCCCTTTTCCCCGACAATGTCAGGAGAAAGTGGTCAAACAAAAAGATCGACAATAAGAAATATTCCTGCTCAACATTCATGCTTTATCTTGGTGTAAACAGAACTTATGATGACCTACCTCACCACCAAATTTACGCTTCAAAGGACTACGTTTCAAACTTGGAAGACATCGAAAAGCATCACAGACTAACTTGGGACGACCCATCGGTCTATGTTCAGAACGCATGTGTAACAGACCCACAAATGGCGCCTGAAGGATGTTCTACCGTTTATGCACTGGTCCCTGTGTCACACATCCATGAAAACATCAATTGGAATGATGAAAAGGACCCATTTAGAAACAGAATTATTGACCAAATCGAAAATAAACTTGGCTTTGAAAACCTAAGAGAACACATTGTCTCGGAACTAATCATTACTCCAGAGGACTGGGGGGAGCACTGTTACAGAGGTGCTGTATTCAATCTAGCACACGGACTTGATCAAATGCTTTGGAGAAGACCTAAGAACGAGTTTGATGAAATCAAGAACCTATACTTGGTGGGAGGAGGAACCCACCCTGGAAGTGGCCTACCGGTTATTTACGAATCTGCAAGAATCAGTTCCAAGCTAATTTGCGACAGTTTCGGAATTAGACCGGACTGGAATGGTGTTGACACATGGTTTGAAAGCAGGAAGCGACGAAGCAAAACATCTAACTTGGTTACACCACAAAAATCTGAGATTACACCAGGAAACCCAACACAATCTTGAGGAATGGAAATGGAAAGTCAGGTAATCGAAGATGCATATTTGCAATGTCAGCAAATTTGCAAGAACGCATCTACAACATTTTACAGTTCATTCTCTGCATTGGGCTTGGAGAAGCGAAGAGCTGTCCACGCTGTTTATGCTCTTTGCAGATGGGTTGATGACATCGTAGACGGGGATGAAGAGCCAAGTGTCGAAATAAGTGATGAACTAATTCAACAGACCAATGATCGCGACGCAATTCTTAGGGAACTACACTCAGGAAGAGTCCCCTCCAACCCTGTAGAGATTCACAACCAGAGACTCATGGCTTTGGTTTCAATTAGAAACAAATTGCATCAAGCAAAGGAAGGAGAAATCTTAGCAAATGACGAACCAGTATTCATTGCACTACAAGATGTGTTCACCAAATTCTCAATCAGACTTCAAGATTTTGAAACCATAATCGAAGGAATGGAAGATGATTTATTCCCAGTAATGTGCAATACATGGGATGAATTGCGTTCTTATTGCTACAAGGTTGCGTCAGCAGTTGGATTAATTCTGATTGAGATATACGGCTATGAAGACCGAGCTGCTAGATTACACGCTATCGATTTAGGTATTCAGATGCAACTAATCAACGTGTTAAGAGATGTTACTGAAGATTATGGAAGAGGTAGGATCTACCTTCCAAAAGATGTATTGGCACATCATAACATAGAAGTCGAAGACCTGTCTAATCCAAACCTCCCCCAAAACCCGTCTTGGGCTTCGTTCATGAGAGAGTACCTCGAAGTCGTGGTAAGACACCAAACCTCAGCAGTTCACTTATTCGAATATCTCGACCCAAGGTCTCGAGTCCAACCAAGAATTATGCTAGATGCTTACACCAAAATCTTCGATGAAATTGTAAGGCGCTCTGGAGATGTGTTCTCAGCACCACTCAAACTTTCTGTCTCATCAAAGATGTCACTTTGGATGAAAATAAACTATCTGAAAGTTAGGGCAATACTGAGTACAGAACAGTAGGTGAGAACATGGAATGTAATATTGGAGCAGCAGGAAAAGCGGCACGCCTGAAACTAGGACTCGCAGCAGTCCTCGGAGGATTGGTCCTTGCAGGAATAATCCTAACTGGACTACTTGAAGGAACCATTTGGTGGCTAGGTGTTGCAGGCGCAATCTTTGGTGGAGCTTTCGCTATATGGGAAGCTAGAGTTGGTTGGTGTGTCGTAAGAGCAATGGGATTCAAAACCCCACTTTAATCAGAAAAAACTGTGAGGATTTTACCCACTTTATCTGTGAATTTGTATTCATAAACAAATCCACCAATGTGAGTTATTTCAACATCCAACATGTTGTCATCTAATTCAATCAATGTCTGAAATTCAGTGGTTTCGCCTGATTTGAAATACGAAATCGTTGTAATCTCATTAATTTCATTGAAAATTTCAGACCTCCAACCTCTAATCGGTTCTAGTGAACCTGAATATAACTCAAAAGAGATTACCTCATCGAGTTGATGTAACTTCATAGACGTATTGTCTACCATACTTTCCATAGAAATCGAACCATTGTTGTTTATTTTGACATCAACATTGTTCCCAATCTGAAAAATTTGGGAATAATTGTGTTCGTCATCTGAGACAATCAAATCATGGATTAATATCCCTTTGTCATATACTATAACCACATTTCGATTTATCTCAATTCCATCATAGAATGTGTGCTTTGCTTGGAAAATCGAGTAATTTAGATTACATTCAGAACCATAAAGCATAGATTTTCCAATATTTCCTTCATCTCGGCTATTGTAAGAAATATTATCCACAACGATTGAATTATGAGCAAAGGAACTACGAATATATTGCCTAAAATCATTTGATTCAACGAAATTATACTTACCCGAATCAACAAAATAATCTGTTTTTCCGTAAGTCAAGACAAATGATAAATCATCGCTGTGCTTGTGTATAGTGTTATGGAATGCACTGAAAATTGCAAAGTAAAAATCTTGACCATTTGACAATTCTAGCTTGTTAATTCCTACACCCGAGTCATGATATCCAATACAGTAATTTCCTAATTTATCCTCATCTTTCATTGCCATCATGAACAGTAGATTTTGACTGACCACACTACTTTCCTTAAGCCGAAGGCCATTCTCAAGCCCTGAGTCTCCAACGAGGGGAAAAGTACCATCTGGTTTTACGATGTAAGACAAATAATCCTGCATCTTTGGAATTAGTATTTCCAATTCATTATTATTGATGCCATAATGAGTGTTGAATTCGTTAATGCTCATCAACAGTGATAGTACTAAAAAGTGGTATGAAGGGCTATGCTCTTTATGAATTCCAGAATTAGTGAAATCCTCTACAAGATGTAGCTTTAATCTTTCATTGGCCACTTTATTCCAATCATTGCTCTCCTCAAAATTTGGGAACAATACAGACAGTTGGGCTAAGGCTCTATCTTGGAAAATGCCATGATTGTGTCCCAAAAAATAATTCTTATCATCAGCAGTAAAGTCCCCATGTAAACGTAAGATGTTCAAAAACAAAATAGAAAATGATTCATCAGCTATCGAAGAATCTCGATAACTATCCCAAAATTGAATGAAGGTTAGAATCCTATTCGCCGTACTGTGATCATCCCAAGCTCTTTCGCTAGCTTGCTTTCTTGGACTTGGATTATGTTCAATCCAACTTTCTATGTACCACTTTGCTTCTTGTAAATATGAAATATCTTCTGTAAATTCATACGAACTCACAAGATAACTTACCATCCGTAAACTATGGTAATAATACTGCCATGTCCAATCATCAAAAGGGTCCTCACTCCAATCAATAGATGATTTTGGAATCACAACTGGTTCCCAATATCTAAGCAAAAAAATCTCATCGTTTGCGATTATATTATTTGCAATTTCAACCGATTGTTGGTTTGGGTAAGTTCTCTTTGAATAACTGTGGTTTTCATACGACTCCCAAAATTCATTCATCTCTTCTAAATCATATTCTAAATATGGACCGAATCCATCAAGAAATGTATGAAAACCTCCAAAGATGAACAAGCACGCTATCGCAAATGGTGCTATCTTCATCGTTTACCCTAGGCAGACTGGGAATTTAAGGTTAAACTTCAAAAAATCTAGTTTGATTTATTCCCATTCAATCGTACCAGGCGGCTTGTGAGTAATATCGTAAACGACTCTGTTTACCGCACCTTTGACTGTGTTAGTAATTCTTGTACTGATTTTCGCTAGTACATCATGAGGGATCGTTGAATATCTCGCTGACATACCGTCTAGAGATTGTACGGCACGAACGACTACTGTTTCACCGTAGGCACGAACGTCACCATGTACTCCGACTGAGCGTACAGGAAGTAATGCTGCAAAGTACTGCCATGGAATTTCCATTTTACCTTCAGCCGCTGCTGCTTCTAATTCTTCTTCGACGATAGCACAAGCTTCTCTAACTACGTGCACTCTTTCTTTTGTGAGTGGACCAAGACATCTTACCGCAAGTCCTGGACCTGGGAAAGGTTGGCGGTCTGCAACCCTAATCTCGAGTTGTCTTGCCAAGTCTCTGACTTCATCCTTGTACAAATCACGTAGAGGTTCAACAACTTCTAGAGTCATGTCTTCAGGAAGACCTCCGACGTTGTGGTGACTCTTGATTGTGTCTCGAACGCCACCACCCGACTCAATCCAATCGGGTGCAATGGTACCTTGAACTAAGTACTTTGCACCAACTTTGGCCTGTTCTTCTTCGAAAATTCTAATGAATAATTCACCTATGATTTTTCTCTTCCGCTCTGGGTCTGTAACATCAGCCAATGCCTCAAAATAACGGTCTTCAGCAAAAACTGTAGTCAAATTCAAGCCGTGTGCTGCAAGCATTTCTTGAATTTCTTCGGTTTCATTTTTCCTCATGAGACCTGTATCTACATACACACAATGCAACTTGTCCCCAATTGCTTGGTTTGCAATAACTGCAGCGACTGTGGAGTCGACTCCTCCGCTACAAGCAATGATTGCTATGTCGTCGATTTCATCCTTCATTTTTTGAGCAGACTCTTCAATGAAGGATGCTGCATCGAACATCAAGCATCCCTACCGTTGACCTCAGCATCCATCTGCTTGACTCTTGCAACTTGGTCAAGCTTGTTCTGCTTTAGAGCAGCAGCATAGGTCGCATTGCCAAGTGCTAGAATTTGAGTTGCAAGATAACCAGCATTATCTCCTCTGTCAACACCAACGGTTGCTGCTGGAACGCCAGGTGGTAACTGTGCAATTGATAGTAGGCTATCGTAAGGAACTCTGCCACCGCATGGAACACCGATAACTGGCTTTGTGGTCAGGGCTGCAACTGCACCTGGAAGTGCCGCTGCTAAACCAGCCATCGCTATGAAAACGGTACATCCGTCTGCTTCTGCATCGTGAACAATTTGCTCGACGAAAGCAGGTGAGCGGTGAGCACTAGCAACACGCAATTGGTAAGAGACTCCGAACTGCTCGAGAATCTTCGTGCACTTTTCTGCAACAGGCATATCAGATTTGGAACCTAGTAGTATAGTTACGTCCATGACAATGCGCCATTGACGGTGGTTCTTCAACGTACCGCGCGGTAAACTACCACTTAGAGAGTGGAGATTCTAATTACGGCGACCAATTTATCAACCTCTTTCACAGTAAAATACCTTGAATAGAACCAGTAGAATACTCTGGAGGTTCTTTGGACAACTAGTTCATTCGGGCAGGAACTCTACTGGAGCATCTGCTTCGAGCATGGCTTTGTTATCGTGAATTACTCCTCTTACAAGGTTCTGGCCAACACGGAATAGAGGCTTTGTAGCCCATTTTCTTCGGAAGAAGGTTGCACCCTTAACATCGGGTATCCTAGCATCTTCTTCCCATTCCAGTCGATATGCCTTGAGAGATATTTCAGAAAGGAAAGCAGCGGTTTTGTAATTCAATGTCCACACTGTTACCGCAATAATCGCCTGAATTATTTCTGGTGGCTGGAAGAACAAGGAGAAAGCTGCAAAGGGTGAGATTAGTAACTTAATCATGTCAACTCTACCAGGAACTTTACTCGCACCACGCCAAACTGCTACAAGTGACAGCATTATTCCCGCTGCTAAGAAAGATGGCGGCAACAATCCATCGCTCCTTACTAGTAGAATCAAACCTACAGTAAGTGGCAATAGGGACCAAGCCATTGGAAATAGCATTCTTGGGCCCACACCAGGAGCTTCGAACTCTTCCCACTCCATCGGCTACCTTACTCCAAATCTTGTACAAATCAATGACTATTCAAAATCATTCATCGAATGGATAAGAGAGAGTTAGATTTCTAGCAGCATATACCTCATCGACTCTTCGAACCTTTGTTGTAACAGGTGCATTGTGTAGAGTTTCTGGATCTTCTTGCAATACCTCTACAAATTTCTTTGCGAATTCATCAAGAGTTTCCTTTGATTCAGTTTCGGTAGGCTCAACCATCATACACTCTGGGACGATTAGAGGGAAATAAACCGTTGGAGCCATGTAGCCCTTGTCTAGTAGTCCCTTAGCGATGTCCATTGCACCGATTCCACACTGCTCTTTCATTGGAGCCATTGATATCGTGAATTCGTGCTTTACTACATCCACAGGAGCGCCATCAACGAATTGATGTCTAACCCCTGCTTTCTCAGCTTCTTCGATTATTCTGTGTCTTAGATAGTTTGCATTTAGAACTGCATGTTGTGACATGGTCTTCAAACCACGTCCGTATCTGCGATAGTATGCCCAACATCGAATAACAGCACCGCTGTTTCCATGCCACTGCTGAACCTTACCGATGCTACTTTCTGGCTCATGCCAGTGGTACCACCAATCATGATTTGCGGCAGTAACTTGGTCGTTTGGCATAATTGGTCTTCTCTTGACAACAGGGCCTGGAAGGAATTCTGCCAAGTGGGACTTAACACCAATTGGACCTGAACCTGGGCCTCCACCGCCGTGAGGTTGGCTGAATGTTTTGTGTAAGTTGTAATGGACAGCATCAAAGCCCATCAATCCGGGAGAAGTTAGACCTAGGATTGCGTTGAAATTCGCGCCATCATAGTACATCTGTCCGCCGGCATTGTGAACTATTTCTGCGGCTTCGGCGATTTCTGGTTCGAAGACACCAAGTGTACTTGGATTTGTAATCATCATTGCAGCAGTGTCATCGCCAACTACAGCTCTTAGTGCATCAAGGTCGAGTCGGCCATCCTCCTGCGAAGGAATCTCAATAATTTCGAAGCCTGCCATCGATGCGCTTGCAGGATTTGTTCCATGCGCAGAATCTGGAACAATTACCTTGGTTCTACCTAGTTCGCCTCTGCTCCTGAAATATTCCTGAATACAACGTATTGCAGTGAACTCACCTTGAGCCCCTGCAACTGGTTGTAGAGTCACAGCGTCCATTCCAGCACATATTCCTAGCATGTCCTGCATCTCATGGAAGATTGCAAGCGTACCCTGAATTTGGTGTTCAGGTTGTAATGGATGAATATCTGCAATTCCTGGTAACTGTGCAATTACCTCATTGACACGAGGGTTGTGTTTCATCGTACAGGAACCAAGTGGATAGAAACCGGTATCAATTCCAAAGTTCCTACTTGACAACCATGTGTAATGACGAACCATTTCCGGCTCCGATAATCTTGGCCACCTTGGAAGGTTGGACCTCACCAACGATGTAGGAATCTGGATATTTTCAGCCGGTGCAATGGGATCCGGTTGAGAGTATCCTCTACCGCCTGCTCCATTGTGCTCAAACAAGTGGCTCATGCAGCCACCCCCTGCACAAGTGATGCAGACCACACAGCAAGATGTGCTGCCAACAGTTCTATTTCTGTTGCTTTTGTTTGGTCGCTGAATGAAACTAGAAGCCAATTCTTTCTCTCTGGATACCAAGTCGATAGGTCAAATCCTCCAATCAAACCTTGAGTATCGAGATATGCCAGACAATCTGAAGCACTACCCGGAAGTTCAACTACGAATTCGTTGAAGTTTGCGCTAGTAAGATGGGGGAGAGCGATTGTTCCCAATTCAGATAACTTTTGTTTTGCTAACTGACATGCTGCCATGTTCCTTTGAGCTAATTTCTGTAATCCCTCAGGGCCAAGAAGCGACATATGCATAGCACCCATCAATGCAATTAGTGTCTCATTTGTACAGATGTTTGACGTTGCTCGGTGCCTTCTGATGTGCTGTTCCCGGGTTGATAATGTCAAACAGAATGCCTCATTACCATCAACATCGATTGAGCGGCCGACTATTCTACCAGGCATTTGGCGCAAGTATGCCTTTGTGCAAGCAAATATTCCGTAAAGTGGACCGCCGTATGTTATTGGTGAACCCAATGCTTGTCCTTCACCGACAACAATATCTGCACCGTAATTACCCGGTGCCTCTACCAATCCCAAACTTACAGGTGCAACACCAACAATGAATGCTGTATGCTCTCCAATGATTTCTTTTACTTTAGTAAGGCCTCCGTCAAGAATGCCCAAGGGGTTAGGCTGCTCTACATAGATACCGCATGAGCCAGCAGCTTCCTCTAAGGAATCCAAATCTAGTGTACCGTCAGAATTGTGCTTTAATCTCTTAACGATGATTCCTCCACCCTGCGTGTAATTGTGAATGACTGACATTCTAGATGGTGGAATTAGCTCGCTAACGTAAACAGTATCTTTTTGCGTCGCTTTTCTGTTGTGTACTCTTACTGAACATGTTAGAGCTTCAGCCGCAGCTGTTGAAACGTCATAAACGGACAGATTTGCAACTTCAAGCCCTACAAGTTCACTGATTAGAGTCTGAAATTCCCACATTGCCTGAAGCATTCCTTGGCTAACCTCTGGCTGGTACGGAGTGTAAGATGTCAAGAATTCGCCACGGGTTACAAGTTGGAAGACGCTTGATGGAACATAATTCCTGTTTAATCCTGCGCCAAGGAAGCTTACTCTGTCGCCAAGAGCAACGTTTGCTCCGAGCAAAAGTCGAGCATCAGCGATTATTTCTTCTTCCGATTGTGGAGGCGGAAGAGGAAGTTCATCTGTCATTTTTACACGCTCAGGAATATCAGCAAATAAGTCGTCCATAGACGACATTCCCATTGCTTCAAGCATCTCTTTTTCTCGCCCGAGATTCGGTAATTGGTCAACCATAGGCAGGCCTCTGGGAGGTTCGTAGCGCGGAACCAAAATGAATGTTAGTCTAGGGGCAAAACAAAATTGTTGATAGTTTTCGAAACGTAGGAGACGTACGTAGCCACGTTTTCTTGTAATTACTCGGGGACAATAGAACAAGTTTTCAATTTTATACAAAAAACATGAAATGACAAAGATTTTTGGGAATCAAAGAATTTTTGTTTTAATTAATAAATCCTTTTTGTAACAAACCTACAATGCTTTTTACCAAAAAAATCTGACAACTAATCTTGCCATTTTGTCCAAGTTCCGTCCGAATTCTGATACCAGTGGTCGCCATCGTTTGCCTTGAACCAGTTTGTACCATTTCCATCCGGGTCCAAGTAGTCACCTGCAGGTAGGTCTTCCCA
>CAXPMI010000047.1:0-16557 GCA_964218365.1 Candidatus Poseidoniaceae archaeon
TGCTCTTCCGATCTGTCCAAACACGTTTGTTAATTCCAAATTTGAATCCACCAGCAAAACTTGGACCCATTTTGCCCTCCACGGCTGAACTTGATGTGACATCAAATGGTTGGCCGATTCCCCAAAGTTGCCTTACATGGCTCCTGTTTCCAGCCCTCGCCAGCATTTCTTCATTGAAAATCTCCATTCCTTCGTTAATGCCCTCTGGTTTGGCATCATTGAATGCCGCATGTACGTGACCGACCCCTTTCTCGATTGTTCCGTCATCACATACTCCGTAGAGTTGCTTGTGTTTTCTTTTGAATCTCTCATAGTCATCATAACCTTTGGTGAATTCTTCAGCTAGACAAATTATGTCCCAATTATTTGCCACCTTTTCTTTCCAAGTTGAATCAAGCCTAATCGAGCGTCCTCTGAGTTGGTTAATACTCATGCCAGTGGTTACAGTTGTCATGTCGATTAGAACATTAATGCGTGAAGCATCCCAACCTTCCCCTAGAAGACCTCGCGTACCGATTAGGCATTTTGTCAACCCCTCTTGGAAGAATTCTGTAATCATCATTGAATAATATCGAGGTATCCAATCCTTCCCTTTACCGTGGATTTCATGATAACCTTCTCTTATGCTATCCTCAAATCTGATGTCTACATTGTTTTGCTTCACCCACAATTCTGCCCTTGGCATAAATCGGTGGTATAGGTCATCGTCCACCAGAACAGTGCTGCCGGTCATCAAGATAGGATCGATTGAATCTCCTTCATCATGGGAAACAAGGGACCTGAATACTGCGATTGCTCCGCCGGCTTCATCATCTAGAATGCCATCAACTAACGTTGTTGCTGATGTTTTCTCGAAGTCGGTTACAACAACAACCCGTATAGAATCTCCTAATGCGTCTTTTTCTGCTTTGACGATTTTTTCTATGGCCGCCACTTTTGAAGACGAGTAAGCCATTACTCTGCCCGCAGGAGATGCACACGGCCTTGAACCAGTTTCGGTGATTTGGATTCCGAGTAGCCTTAACCTGGCGACTATCGACTCAGATAACTCATGGTCTAATTTACTCTCAGACCTTCTAAGTCCATACCTTACATATCTATCAAGAACCGTTCTCAGCATGCTAATTCTTGTCCACGATTGGTCGTAATTATCCATCGAGATATTTGGGACCTCATCGGGAAGTTGAAGGTTATTTGATTGCAAAAATCTTCTTCCATCATCTGCAAATGCAGTGTGATATTTGTGGAACTCACTCCAACTCATTTCCTTTTTTGTGAGGGATTTTCTTTCTTGAAGATAATTGAAAACCCAAGTGTCTAAATCAGGGATTCTATCATTTTCTTTTGGTTTACTTTTATCTCTCAATTCTGATAGTAATTCATCGAAATCAGAATCTACTCCTGCAATGTACTTCAACTCAGATGCTACTGGGCGAGTGAAGTAACATAGGTCCTGGTAAGGGGCAAGATTGGATTCACGTACTAAAGCAGGAACTGGTACTTCATAATCAACAGGGCCAAAAAACCCCTCATACCGCTTGACGTCAACGTCCTCAAAATCTTCAGGATCAGGTGGAGTAGCGGTTAGACCTAGAATAATTGGGTTGCCAAACATTGTTTGTACCTCCGCAAGGATTCTTCCCCAATGGTGCATCAAGTGGTGACATTCATCGAGAATGATAAGGCCTACTCCAACATCTTTCAATCGCTCAAGATTCTCCTTCGCACTCTGGCCAAGAATTGATATTGCGTTTCCGCTTTTGGCAATTTCATCTCTTACCTTTTTTCTGTATGTACCCAATCTCTCTTCATAATAATCTGGATTTTTTTCTTTGAGGTCGGTTTGCCATGCCTCGCATGAAACATGGTCATGTGCCTCTTCTTGTGCAATTAATTTCTCAGCCCAAAGAAGTAAAGCCTTCTCCTCAATATCTTCCCCACCTTTGCCAGGTGCAGTTACAGCTTGGTAGGTTAGTGAAGTAAGTAATCCAGGTTTCTTTGGGTCAGTGCTAATGTATTCCTCTTTGCCATCGAGATCAAACAATGAGGTTCTAGCAGCCCACTGTGCTTGAATCGCCGAGTTAGGAGATAGAACAAGTGCTGGTTTTTTCACCAAATCTGCCCAAACATAGAGTCCTAATACAGTCTTGCCAGATCCCGGTGGAGCGACGACATACAGCCTAGTTTCACCATTTTCTAGTTGGGGAATAATTTCCTTACATGCTGCTTCTTGAGAGGGGCGTAATGTGCCATCAAAACAAATGTTGCCAAAATCCGGCAGTGGTTCTGCCATATACACAGCACATAAGATGAGGTTTATGACGCTAAGCATGTTGTGCCTAATCAGCATTCGAGTTACAGATTTGTTAGTAAAATCCTATTTATGATTAAACGATTTTGCTGATAATGGCAGGCAGAGCAAAAGGCATTGTAGGGATTTTTGGAACTCCTCAAGAATTACGTGATTTCGGTGAGATTTTCTTCGGCTCCCTAGCCTTGGCATTAGTCTATTTCCTTTATCGCCATTTTACTTCAGGTATTGCAAAACCTGGAACAACAAGATTCAATCTCACAATGTTAGGTCTGGCATTTTGGTGTTTCATCGGTATGGTGATCGACGGATGGGCACATACGCATGGAGAGGTTGATGATTCATTCTTCACAAAGTGGCACGGTCTTTGGTACTCTGGATTTACTGCATATGCGTGTTATGTTACATTTTCATTGTGGCAAGTCCACGATGGTCCTTTTCCAAAAAGCCCATCTGCAATTAAGGAATTTTTGCAAGGCATGCCAGGCGGTTACAGTGTTGGAGTAACTGGAATGGTTGTGTTCGCAGTATCTGGTTTTGGCGACATGTTATGGCACTCATTCTTTGGAATCGAAGGTGGCACCGACATTCTCCTCTCGCCAACCCATTTGGGACTTGCAGCAGGATTGATTCTGAGTTTGATGGTTCCAACTATGGTCGCATGGCACGACCCAAATAGTGGACAGGACTTGAAATCTCAGATACCGATTGTTTTCGGATTAGCCTGTGCATGGTCTGTGATTACTCTGTTCACTATTTACACGAATCATTTGACTCTAAGTTATGTTGAAATGTGTATGGGCAAAGGTTGTCAACTTGGAACTGAAGGATTGGAGAGAGGGATAACTGCAATTACATTCCAATCAATGATAATGGCCGGTTTTATCTTATTCTTCTTGAAAAGATGGAAGGCGCAATTTGGGGTATTCACGGTTATGCTAGCCGTGAATGGGTTTGCAGTCGCTGCTTTCGCCCAAGGTGAACTCAGAGATGCATGGAAACATTTCATGACCCCTCTACTTACAGGAGTTTTACTTGATATCGTGTACAAATTATATGGTGAAAGAACAAGGCTATTCGCATTCCTTATCCCAGCGGTTTCAGTGTTGGCTTGGTATGTTATGCTCGTTCTGATTGGCGGATACAATAACTTGCTAGGATGGACAATCCACGCCACTATTGGAATAATTTTCATTGCAGGTAGTGCATCGTTACTGATGAGTATCTTATCTGAAACAGACGGTGGTATTGCTACAGGTAATTGATTCATCTTTTGATGATGATTGATAGTAGGTCACCATCTTTGAGTTGGTGATCTAGGCCAACACGTTGCCAATCGAATTTTGCAGAAGGGCCTTTGACCCGTGCAAATCTAAACTTTCTAACGAAATCTCGGTGCAGGTTATTACAGACATTTTCCACAGTTGAATCGTCTTTGACAATTAGCGGTTCTTCTAAGTCGGCTTCCTGGCCTTGTGGCTTCAAGAAAATACGCATGAAGCCGAGATTGTCATAGATGAAGTCCTTCAATTCATCCAAACCCGTTCCCTTGAACGCAGATATGCGCATAATTGGCCAGTCCTGTGGAAGAGCTTTTTCTGCAGATACAATTTCTTCCTCCGATGCAATGTCAATTTTGTTTACCGCTACTACAGATTTGGAATAAACACGAGTTCCTACCATTGTGTCGACTAACATCTCAGCAGTGGTATCAGCACGTAGTGTTACGATTGCGGATGTATATCCGAATGAGCGAATGATGTCTCCCATCTCTTCTGGAGTTAGATGAGTCTGTTCAACGGTTGTTCGGACATCGATTCCTCCCTTTTCTACCCTCTTTACGAAAACAGGTGGCTTTGTCTGATTAAGGCGGATACCGGCATTTTCCAACTCTCTGTGTAGCACTTTAAAGTGAGAATCTTGGAACGGGTCAACGATGTAAAGAACCATGTCACAAGAACGAATCACACCTAGAATTTCCTTACCTCTACCCTTTCCTTCAGCAGCACCTTTGATTAGACCTGGCAAATCAAGAATCTGGATTTTTGCTCCTCTATGCTCCATCAAACCAGGGATACATGTCAGGGTTGTAAATGCGAAATTACCTGCTTCTGATTTGGCATCAGTTACTTTGGTGATAAGAGTAGACTTACCTACAGATGGGAATCCAACTAGGGCTACAGAGGCGTCTCCTGATTTTTTGACCTCAAACCCCTTTGCAGGACCTGCCGCTTTTGCCGATGCTGCCGCTTTTTCTTCCTTGAGTTTTAATTGTGCAATCTTTGCCTTTAGTTTACCTATGTGGGCATTTGTTGCCTTATTTTTTTGAGTCTTATTGATCTCATCATAAAGGGCTTCAATTTGCTCTTTGATAGTAGCCATCTCAAACCCTCCTATACACTACGGGCTGATGATTACTCTTGAATGCTATCACGCATTGGTGCATGTGATGAAGAATGTAGACTACACTGTACTCTTCTTCAAACTCAGAGAACTCCTAGCAAAATATGAGCCATCCCTGAAAATTAATTGCGATTATGATGGCTATTATCGGTCATTCACTCCAACCAATCGGCCATTCATTTGAAACAAACCAAATCCCGATGCACTGATGAGTGAAATCAGTCTGGCCTAATACATGGGAATAGAGATGCGTCTACACCTAGTGGATGGCTCGGCTTTGAATTCTATTCTCGATATGGAATGGCAACAACTTGTTTCAGGAATGGAATCTAGTTCCCTTAGAGGCCTAAGGCCAAATGCAGATGGTAAATTAGGACGTGATTTCGACATTGATTGTGAAGCAGAATTTCTGGATTTAGCTGACAATATTTCCGGAGATGGTTCAACTCGTTCTGTGTTGTATGAGAACTCTGCATACGATGCTCTCTTGAAACTTGTCGAATGGTCTAGCATTGGTCACTGGGAAGCATGGGAAGGTCGATGCTTCCTCTATATTGAAAATGCAATTGGAAGAGAGTTAGAGCATGTTGATGACATGTACTCTCTGGAGGTTTGGGATGAATTACGTACAAATCTCTCACAAATGGGTGAGTCAGAGTTTGCAGAGAAAGTATGCGAAGATTGGATGAACAGGAGGAAGGATATGGGCGAAACTCTAGATGAAAAGAAAGACCCTCGAATTATCCCTACATTTGAGGCTCATGATAGGAACTCGAGAACTCTACATCATGCTGTAAACGTCAAAGGATACGTTCAGATTCTTGGCAGAGAGCACCTCGATGCTCAACTTTGGGGTCACGGCGATTGGAACCTTGGAAATATCTTGGATTCGTGAAATTGAAAAATGACCTCATATTCGCAGGGTCATGGAAGACGACGAGGTAGTTGTAGAAGATGCAGATCCTGTTGTCGAACAAAGCGTCGAAGTAGATGTTGAAGAAGTCGAGGTGGTCGAAGAAATCGACCCACTTACCGAAGCAATTCAGAGGGCAGAAGCAGCAGAAAAAGAAATCACATATCGCGATGCTGAGATTCAAAATGTTAGGAAGCGTCTGATGTCAGAAAAGGCTACTGCAATACAATATGGTGGCATGGGTATGGCTCGCAAGATGCTCGTTGTACTAGGTGACATCGATAGGGCATTGTCTGTAAGCGAAGATGAAGGATTAAGTCTGATACGCTCAAAGATGTGGTCAGAGTTATCTGGAGATGGAGTTTCAAAAATCGAGGCAAAGGGGCAAAAATTCGACCCAACAAAGATGGAAGCGATTACCACACTTCCACCATCTGATGATTTCCCAGCAAACCAAGTAATTGATGAGTTGGAAGCCGGATACATGTACAAGGACAGGGTGTTGATTCCAGTTAGAGTAGTAGTTGCTTCTGACCAGTGATTTCAGAACAACTTTTGTTGCACTGATTTGTCTTTCTTCGCCATTCTCTTTCTAGGCCTGGTCCTACTACCGTGTTTTTGCAACACTAGTTTACTTTGAGTCCTCGATTCCTTTGTAGACCTAGCAGCATAACTTCTCTTCACAGCTTCTTTTCTACTTGTAACTTCATCGACAATCGGTGAACGATAATGTGTGTCGATTAGACAGGAAACGTTCTCTTGAACTTCAATCGGCATTTTCCATGGTTCGTGAATATATTTCACTGGAACCATTGAGAGTTCAGGAATCCATTTTCGGATATACTCTCCTTCTGGGTCATGGTCCTTGCCTTGTTTTGTCATTGAGTATGCTCTGATCGTGTTAATTCCTGTTGTCCCCGATTGCATTCCAACTTGAGACCAATGTATTCCTGGCTCATAGTCGATGAATAGCTTTGCTAGATGGCAGCCAGTGTCTCTCCATGGAAGCCACAGATTGTATGATGCAGCAGACATAATCATTGCTCGCATTCGGAAATTTATCCATCCTGTGCTAGCCAATTGACGCATACAAGCATCAAGGAATGGCCAGCCTGTTGTTCCAGTTTTCCATCTATTGAACCTCTCTTCATCCATTACTCGGTTCAAATTTGAATCGATTATTTTGTTTTGAGCGACTATGTCGAGGTCAGATTCCATCTCTAATTTTTGAATGAAGTGACATCTCCAAGCCAATCTCTTTCTAAAAGATGCAAGACTCCTTAACCACATTTTTGCATCATCAACAATACTTGGGTCTGTCCTAATTTCATGCATTCTGTTATTTGTTGTTTGGACAACCCTGCGCATTGAGATTGCACCGACGGTAAGGTACGGAGACAGGCCCGAACCGAATTTCACTGCATTTACAGGACTAGAAATGCCCCATTGGAAATTCTTAGCTTCTGTCTGCAAGAATTCAACCAAACGATACTCTGCAGCAGCCTCACCAGCTTCTCGCTTGAAGGAAAGTTTTCTTGGATTCAGTCCGATTGATGTTCGGTCGAATGTGTTTGAAATTGGGATAGACTTGTTTTCGATATTCGGTGAACCTTGAAGGTCAATTCTCATTCTAGAGTCACGCTTCTTTTTCCAGAGGTCTCTATCAGTTAATCCTCGAATAACTCCATTACTTGGGAATTCCAACCATTCAACTTTGTTAGAATTGCACCAGTCTTTCACTTGGATATCTCTCTGATACGACCAAGAGTTTCCTGTCTCTTGGTGTGACAAGATTCTACCAATTTCAAATTCCTCGTGGATAGATTGCATTACTTTAATTGCATTTTCAAATTTAATGTGAAGATGGCCACCGATTGCAGCGAGAGATTTTGCCAATTCTTCTGCATTATCCAATTCCCATTCGATATGTATGTGGTCAGTGTCTTCAAGCTCAAGTCTCTCAGGTTCAACTAGAAATAAGCACAACAGATTGTTGCCAGATTTCGTTGCCTCAATCAGTGGCTGATGGTCTCGGATCCTTAGATCCTTCTTGAACCATAAAACGTCCACTGCCATTGGAGTGTAGTCCAATTTGGTAAGTATAAACCTCAGTTTGAGGCCATTCACCTAATTTCGTTGAGGTGAACTACACCGACTTCTAATCTCTCATGAGTTGGATGGACCTCTATCATTTGAACAGGTACATTGAGGTGTTCAGCAACATCTTCTGCTGCTGAAAGTGGAATCTCGATTCTTTGGCTAGATGCATCATATCTTATCCAGCCATCCATAAGGCCAAGCGTCTCAGATAATTCTCTAACATCATCAGATGCATCTTCAAGTGAACAAGGAATTGCTCCAAAGAGAATCGTATCGTCATCTGACAGTATTTCGTAAGGCCGCAATGTTGCTTCTCCTCGACGTCTAAATCTGTTTCTTAACTGACCCGCATCTTTGAAATTAGCAGTACAAAATTTGACATGAAAACTCATACCTTCGGCTGCTTCTTTCAATCTGATTGCCAACTCTGCTGAACCCTCTGCAGCAGCGGTAATACCTCCTGCAAGATTGAATCCTCTTACATCCATATTTCCTTGGTTTCCAACGGTAATTTCCAACTCGTTCAGGTTTAGGAATTCAACAACTGAGTCGTTTAGTTCCGTCAATAGATTCATCAGTTTTTCTTCTTTATCTGGCTCAGCCGGTAACTCAATCCCAACAGTAATTCCAGCACCATTGGCAGCATTTACTGATTCGCTGTATCTTTCCAAACTCAAATCGAGTAGATGGAATCTCAGTTCATCAAGTCCTGCCTCTCCGAGTTCTTTTGCTTGTTCTGATTTGATTGGTATAGAGGTGTAACAATGAATGTGATGGTCACTTCCAAATGCTTTTTTCAGTTCTTTGATGGCTAGAACAGTTTTGTCGAAGTCTAGCATAGGGTCTCCACCGGTAATTCCAGTTCCAGTTGCTCTCATCGCTTTTCCTTCTTCAATAACCTCTTCGAAATTTGAGCATCGCCTTTCATTCGCAAACATGTCAGGAGTTTCTCTTCTATTGTCTGATAGAGGACAATAATCGCAACCCCAGTGACACTTACCTGTTACGAATAGTACTAGTTTGCTTCCCATTTGGCACTGAATACAACCTTCCGCCTCACCCTCTTCAGGGGGAGCAATCTCTGTCGCCATCTGAAGTTGCACGATTATTCGCTCCAGTATCTTTGGTTTGAAGTAAGCGGTTTGCAGCGGTCAATTTACGTTGTTTGCTTCTGATAATAACCATTCATGGAACCGGTAATCTTCTGTCAACTCTGGATGGAATGTTAGTGCCATAATTCTGCCTTCTAGAACACCAACTACCTCTTCGCCTAGCCAGGCGATTGGATGGTCACTTCCTTTCAAGAATCTAGGAGCACGAATGAATACACCCTGAAACTTCTCATTGTCGCCTACATTAACTCGAATCTCAGATTGGAAACTGTCCTTCTGTCTGCCAAAGGCATTCCTTTCAATCTCAGTACCAATTAGGCCCTGTTGTGAGAGTAAAATTGCACCCGCACAGGTCCCTAAAGTCGGAATAGAATCATTTTTCACTTTGCTCCAAATCTCATTGTAAAGGTTCTCTGAGCGACTTGCGATTTTCATCGCAGTCGATTCTCCACCCGGAAGGACGATTGCATCAACACCGTCAACATCGATTGATTTCCTTAGTTCCCGTATTGAAATTTGAATATCGAGATTTTGTGCAGCTTTTCTGAGCGAGTACATGTGCTCATTGCGTGCGCCTTGCAACATAGCAACGCCCACAGTCAGCATGACTTGGCCCAAACAGACTAGGTTCTTGACAAACACGGTTTGTAGTGCAGTTATTGAACTGGGCGCGCACAGCCACTAACATGAGCCACGATGGAGACTGCTTCCTAGTTCCCGGGCCGGTAAGAATGAATTCTGCCTGTTTAGAGGCTCTATCTACACCTGCCATAACCGCAAGGGGAAGTGAATTTCGAGACATTATGGCTAGGCTGAACAGCGGCTTGAGATATGCTTTCAATTTGAGCCCATCCTCTGACAGGAGAAAGAGTGAATCATGGTCAGGTGATGATGGTTACAAGGTCATCGCAGTATCAGGTTCAGGTACTGCAGCGATGGAGATGGTAATGGCTAACCGCTTCAGACCTAACGACAGAGTACTGGTTCCAACAAATGGCAAATTTGGAGAAAGAGTCGCTGAGATGGGAGCAAGATTCTGTAACGTAAAGCATCTGAGATATGAATGGGGGCGAGCATTCGATTTTGGTGAAATCGAAGAACAACTTGCAAGAGGAAACTGGGAGGCTCTAGCAATCTGTCACAATGAAACTTCATCGGGTATTACTCAAGATGCAGCAGAATTAGGCGAGATGTGTCAGCGTCACGGTGTAGCATTTATTCTAGACGGAATCACAAGCGTAGGTGGGCTGCCGGTCCATCCGGAAGAATGGGGTGCAGAGGCGGTAGTTGTTGGTGCTCAAAAGTGCACAGCAGGGCCGAGTGGAATTGCAGCAATAGCAGTAAATCAACGGTTTATTGACAGATGTATTGCAATAAGAAATCAAGGTGATTCTAATCCAACTTACTACCTTGACATCATTCCAGCTCTCAAGAAAGGTAGTGACGACCAAACTCCGTGGACGCCCGCAATTAATCCTGCAATGGGTTGGGCTGCAGCTCTTGAAACTCTGAAAGATGAAGGTCTAGAAAACCGTTGGAATAGATGTAAAATGCTAGCAGAGGGAGTTAGGAAATTATTCCTCGATTTGGGGTTTGAATTACTCGCAGACGAGTATTTTCGCTCTACCACAGTAACTGCAATTTTGTATCCGGAAGGGATCAATGATGATTGGCGTACTAGGCTGAAAGAAGAATATTCTACTCAGGTAATTGGTGGACAAGACCATCTCAAAGGAAAGATGTTCAGAATTGGAAGCATGGGTGAAACTCCAGTAACTGAAATGATTGAAGGTTGCAAGAGAATGATTTCATGTTTCAAAGACTTCGGAATTGACCTACCTGATGTTGATGTTGAGTCTTATTTTGAGTGATTCACATGCACATTGTACTTGGTCGATTTCAACCATTTCACAAGGGCCATGCGCATTTGGTCGAGGCAGCATTAGCAAAGGGAGATACAACCATTGCGATAGGTTCGAGTCAGGCCGATTCAACCATGGATAATCCTTGGAGCGCTGACGAAAGGGAAGAAATGATCCGTGTATGGCTCGATGGAAGAGAGGCAAATATAGTTCAAATCCCAGATATCAACGACCCTCCAAACTGGGTTGAACACGCAACAAAATTCCACGGGGAAGGTACACTGGTTACTAGCGACGAGGGTACAAAAAATCTCTACGAAGATTCAGATTTCCCTGTAGAGTGGGTGGATTTGACTAACCGTGAGTCATACGAAGGATGGAGGGTGAGGGCAACTCTGAAAATGCTTTCCACAGTTTATGAGACAGATGGTCTAAGGGAAGTGATGCTTCATTCAATTCCTGCCGCAGTAGTAGATTGGTTAATCGATAATGATGCTCTATACCGATTGTATTCGATGTCAAGGGATTTAGAACACGTAGGATAAATCAAATCCTCAATCCTTATCACTGTGATAGTTTACGTAGGGGCGTGAACTTCCTACAGAAGGTTGCAATGATTGCCGCTGGTTTTGGTATCAGTGGTGCGATAGGTGCGGTTTCGGGCGTTCTACTTCTCTATGTCTTAATCGATGCTGCAATTGCGGGAGCAGATGAGGCAGTTTGGCTATATTTGTGCGCCGCAGTAGGCGTAATTGTTGGTGCAATTTGTTTCAAAATGGTATTATGGGCTGGCAAAAAAAATTCACTTTCAAGCTGAATAGAAAATAAATTTCTGCGAGACTTTGATAACTCTTCCACGCCACCGTTGAAATATGGGTCTTAAAGAAAAGTTCGGGGTGGACCTCGGAGTTTTCAAAGATTCAACAACTTGGAAAGCCTTGGGAATCGGCATTGTCCTGTTTTCAATAATCGGGTATGCTGGTCTTTCGATGTTTGATATTGCTTCTTCTGGTTATGGTGTTGATCGGGATAACATTCGCTTAGCACCTGATTTCGAGGTTGAAACTGTAAATCGCTTGACGGAAGAAAGCGAATATGTTAATGAAACTGGTTGGTTTAAATTATCGGACCACAGAGGCAAAGTTGTAGTCTTAGACTTCATGGCGATAGACTGTGCTAATTGTCATCTAGTTCAGGAACATCTGGAGTTGCAAATCGATGACTGGCGAGATTATGATGGAGATTATGAAATCATCGTAATCTCAGTTGGTATGTGGTACTCAATTGAATCTCTTGAGATGTTAAATGAAACATTTGGAGACCCCGAATCATCTTCTCACATGCCTTGGATAGTAGCCACTGGCGATACAGATTCTGTGTTGAAATCAGATGTTATCCATTCGGGCGTAAACTCTTCAGAAGTTGATTTAGATGATGGCACATATTGTATTGAAGCTCAAGTCAACTCCTCTGAAAAAGAGATTTCATGCTTTGATATTGGCCAAGGTCTGCATGACAATGACGACAAAGATGTAGATGTGGAAGGAATAGAAATATCAATCCTAGAAAATTCATCTGTCAACTTCACAATTGAGACCACACTGGAGGGAAACATCACCTGGGAAATCGTTGAATACACAAGAGGTGATATGGTTGAAGAATATCAAGCACAGGCAATTCCAGTTGCATTGGTAATTGACCATGAAGGTTACATTGTTGCCAAGGAAAGTTCAGGAACACCAACTGGCGGTTGGGGTGACTTTGATGGCGCTGTTTTAGCAGCAGCAAAAGGAGATGCTGCTGATTTGAGGTTCTCACTAGCAGAGGTAGATCGCTCAGCAGGTGCGATTTTCACGATGGGTCTACTGTTGGGTGTCCTAGTATACTTTTCACCTTGTGCATTCCCTATACTTCCTGGATATATTTCGTACTATGTTGGACTAGGTCAGCGTGAAGACGAGTTAATTGAAGCGGGCAAATTGGAAAGCAGAATGCCAGCACATTGGATACTAGGAGGTCTTGCTGCATTGGGTCAGTTGACCTTCTTCGCATTAATTGGTATAATTATTCTCGGCCTTGGCAGTTTCATCAACCTTTCAGGTGTTTTGCATTACTTTGCTCTAGCAGTTGCAATCTTGCTAATCGTGCTAGGAGCGTTCATGCTAACAGGTGGTACAGCCCATCTGCTTGGATTCGTTCAAAATTTAGTTGACAAGTATTCTACAACAGAGATGGATGACCGCTTTACTCCAAAGCGTAACATGTACCTCTGGGGTATAGGTTACTCTGCAGCTTCAATTGATTGTACAGCGGCCGCTGTAATTCCTTTCATCGCATATCTTGCGCTCATAGGTGGTGCTGCGACTTGGACAGGCCTTGCAGGCCTGATGTTGTCTGTGAGTCTCCTAATGATCGCTGTAACAACAGTAGTTGGATTAGGACAGCAAAGTTTCATCAATATATTGAGAAGGTCTACAGGTCTAATCAAGGCAATTGGTGCTTGGATGATGATGATGGCAGGTGCAGCACTGACATTTTACCTAACTCAACCGGAACTAATCGCAAGTTGGTTGTAATCAAATTAGTTGGGAACCAATTTCTCTGCCATTAGACAATGATAGAATTTGATGGGTCGACGGTCCATTTGGAATGTGCAACCATAATCTTGCATCGATGTTTTCTCTGTCTAGGTGAACAGGTCCACATTCATCACTACCAGCATCTGCCTGAGTTCCACCATCTAATGTGAAGAAGTATCTTGCACCTGGTTCGAAATTATTGACATTCGCAAAACCTGCGGTGCCGGGGTCGTCAGTTCCAACTTCCCATACGTAAATCGCAGAACCACCATTTGAATCACCGAGTGCTGCGGACCTGTAGTGGAAATCACCATCGTTTTCTGTGCATGTGAGAACATAAAGTACGTCTTCGCGTGCAATCGGTTCTCCAGTAGCACCGAATTCCATCATAAAGAGCATATCATCGTAATCGTCGTAAATCCATGCTCCGGTAATGATGACGGAATTTGCGAAGTCTCTTCTAACATCCTCTGCCGAATTTTCGGAATGCTGAGTTAACTCCTCAGTGAGGTGTATGATTGTAAACGATACAATTGATGCGAAGATAATCATGCCAATGAATACAATCATCGCACCTATTCCCATTGTGCATTTCTCATCTGATTCGATTTGAAGTCTTCTCATTTCATGTCACCTCAATTCAAATCTTGGCCTTGGTAAGGCGCGCTACCGATGTTCATTCCCCATTCCTGAGTTCTGCCTCTATCTACCATTAACACCAATGATGCCGAATCTACATCTTCTAGGTCACACTCTGTAAGTGTCATTATCATTCGGTATGTGACCGCAGTTTGAAATTCAGTCAAAGGTAAGGATGTACGGCCATCACCATCTAGTTCTGTTGCGATAGTAAAATCTCCTTCATCAAATGCGACATTGTTTGTACCCGCAGGATGGCACATAACAACCCAAGCAACGTTTTCATCGCTTACTGGTGCTTCTATGTATGGAAGTTCAAAGACGATGTGAATCTCGTCGTTTGCTCCTAGTGTGAAAATTTCAAGGATAACGATGTTGACAATTCCCTTGACGCTTGGGACATTTTCTTGGGCATCGGTTTTAGTCTCTGAGAAGACTTTCTCGCCGAACCCAATTACCACCGCTGAGATTACTGAGCTCATCAGAATGATCGCAATGAATACAATCATTGCACTGATGCCTTGACTGGCATCGTCACGATCACGTTTAGCGTTCATGGGGCCCAATTTGTATTACATGCTAGAACGCAGTTTAATGTATCGCATGTATGAAGTGTACAGATTATGTTATCATTGAGCAATAAAAATTGGGATTTATAGACTTGAGTTAGGTAGGAAATCCATGAGAGGGCGTGTTCAATCAGTTGTCTTCTCTCTATTTCTGCTAGGTGCATTGTCTGGATGCACATTCCTTGATGACAACAATGGGGGATTCGATTTGAAGGTTGAATTCAAAGTTAGTAACAATACAATCATTGAGACTTATTCGGATGGAGAACTAGAATCTTTTAGTGGTGTTTCGATTGATTTTGACTTCTCAAATACAACCACCGATTTAAAAGCTATTGGGATTGACAAAAACGATGGAAGCGGGTCGGTAGAAAAATCTGGAGATGACAACTTGATTTTAACCGTAAATTTCCTGTCGCATGGAAAATACAATCTTTCCATTTACGCCGTCAGCGAGGCTGGTATAACTGAGAAATTAACGACTCAGATTAGCGTTGATCTGAGAATATTATGGTTTGAAAATTCCACTAACGAACCCAAACCTCTTGATTTCAATCCAATTCCAGAAAATGCTGGTGAGCATCCATTATTAATTGAAATAGAATCCGAAGTAACCAATCCAAGCGTATTGAATGACTTCAGTGGAGGCCAATCAGTACAGTTTTCCTGGACTATAACCGATGAATTAGGAGATACGTGTCAACGTATCGATAGAGAAGTATCAGATGGAGATTCGGAAAAATGGGAAACAATATATTTCAACACGTACCTTCATCATGAATTAGGAGTTATCTACAATGATGGCCAAGACCTAATCAACATCTACCATGATGTTTTGATTACCTATCAATCAGAATGATTCTCAATTGGGAACGCTGAAATCCAATCCTCTGCGCGTGACCTTTTCATTGCAGGGATGCACATGTAATGCCAACAAATTGTGCCCGTGATTATTCCTGTAACTAGGTCGAAAAAGAAGTGCTGCTTTGTTGTCATCACCGATATACAGAGCAAAATCCAAGCAATCCAAAGGGCGACCTCTTTCCATCCTTCAACTATTTTCCAATACCTCATCAACAATACAATCATCAAAGATTGCGTGACATGAAGGCTAGGCCATGCATTGTATGGCAAATCTGTTTTGTGCATCAAATTTCCATACCAGAACCCCCACAAACCTTCTCCATCCAAAACAGATTGTGGAATATCTTCACGAAGATAGATCTCTGTTGGGAATATGATGAACAGAGCAAACACTACCCAAGTCATAGTAAACAGCGCTTGATAAAAGGCGAACATTTCTCTTATCCTTTTGTTATTATCTCTGCCAAACCATGCTGCTGCGGGATAGTAAAGATACAAACTAACGTAAATCACAAACGTCCATCCAATGAATGGAACCAATGAATCAATTGGGGTTACTGGGTCTAGAACAGACCTACCTATTGTGCCCATTATTTGATTAATTATAGAATACGGAATCGCCATAGCAAGTATGAGTGTAATCAACGTGTACCAAAATAGCCTACGGCTTTCTTTCTCGCGCCAGTGAGGTTGCCATAACCTCCAAGGACGCTTGTACATAACACCTCTAAGTGGTTCTAATTATTCATCCAATCGGTAGTTTTTGGAATGAATTATATTGAATTACACTCTAAGTTTAGTCCACACTCGGAGTTTTACTTTCAATTTCTTTTTGAGCAGTTTGTTGCCTGAGGAGTTCTCTTATGACTTCGGGAGTCAGGGCACCATTCTTTGCAGCAATTTGAATAAATTCTTTTTGTGAATTTGTCAGGATTTCTAAATTTATTCTTCTTGAATCTATCTGCCTAGCAATTCTTTTTGCTTTTTCTTCCTGAACCTTGGAAAATAATTCGATAGCTCTCGTTGCCTTCGAATTTTTGTTATCTTCCATAATCGCATTTCTGCGCTGTTTATGGTTCAGTTCAGCTTCTAGAACAGCTTCTTGTTTCCGAAGTTCCTTCAACTCACTCTCCAGTTCGATTTGAATTGAACTTCTCGCTTCTGCCTTCGCAACATTTGTTTTAGATTCGATCTCTGCAATTCTC
>CAXPMI010000048.1:0-11806 GCA_964218365.1 Candidatus Poseidoniaceae archaeon
CACGTATCTCCAAACGCTGTAATGAGTGCGCACGATGTTTCAAACATCTATCGCGTGCCTCTACTCTTGCGCGACCAAGGTATTTGTGATGCACTCGGGATTGATTGCAATGCTACAGATTTGATGCCAAGATGGGAAGCGATGGCTGACCATGTCGACAATTTGGGCGATGACATACACATTGCAATGGTTGGAAAGTACACTGGACTTACAGATTCTTACCTATCGGTAATCAAGAGTCTTCAACACGCATCTTATGCAGTAAATCGCACTCTTGTAATCGATTGGATCGAAGCAAGTAATCTCGAGGATACATCCCATTCAGATTGGGATGTTCTTAGAGCAGCTGATGGAATTCTGGTTCCAGGTGGATTCGGTGACAGAGGTATTGAAGGTAAAATCCTAGCAGCAAATTATGCTAGAACCAACAACGTTCCATACCTTGGAATCTGCCTCGGTCTACAGATTGCAACGATTGAATTTTGTAGAAATGTGCTCGGAATGGAAGGAGCAAATTCAACAGAATTCGATGAAAACACACCACACCCAGCGGTAGTATTCATGCCTGAAATCTCAAAAACTCACCTTGGTGGAACCATGAGACTAGGCAGCCGTCCAACGATTTTCCAGGTTGAAGATTGTATGACCCGCCGTCTATATGGTGGTGCAGCACAAGTCGATGAGCGTCATCGCCATCGCTACGAAGTAAATCCAGATTTGATTGAGAGAATCGAGGCGGAAGGACTCGTTTACGTTGGTAAGGATGAGACAGGCCAACGCTGTGAAATCTTCGAGTTAGAGGGCCACCCATACTACGTCGGTGTTCAATACCATCCAGAATTCAAGAGTAGACCAGAGAAGCCTAGCCCTCCATTCTTAGGGTTGCTAAAGGCAGCGAGCGGCCAAACCATCTGAAATCTGCACAAATTGGTCTTCCTCCATTAGAAAGGGTAGTGTTAGCAGTGACCCACTGCAAGCCCTTTGATTTGCCAATTCCTGAACAATGGGTATTCGGATAGACCCTCTGAACCTATCCAATAATCACAGAACTAGTCACAGGTTGTGGTAGGATGAAAATTAGTATCTGATTAGAAGTAAAAGCAACATTGAGACGGCGAGAATAGCATTTACAGTTCGAATTTTGTTCCAACGATTCCATGGAATTTCGAAATCAACACGAGATAATGTGGCTTCAGATTCCTCCAAGGACTCAATATCCAAATTTTGTAATGTATTGTTTAGAGGTATGTTAAATCGAAAAGTTGGCAATTGAACTCCAAATAGATACAGGATCGATGCAAATATGAGAAGATAGATTTCTGTTCCGCTAAGGTTCATTATTCCCAGAATCAATGTAATAATTACTGAGAGAATTGAACCAGCCCAGACGAGAATGAAAAGTGGTTGGTTGTTTTGTATGATGCCATCAATGTGCTTGAATGCCAATAAATAATCCTTGTCGGTGAGTTTTGCTATGCCTGGCATAACTACGATCGCAAATCCAAACAACAACCCTGCCACCAATGAGCAGAGCATTATCGTCAACATGAGTGCCACGTGTAAAGGCTCCATGTTTGATGCCAAACAAACGTGTTAACAATTCTTCCTAATAACAAATAATTGTGATTTAGAGTGTATCTGAGCAGAGGGGACCCTTTGATTAGGCCTCCAAGCAGAGGGTACCCTTTGAAAAGATACAATTGGTTTCTCTATCCAGCATTTTGGTGGGAACTTATTCCATGAATACCTGATTGTCAGTAACTGGTTGATTATTATTCAAATTAGAGCGCGCTGTACCTTCGAAGATTTTAACATACTTCAGACATGGATTTGAAGAGCATATATCAACTCCGTTTTCTGAAATTGTTACCTTTTCACCAACGTCGAAAAAGCCATCTCCATTACCCAAAATCTCAGTTACCATACAATCTGAAGTTGATGATTGGCCTGGATTTGAACAAGTGATTTGATTGGTTCCATCTCCATCGTCATCTAAAGTAATAGTCAGATCTGACCATTTCAATTCTATATTCTCTAATCTAGTTACTTCTAAATTCATAAGATTGTCATTAGTGTTTGTTGATACATCGTCCGTATGGTCTTCTGCATCTGCAGTGGCCATCGCACCTGAGCCTTCCACAAAATTCGGATCGTCATCATCTCTATTCTGCTCATCAAGGCAACCCGATAGTGGTAGAATCAACAAAAATAGTATAGCAAACGCCGTTATTTTCCGCATAGAACTACTAAAGCCCAAAATGAAATAAATTATTCCTTCGCTTTTGATATTCAGTTCTATTTTGTATGCTTATTTGGATTCGTCGAGGCGTTTTCTGTGGCGAATCCCACTCATTACGTGGCGGTCTTCAACCTCAGCAAGTTTGGATTTGAGCCGCCACGACAGGAACCAAACTATGGTTACAACACCGATTATGTTGATGATCCAGACCCAAATTGGAATGTCCATTGTATCACATCAAATTGGAGGCAAGATATCGATGTCGACATCACCAGTAGGAATCCCAATGCACCCGAGTCTTGCACCATCCTCGACAATCTCATCATCAAGTCCAGGGGTTAGTGGGTCGGGAAGACTGACCTTTCCAGATAGTAGTGTAACCATACAGGAGCCACAGTTACCACTCGTACAATTTGTAGGAATGTCGACATTTGCAGCATAGGCATGCTCGACTAGAGACTTACCCGGTATTTCCTTAGTTTGACCTAGCAACTTCGCACCACGAAGGAAGCGAATGAGGCCCATCTAAACACCTCAGCGGTCTTCCCAGCGAGACCAGCGACCTGTTTGCTTGTTGAAGTAAAGTCCAGCTTTCTTCATCCACTTGTTGAACTTGGTAGCACCTGCACCGGTTCGCAAGATGAAGTCTTCACGGTCTTCTTGAGCCTGTATGTATCCCTTAGCGGCTAATGTTTGGTCAATCCAATCATCAATGCTCATCAATCCGCTGGTTAGGGCAGATTGCTCTGCTGCTTGTGCCATTGTGTCTGCATCTGCACCAGTCTGCTTCAATTCATCCTGTACTAGTTGGTTGATTGTAGCAAAGTCTTGTGATGCTGGCTTAGGAGGAACTGGGTTTCTTGGACGTGCATCTGGGTCGATGACAACTCTGCCACCGTTTTCCATAATCTTGTCAACGGCCAAAGATAGACCAGGAGCGAATGGAGTTTCACATTCCCAGCAGATGAATGACCAGTTACTTGGGTCATCAGGGTTTCTGCTAGTCCTTGGGTCCATTTCTTCGCCACACTCTGGGCATGCGTGAAGAATTAGTGTTGGAACAATCTTTCTTCTGAAGTCTACAATATCTTGAGGTGTTCCCTCAAGTTCTAGCATTTCGTGGTCGCGAGCAGCCTCTAGTCCACGTGTTTCTAGCTGGTCACGAATCTTGACCTTCTGGTCATCCTTACCTTCATCGTGCAGGTTATTTTCCAGTTTTACAATCAACTCTACTGTCTTACCAAGTCGGTTCATTACCAACTTCTTTGCACGGAAAGCTTCGACCTTTGCTAGTTTTAGGCGCTCTTTTTGTTCTGCAAGTTCGGAAAGAACATCTTTCTGCTTTCGCTTAAATTTCAATTCCTCTATTTTGCTCTCAGGCTTGCGCTCTGGTGCAAGAACCTTGGATAGGAACCTCTCCTTTCCGTGGGACTGAGGTCCTGCTGAGATGATTTCTAGTACACCTTCTGCGATGTCTGGTTTCAGTCCATAATTTTCAACCAGTTGGGTTTTATCGATCTTTTTTAGATCTCCAATTTTGATTCCAGCATCGGCTAATTGCATTGCTGTAGTTTCGTCAATTCCTCGACGAAGTAAAGCCAGGTATGTGTCCTTTTTTGCCATGTGCACCCCTCCGACGCAACGAGCCGAGAGGGCGGTTAGATGTCAATCCATCGCCTCTCGAGCATCCTCCAAAAGTTGAGCAAGTTCCAACCAATCTTCGATTTCTAAGTCCTCTGGACGTTCGTCAATAAAATCACATTCGATGTGCTGCATTGCATCGCGAAATGCTTTTGCATGCCAACCTGCAACTCTGGAGATTCTTTTTGGAGCCTTTGAAAGAGTATTTCGGAGTTTTTTGCGCCTTTGAGCAAATGCTTGCCGAATCAGTAATTTTGCGAGTTTGGAATTCTTTGGAGATTCAATCCTAGTCATAGTAACCAACCGGGAGTGGACTTGAGGTGAAGGAGTGAAACAGTGAGGTCCAACTCTCATCTCAAAGGTACAATCCCAATCTAGCATGGTACACATTCCAAGGCTACCTCGATCGCTTTCCCACTCTACAACCAGTCTTTCTGCAAACTCTTCTTGAACTAGAATAACCACGTAGTCAATCGATTGATTTCTAGTTATTACATCGATTAAAGGAGATGATATTTGGTAAGGAATATTTGCAATTACCTTATTCGCTTTGGGCCATTTTTCTGTTAGGGCATCCCCTTCAATGAGTTCCAATTCAGGGAAATTATCTCTCAAGAATTCACAGGCGCCTGAATCGATTTCGATTGCTGTTAACTTGCACCCCGTTTCAAGCAATCTTTCGGTTAGGACACCGGGCCCTGGCCCAATTTCGATAACGTGGTCATCCTCTGAGATTTCTGCTAATGCCATTGTCTCATCAAGAACTTCTTCGTTATTGAGAAAGTGTTGACCTAATGCCTTGACATTGTCTTGGCGCATTCTCAAACGGTCGATGAGAGCACGGGCTCCTTGGCCCATTAGATTCACTCACCTTGACGCAATAGTAAATCTAGAAGTCGTGGTTGTAGCCCACGGTCTTCAATCTCAGAGACGAATCTTCTAGCAAGAAGTTCTGCAGCATTTAAGTTGCAGTCCTCATTTAATTGGGCGAAACTGTCCCATCCAACACGGCCACGACTGGAAACCATTTCCATAGCCTTCTTGTTTCCAACACCTGGAAGTAACTCGAATGCATGCATCTTTAGTGATAGATTGCCAGCCCTGTTAAAGAATTGCTGGATGAAAACTTCAGGAGAATCCTCAATGATTTTTTGAATTACGATTGGCATTTCCTGATTTGCAGCGTTAGAAAGGTCTCTAATTCTTGCAAATCCAAGTACATCCTGTACGACCTCTCTCTTTGAATGGTCTATTCCCATGTAAATTCTAGCTCCGACCATCTGTAGGACTGCGCCTGGCTTTGGGCGAAGTCTAATCACGTGAAGTGCTGGTTCTGTGACTACTACGATTGCCGCATCCGCTTCTGGATGGTCGATTACTCTACACCACTCTACTGTAAGGAGGGGGTCTGGCCTGTCGCGATTATTTCTGCGATGCCCACCGCGATTATCGTTACGCATATTGATCACCGGTTGTCGGTATTGTTTATTCTACGCCGACGTGCTGGCGGACAATGTCCAAAACAGCGCTAACGTCTCCACCGTCGATTGAGATACGACGGCTTGCGATTACTGCTCTTACATCATCCTCGTGCATTGGCATAAGTTCAGCCAACTTAGCTGCCAAATCTGGGTACTTTTGGAATAGTTCAATGTCCATGATTGCGCTGAAAATATCGTTGAATACCTTTGGGTCTGTAGAGTAACCATTTCGGTTGCCACTTGCAGCCCATTCTGCGTGTTGCAATGCTGCTTTTTGCTCGTAAGTCAAGAAACCACGGCGGTTCTGAGCGTCTAGAAGCATGTCTCTGACTGATGCGTAGTCTGTGAATGTACCTTCATCATCCATCTAAATCACTCCAGTGGTCTTAGGTGCTCTGGGCGTGCGACAACGGTTTTTTGCATGTTTCCGTCCTTGACTGAAACTACCCAAGCCTTGCCTTGGCGTCCCTGAATAAATCCAGTTCTACCTTGGAATCTGCGGTGAGGCATTCCCATCTGTTGTCCACCGTCTAAAACGATAGCAACACGGTCGCCTTCAGCGTAATCATGCATGATTCTGCTGATGTTGACACGTCCTCTCTGATGACGGCCACGGCGTAGGATTGTTCGGGTTCCTTGGCGTTGGCCTTTGGATCTCTTCATGGTAATCGCACTCCTGCTTCTCGTGTCATAAGACCATTCGAAGCAACCTGCCGACCTGCCCGACCCATATAAGCACCGCGACGCGCTTAATCTGCGTGAATATCGGCGACATCAAGCCATTCAACAGTACATTTCGCCTTGATCAGAGAAGCGATTGAGGGTTGAGTTCTTCCACTATCACCGTGTACTGTTTCTTTGACGTAAGTACCTGATTCACAACGTAGACTAAATTCGGCAATCATGTTTCCTTGCTCATCTACCTCAATCGATGGATTGGAGGTTTCGAGCACCTTTCTTTTCCGAATCTTATCAGCACGCCTGTGTGCAACTCTTTCTGGAGTCCTTTGAGCGAGGGTGCATCCTTGCAAATTTGTCATAATTTCCATCACATAGTCTGCATCCGGAAGAGGTAGTGTTGCCTCTTTGAAAGAGGATAATCTCTCAATAAGAACATCTTTTGTTCCACTTTTTGCTAAACCTTTCTCTACACACATCTCGACTAATTCAGCCTTCTTCATGTCTGAATAATCTACTTCTGCTTCTGGTTCAGGCTCTGGTTCTGGTTTTTTGCGACGATGATGATTCTTCCTTCTTTTGTTCCTATCCTGGTTGTTAGCCGGTATTTCCATGACTTGAGTCAAAGTCTCTAATTCTGATTCTGTTATCGCTTCAATCTTGTATCGAATTGTGTAAGATTTTTCAGCTGGAGTATCCTTTACTCTGACTACCTCGCTCCTGTTCGAAGGGCGGATGTCGGAGACCTCAACGCTACCGCTAGCACTGGAGTTTATGGCTTCAAGAATAACTTCTGCATCGATATTTCTCTTGATTGGTTTCTTCATTTCCATTACGAACGGTCTGCCTCTACCTAGGCATCTAACATCGATATCTTCTCTACCCATTCCGTGGAAAGCATGTTCGTCGCTACCGAACATTTCCAAAAGCGGGTCGCCAATTAGACCCTGGACAGATGACTTGTATTGCAATCCTGTTTGGTCACACTTTTCGCAACCGCGTCCTTTACATGCTCGGCATGGCCACTTTGTTTGAGGAATTCCTCTCTCTAATTTACGATATCTACCGTAGAAGTAATGAGACCGAATGTCCAATTCAACAGTCAGTGTAAGAACGTCAATCAATGCCAAAATTTCGGGCTTGTCGATAACTAGGTTTTGGCCATCACCAAGGTCACTAAGTTGGCGAGCAACCTCCTCCACCAGGCTAGATTTGAGAGGCGCTGAGCCACCTGCGCCAAACCGCTTTCTTAGGTGGTCTTCGGCTTCGGTTTGGTCCTTAGGAATACGTGCACCCAATTGTAGGCGTGAGCATTCCCTCTCACCGATTTCTTCATTGATCAATTCAGCCAGAAGTGGAGCTTCTTCGAACAAGTTCTCGCAGAATGGACACAGTGGATTTGTCTCTCTTGCAGAAGACATCGTAGAATCTGTTTCTACGACTTGTGCCCTAATCTCAACTCCTGATTCATATGTTGACTGCCCGAACCTTTTCTTTCCACCAACTCTGCCTAAACAGTGGTTGCAAGAACCAATCCTAACCAAGTGCTTGAGTCCGGCCGGTTTGGGTGCAGCGGGGATTTCCTCTTCCCCTGTATCGAGTTGTAAATCCTCATCTTCCCAATCCGGCTCGACGACAATTTCGGCTTCCTGTCCATTATCATCCCAAAGAGAGTAATCGGTTGAACCGAAGCCGGCATTGGCGTAAGACATCCAGTCTTCGTCTTCGTCTGGAGTATCCTTCAAGTCATCTTTATCGGACATAGAATCACCATTCCTAGAGGGGCCAACCCCTTGCTGGAACAAACTTTGGGACCAACCATCCCCTCAAAACTCCTTCCTAAGGAAATGCGATTATTCAAGAACCATAGCCGGAAACTCACCCCATGGCGGGCGAGGCTGTTGAGGTTGGGCAATTTGTAGCCCTTGCTCGCAGTGCTTTAGTCAACGAACCGTATCTGAGTAATGCGGCAATAATTGGTGAATTGACCAAATTCACTTTAGCACGTTCAGGGCACACATACTTCACTCTAACAGATAACCAAGGTTCGATTGACTGTGTTCTATTTGGAGGTAATTCTTCCTTCATCACTCAAGGAATCAAGGAAGGCTCGAAACTAATCGCAATCGGTGGAATAGATGTTTACGTAAAAACCGGAAGAATGCAATTCAAAG
This sequence comes from Candidatus Poseidoniaceae archaeon, assembly GCA_964218365.1. Classification (GTDB taxonomy): domain Archaea; phylum Thermoplasmatota; class Poseidoniia; order Poseidoniales; family Poseidoniaceae; genus MGIIa-K1. The sequence continues at coordinate 8,214 of CAXPMI010000048.1, forward strand.
CCTCTAGAGTCCAACCGGTAAAGAGTATTGGAGAACTAGAGAAAGCACGTCAAGAATTAATCCAAAGATGGCGTGATGACGGTACCATGGACAGGCCGAGAAATCTGCCACCACTGATACCGAAAAAGTTGCACATAATCACTGGAGCAGAAAGTGCTGCCTTGGCTGATATGGAGCGATTAATCGCTGACAGATGGCCTAATTTTTCTTACAAGGTAGTCCCTGTATTAGTCCAAGGAAATGAAGCACCAGGTCAAATTGTTAGAGCAATAAAATACGCTCAAAACCATGCAGATTTGATAATTGTCGGAAGAGGCGGGGGTTCGCCTGAAGATCTTTGGGCATTCAATCTTGAATCTGTATGCCAAGCAATAATCGATTGTCCAATAAGCGTAGTTAGCGCTGTTGGCCATGAATCAGATTACATGGTCAGCGACATGATTGCTGATGTAAGGGCGTCAACTCCATCTAATGCAATTGAGAGAGTAATTCCAATCAAAGAAGAATTACTGGCGATGATTGGGCAAGCACAAGACCGTTTGGATTTCGCAGTTGACAAATTGTTTTCGAGAAAGAATGAGATTTTAGCAAACCTAAACCTAAGACTTGCTGCTGCACCAATGCGTGGGATTTCTAAAGCAAATCTACACCAATCAAAACTAGGAGATAGGATGAACTCTGCTTTACAACGATTTTTCCTAATTCAAAAAAATCGACTCACAGGATTGGAATCCATCCTCAAATCAACCAATCCAACGAGGGTTTTGGAGAGAGGATATTCAATGGCTGTTGATGAACAAGGAGTTCCCGTGACTAGTGTCGCGGGTTTGAAACAAGGTGACCCCCTCACGGTGGTATTGAAGGACGGCCAAGTTGAAACTGAGGTGAGATAATGAGTTATGCTGAATCTATGAAAAGACTGGAAGAAATTGTAGCTGCACTTGAGGCCGGAGGCACTGACTTAGATGAGACATTGAAACTCTTTGAAGAAGGCTCCAAACTGCTAAAATCCTGTCAAGAAGAACTAGCAGAAGCAGAAGGAAAGGTCGAAAAATTACGCTTGGAGGATGTTGAGTGAGTAGAAAACATGCGGCTCTTCAAAGAAGAGTTGCCAGGCTTGCTGCAGAGTGGAAAGACCCTCATGATGAATTGCCTTGGGCAAAGAGAGATATCGTCCAAAATATCGAAATTGCACAGGATGGAGAGATCAATATTACAGTCAAACCAAGTAGACCACATTGCCCTTGTTGCCTCCTAGACCTAGATAATTTCAGAACCAAATTATTGCAAACAAAAGGCGTATCATTTGCAAGCCTCACAGTAGTTGGAATACCAGCAAGCGACCGTTGGACGAGGACTATCAACCGGAGTATGTGAGAATGGAAGACGATTGGAATGATTTTGCTCAAAGCGAAAGCGATGAGCCAAAATTGTTCACCAAAGTCATCTTGATTTTTGTTGTTTGTCTGATGGTGATGGTATTCTTTCTCGGGATGTAGACTGCTTTCAAGTAACAGTAGTGTAACTCGCAATTTAAATAAAACAAATTTACTATTCCGTGTCATGGAAAGTGCTTCTCAAGATGTTTGTGACCCAAGATATGGTGAGGTTGACAAAATCCTAGAACAATTGACTAAATCAAAAGCACTTCACATATTGATGGTCTTAGATAGATCATCAAGCCCATTGAGATTTTCTAAGCTAAAGAAATTAGTGGACGCACCGTCGACTACTGTTTCTCGCAGGCTAAAGGAGTTAGAGGACTATGGTCTAGTTCAAAGAGTTCATGACAAGGATGCCAAGGCTACAATGTACGCACCAACTGATGATACAAAATCACTGAGTCCAGTCATGCAATCAATGTTTGATTGGGCCTCAATCCGATATGAGAGGAACAATGCCTAAGCCCACTTTTCCCATTGGTTGGTTGCCTGATTTCTATAATACCAAACTCCGCTTCCTGTTGGATGCTCAAGGTATTCATGTCCATCTTCTGGGCTGATTCCACCAACTATGCTAGCATCAGGATGAGATACTGTTGGCGTAACAACTGGAGTCTCGTCGTAAGTTCGCATGGCTAACTCTTGCTCTAGCAATTCACTCCTCTCTGAAGCATCGGTTGTATCAGCAAGGCCAAAGTAGGCTTCACTATTCGCTATCGCTCCAAGTTGATTCTCATCCATTCCTTGCAAATCTTCAATCAATGTGACTATCTTTTCTCTTGTTGACTTCCTAATTTCATTATTGGTGTAACGCCCGGTGAGGTCCGCACGTAATTGTTCAAGCTCCTGATTGAGCATGTTTGAGTCATAGTAGTACGCTTGTACCAATGATTGTAAGAATGTCAGTTCCTTCATTTCCTCACCAGTCAGTTTGTGAGAACGCCTCAAAACCTGTACCCACTTGAATGCTTCAGGAAGCATTGCTGCAACCATATTCGTTTGAAGAAGTGCGACGATTGCGAGTAAAATTGCTCCAAATCCAACCGTTGTAGTTACAGTATCTCTGTCACCTGACATTAGAGATTCGATGAACGATTCTTCGCCTCCTGAATCGGACTCTTCTTCAGATTGAGTTGTAATTTCACATCCGTTTTCGTCGACAGATACGCCTTCTGTTGTCTCAGGGCACAAATCTTCTGAATCTAGTACACCATCTGAATCTGAGTCAAGAGGGATTGTTCCGTTTACCTCGTCGTATTGGTCAGGTATTCCATCGCCGTCACCATCTGAGCAGCCAAAGAAGTCATCAGCGGTTGAATTGCCATTTGTGGTTGGACAATGGTCAGAAAACTCAGCGCCCTCAATGTACTGTCCAGGCCAGACGAATAATCGAGTTTCATTCCAAGATGAATTACCCCAATTATCTCCATATCCATCTCCATCCGAATCAGCCCATTGTGTCGCAATATTAGGGAATGCGTCTGCGTTGGTTCCAGATTGATTATCCCCGTAACCATCACCATCTGAATCATTGGTTTGAGTTGCATCCGTTGGGAATGCATCCTCCAAATCTAGAATTCCATCTTCGTCAGTATCGAGGAAATTGTCCACCAATGGGTATTCATCGGAATTATCACCGATGCCATCTCCATCGGAATCTTCAGACTCATTTGCATCGTTGGGGAACACATCAGAATTGTCTCCAACGCCATCTCCATCGCTGTCCACTGATTCATTTGCGTCTTCGGGGAAAGCGTCTGCATTGTCGCCGATTCCGTCGCCATCAAAGTCGAACTGTTCCAATGCATTCAGTGGGAATTCGTCTGCATTATCACCCACACCGTCGCTATCAGTGTCATGGGTTTCATTAGCATCAAACGGGAATGCATCGAATGTATTAGCATGACCATCGCCATCTGAATCTAAACATCCTAATCCAGGGAATGTTGAGTTACCATACTCTAACGGGCAGTTATCTGGATCTAATCCAAGAGGGTTGTCGCCGTATCCGTCTCCATCGGTATCATTCCATTGAGTAGAATCTGAAGGGAAGCTGTCTGGGTTATTTCCACTAATATTGTCTCCATAACCATCACCATCTGCATCAGTGCATTGTGTAATGTCGTAAGGGAATTCATCAGCGTTAACTCC
>CAXPMI010000049.1:0-4092 GCA_964218365.1 Candidatus Poseidoniaceae archaeon
CTGGTGTTGATGGCTTGTTACCAACTGCAGTATCGGGAACTCACCATGTAGAGTGCACTCTCGTTCGACTTGCTGACAACTATGTAATGCACACTTTGGTCAGCAATGATTTCCAAATTATAGATGACACATCAAACCAAGATGATGCAACAATTTCAGTTTCTGTTAGCATGCATCCTACGGAGTCTTGGGGAACTGTGATGATTGATTCAATAGATCTCGACCCAGGTCAAGAATACAGTCTTGATTGGATGGTTGAGGATTATTCATCCGGAAGTCCAGTTTTGATGATAGAGAATGATCACATATGGGTAGAAGGAAGCGATGGAGTGGATTCTTATTCTCTTGAATTCCATGATTTAGCAGATACAACAGACGCTTGTATTACTGTAGTTTTCATTGCTGGAGATACAGAATTACAGACTGTGTCTAATGTTTGTTGGGCATCAGCATCTACATCGGATTTTGATGGTGATGGAGTGTATGACAAAGAAGACCTGTGTCCAACCTCTCCTTCTGGAGCTGTAGTTCAGGCTGATGGTTGTTCTGACTCTGATGGAGACGGGTTTGACTCTGGTTATGAGGTCGATTGTGGTTCAGATCCAAACGACCAGCAGAGTATACCTAGCGATGTTGATAATGACGGTACTTGTGATGCATTGGATGCAGATGCTGATGATGACGGATACCTGAATGAGGATGAAATTGCTTCAGGAACAAACCCACTAGATCCTAATTCCAAACCTGGAAATCGATTACCAACATGTGCTGTTTATTACACCTTAGAAGTTGATGGAATTCCAACAACATTCGAAGGCGATGCTGCAATTCCTGCTCTGTCTGGTGTTTCAGCACAAACAGCAGTATCTGCATTAGTTCCAACAACTATTACAATCCCTGAAGGTAACTACTACGTCACAGCACACTGTGTTGATTTGGATGGAGATGACATAACGGTCACTGTTAATGACGTAACTGTAGGTCCTATGCCCGGAGAAGTTAGCGCAGGCGCTATAATTGAGATTGGAGAGGACGTTGATGAAACAGTTGATGTTCAAATCACATGGACAGATGGTACGGACACTCTAACCGCTTTGGTAACTGTCGAGTTAGATGGAGATAGCGGCGGTGGTGGAATCATTCCAGGATTCGGTGTTGTGATATCCTTAGTCGCTTTGCTATCTGCTGGTTTGTTGGCATCTCGAAGGGATGAATGAACAAAGGATTTGGCTGATTACAGCCCTACATCTTTGAGTTTATTCAATGCGTCTTTTTGTGATGGACTTAGTTCAGTTGTATCAGATAATACAAATTCTAGGTCGATATCTTTGACTCTTTGACGGTCACCGACTTGAGACAAAGGCGGAATTGTGATCTTGCCCTTCACACCAGAAGGAAGAGTTACTGTTACTTTACCGCCAAGAAGTAGGGTTGAGTATGGAACTTCGACATCTTTGACGATTCTGTCTCCATCCCATCGACATCCTTCTCCCGGGTCGACTCGAATTTTGACAATTAGGTCTCCATTAACCCCTTGAGGGTGTCCATGACCTTGGTCTTTGACTCTGACTTCGGTGCCGTGTTTTGATTTTGGTTTGACATTAATTTTCAATGTTCTTCGCTTTCTGTCAATGCTGCCGTGAGTTCCAGGAATTAATTGGGTGTAAGTGAGGTTGAATGAACCTCCTTCGCTAGCCTCTTCTGCTGTTAGGTCGATCCAAGCGGTTGCATTTTGCCCGCGTTCTTGAGGTGGTCTAGGAGCAGAACGTTGTCTTTGCGCACCGCCCATTCCACCCATGCCTCCGCCAAACATCTGTGAGAGGATATCTTCCATTCCACCTCCTCCGCCAAAGCCACCTCTGCCGCCGAAGGGATTTCCCCCTCCGCCGAATCCAGAAAACATCTGCTCCTGTTCGTGCTTGCGCCTAGCTTCGGCGGTTCCTATCGAATCGTATGCCGCTTGGACTTCTTTGAAACGTGCTTCTGCACTTTCAGAGCCTTCGTTTCTATCTGGGTGATATTGCCTTGCAAGTTTGCGAAACGCCTTCTTGATTTCAGCATCGCTTGCCCCTCTAGAAACACCGAGAACCTGATATGGGTCTCTTGCCGCCATGTGACTATCGAGGCGCAGGTCTGCTTTGAATCAGTCGATATTTGGCGGAGTTCATTACCGCTGAGGTTAAATGAGGGCCTTAAGTCGCGAGGAACCCCCCTGAGGTGAAACCATGTCAGATGAAAATGACCAGACTCGCTCTTTTGAGGACAAGGTACAGGACCGCCAAGATGCTATTGAAGCCCAATTCCGCAAGATTTCTCGCGGCAGTTGGGCTCGTATCATCCGAATGGCAAGAAAGCCAACTCCACAAGAATTCAAGCAAACTTCAATCATTTGTGGTATTGGTTTGTTCGTTCTCGGATTCATTGGATTCGTTATGCTAATCGTAATGGACAACTTCATCCCATGGATTATTCACGATGTATTCAACATCTGATTTGGAGGAATAGAAATGACTGACGCATTTATCGCATTTGTTCGCCATGAGCAAGAACTACTACTACTTCAACGCTCATCCTCAGACCCAGACGCTGCAGAGATGTGGGACGGCGTGTACGGAATCGGAGACACTGAGGAAGATGTCCTCAACCGTGTTTCAGAGTGCACAGGAATTCCAATGGAAGACCTAGAATACGTTCGTGATGGCCCTGCATTGGGTATCGACATCGATGGCCGCCTGCAAGACATTGCACCATGCCTAGTAGTCTCAACCAACAAGGAAGTAACTCCTGCTGGCAGATACAGTGAGGCTGTATGGGTCGACCCTGGTGAAATTCAGCAGTACGCTTGTGTATTCTCTGACCTAGAAATGGAGGGTGCAGAGAAGTTGTTCCGTGAAATGTACGGTTCAGTTGCAGCATACCTATTCATTGTAAAGACCGCAATCGGTTCTGAGAAGAGAGTCGCTGATGAAATGCAAGCCAGACTAATGGGTTCAGGTTCACTTTCGATGATTCAAGAGAACATCTTCGCAATTCTCCACCCAACCGGAATGCGTGGCTACGTTATGGTTGAGTCAAACGCTCTACACCATGTTGAGAAGTTGATTGGTCGCTCTGGTGGCCGTGATCCAAAGGCTCGCCGTGGATTGAACCAAACTCCACTAAAGAACGCAAAGACCGTCCTTCCAGGTGAAGCTCCTCTCAAGGATATCCTACCATACCTAGAACCAAAGGCTGTAACCAGTGGTATCGAAGTTGGATGTATTGTCGAAATCGTAACTGGTGCTTTCAAGGGAGAGAAGGCTCGTGTAACAAGCGTTGCCGAAACCAAGGAAGAAGTCAGCATGGAATTGTACGAACAACCGATTCCAATGACTCTCAAGATGCGTGGAGACCACGTCCGCGTCATCGAGCGTGTTGAGTGATTGTTGAAAACTTCACAATCGCCATTTCACCTTACACAATTAGTGATAACGTTATATCCAATGAAATTTTTTTTTCCAACATGGAGATGAAAGAAATCCTAGACCCGAAGAAATTAATGATAGCAGCAGGCGTAATGGTCGTCATTATCTCCTGCTTAGGAATGGCAAACAGCGAGCAATGGGCTGAGTGGGCCTGGGATGATGAACCAATTGGTGACCACGATGCAGCTTATGAACAGATGTGGGCTCTACACATGCTTCCAATGGGCCTTTTCGCAATAGGTACAGGATTGTTTGTGAGTGGAAAACCACTAGCTCAGATGGCAATGCTATCCTCAGCATCCGTATTGGTAGTTGTTGGTGGAGGAATGGGATACATGACTGGGCACCACGGTTATGATGGAACTCCTCCTGCGATTTGGATGATTCTACCACTAATCGCATTGCTTACCACACTAGTTTTGGGAATCGCAGGATATCTGTCTTACAAGGACTTGACATCCGGTGAAAGCCAATAATCTGGCTAAAGTCACAGCCGTTTAATACGCGGCGCGATTAAATAGGGGAGGCAAGTCGGCAACTTGCTCACGTCCGTGAGTATCAGAGGTGAACAAGCATGCCAAAGCCTTGGACCAGCGAGCTAATCAAGAAAGCTCTAGGTGTACAGAAG
>CAXPMI010000050.1:0-21413 GCA_964218365.1 Candidatus Poseidoniaceae archaeon
TTGAACAAATGACCACCATCAAAGGGTATCATTGGGAATAGATTGGTGAATCCAAGTAGAATGTTTACCCAAATCAACCAGAAAAGTAGGTTGATTAGGAATAGTAAACCGCTCAGTCCGATTGTGCTAGCAAGCCAACCATCACCAGAATCAAGCATTTCCTCTTGTGCAGGATGGATTGCAACTCCTTGATACTCAAATGGAGTGATCAAAATTTGTAATGTGTTGATTGGAACGCTGATAATGTAACCAAGTGGGCTGGTTTCAAAGTCAGGGTGAGCCCAGCCTGCAAGTCTGTCTACTCCTGCAGTTCCACCAGCTAAGTTTTGCACACCTAGGAAAGCATCACCACGCTCGATACCCATGGAATCTAGCAAATCTTCCTCATAGCCTAATTCAAGATAATACTCGTACTTATCTGTGAGATTAACCATCAGACTTTCTTCACTTCCATCGCTGTACCTCACGACTTCCATTGGAACGATTTGACCTGCAGATAGGTCATCCATCAATTTAGCAAAATCATCGGATGTTGAGATTTCAGTTCCGTTGATTGAAGTAATCACGTCCCAAGCCTCTAAGCCTGCCTCATCAGCGCCTGAGTCTACAATAATTTGACTTGAATGAACTCCAGGGTCTGCTGCTGAAAACTGACCAGCGACCTGCCCAAGTAGAACAATTAGAATGAATGCTGCAAATATGTTTGTAGCCGGTCCCGCTGCAAACATTCGCTGTCTTTCCCTGCGTGGAGAGTTTACAATTTCGCTGTACTCAGGTTCAGCGAATGCTCCTAGGGGTAGGGGTCCGGCCATCAATAGTCCAAAATTTCGAACGCGCATTCCGTGAGCGCGTGCTTGAATCCCATGGCCAAACTCGTGAATTACTAGACAAACGACGAATGCAATAACTCCCCACCCAAGTGGGATAATCGGACTCAATCCCGGAATAGCCACTAATTCTGATACAGGCCTTGCTTCAGCCTGATTTCCGTAGATAACAGCTGAGACTATAGCGAGAATTATTCCAGCTGCTACAATAAACATTGCACCCCAGCAGACCCATAGCGATAGTTCACCATATGCTCTCCAAAATTTCCTAGGTTTCGATACCTTTTCGAGGGTTTCTTTGCCTTTTCCCGTTCTAACCATCAAGACCATTCCAAAGAAAATACGAGATGCATTCCACTGGTCTAGTTTGCCAGAATTTTCCCAATGCCTGAGCAGTAGAAACCATAGCAAAACAGCCAAGAAAACCTCAGTCCACCCGATTTGGATGGAAAGAAAACCGCTTGCCATGGCTCTGCCAAACACTGATTACACTTCAACCCGATGTCGCTTAGTTCTTCAACAACATGCCCCTAGGCAGTTCATGGACGCAGTTGGCCATGAGGTGAATTCATGGATTTCCGAAGCCTTCGGTGAGATGCCAAATGAGACATCTGTATGGGTGCAGGAGGATGATTTCGTCCAGATTTTCGTCCGACTTTCAGACAAGGTTGCAATTCTTAATTTATCTAATGACGAAGGTGAAATTATCGAAGAGGACTCGCTAATCATTCGTGAAGGGCAATGGCAGCCAAATTCAATTCAAACCAGAAGAATGCCAGATGGTTTTGTTAGATTCAAACATCGCACAAAGGAAATATTGCTTGCCCCAGAATTAATCCGTTCTCCTGATTGGGCATCCAGTCTCCTTGAGGGATGGTTAACCGAAATTCGTGGTGAATCAGGAATTCCTAAGACAAGGTCTCAGAGAATTTCGACGCTTATGAGGAGCAGAGATAGAATTGAAAGAATGTTAAATCAAGCAAACTTGAATGAAGTGGCAGATGAGGTTCGGTATGTCGAATTCAGACTAGACAGCGCTGATTACAAACTCGCAGGAACCCAATTGAGTCATTCTTCTTCAGAAGAGTAAATCTTTGCGAACATGGCTTCTCTTTCTGCTTCTATCGCTTCAGGCGATCTTCGCAAAATACTGTTTATTGTCGGGTCAATAATTACTGGCAGCAATAGTACCACAATTACGAATACAATCAAGTAAACAAATGATGCACCTGGGACTTGACTTACACCCGGAGAATCTCCTCCACTTACCATCAGCTTTACCGTTCCCAACCACGGTATCTCTGCACCTGATATCCCGATAACCCAGTCTTCTTGCACAGGTCTAATCATTCCACTGTGAATTGAATTGAGGCCTTGAGCGAATTCAAACACTGCTTGGTCGTCATTACAGTCGTTATTGTCGCCCAATGTAATGTATCCTGGATTCATCGGAGTGTAGTTTTCAACGCTATACCACACGGAGCCATGTGTTGCAGCAGCTCCGCCACAGGAGTACTTTCCGACTTGCTCTCCATCGAAAATCAGATTGATCTTGTCTACCCTGATTTGGTCTGTTCCGGGTACTGTCCAAGAAATGATGCACAATCCATTCCACAAAACACCGGCATCACACTTGTTTTCAGAATTCGGCGCTGTGCTTGCTCCAATTTCTATCTCGAAGAGGGCTCTGTGGATGATAGGAGTGCTTTCACTTTCTCCATTTCTCTCGTAAATTATCACGTCACCTTCCATTCCAAGGGACTCGTATCCATAGTATGGTGAATCTTTGTCAGTTGCTTCAGCGAAACTGATGATTCTGTTTTCATCCGGAGAATGGACCAATACCAAATCTCCAGCATCGATTGTTCCGACCTCACCACCAGAATCATGTTGCATTGAATTGGATTCGACGACGACCAGAGGCGGCATTGAGCCTGTGTGTGCCCACATAGCGAGAACTAACAGCGAGATCATACCTGCAGCCAAAACTAACTCGCGGAGGAGCGTTCTGGTGGGGTCGTAGTCGCTCATCGGAAAAACCCAGTAATCAGCGCTTCTTCAATCCCTTCTCTTGAAGGAATGCATTCCATGCTTCTAGGTGTCCGCCGCCTAAGATTCGAGCGGCTTCGTCGCCATCCGGTTTGAGTTTGCGTAATTCAGACATCGAGGTTTTTGTCATGATCATGTCTAGAGTATTTGCTCTTGCACTCAAGTTGAGGAATGCAGGTGCGGATACAGCGAGGCCAATTCCGCCAACCACAATAAGCACAATCGCAATTCCAGTGTAATCTGAGAAATCTGCATTGTCTTGAAGGAACATCAACTGAGCCGCTGAAAGGGTTGTCAAAAGGGCAGAAGCAAATGTACCAGTTCCTGAAATTCTTAGTTGATTTCCGTATTGATTATCCCACCAACCCATGTCTCTCGCCGTTTAATCCTAAGACTGTCTTATTATTCGATTTTTGGTATTCAGAAAAAGTGACTGTATTGAGCATTGTTCAAATGGGATGAACTCCCGTGGGCCGAAGGCCCAAACGGCGAAGAGGCGGTTCATGGATGAAAAAATCACTATTTCTTACTCTTATTTTCTTTACATCATTGATGTCTCCGTTTGCTACTGCAGATGTTACTGAGACCCAATTCTCTGATGGTTCAACGTCTTACACGCATACCTTCACTGGCACAGGAGATGGTTTTGCTGGGAACCTGACTTTCCCGTACGGTGCAGAAGTATCCTCTGCAACATTCGATATTGCAGGAGAGCCTTCTTCCACATCTTGGGGTAACCTAACAACAAACTCTGACTTCGGTGGAGCTGGAACAGGGACTTGGAGCGGGACTCCACCCGGTTTTGCCTCTGGAAGCAGACAGAATCTTGAGGTTGGTAATGACCAAGTAAAATTGGTTGGAAACCCAACAGAAGATGTCAACGGATTGGATAGTTCAACATCGGGGACTTCGACAGGTGGCATTGTAAACAGCACTGGCGGTTTCGCAGCAAATGGCGATCAGGGCTTTATTGGAACCACAAAAACTCAATCATCAGTTTCTTTGACCACGTCCACATCCAGTTATCGAGGATTCGTAATTGCGAATGGCGATGAGTATGTATCCGCTACTTACTCAAGCACGTCTGTATACACAACCCCGATAATGAAGCGATACAATGCAACAACTGGAGCATATATCGGCTCGGCCTCTGTTGGAACTTGTCCATCGTACAGCACGCCCTTGTACTCGACTTATGATGCAGAGAGTGATGGAAATGGGAACGTCTGGACTGTTTCGTATAGTTACAGAATTCTAGTAAAGTGGTCAGTTTCCCAAACCACTGGTGCTTGGAACTGTCTTGGTACCTATTCATATTCCGGAAACTACTACCCAATGGGTGTCGATATTGACGAAGATTCTGGACGCATGTTTTTGTTAATGTATGAGTCCGTTTATCCAAATTATAATCGTTACTTGTATGAAGTCAACCCAAGCAATCCCTCTAACGTAAATGGTAGTTGGTTACTTGGAACACGTGAACAACTCGGTACCTCAAATACGCAATCAAGCGGATTGATTGTTGACTTACCTAAGATCATAACCAACGAATACTACAGAAGTTACGGATACCACAACCATTTCACTATGGACGGCATTTTCGTGGAGAGAAATGGCAAGGTCGAGATCGATGGTGGTGGGCACTATGGAATGGACCAACTAGGAGACAACACGTTTGGATATCAGTGTCACTATTCATCATACTGCTCTGGAAAACTCAACAAAATTCAGAGAAAAGGAACTGGAGCAATCTACGACCACAGAACTCCAACTTCTACCTCTTCTGTTGTCACAAGCGCTACAAAATCGCTTACTAAAACTGTTACAGAAATCACAGTTTCAGCGTTAGTTGGCTATGTGCCATCGAATACAAGTATCGAACTAGAGGTTTCGAATGACGGTGGAACCACTTGGATAAGTGGAATTTTCAATCAGAAATTGATTTTCTCAACTCCAGGTTCTAGCATAGTTTGGAAGGCTTATCTCAACGGAACATCCACCGAAACTCCAGTTTTGGATTTCGTAGCACTGACATATTCCACAAGCTACCAAACCAGTGGATACATTCAACTTAGGTCAAATTACTACTCTGGTACGGCCCCTGTTGCAATTACAGCATACTGGAACGCAACAACCCCATCAGGGACAGGATTGCAGGTAGAGTTCCAAGATACTAGTACCAAGACTTTCCAATATAGTGGAGAAACCAAGACTGTTTCACTGACTACTGGGTACATCTACGTGTACGTCAGATACACATCCACAGGCGCTAACACACCTGTGTTGGATGATTTGCAGATTGCTCTTCACTCCAATGCACCGCAAGGTGTTGGTATCGACGTCGGTGGTGACGGTTCAAACGAATGGACAAGCCAAGGTGTGTTATTGGGTACAACAACCCAAGGAGGTACAGCATTTGTCAAGGAATTTAACGATCTGATTCCAGACACCGGAGCAGGTTCAGTATCTATTCCAGTTTACGTATCTTCTCAATCAGCCGGAATTGTTGTTCTAGAGAGATTCAGTGTAACTTACTCAATCAATACGGTGAATCTCGATATCAATATCCCTGAGGGGGAAATTCTTCACGAGAGAACCGAACCATATGAGGTGGTAACAAGACATATTGTTGGCGATGGAGCGAATAATTACATTCAGTCTGCAACCCTCTCTTTCCTTGCATCTCCATCATCTAGTGCTCCTACTTTAGAGTGGCAAGACGGAGATATCTTCCCGTCTCCAAATGACCCGGATGACTGGATAGAAATCGACCAATCATCTTGGTCAGTTTTGAACAATGGTATTCTCGAAATCCATTGGTTGTTTTATGTGACGTCTAACTTCCCAGACCAAGAAAATGTCAGATTTGTGACAAGCTGTACAGATACAACTGGCAGCAACGGTTTCTCTCCAACTCCTCTATCCAGCACTTCTGGTCTCAAAGTGAACAACTCGTTTGGATTGGGCTGGTTGAAAGTTCGAGATAACTTCGGAGAGGTAACATCCGACGATTTGGAGGATGGAAGTTGGGTGGCAGCAGGAGAAACTCTCCACTTCCAAGGAGCAATGTGGTTTGCAGATTCAACAGATGCACCAAAGGACAATGCTTTCGATGTCAGAATCGCAATGAACGGTTTCGTTGACGCTGCATGGAGAGATACATCCAACATAAATGGGTCATTCTTCATCTCAGTCGATATGCCAGATATTGATGTTGAGAGTGGTTTGACTTACGAAATCCAAACTTACAATGAAAGAGATGCCACCAAGGTACTGGCATCTAATTCAGATTGGATTAGGACATACAAGGTTGATGCGACTCATCCTGAGGCATTGACAACAGCTCCCGAAAACGATGCTTACGAAGCAGCAGACGACGCCCAAGAAATCAGTATCTTAATTTCAGATGCTGTTGGTGACCCTACCGATTTGAGTTTATACTACTGGGTTGAAGCAGACCATGACCTAAACCGCAATGGCGAGGCAGACCCTAGTGAGTATGCTCACAAAGTAGTGACAAACAACACAGAAGCAGATCACAAGGTATTCACTACGACCATAGACCACTCTAGAAATCCGAATATGGGTAGGGTATCTTACTATTGGGATGGTGGTGACAATGCAGGGAATCCGCTTCATTACAGTACAATTATCGACGACCAAGAGTACACTTGGGAAAGCGGTCCAGGCTTCAACGCAGATGATGCTACTTTCAGAACACGTAAGGATTCATCGGCAATATTCACTGGACTAGAATGGGTCGGACATAACGACGGCGCTCCTGTCTTCGCAGGGACAGAACAAACAATTTCACTAGGATTGATTGATGCAAATACTGTAATTGATTTCGAATACATCGATTTAGTATTCGACTTTGAAGGCCCTGACAGCGAAGTTGACCAGCAAAGGGTCTCTTACTATGGAGTAACAGATATGTTCGCTAGTAACTCAGATTACATTTCGCTAGCATCATCTTCAAGCATGATTCAAACTACGAATGAATCTGGAATGCCTCTGATACTGATCGATTTCGACTTCACGATTGGTTGGGATTGGCCAGATGAAGATATTTCTGACCTTGCTCTAGAATACAAAGAAAGAGGATCTGAGTTCCCGACAAGACACATTATTTCTGAACATACATTCACGGTCGAAAACGACTTGGTTCTGGATGCTTCAACATTCTTGGTTGAAGATATCAGCGAACCAAGGACAGGTCTTGTTGCGGATGGAAGCAGAGTGAGAAACGATGACAGACTAGAATTTACAGGACGCGTAGTATACGAGGGAAGCAATGTTCCAGCACCAAATGATGCATCTATTGTAATCGAGGTATTCGATGGACAAAGTGTATGGTCGGATGGCTCCCTATCCGATTTGGGAGAATACTCCGTTGAAGTTCCACTGTCACATGCCGAATCTTTGCGTTCCTCACCCACACGCACATGTCTGATTTCGATTGGCGGAATACCAGGAACAGGTGAAGACATGACAGGTCAAACGGTTTCCACTACTCTCAGAGTCGTGGTTGACGATACAGCACCTAGAGTTGTTAGCAGGGTAGCACCACTGAATGTAATCGACATTTCAGCAACGACTGACCTGACAAAGGTCCCTGTGGAATTCTTTGGAACAGAAGACGCTGATATGACTGGCTCACAACAAAACGTACACTGGGTCATGCGTGACTCTAGCAGAACTCTCACATTAGGTGCAGGACAATCTGTCCTTGGAATGCAACAAGATGGACAGAGTGTGATTTGGACAGGTACTGTCGATTTGACAGACGGAGGAAGAATCACTCCTCGCGAGGGTGACTGGGTTGGATTCTATCTTACTGGATATGACTCTGCAGGAAATGAATTCCCGGTAGTTTCGAACTCTGAAGCAAGCCCAATCGCAGAAATAGCTGCAGACGATACAGATTTCGAGAGACAGTGGGTGAGACTAGGTGCAGTAGGGCCTCAATTGAAGATTGGCTCAATCCAATTATCCGATGACCACGTCGCTCCGGGTCAAGAAATAGAAATCACTGCGGATGTTTTGAACGTTGGAGGAGAAACCAACTTCCAATTCAAGGTTGCATTCTATGCAGGTGACGCAATAGTTCCATTCGACTCTGTCACATTGAATAATATTGATGCTAACCAAAAGATTCCAGTTTCAGTCAAGTGGAATGCAAAGGAAGGAGTAGACCGAATTAGAGTAGAAGTAGATCCTGACGACGTAATTGTTGAGGTTAATGATGATGACAACACGGCTGAACACAAAGTCGAGATTGTTTACGTTTCATACATGGGTTGGTTTGACTCGATAAGGGAACAGCCTCTGATTTGGCTATTCTCTATCCTATCGATAATCGTCTTAGTCGCTATCGGAATCACTGCGAATAGAACTGCTATCTCTCACGGCGACGAATCTCTCTTCAATGAAGAGTGGGAAGAAGAAGAAGATTGGGAAGAGGATGACGACGAAGAATACGAAGATGATGACGACGATTACGACGAGGATTACTGAACCTCAAATCGTTGCACTCTTGAACCAGTGACTTCGCCCCACAAACATGGCCGAAGGCGTCTTCTCTAAACTCGACGAGAGTTTACAGAAGGCTCTTGACGAGCGTGGATGGATTCCAACACCAGTTCAGCAGGTCACTCAGGAAGAGATATCCTCGGGTGGAGATAGGCTAATCGTTGCCCCAACCGGTTCAGGGAAAACCATGGCTGCAATGCTGCCACTTCTCGACCGTAGTCTAAAACTTGGCTGGCAAGGGATGTCAATTCTCTACATTACACCATTACGGGCACTAAATCGCGACGTAGATAGAAGACTTGAGGAAATCACCAATGCAGTTGGGATGCGTTTGGGTCTTAGACACGGCGATACCACTCAATCAGAAAGGAGTAAGCAGGTAAGAAATCCTCCAAACGTTATGATTACTACACCGGAGACATTTCAGTTAATGTTCACAGGTTCAAAACTCAGGGAATTGCTCAAGTCAGTACAAGCGGTAGTGATTGATGAGTTGCACGAAATCGCTGACGGTGAAAGAGGATGGCAACTTTCTGTTGGAATATCCCGCCTTGAATCATTCATTGACAGAAAGGTTCAGAAAATTGGTTTATCGGCTACAATCGGGAATCCTGAACAAGTTGCAAAATGGCTGTCCAAGGACGCAGAAGCAATCAATGCAATCGCACCACGCTCAACTGAACTATCAGTTGATGCAATTATTCAGATGCCAGAAGATGAAGTTGGCTCACTTGAATTGGCGATTTCTCCAAGAGCTCACGCCACCCTTAGGGGTCTTGCAGACATAATTTCACAGAACAATCCTTGTCTTGTATTCGTCAATTCAAGAAATAGTGCAGAAACAGTTTCACAACGACTTACAGCCATAGCGCCAGATCTCTCAATAGGAGTTCACCATGGTTCTCTCGCAAAGGAGACTAGAACCCAGATGGAGAATGACCTAAGAGAAGGGAATTTGCAAGGTTTGGTATGTACTTCGAGCCTTGAATTAGGAATTGATGTTGGTAGTGTTAGCCACATCGTACAGATTCGTTCCCCTCGCTCCGTTGACCGAATGTTGCAAAGGGTGGGAAGAGCAGACCATAGGCTTGGAGGAATTGGCCGTGGTAATTTACTCTCATGGGAGAGTGATGACCTCTTCGAATCTGCAGTAATTGCGAGAAAAGCTGTTGCAGGAGAAATAGAGCCGGTTGATTGGAGAGATAGGCCGTTATCGGTTGCCGCAAATCAGATTGTTATGATGGTCCATAGCCATGGAGCATTGCCGATTGATGAGATAACAGAGGCGATTGCTGGTGCATGTCAATTCGAAGATTGGTCCCGCAGTGATACAATTGCGATAGCGAAAATCCTTGCGGATAGATGGGTTATTCGATGTGAGGATGAACCAAGTTCAATTCCGTGGTACAGATGGCCTCATGATGTTTGGAAAGAATTGCAGAATTCTAGTGAAAAAGAATTACCTGAACAACCAAAGTTGGCACATGACGAAGAGCCTACTGAGGACATTTCAGGATTGAAATTCGAAGTTCCAAAGAGATATGCAAAAGGTTGGCTGAGCCGTTCGGGAAGAACCAGAGAATGGGTTTCAAAACACCTCTCAATGATTCCAGATAAACAATCATACAGAGTAAGGGATGCTGTAACTCGCCAACCTCTTGGTAACGTCGACGAGGCATTTGTTTTGTCACTTAATGACGGTGGAGAAGAGCAAGATGGTAGTCAGAGAAGATTCGTAATGGCAGGACGTACCTGGATTGTTGTCGATGCTGACCCTGAGCAAAGTGAATTGCTAGTTGCGCCAGTTTCTGACCAGGGACATGCACCACAGTGGGTCGGGGAGTTGCCACCAACCCCTGCTGATGTTGCTAGAGAAGCCGGTCGTTTACGTAGGCTCTTCGCGATTGACTTGGGCCTTGTGGAGGATGAAGAGGTCGACCAAATCGATCCAGCAGAGTTGTTGAAAGGGAATTCAAAATTAGACGACTATCCGCTTAATGGGGAAGCAAAGGGAATGCTAGCAGACATAATTAGCAGTCATTTCTCTTCGGCACATATGATTCCTAGCGAGAGACTAATCACAATCGAAGATCGAAGTGATGCAATAGTGATAAATTCCTGTCAAGGTAATCGAATCAATGAAGCCCTAGGACACTATTTGTTAGCCATGGCTAGCACACGCTCTGGTAAATGGGGTAGACTGATTGTAGAGCCATGTAGAATTTCACTTCAAGTGGGTGGTGTAACTCCTCGAGAGATTATCGAATGGTTATGTGAAACACCTCCAGAAGCTTTGGAGGGCGTCCTTTCAGTAACTCTTCCGAACTCACGGGAGGTAAGGTGGAGATTCGCTCAGATCGCCAAAATATTCGGTATTTTACGTCATGGAGTAGACCCAAGGAAAATCAACATTCAGGCCCTATTGAAGAAATATCGAGGAACTCCAGTTATGGTAGAAGTACTATCGAAATTATTCCATGAAAGGATGGATGTAAACGGTGCTAGCGATGTAATGCGAGCAATTCAATCTGGATTGATCGGCTTGGAAGTTACGGCTATTGGTCCGTTGGGAATATCAAGCAGGTCCGAGAAGGATTTGCTTCTTCCCAACTTTGACAACCAACAAGTGCGGGCCAGATTGGAAGGTAGGTTGATGAACGAGAGGGCGGTTTTGTGTTGTCTAAGGTGTCAATCAATCCGCAGGTTTAGGGTTGCTAGATATCCCGAAATTTCAGATGCCAAAGTATGTCTAAAGTGCAAAGGACAAATGTTGGCATGTGCAAGAGAAGGTCTTGAAAAACAGTTGATTGAATGGGTCAAGTCCGATGATGAGAAAACCAGAGACCGAATGATGAAGAATGCGCAAGCCGTTGCAAACCGTGGAATGGATGCTATTCTTGCACTCATGGGTAGAGGTGTAGGTGAAGCGACGTGTCAGCGCCTGATGCGCAAGGTGCAAAGAGGCGATAAAGACGCTCTTTTGGAAGCAATTCATTATGCAGAGATAGAATATGCAAGAACCAGACGTTTCTGGGGTTAATCGCCTTCAATTTCCATGAGATTAACCCTTTCGACTGCTTCTACAACGTCACCTTCTTCCCACCAATCTACTGCGATAAAGGTCGGTCGCTTGCCGTGTAAATCGATACACTCAATCGCTCTCTCAATCATGAAATCAACGTCATTTGCCTCTCCAGCTCTGTTCGGGTCTGAAAGGCCCGCTTGGTTTTTCAACCAGTTATTCATATGAAAAACAGGCTGATTTACATCTCCTCTAAGTTTCTCGCAATCCATTGATGATGTATCATCATCAGCGTAGTTTGTAGTCCAACTATGCGTCAAGAAGTCATGGAAGTATGGATGACTGGAATCAGTAGACTGTTCCCAAAATACGACTAGTCGCTTTTCCATGTTTATCATTTCAATTAGCGTAGGCCATTCCGTATTCATTTCATGAATATACATCATCTCTGATAGGCCAACATCATCGAATATCTCTTTGAGGTGGTCGGGCTCTACATAGTTCTCTATCAATAGAGTAACGATATCTCTGTCCTCACTGTTCATCTCTGATTCTAATTTGTTGAGCCAATTCCACGGGTCTACCGCCCCGTACGTGCATGGAGAGAAGCCTCTATCTGAATCTCCATGACAAAATCTGACGTTAGAAGCGCTTTGGTCAGCAGTTGTCAGATAATGAGTATCGAGCATGAAGGCTCTCATTCCTGCGTTCCACTGTGCTTGAAAACCGGTCCTATGATTGCTGGCAGGATAGTAGATATTGTCTTCATGAGTAGAATAAGAGTTGTGAGTTTCAGGGAAAGTTACACTGTCATAGGTTCTGTGACATAGAATTACCAAACCATTGCAAGGAATAGTTTCCATGAATTCGCAAGATCCGTCATCTTCAGTCGCATTGGAGTCGTAGTTCATCGCCGATTCATCAGTACAACCCAGAATGGGTTCTGGCTCTGGTTCAGGTTCTTCATATTCACATGAACCATCATCTTCTGTTGCTTGAGAATTGTAATTTTCAGCCTCAGAATCAGTGCAACCCAATATTGGTTCAATTATCTCAGAATTCTCTTCAGAATTACCTTCCTTCATATCATCAAGATAGGTGCATCCCGGAATGAGAAGCAAAACTACGGCTGCCAACACCCGTATGTTCTGCATGTGCACAAGAGACTGCTTGAAGATTTCAAACCACCGACTAAAATCTTGGGTCTTTGGGCCCATCTGTCCTTTGGATGTTAACTCCGTGACTCTCAAGATATCCGATTCCGTTTTCTCCACCGAAACCCCCGTCTACGATTATGACCTTGCCAATTCCAGCGTGGTGGATTAATTTGGCACACATCATGCATGGCTCACCCGTAACTAGCAGCCATGCATCTTTGGTGGGAACGCCATTTGCAGCAGCATTGCATATTAGGTTCATTTCAGCGTGATGGCATCCGATTTCGACCCTTGTCCCGGATTTGACATTCATTGTGTCTCTCAGACATTCGTCACCGCCGCACAATTCTCCTCCTCCACGGGGTCCTCCATTGTAGCCATCCATCAAGACAACGTTTCTATCTGGGTCAACAAGCAATGCGCCGAACTTACGCCTCGGACAGTTACTTGCTTTTGCAAGGGCAAGACATTGTTCGATTCTAATTTCCAGATGCTTGTCCTTCATCGTTTGCCCCAACCCTCTCCTATTCATCAAAGTATGTCGGCATTTTCACCTAGGTATTCTAGGATATTTCCACATAGGTAAAGGGAGCCAATTACCAAAATCAGGTCCACATCCTCCCTAAATGATTGTAATGCTTTGACTGGGTCAGAGATGTGTTCCAAGCCTGCTATGGGCTCTTTTACACCTGGATAGCGACCATTTTGTGGTTCAGTCGTAATGATTTCAAGAGGTGGATAATTTGTAATCAGGTCGAAAAGGGGTTGTAAGAAATCAGTCATGTGCTGTTGAGGTGAGCATCCGAAAAGTAATGACCACTTTTTTGGCAAGACAGAGGCAATCTCAGGCACAACTCTTTCCATTCCGCTTGGATTGTGTGCAGCTTCGAGTAGGTAATTTTGCTTGCCAGGGATGTACTGCATTCTAGCTGGCCATTGAATTGGTCTTCTTACAAATGAATAACCGATCATTGAACAAAGCATCTCCGCAAGATCTGCAGCCTCATCCATAAATGTTGATTTTTCAGGGGTGTAAAATCTAGCGCTAATCGCTTCATCTCTCATCGCATTTCGTACCTTAGCACTGCCTGGGTCACGAATAAGCATCGGCACACCAGGTCTCCAAATTGCAGCCTTCTCCTTTGCAACCTCTTCGATGGTATCTCCGAGAATGTCGCTGTGTTCGAGGCTAACAGATGTAACTAGACAGCCAACTACGTCAGCGGTTCTAGTTGCATCAAGGCGCCCACCTAGCCCAGTTTCTAATACCATGATTGAAACTCCAGCATCTCTACAAGCAAGGAGGGCGACAAGGTATGTTACTTCGAAGAAGGTTAAGTCATGATTCAAGTCTTTGACTCTGTTGAGTGCTGAATCAAACTGGTCTGCGGAAATCGATTTTCCATCAACTCTGACTCTTTCCTCAATTCTGATTAGATGTGGAGAAGAAAAGAGGCCGACTCGATAACCAGCCCTTACCAAACCAGCAACCAATTGAGCACATGCACTTCCTTTGCCGTTGGAGCCCGCAACATGAATACAATCCATCTCTCTATCCGGCCTGCCAAGGGCTTCCAGTGCTGCATTTACTCTCGATAAACCAAGTGACATACCCTTGGATTTTGAGGCGTAAAGCCACTCTCTAGCGCTGCTTTCTATCATTGGCCCCGTAGGGGCCAGTATATCCAATGATTAGAAAACCACCCTCATTCTCCGCACTAGCATGGGAGAGTCTGCATCAACCGACCATGTCAAGCGCGTCGAACGTGAATTGGCGAAGGAAGACAGCCTTCTTGCAAACATGATCCAACAAGCCCCGGGCATGCTTGGAATGGCTTTCATGTTCATTATCACAATCCTGCTAGGAATATGGCTTCAGCCATGGTTTGACGCTGCAGGATTGCAAGCTTTCGGAGAGTCAGGTTCCACCGAGATTCGATGGATTGCGCTTGAATTGATTGCAATTTTTGCTTTCACTTTCATGATATTGTGGCTTGCAAAGAACCATCTCCAACACGTCATAAAATACGGCATATTGTTCGTGTTATTCCTCGCACTTTGTTACACAACTGTGCCCGGTGCACACATCTTACTTGTTCCAGAAATTGAAACGGAATCATTCGTCTTTTCAGAAAATGAAGAAATTAATGAAGAGTTATACGCAATAACTGAAGATGGCTCGATGTTGACTCATGAGCCGATTTACAGAGATTCATTCGAAAATCACTCATTCGTCGTTTCAAAGCGAGCAATGGATTCTTCTCTGGTATGGAGTCTAGAGTTGGAAGCATTCCCTGGCGTTCCAAACCAGTTTGCAGTATCTGAAGGTGACTACGGATACACAATCAATAACGACAAGTGGATTTGGACATTGGACAAAGATAGTGGTGAAATCTTGAGCAAGTACGCTTGTTTCGATTTGGAAAACTGGGATGGTAACATCACAAATTCTACTGAAATAATCGCCATAGGTCCTTGCGTTAGTGCCTTAGAAGTCATTGAAGATCCTGATGCTGAAACAGGCCAATCCAAAGGAGCCATCTACATAACCACTGCAAAGAACACAGTGGTAAGGTCGGAGATTTTTGCAGATTCATATGTCAATACAAATCAGACAGAGGAGAATATTGGTTTCCATCGTTATATTGCAGAATGGGCCTATCCTCCAATAGAATTGGATGGAAGGAGTTTGGTCAATAGGCAATACGATTCTGACACCCTTCTTCTCGCGACTTCGGCAGGAGCAGTGATGATTGAGTTAGAAGAAAACTCGGGGGCATACACGGGACCAGGCATTATACCTGATGGATGGTTTGATGAGGTGACTGTAGAATGGCTTATTGTCTCAGAACCTACAAACCCAATTACTGCATTCAACATTATCCCTAGCCCTTGGGAAGAAACAGAACTGTTAGCGATGACTGGATATAAAGACGGTCAAATCGATGCTTGGATTATGGATGATGATAAGGATGGTAATTTCACAAAGGAATCCAAATTCAAAGGCGGGGACTCTTTCGTTGGTCCAATTTCCTATATTGGTTCATTTGACATCGACAGTAGTGATGAAAATGAAATCTGGATATCAGATGGTGATGGTATTCACGGTTTGTTCTATGAATCATTGATTGAATACGTTACCATAGACTACGAACTGGGTGCGGATTCTGTATTCTTTGTAGACGGGTTTAACATTACCACAGTGCAAAAAGGCGACCAACTGTTTGTCAACGAACCCGCACGTTCAATGGTAGTTGATGGCGGAATATTTGACCCGGATACAATGTACAATTCCTATGGTATTCAATTTGATACAACAGCCTTCTTGATTGGTTTAGGCCTATCCATTCTTCTGATGACAGCACTAATTATTCGTCCAGAATGGTACATTGTCAACACCGTTGGTGTTCTCGTCGGTGCAGGCGTGATTGTAATGCTTGGAGTGACTTTCGTTCCAACATTGATTGTAATCTTCATGGTACTTGCAGCAATTTACGACGCTTGGGCCGTTTACCGCTCAAAGCATATGCTTGACCTTGCAGACACAATGATTGGTTTGAACTTACCAATCTTGCTTGTTGCTCCACAGGAGAGTGGCTACTCAATGCTTGATGAAAAGGATTCAATCCGTCCAAGTGATGAGCAAAAAGCGGCCCCTACTGAGGCCAAATCAGTCGAGGATAAGCCAAAGCAGGTTGTAAAGAGAAAGAAGCCAAAGGAAGCCATGTTCATGGGTCTTGGCGACGTAATATTCCCTGGAATGTTGGTAATTTCCTGTGTTAATTACATCGCAGATAGCGGCTTAGCAGTCGGTATTTCTGCATTGATTGGTGGATTGGTTGGTTACTTCATTCTGATGACCTATGTCGCATCAGGTAGGCCTCAAGCGGGCTTGCCACTGCTGAATGGTGGCGCAATTCTTGGTTACATCATTGGTGGCCTGATATTTGTCGGAAGCGCAGCGTTTTCGTTTGGAATTTCGTTTTGAGGTGTTTTGATTGCTAAGTATGGATCTCTTCCGAAATGAAGCGGGAAAAATTCGCGCTGACCACGACAAGCGTGGTATTCCACATGATAGAATCAACGAGGTCATCAATTTGGATGAACAATGGAGAGGCGCTCTCAAAGAAATGGAAGAAGGTCGAAGAGAGCGCAATCAAGCCGCTCGTGGAATTGCAGAAGCGAAGAAGAGTGGTAACAAGGAAGAGGCTGACAAAATAATGGCACAGGTCAAAGACTTGGGTGACAGAATTGCTGCTCTCGACGACAAAGCGAATTCACTTCTCGAAGAGCGTGACCAAATAAGAATGAGAATTCCAAACTTACTACACCCCGCAGTTCCAGTGGGTGAAGATGAATCAGGTAACACTCAGCACTCCTTGCACGGAGGTAAACCCGAGTTTGAGTTTGAACCAAGAACTCACAACGAACTCATTGAAATGAATAAGTGGGTGGACCTAGAAAGAGCAGCAAAGATTGCCGGCAGCCGTTTCTTTTTCTTGAAGGGTGATTTGGCACGTCTTGAGATGGCACTCCAAACATATGCAGTGGATTTCCTAGTCGATAGAGGGTTCACGTTTGTCCAACCCCCTGTAATGATGAATCGTCAAGCGTATGAGGGCGTTACAGACCTTTCAGATTTTGAAACAGTCATGTATGGAATTACTCCCGACCCGCTATACATGATTGCTACTAGCGAACACCCACTAACATCGATGTACATGGATGAGGTTATCGAACCTAGCCTACTTCCAATCAAGATGGTAGGCGTAAGTCCATGTTTCCGCAGAGAAGTGGGCGCACACGGGCTTTCTGACCGTGGAATTTGGAGAGTTCATCAATTCACAAAAATTGAACAGATTGTTATTTCACATCCGGATGAATCATGGGACCATCACGAAGACCTATTGCAGAATTGTGTCGACTTGTGGGACAAACTTGGTTTGCATTACGAAGTAGTAAACATCTGCACCGGAGATATGGGAACAGTTGCTGCTAGGAAGTACGACCTTGAGGCTTGGTTACCTGGTGCAGATGCATTCAAGGAAATCGTATCTTGTTCAAACTGTACTGATTATCAAGCTAATAGATTGCGTATGCGTTACAGGACCGCTGAAGGCAATGCAGCAGTCCACACTCTTAACTCAACAGCAGTCGCAACTAGCAGAGCTCTAGTGGCGATAATGGAACAGAACCAACTAGAGGATGGTAGAGTTAGAGTTCCTGAATGCCTAGTTCCTTTAATGGGAGGAAAAACCCATCTCGAACCTTGTCAGTGGTGATTATATGCGTCGTGCAGTCTTTCTAATTTTGACATTCTTCCTAGCATCATTCAGTGGTTGCTTCGGCGAAGATGTAGAAGATAAGCCGGTGACACCAGCCCTTTCTGTCGAAGAAGTATCATCAGCACTCCGTGGACAATACATGTCAATCGCAGTTGAATCTACAGTCGATTGGACGGTCAACCGCTCTCCTGGTTTGTTCTTTATGGATGAATTTGGTGTTTTGCGTGACGCTGAGTCAATGACTTATCCTGCATCCCAGGAAACTCTTGATTTCTTGGTAATGGACTCAGAGAGAGACGATATTCAGTTAACCATTACAGCAGGTACTGAATTATGGAATGCAACTTTGATTCTGGAGGATAGTGCAGATCTAATGCTCGTAGATGGAAGGAGAGCATATGACACGATTGACATGTTAACATCTCAATACAATAACCGATGGTGTGCCTCTGCTTCAATACACGAAGGCGGTGCAGCATACGAGAATGCTGCATTGGCGATGGAAGAGCGCATGTGGGATATGGGCTTCGATTTTGTTGAGGTGACTCGCTATGATGATGACCCAGACCAACTCAATGTTGTAGGATACAATTGGGGCAGAGTCAATCCTGATGAGTACATTGTAATCGGTGGTCACTTTGACATCGCCTATGCATTTACACCTCCAAGTGGCGGGACAAATGAAGGTGCAAACGACGATACTTCCGGGTCAACGGTATCTCTAGAAATGGCCCAGGCTTTGGCTCAAATGGAATTTGACCACACTGTAGTCGCAGCACTTTGGGCTTGTGAAGAAGAAGGACTTCTGGGCTCAAGAGCTTATGTTGCAAACCTACCTGAAAACGTCTCTGTTAGAGCATACATGAACTTCGACATGGTCTCTCTTAATTACCCGATTACACCTCTTACTGAACCGATTATTGACCCATTGACAGGAGATATCTTCGAGCCTACAAAATATGATTGGCAGATCAGCATTGCAGGTGCAAGTCAGACAAACATGGAGCGAATGATGGAGTGGGTTGGAATGACGATTGACGAGGATCTAGCCTATCAACCAACAGAGGGTAATCCAATCAATTGGCAAATCGCTGAATCCTGTGCCTCAGACCACTGTTCATTCTTCAGTGCAGGTTACCCTACTTTCAATTTCTTTAGTCCGGGTGGCGATATCTCATTCTGGCAGGAATGGCACTCTCCATCTGACACTCTTGAATTTATGACTGCTAAGGCCGGTGGCGAAGCGGGTATGGCTAGTGGTTTCAACAGCCTAGTGTGGTCCTCTCTTGATTTATTCATCAGAGTCGACAATGCAGAGAACTTCCACGGTAACTGGAAAGAATCCTGAATCAATCACTATTGAACAA
Organism: Candidatus Poseidoniaceae archaeon; assembly: GCA_964218365.1. Lineage (GTDB taxonomy): Archaea > Thermoplasmatota > Poseidoniia > Poseidoniales > Poseidoniaceae > MGIIa-K1. The sequence goes on from CAXPMI010000050.1 coordinate 19,240, forward strand.
ATCTGCTCCCAGTAGCGGCAATAGAACTGATGCATCGCCTTCTACGCAGACATTTGGTGCCTCAGGTCTCATTTTTCCCCAGCTAATCGCTTCACGCAGGCGTGCTCCTGAGAGGCTTCCGTCGTGCTCTGGAGCGGTTGTAATGTAGATTGCAGAATCGAGACCGCCTCTGTATTGATTCCACCAAATTACGTGGTGTTTTGAAATTCCCCCGCCTACCATCAGGGCGTTAGATTTCTCAACGTCCCAAGTCAGGTCGCTCATCACCTGTTCATCAGCGAGAGTATCAATATGGAAATCACGGTATTTCTGTCTGAACATGAATAACTGAGCGCCTATGCTTCCATCGGTAATTCCTGGGATACATACCGGAATTTTGTTCTTGTAAGCCCAGTAAATCAACGAATCAGGGGTGCCTATACGCTTTCCTAACTCCCATACTAAGTGAATTGAACCGAATCCTACCCAAGCGTCGGCTCCTTCTTTGCCAGTTTCTGCAAGCCTGTCATTTCTGATATCCTCTAGAACTGGAAGTACAACAGCTTCGATTATTTCTCCATAACTTGCATTTGGAACAATTACGTTACCAAGACGCATTAATTCATGCTCTCCTAATTCGATGTCGTCCAGTTCGAAAGCACCGTGATAGTAGTGCTTGTAGGCTCTAGCGATGTCGTGGTCTAGCATTCCACAGGTAGTAGAGATTACATTGAACATTTTTCTCTTCACAGCTTCAACAAAGAAACCTCTAGTTCCTGTTGCGCAGAGGCACGCAGGGAATGATAGCCAGTTTGTTACTTTGGAAGTATCTCCTTCAACTTCGTCGATCTCTTTTTTCATATCGACTAGAATGTCTCTTGCATAGGCGAGTTTAGTGGCGGTGAATCCTCCGGCCGTTGCCATCTGGTCAATGAGTGAGGCAGCATTAGTCAGTGATGAAAAATCGTAGTCTTTGACCGGTTCATCAAATGACTCGGGGTCGATTGCCATGGTGTAATGCGAGTGGTATTCGCATATGAAACCGATGACTATCATTCTCGTTCCATTTCATGGATTTTATCTCGCAACATTGCGGCTCTTTCAAAGTCTAATTCGAGCGCTGCTTGGTGCATCATCTTCTTTAATTCTTCAATTGAATAATTTAATTCTTCAATTGGTTGTGAAATATTGCTTGTGACCGAATTTGAGGTTGCCCATTTGCCTGCTCCAACCTTCAAATTGCTTGCCCAATCTCCGTCTTTTCGGCCTCCCTTTGAGGCGACTAATCTCTTACCTCCGGCAGTTCCGGCAATCAAATCGTCAATGTCGCTTCCCATTTGTGGAAGTGCCTTTTTGATGGTCATTGGAGTGATGCCAAATTTCTCATTGTGAGCTATTTGTCTCTCTCTTCTTTCCAAGGTCTGTCTGATTGAAGCAGTCATCGGCGGGCTCATCGAATCTGCATACAAAATTACCTTGCCGTTGGAATTTCTTGCGGCTCTTCCAATAGTTTGGAGTAGACTTCTCTCATTTCTCAGGAAGCCTTGCCGGTCTGCATCGAATATTGCTACCAAGCTGACCTCTGGGATATCTAGACCCTCTCTGAGTAGATTGATTCCGACTATAGCATCGATATGTCCTATCCTTAGTGCATTTAGGATCTCAGTTCGCTCTATGGTGTCGATTTCTGAGTGTAAGTGGTGTGCTTTAATGCCCATCTTGTTTAGGTAAACGGCGACCTCTTCTGCGAATTTTATCGTCAAAACTGTTACTAGAGTCCTTTCTCCTCTCTCGATTCTTGCATTTATCTCGGATAGTAAATCTGCGACTTGTCCCTCTGTCCCTCTTACCTCAATTTCAGGGTCCAGCAAGCCAGTAGGGCGTATTTCCATTCTTGGAATTTCATCTATCATTTGCAGCATGTCATACATGCTTTCAGAATCTGGGTGTTTCTTGGAATATTCAGGTTCGTTCACTCCTCCGCCACCTGCGACGTGGCGCAGCCCGATTGGTGCGTCTTGATTTGTAACTTCACAAAGATGCAGTAATTCCCTTTCTCCAGGTGTTGCACTTACGTACAACATCTGCGGCACTAAGTTCTGGAATTCATGTAGTTTTAGAGGGCGATTATCAGCAGCCGAAGGCAATCTAAAACCGTGTTCAATTAGATTCAATTTTCTGCTTCTATCGCCCGA
>CAXPMI010000051.1:0-8548 GCA_964218365.1 Candidatus Poseidoniaceae archaeon
GATATAATTGGCCTAACCTTCTGTCAAGAATGAATTCGTATGCAGCGACCTGCAGGGTGCTGTCAGCAGCAGTTATTTCATCGAATAGAATGATTCCTTTCTCCGGAGTGTCCTCATCTTCAGCACGTGGCCATTCAGAGGAAACAATCCAATCGATGCCCTGTTTGTCATCTCTTGGTACAGGCAAACCTCTGATGTCGACAGGCTCTCTTTGAGCAAGCCTAACATCGATGAAACCAATGTCGTTTTCTTTGCATAGGTTACGAATGAATGTCGATTTACCGATTCCAGGAGGCCCCCAAATCATTAGTGGAGGTACCATCTCTGCTTTCTCAGGATTATCCCATAGGATATCCAACTGGTGTTGCAATATTTTCTTAGCTTTGGTTATACTTGTTACGTTCATTTTTTCACTCCCTGTTTCGATATTTTGTCTCCCAACTTCTTAGATAAGGCCAATCTGGTTTCTCGACCTTACCGCTTTCGAATGCTCTACGCCCTGCGATTGAAATCGCATTAATCTTAGACGATTCTCTTACATTGAAATCTTTGTCTGCCGCTAGTTTCTTCAGTGCAATTCTAGCGCTTGGGGCATTGGTTATGTCAACAACACCCACAAGTAATGCAGCCCTCTTCCACGCTGCAGCCTGCATGCTCATTATGCCATTGATTAGGGCCTTGATAACAGGTGTAGTAGCAACTCTAGAAACAGATAGGTGGTACACCGTAAATTCACAGCAGAACGGATCTGTGTTGATGACAGAGTTTGTGTAAAGACTCTCTGCTAGGTTGGTGAGCTTTTGTTCTGCGAGGTCATTTCTTCCCACGGTATTTGCTGCACTCAATGTCGCAGTCAGAAGATTGCGAATAACACCATTCTCTCCCAAGTGCCTTCTTCTTGCATATCTTGGACGATAACTGAGATTGTGACTATCCATCCCGAGGAAATCCATTCCAAGGTCGGTGTTAAGCCAAATCTCAAGGTCAATTCTTCCGAATGGCATAACAGAATTGTTGGGTGTTTCCCATTCTTCGGATTCACCAGTGAACATCTTTTTCCATCTACCTCCAAGGTTCATGCTACTACCGTTTACAGAACCACTGATTAGTTTCGGCATGCCAGTGTTCATTTCGAAGATGATATTTCTAAGTCTAATAATTGGTTTTGGATCGTAGCCTCTTGAGATTAAAGATGCCAATATCCTCATTGTTTTATACTGGTCAAACCAATCAAGAGAATTCGCACACCAGGATTCAAGAACACCCAATGCAGGTTCCTTCTTCTCCTCGATTAGCCTAATCATTTCAGGGATTTCAATACCAGCAGCAGCGGTCTCGATATCAATACCAAGAGCGGCAGAAAATTGGATTTGTCCTCCACGTGAATCGTAATTGTAGGGTCTTACTTTTGCACCGCCCATGTCTGTGCAATGAATAATTTCATTCGCTGAAAGGTGTGCTTTGAAGTGTGGAATTTTGAGCAAAGTCACCTGTAGGTCATACCATTCTGGAACTTGATGCCAAAAGCCACCAATCGACAATGAATTCTTTCTCCGAGGTTTTGGATGAATGCTGAGTCTATCGCCAAATCCGACTATGGTGTCGATGAATGGGCATCTGTTCAGTGAACATGACAAAACCCTTCTGTTGATTCTAACACTCTGTAATGCGGGGCCCTTGTGTACGTTCAGGCTTCTAATTAGGCGCTTTCCAGTTACGTTGATTGCTTCCAAATCTTTGTCGCCAATCACAGTAATATGAGACCATTCATGTCTTAGGTCGAGACTCTTTGTATCTTGAGTTTTGATTAACATAGCATCAGAGTTTTCACATTCGACACTCTCATCTCTAGTTACTACTGCTCCCCACAAACTATCGATTGGTAATGTTGGATTTGAACCGTATCTGTGCAAGTTGTAGAATTCATTACCGTCCTTAACCCTAATTTCCTCAAACGCCCCTTTTATTCTGATAGTCTGTTTAGGGAACGAATTGAAAGAAACGATTGCTCCGGGCTTTTTGATTGTAATTTCTCTCAACGAATCGTATTCATCGAGTATAAGTGATTGACCAAAGTTCACGTCATCAATCTCTATTGATTTGACGTTGTTACCTATGAATTGTAGGCTCTCATCAAGGTACTGAACCCTGATATTTGGTTGGCCTGGAACGGCTCTGAGTATGGTTGTCATCTTCTTCACTCTCCAATTATACCAGCCAAGGATGTATCATACAGCCCGACTCTTATTAACCCTGCAATTTTCAACAAGAAATCTCTCTTGTGCAGGGTTAATACAACTTGAACTCCTCTTTTTTCTGATTTTGTTTATTGAATCATCAGCCGACTCTGCATATAATCCAAAGATCATAGTAGCGATAGTTGCAGCTCTACCTAAGCCTCCCTTGCAATGAATTACGATTTTATCCTCGGATTCTAGTCCTGCAGTAATGAAAGGCACCACTTCTACAAATGAGCGTATGAAATCCTTTGATGGCACAGTAGTATCCCTGAGGGGCAAATGAATCCAGTCCATTTCATGCTTCTTAACTATCTCTCCCAAATTCGAAACGTGCAAATCTTCAATTTCATCTTCATCAATCAGGCTAATCACAGTGCAAGTACCCATTTTGGCTATGTCCCCAATATCTGCTTCAAGGTCTCTATTCCATCCACCAGACCAAGACATTGGTTGGCGTTTACCTGGACAAAGAGTAATACCAATCTGACCTGTGAATGTGGGATGTGAAAACCAATCAACCTTAATTGGATGAGACTTACTTGTTCTCTTTTCCCACTTAACTGGCCACTTCATAATCTCACACCCTAAATTCTCTACCATAGTCAAACATAACCTTCCACACAAAGTTGCAAGCATCAGAATATTTGATCTCGTCAATGCTTTTCTTGAAATTATCATAATCAAGGAGCTCGAGTTGTTTTAGTAAAACATCTGCGACTTCAATCCGAGGAACAACTGCCCTATGTGGATAATCTGAATCTTCGAGAGAGAAATGGTCAGCGTTGGGAAATAATTCCTTTAGGTGGTCCATATTACGTGCTCTGACCAGGTAGGAATCTTTCACTTTCCTGTGTGCTACTACGCTAACAAATCCACCAGAACAAAATAACCACATAATATCAAACCCCAATTTTTAGAAATATACTCCAATACACCAGTGAGCTTGCCTTCAGACGTACCCGTTAGAGGTAACAGTAACTGAACCAATATGTTCGGATTGCAAAGAATCTGGATTAAATTGTACTTTGTGGAATTCTTTTCTGAATTTTCTAGGGCTCATTCCCTCGGGAACAATAACTTCCCTTGTCTCCCCAACAAACATATGAGAACCTTCATGAATCCAAGAATAATCACTTCTAACATCATGGGCCCACCCATTTGATGCTCCCTTTGCAAGACCTAAATCGCTTACCGGAACAAAACCAGCTTCCCACAGCAGACGAGCACAGATCATATTCTCAGCAGCCATAAGTGAAGCTTGAGGAGTTTTGCAAGGCTTTGTCCAGAGCCATTTTCTTGGTAGAGAAATTGCAACATGAGTTACATACCTAACTTTGGATTCTATGTGATATTTGTCCAAATCAATCTTTGACAATTCATCAGAGTCAAAGAAGTCTAGTGAGAAAGAGGATATTTTCTCTGTGTTCCATTCTTGGCTTTCTTCGCTGTCAAACATTCAAGCCACCTCCATTCCAGTTGGCTGTGGAGCAATTTCTTCCTCAGGCTCGTTTTCTTCGTCTCTTGGAATCCATTGTTTACGAACGGTGAATTCGCCGTACTCCAACACGCCTCCTACAGCCGAAACTGAAGCATTGATTAGAGCAAGGTGTCGATAAGCAGGAGGGTCATCATAAATACAAATACACCTCAATGTGTCTTTACCTACATTTTGTAGCGCTACTCCCAAACCATTAATCCAACTAAATTGGCCTAATTTATCCGGGTTTAGAAGGTCTAATGCGAATAATTTCCCATCATGTGACTCTGCCATGGCCCTATCTTCTTCAGACAATTCTGGGAGCAAAAATCCGTCGTTTTCCGTAACCATTTCTATCTAGATTGCGGGTTTTGAAAAATTCGGAAAATAATCCGCAGTTAGCGGAAAATTATCGGAATAAAACTCCAAACTGAACTGATATTCGTTCTTAGTTCAAGGATATAAATTTAAGTCCATATGGACTCAATAATTACTGTAAATCGATAATTTTGGAGTTGAGATTACATCGATTATCGAATTTACCTCTGGTTTGGAATTAACTCCAACAATAAATTGCAGAGATTCCTCCTTGCTGACGTTTCTAATTAAGTCTAGAAATGCAATCGCTTCAAATTGATTTAGACCATCAGCGTTGAGTGGTGAAAAGATTGGGGGGCACATTCCAAATTTTCTTTTCCGTATTACTGCTTGAGCTAAATGAGTCAGGATTCGTAAGGGAGAAGCCAACTTCGTCCTTCCACGGGACTTATTTTGAAATATGGAGTCTTGAATCTCCGCCGATGACCATCTTCCTGCGCGATCAACCTCAATATTAGCACACTGAATGCCAACCATTCTTGCCCAACTGTTGCAGAGTGCGACTAGCGAACTTCTAGTAAAATCAGAATCAGGTTTCAAAATCATCGAACCATTGCCAAAAAGCGTTTCATCACCTATCACGAATGGTTTGTGAAATTTCCCAAGCATTTTGATTACTTCATCATCCGTGTAAGATACAGTAGAGCCTACTTTCTGCAACTTAGCTTCGATAGAATAATTTCCAAAGAAGCATCTTTGAAGGAAATACTGACTCTTTCCTGTTCTGAAAACAATACTGCATTCAGTCCTTTTGACGTTTTCACCGACTAGAAATTTTTTAGCACCACTGATGTTTGGTTTTGAGACCATTTCTGGTGAATGATTATTTGTAGCGAACATTGACTTCATCAGCATCATCAATTCACCGATTTCGTAGAAGTTTTCTGCACTGATGATTGTGCTACTTCTATCGAGTTTTGCCGAGAATGGATACCACATGCGGCGCATCCCATCATGTGAGAATGAGACTATTTCAGTTATGGATTCCATTTGAAGGACCCCTGTTTGTAAGTAATTTTGCCCGAGTATTTCGTTGGTAAATTCTTGATGAATGACCAGGAGTTTCCTCCATTTGAGAACTGTGTATTCGCGGCGTAATTCCCGATTAATTGTTGCAGGTTCGTTGTTTTGTTTTCGATATAACATCGAGGTATACTTTTCTTATTTACTCGAATTGGATTCATTCTGCCATTAACAAACCTAGTTGTTATCATAAATTGGCAATCGAAGTCATTTGCGATGGATTTGATAACATCATAAATTCCCCTTATTTTCCCTTTGTCAAGACCTATTTCTAATTCATCTACGAGTATAACTTTTGAAGCTCCTTCCTTTTCTATACCATTGAGTAGGTTGTACAATTTTGCGATGATAAAAATAGTTTTTACATCGCCACTAGCGAGTGTTGAAAGATGGAACATGTCACCATTTCTGTATTGCGCCATTATATCATTTCCAACCAAATTGAGTTTCACAACTTCACTATGAGCTAGCGGTAGAAAACGATTGATGCCATTGATGACATCCTTTGATTTTGAGAAGTTTTGGCTCACGTTGACAGTTTTACCGTTCGTCCAGAAATAGAAGTCTTTTCTCGAGTTGTCAAATCCGTCTATTGTCGAAATTGGCCTCAATTTCCTTAGGTACTTCATAGCCCCGCCATCACGATAGAAAATTTGGTTTTCTCCAGTACCGACGTAAAGATGTATGTCAGTTGTAGTGCTTCCTTGTAGGACACGCCTCAAATAATGCTCTTGGTCTCCAGCAATGAATCTCATTTCAATCAATGATTCCCCAATGTCATTTTTGTTGTACCATCTACCGCTCCAAGTTAGTGAAAAAGTCCTTGAAAGAGCTTGTGAGATTATTGTAATTAGAGAGGTTTTCCCAGAAGAATTGCCTCCGACGATTGTGTTTACACCTTCATCAAATTCAAAAGTATGAAGGCCATCAAATGCCATGAAATCTCTGCAAGCCAATGAAATAATTCTCTGGACAGGGATCGATTCTTCTTCGACTAACTCCATCTCTGCCATATTGTCATTTTGATTGGGGTATTCAAAAACCCCACGAAAACCTTCACTGGTGGTCAAGAGGCTTAGAGATTGAGAACCTGAATTGGTTCGCTGATTCTTCCAAGGAAGCAACACCAGGCAGGGTTCTGCCTGCAAGCAGGTCGAGACATGCACCGCCGCCTGTCGAGACGTGGCCCATTTTGCTAGCAAGTCCACGCTGACTCACTAGTGTAGCAGTGTGTCCTCCACCCATTACGGCGTATCCCTCACCTTCAGCGCATGCGTTTAGCATCTCAACGGTTCCCAGAGCGAAATCGGTGCGCTCGAATACTCCTGCAGGACCGTTCAGAATGATTGTTCCAGCATTCTTAATCGCACGAGATAGTGCTCGCACACTAGTGATTCCCATATCGTAAATTGGTGCTTCAATTGGTAAATTTTTGATTGAGTGGTCAACCCTGTTTCCTCCAATATCTACCGCAACATCGCTTGGCATGATTATGCATTCAGGGTAGTCGATTAGCAACTGGCCAGCCTTGGCGATTGTTTCGCCCCAAGCCTTGCCCAATTCGCTTTTCAAGAAACTGACATTTGTCTCACCAATGTCAATTCCCGAAATGAACAGGAAGAGGTTAGCAACTCCGCCGGTTGTCCAGATGTGGTCACATGTTCCACCTCGTAGCATGTTGTCAGCAACTGTAACTGAATCATCGACCTTGATTCCTCCAAGAACTGCGATACAAGGCCTGACTGGATTCTCCAGAGCTTGGCCCAATTTGGATAATTCATAGTTCATCAATTCTCCCGCAATGCAGGGAAGTGTGTTGGTAAATCCGACAATTGAAGGTGAACTCCTGTGTGCACAAGCGAATGCATCATTGACAAATGCGTCAGCAATCATCGATAAGTTCTGTACCATTTGAGTTTCTGCCATTGTTGCAAAATCTCCTTTCGTGTTGTTTTCTTCATCATCCATTCGGACATTGTTTAGCATCAATAACTCGCCATCTTCGAGATTTTCGATAGCGTTGAGTGCTTTCTTTCCGTAGATATCGTCAACCCATTTTACGGTACGACCGAGCAATCTGCCCAATTCTCTGGAGTGTCCTAGAGTTGATGTGAAATCCTTCTTTCCAGGGCGTGATTGATGAGCGAGAAGAACAACTTTTGACTTTGACAACTTGTTCAGAGTTGGAATGATTCTCTTGATACGAGTGTCATCTAAGAATACATTTGTTTCAGGATCTAGTGGTGAATTGATGTCCACGCGCACTAGAACAGTGCGCCCTTCGAGGTCAACCTCGTCGAGGGTGAGGACCTTCGCCATCATACCTTCCACTAGCCTGCGGTTTTTGATTCGACCGGTTGAAACGCGCGTCCAATGATGTGCAGAGGCGCGAAATGTCATATACTCTGTTTGAGCGATGACAAGCATGGCGCGTGAGGATTCTCTAGAAGGACCTCGAAAGCGTGCTAAGACCACAACATCATCTTTCGGAGTTTCAAAAAGAGAAGGTCATGATTCTTCGATGTACTACAGTTCTCGAATGTATGATGACCTTGTTTCTCAAAGAGATGTAGGAGAATCTCAGGAATTGCCAGAGGAGTTACACAACATAGTAATCAATGGTGATTCTAGAAAACTTCCAATCCCCGATAATTGTGTTCACCTTGTAGTGACGTCACCACCATATAACGCATCTAAAGCGTATGATGAGGATCTATCTCTTACAGAATATCTTGGTCTTTTACACGAGGTTTTCATGGAGTGCTACAGGATTCTAGCACCGGGTGGTAGAATTGTTGTGAATGTAGCCAACCTTGGACGTAAGCCATACATTCCATTGGCTAGCCATATCAATTTGATAATGCATGAAATCGGATTCATGCATAGAGGCGAAGTAATCTGGGACAAATCGGCAAGCGCCGGTTCATCCTGCGCATGGGGTTCTTTCCAATCAGCATCCAATCCTTGTCTGCGTGACATACATGAATACATGTTGATGTTCTCAAAAGGCGATTATAAGTTACCAAGAACAAAGTCTGAGAGAGCTGAAGGCAGAATCGATACAATTGGAAGAGATGAATTCATACAGCAAACCAAGTCGATTTGGTCATTTTCAACGGAATCCGCAAGACGTGTAAATCACCCTGCACCTTTCCCTGTTGAACTTCCTAAGAGGTGCATTGAGATGTTTACCTTCCTTGGAGATGTAGTGTTCGACCCGTTCCTTGGTTCTGGAACAACAGCAGTTGCAGCAAAACAGGCTGGTAGAGTGTACATTGGGTGCGATATTTCCGAGGAGTATTGCGAGATTGCAGAGCAGCGGTTGGAGTCAACTGAGGAATACGTACCCGAACTTATCAAAGCAGAATAAATCTTTGAGAATGGGCAATCCTAGCAACGGAAGTCGTTTTGAACTAATGGCATCACGTAA
>CAXPMI010000052.1:0-6676 GCA_964218365.1 Candidatus Poseidoniaceae archaeon
ATTCGTGAAGCCTACTGGTCTTAATCGGAAAACCACGGATGTTTTCCGAAGTGATTTCTGGGAACTCTATTCCCAGTCATTGCGTAATGATTGAATCCTCCCAAGACAGATTTTAGGTAGGATTTCAATCTAGGTTGAATCCAAAATTTGTGAGGTAAATAGGCTAAGATTTTTGGTAATTTTGCGAGTATGAAAGGATAGACTGTTATCGCCAATTTCGATTTATTTCCTGCATCCTCAATAACCCATTCAACAAAGGATTGCGGGCCATTCTCTTCACCGATTAGAAGGGTGTAACCTTTTCCTTCTTCCCATGTTTGGAACTTTCTGATGTACGTTCTACCATTGAGGTAGACAAGTTTGTCACTATAATTTCCATCGACCCATTCAATAGACTCGTTAGTCTTGCAAAACGGATGACTAGCATTCAGATTTTCTTCTGCACTAATTAATTCCCAGAGTTGGCCTTTATTGAGGTCAAACTCAATAGATTGAGACACAGGCAATCTCTTCAGGAAAGTAGAATTCATCTTTATCCCCATTTCAGTCTCTTGATCTCAGAATCTCAGATGGTATGTGATAGACATAGTTCGTCGAATCTCCAATCAGTTTGATTGACGTTTTACCCGTTGAAATTTGGACTATATCAAACTCCGTTTCTATCGAATGTAAAGGCATATTTGCCAAAAGTCTCCCTCTGTTATCAAGTGAAATTCCTGTTGCAACATGGGGCTCAATTGATTGATAGGAAACCATATTTTCAGAGATATCTACCTTGCCTAGGCCAGCAAACATATCTGCAAAGGCCAAGCAAATCTTATCCCATTCGCTAATCCTAATTTCAATTTCATCACTCATAGGTCATCCCAACTAAACTTCCATTGCCAATTTCCATAGGCAACTCCTGGCGTATTCATTCGTGCCTCTGAGCCTAATTCCATTATGTCTTGAATTGGAATTATTGCCATGCCAGCAGGGCTTTCAGTTGCAAGGCGAATCATTGTCTGGCAAACAGATTCACCTTCCATGATGTATGGCTTGAGTCGCTTTCTTTTCTTCTCATCCCACCAACCCTTTGTCGTGTTATTATCATGAGTTCCAGTGTATACAACTCTGTCAAAGGTTATGTTTTCCGGCTTGTGAGGGTTGTCTTTGTTATCATCATCAAAGGCGAATTGTAACACGCTCATTCCTTCCAATTTGTGTCTTTGACGCAATTCTGTCACTTCTGGAGGAATGATTCCTAGGTCCTCAGCAATGATGCATTCATGGCTTCCACATACTTCGATTAGTGCTTCAATCAGCTCATCTTTTGGACCTTCTAACCACTTTCCTTTTCGAGCGGTTTTGTGTTTCACTGGAATCGCCCAAGCAGAATGGATTCCTCTGAAGTGGTCGATCCTGACAATATCGAATAAACGCATCATACGCGCCATTCTTTGCTTCCACCACTCCCAGTTTTCCTTTCTGTGAGCCTCCCAATCATAGAGCACTGTGCCCCATCTCTGTCCTTTTTTGCTAAAATAATCCGGTGGAACCCCTGCTACAACTTGTGGCATTCCTTTTTTGTCGAGCAGGAATAACTCACGATGGGCCCAAACATCAGCTGAATCATGACCGACGAAAATCGGTAGGTCTCCAATTATGCTAACTCCTTTCGACTTTGCATGTTCTCTGATTTCATTCCAGCGCCCCATAAATCGAGATTGAGTGGTGTCGTCAACTTCTATTTCTGCAAGAGCCTTAGGGTCTCTATCACGGTATTCTACAGGCCATTTCCACCAAGGTTTGCCATCAAATTTAGATTTTAGATGTTCAAAAATCAACCAGTCCTTGAGCCAATATGATTCCTCAGACATGTCGGCTATGTCTGCCTGGCCTAGTGAATCCCATGCAGCAAAAGCCGATGGTGAGGCATATGGTGAGCCATGTGCATCTGGTGGTGTAATTGGCAAAATTTGCCAGATCGAAGCGCCATAATCTTTGATATAATCGATGAACCTCTCGCAATCTTCTAACCCATTAGGAAGACTGGTAACATGGCACAAAACCCCAGTGTACTGTGCCATGATTTGATGTGTGGTGACGAAAACCTTTGAGTTTACTCCCTGTACGGGGGTCATGCGTCGAGCAGCGATGCTGATGGCTTTGATTTTCGTATTACTACCATTTTCATCTATGGCTGCCAATGTAGATGGCTCTCTAATGGAATGGGGTAATGATACAAACATGGGTACAGATTCTAACGGAATCAGTATGCATGTTGATTGGGATTCAAACAATCTTTACCTCGCATGGAATGGTACAGACCTTAGTTCCCAAACTGAAGGGGCTGACATTTTCTTCTATCTCAATACAAGCGAGGATGGTTCTGTAACAGCCAAGTCCTGGAATGGAATCAAGACTCTACCATTTGCTGCTGACTTCGGAGTTGTTGTTGAGGATTCATCATACGCAAGAGTTGTCGGTTTTAGCGCAGGTTCATGGAATGACATTTCAACACCTGAAATGCACGCAGGATGGAGCGATAACAAGGTTACAGAGATATCAATCCCTCTATCGGACATCGGTAATCCAGAGCACATGGACTTGATTGCTTGGGGGCAATGGCAAGATGCAGGAAATGTTTGGGCAGCATTCCCAATGAACAATTCATTCTCACAGTTTAGCCACTTTTACAGTGCTAGCGATCTAACAAATCAAACCCCAACAGATATTGTGATTGAGGAAAGAGCAACACCTGAGAAAGTCGATGATGCACTAAACCTTGCAATCATTTTCCACCAGCATCAACCATACTACAAGAACAAATTAACCGGTATGTATGAAATGCCCTGGGTGCGCGTACACGCAATGACAGAATACGTTGATTCCCCAGGCATTCTAGAGAGGTATCCCGGAACAAAAATCACCTACAACCTAGTTCCTTCATTCATGGAGCAATTGCTTGATTACCATCGAGAAGAAACCCTCGATGTCCACACTGATATCGCTAAGCGCCCATGGCCTGAGGGCGATTATCCAAACGCAACAGAAAGAGAACTTCACGTTATGCAGTTCCAATCTTTCTGGAATAGCGGCTGGATTTACAACGTTAGTGCAGATAGTCCGAATGCTTGGGTTCAACCATCATCTGAAATGTATTCATATCTCCACGACAAGACGCTGCACAACCTAAAGCCTGCAACGATTATGGATGATGATTTACTTCCGCCACAGGAGTTCCTAGACCTTCAAGTTCTTTGGTATCTATACCAATTTTCACCAGACTATGTCTTGGGTAAGTACGATGCTACACACCGTGACGATGGTCTGATTGCATTATTCCAGCAAAATGGAAATTACACTCATGACGACCTAATGTACGTTCTCGATGCTCAGCATGAGCATATGGGCAATGTTCTGCCAATGTACAGCGACCTTGCAGCTACTGGTCAAGTCGAATTGACAACAACTCCATACTACCATCCAATTTTGCCTCTACTGATGATGCCAGGATGGCAGATGGAAGATGGAATCAGAGTTACAAAGCAGCCATGGCCAGATGATGTTCAAAATCATCTAACAACAGGAATGGACCTCTTCGAGCAGGAGATGGGATTCCGCCCAGTTGGAATGTGGCCTTCTGAAGAGGCTGTTAGTCCAGCAATGGTTCAGCCGGTTACCGATGTGGGAATTGAATGGATGGTTACCGATGAAGAGATTTTGATGAAGTCGACTGACATGAATGGGAACAACGTAGACATCAGCAATGCTGCAAACCTCGCCATGCCTTGGATTGCGACCGGAGAAGATGGCGGCGAGGTTGCAGTTGTTTTCCGAGACCGTGTCATTTCAGACCGTGTTGCATGGAATTATGGTTCAATGACTCCTGAAGACGCAGTGAATGATTTCGTATCCTATGTTGACGATGTACGTCAACAACTTTTGGATGCAGGAGAAGATCCTTCTGAGCATCTTCTAACAGTGTCTATGGACGGAGAAAACTGGATGTTCATGTCCGAATTCCAGCACAATGATAACGGCAGACCGTTCGTAGATGAATGGTTTTCACGTTTAGAAAGCCATCCCACAATCGTGACTACAACTCCAGGTGAATTCCTAGAAACAGAAAGAGACCTTCCAAAGATTGACACAATTGGAACCGGTTCTTGGGTTGATGGAACTTTGTCCACATGGGCTGGTGAAGCAGAAGAAAGCCTTGGATGGCAGCGACTAGTCGAAGCTCGCAAAGCCCTAGTTGCGTTTGAAGAAGATAATCCAGACCACCCAGGTCTTGGTGCTGCTTGGGAAAGCCTGTACATCGCTGAAGGAAGCGATTGGTTTTGGTGGTATGGACTAGACCAGGACAGTGGCTACGACGAGAACTGGGATGTTCTATTCAAGGTACATCTATCGAATATCTATCGTGCTATTGAATTAGAATTACCACCGTATCTACAAGACCTCTGGACCAATCCAAGTAGTCCTGATGAGCCATATGGAGGTACGATAGAACCGATGATAGATGGAATTGCTCTGCCCGGTGAATGGGATGGAGCGGCACGATACGATGCGGATTCAGTAGCAGGCTCAGGCCTTGATATCGAGTCTTTCCACGTTGGTTATGATTCAAACAATGTCTACGTCAGAGTTGATGTAGCCGACGATGAATCGGTAAGCGACAAAGCAGTGGAGATTTACTTCATGCAACCAAATGCAGTGAACTTCAACGAAGCAGAAACCAATTTCAGAACTGCGATTGGAGGAGAAATCCTAGGATTCCCTGCTAAGAATCTAATCCGATTTGATTTCGACGAGTTAAGAGACGATGGTCGCTCTAAGTGGACTGCACTGTCCGCAAAAGGCGTAATAGGATCCTCTGAAGTATGGGCAAGTCCAGTTAATTCAAACCTCGGTGGATGCGCATTTGAAGACGTATATGAATTCCAAATTCCATGGTCAGAATTAGGATTAGCACCGCGCTATTCAACAAGAATCAAGGTCGTAGTGGCCGACTTATCCTCTGAATCCGACCTTGAGTTAGCGCCACCAGCTCCCGCTGAGATGGTACTTCCTGAACTTGAGGAATGGGTCACTTTGCTTGAGATGAATGATGCATCAGGAGATGGTAACGGAGATGGCACAATCACCCTACCAACCGCTAGTGATTTCGCCGGTGGAATGGATTTATTCGATATTCGTGGAGTGAAAATTGAGCAATCAGATTGGAATGCTAGATTCACATTTGAGATGGGTGAGATAACCAATTATTGGTCGCTATCCAACGGTTTCTCACATCAAATTATCCAGATATACGTCGATAAGGGCGAATCTGAAACAGGTAGAACTGACATGCTTCCAGGAGCCAATGCAGAGATTCATCCCGACTGGGCGTGGGAGGTAGTAATCAGTGGAACTGGTGAGCCTGGTGCTGTTTACTCCGTTCAATCTGAAACTGGTGCGACCTCATCTAGAGGAGTCGAAGTTGAGGGAGACAAAGATACCAATTCAATCGTATTCACGGTTTCAAAAGACGTAATCGGTACAGATGTAGCATCCTATCGCTACGTAGTCGTATCCGGTTCACAGGATGGATTTGGAACAGGAAAGTGGAGAGATGTCGATGAGACCTCTAAGACTTGGACTCTTGGAGGCGGAAGTGATGCTTCTACAGACGATGGAATTGAGTATGACCCTAACGTTCTTGACATCGTTAGAACCGATGACCAACAAGAAACAATCTTGGCTGGATACGACTTATCAGCAGGAGAATATGCACAACTTACAGGATTTGAAATGCCGGAGATTTCTCAGCAGATTTACGCTGCGAACATGGTTACAGCAACCGATTCTTCAGCAATTATTTCTTGGTCGACAACCAAAGAATCCACTTCTGATATATCATGTTCAGCAGATCTTGGGGAAGCGATCACTGAGTCCTCTGATACACTGACCATCTCTCACCAGTTGGAAGTAACTGGCCTAACCGCAGCTACAAATTACACCTGTGTCATGACCGCTTCAGGTGACATTACTGAAGAAATCATGGTTATGACATCTGCAGACGTTGACACAACTGCTCCTCAAATCCTCAACATCAGAACTACAACTGATGATAGTGGACTGACAGTCGTTTCCTGGTTCACAGATGAGGATACATTTGGAGAAATAAGCCTAGGCAACTCAGATGATGAGACCGATTTCGGGAAGAATCACGAGGTATCATATGCTCTCTGTGTAGGTGACCATGAGGGTGAAATTACCGCAACTGACCCATCAGGAAATACTGCAACTCAAAGCGTATCTTTCACAACTGAAGGCGATGGTAAGAAGTGTTCAGACAGTGGTGGAGGCGGTAAGGTGTCAACCGACGATGAAGCCTCAATGCTGTCTTCAACGAATGTTCAAATCGTTGCTTTAGTGGTCGTTCTTCTAGTCTTCCTAGCACTAATTAGAACCCGCAGAGACGACTTCGAGTGATTCACAGCCCCTGGGTGTCGTACCGTAGTCGAATTCCGACAACGAATCCAATTGTGTTCACTATCAGGTCCGAGATTTTGTTGTCCCAAGTTTCCTTGACGAATTCATATGGTAGGTATAGCTCTAGAATTTCCCAACCAATTGATAGAGCGAAGAAAATCCACCAATTTCGAAACAGAAATCGCCCAACAAAAGTCCACTGAACAAAGTGACC
>CAXPMI010000053.1:0-47761 GCA_964218365.1 Candidatus Poseidoniaceae archaeon
AAAACATCAACCAAAATGTCGACACTCAACCTGTTAAGGATGCAATTGAATCAGGAACTCGCCTGAAAATTGGAAAAGCTGGAGTGGTCAGAGGTGGAAGAGACGTCACATTGGTTACTTGGGGTGCGATGTTACACATAGCCAAATTAGCAGCAGATGAACTCGCAAAGGAAGATATCGAAGTGGAAATTATCGATGTAAGGACACTAATCCCATTCGATGCAGATACATGTGTCTCAAGTGTAACTAGAACAGGCCGCCTTGTTGTACTTCAAGAAGGACAATGGTTTGGTGGCATTGGCCACTCAATGCAATCCAGAATTATGGAAGAAGCGTTCTATGCATTGGAATCTGCGCCCTTAGTAATCGGCGCATTAGATACACCAGTACCTTTCGCTCCTCCACTGGAAAACCACACCGTACCAAGTTTGGAACACGTTGTGAAAGCTATTCGTCAAGTGGTTCAGGGATAAAGTTAGCAAGCACTGCTCCGAGGACTGGTGCAACGATATATAGAATCAAGTTACCCTCTCCGGTCACTATATTTGGACCTAGGGTTCTAGCAGGATTCATGCTAGCACCTGTGAATCCACCAAAGCAGAAGGCAAGTAATGCAACCATCAATCCCACACCGAATGCAAGGGTGAATAGGTTTGCCTCTTTTCTAACCAAAACGTGTATGGAGTACATCAGTAGGAGAGTAATAGCGATTTCAATTCCCCAAGACTGTGCATATCCCACAGCAGGTGATGTTGCACCAGAGACAACTATCACTGCAGCTAACCATCCTCCAAAACATTGAGCAATGATATATCCCGGAAGTGCTTCTTTCTCCAAATTACCATTTGCGGCAAAAGCAATGGATACAGCCGGATTGATATGAGCTCCGGAAATTGGTTGAAAAATCATAATCGCCGTGAATACCGCAAATCCAAATGTAAGGCTAACTGCAAGAGAATTCCATCCTAATGCGACCGAACCACAGCCGAGAAGTACCATCAAAAAGGTACCACAAAATTCGGATAGGTATCTATTCCACACAGTCTTTCTCAAAAGAAAGATGTGTATGATTTTTCTCTATATATTTCGCAACCATCAAAGAGGAGTTTCAGTTTAGCGTAATTATGGCGGAAGAGTTTCCTAGGCAGGGTATAGCCTCTCTGCTACAGTGGAATGCCCTTCTGATTTCATTTGCGCTTTTTCTCACCTTGGCAATTCTTGGTGGAATAACAGCAAAAAATGACTGGACGAATATTGGAATTTTGATTATTCTGATAGTCATTGCATTGGCTCTCTTGATTACATCTGCTGATTTCTTTGTTGAGGGTGCGAAGGGACTCGCTAGAAGAGCTGGAATGGCAGAGGTTGTTATCGGTTTGACAATCGTCAGTATTGGAACATCACTGCCAGAAATTTTGGTCACAGCCACCGCTTCAGCAGGTTCGGGGAACGATCCGGCACTGATGGATTTAGCAGTTGGAAATATCTACGGTTCTGTTCTGGTGCAAATTACACTAGTTCTAGGAATCGTAGTTGCTTTCAAACCTCTTGAGATAAGACCTGCATGGCTAAAGAGAGACGGATTACTGATGTTAATGTCAGTTGTATTGTTGACTGCATTGCTGTGGGAAGGAGGTGGACTTTCTCGAATCGAGGGTGGTATTCTTGTGCTAATTTACGGTCTTTACTTGACTTGGTTGTTGAGTGATACAGACAAGATTAGAGAAGATGAGCAGAAGGCTATCGATGGAGTGAAGAAGGCTGATTTTAGTTGGACAGGAACAGCATACTTCGTCATGGTAGTAGTCGGATTATCTCTCGCTGTCTACGCTGCAAATGAATTGGTAAAATACGCAGCTGAAATTGCGTACAAGTTGAATGTACCACATGCTATAGTTGGTTCTACTATGTCAGGATTAGGAACCTCACTTCCCGAGTTAACGGTAGCAATGGTTGCTGTAAGAAAGAGCCAAGGTGTTGCGATTGGGACTCTAATAGGTTCCAATATCACAGACCCATTGCTATCTATTGGTATTGCAGCATTAGTATCTCCAATCTCACTTACGGATGCTTCATACGACCTAACAATGTATCTCATTATTCCTGCAACCTTGCTTGGTGTATCACTATGTCTGGGCATGATGTGGACTGGTTTCCAGTTTAGTAGATGGGAAGGTAGTATCTTGATTACATTCTATCTTCTATTCTTACTCGCAATTGAATTACAAAGGCAAGGCTACCTAGTGATTTGATTAACAGTACTGCTTATGCTGAATGGCTTTGTGGGAGTAACATGGTCGACTTCCAACTTGATGAGATGCAACTGATGCTGCGAGAACTCGCTCACGAATTCGCAGTCGATGAGATTAGACCTAATGCAGAACACTGGGACCTTAATTCTGAGTACCCAAAAGATGCAATCAACGCAGCACATGAGATGGGTTTGCTCAATCTACACATCTCTGAAGACTATGGAGGACCGGGTCTAGGAATTATGGAAGAAGTTCTCGTCAATGAGGAATTGGCTTGGGGAGACCCTGGTTTTGCAACCGCCGCCTACGCTACAAGCCTGGCATGCGCTCCAGTGATCACTGGAGCAACTCATGAGCAGAAGGACAAGTATCTGCGAATGGTTGCAGAAGAAGGCGCATTGGCCTCTTATGCGGTCACCGAGCCAGGCGCTGGTTCTGATGTAGCTGCTTGCAAAACACTGGCTGTCAGAGACGGTGATGATTACGTAATCAACGGTTCAAAGATGTGGATTACCGGAGCGGGTAAGGCAGACTGGTTCTTCGTTCTGGCCAAAACTGACCCTGATGCAGGATACAGAGGGATGTCTGGATTCATTGTTGATGCTGATTCTGAAGGATTATCTCTAGGGAAAAAAGAGAACAATATGGGCCAGAGATGCTCAGATACACGTTCAATTTCATTTGATGACATGAGAGTTCCTGCAGAGAATTTGGTCGGTGGCTCTGAATCTGGTGGCTGGATGAATGCAATGAAAGCATTCGATATGTCAAGACCGAATATCGCTGCACACGCTACAGGTTTAGCTAGGGCTGCTTACGAGCATGCACTCCAATATTCTGGAGAAAGGCAGACATTCGGCAAGCCTCTACATCGCCACCAAGCCATTCAATTCATGCTTGCGGATATGAAAACAAAAATCGAAGCATCAAGAATGCTGACATGGAAATCCGCAGCCGATGGAGATGCAGGTGTTAGAAATACAGAATCCGCAGCTCATGCAAAGAGATTCGCTTCAGACACTGCAATGGAAGTTGCAACAGATGCAGTTCAAGTGTATGGTGGATATGGCTACTCAGAAGAATATCCGGTTGCAAGATTGATGCGTGGCGCTAAAGTTATGCAAATATACGAAGGAAGTAGTCAAGTTCAGAGAATGATCATTGGTCGTGAAATTACCAAGGATTTGTGAGCCCATGGCAAAAGGCGTGCCTGCCATTGTATTGGCAGCTGGTGCATCCAGCAGATTAGGCCAACCCAAGGCACTTGTGAAATGGAATGGCGAATCTCTTGTGGCTCGCGCGACAAGAATTCTAGCAGAAAGTGGCTGTTCGCCTATTTTTGTTGTAACTAGGTCTGAATTACAGGTTGATGTTGTGCTAGAATGTGACGGTGCAATAGTTGTAGTCAATCCTTCTCCCGAAGAGGGGAGAACAGGCTCTCTACAAATTGGTCTAATCGCATTGGCTAGTGAATTAGGCCGTACACCAAGGAGGGTACTTGTAAGTCCGGTCGACCGTTGTGGTTGGAACCTGCAAACGGTTGAAGCCTTGATTGAATGTTATGAAAATACTTCACCAAAACCATCTGGTCATCCATTGATGCTGTGTGAAATCGACAAAATCCTATCGCTCCCCAAAGATGCATCCCTACGAGATAGCATAACAATCTCAAAAATTTCTGCTCCCGGCGAACATATGAATATCGACACACCCGCCGATTTGGAGGGGCTGCAGTGACGGCGAGAGTGTTGCAGTGGTCACTTGACCAACTTTCCCTAAATCGCAAAGTTGCGATTGCAAGTGTAGTTGATACATCCGGTTCAGTTCCAGGTAAAGCGGGTGCTCGTCTTGCTTTGACCGAGTCCGATTTGGTGGGAACAGTCGGGGGTGCAGGTTTGGAAATGAAAGTGATTTCAAGGCTTAGAGAGTTGATTTCTGAAGCCTCAAAGCCTTGTGGAGAAGTCGTAACTTACGGATTGAACAAGGGTGCTAAGGGCTATGAGGTCCAACCTCTGGACAGCCTATGTGGCGGCCGGGTGACGGTCGCTATGGAGGTTCTAATTCCGATGCCACACATACTTCTAATGGGAGGCGGACATTGTGCTAAAGCGATTGCTGAGGCGTGTATTCCCCTTGATTGGAAATACTCAGTTCAGGATTCAAGGGCTGATTATGCAGCACTTGAGGGTGCCACAGAGACCCATCATTCTTGTCCAAAGGATTTCCTTGAAAGTGAGACTCAAGAAACACTTTCACGATTCAGTGATATCCTTCTGCTTGGTCATGATTGGAAGGAAGATGAGGAGCGCCTTCTTGGATTACTATCAAAAGGTTATGACGGGAGATTAGGAGTAATTGGTTCAAAGTCAAAGTGGAAAGCGTTCACCAACGTTGCACTTGAAGTTGGTATCGACCAAGAAACCCTTGATGGAGTCAATTGTCCGATTGGTCTTGCAATAGGTGCAGAGAGCCCTGAAGAGATAGCCATAGCAGTATTAGCAGAGATATTGGCGGCCCACAAAGGTATCAATCTTTGAAGATATGTTGTCTGTAGTGCCTTAGTTCTTCTACAGATTCAATAATGTCATCTAGAGCTCGATGCGCCTCTTTCTTACTGTATCTTTGTAAATCTGGATACCAACGATTGACTAGTTCTTTGATTGTTGAAACATCTACAATTCTGTAGTGTAGTAAGTCAAGAACCTCTGGCATTTCTTTTGCTAAGAACGCTCTATCGTTGTGTATTGAATTACCACATAGAGGAGCAGTTCCTGACTCTATATTTTGTTCTAGGAACTCGCAAGTCTGCTTAATCGCCTCTTCAAGAGAGACTCCTTCACTTCGAATTCTGTCTACAAGTCCTGATGATGTGTGGTGAGTGGTATTCCACTCATCCATATTCGCTAGCAGTTCCTCACTGACCTTGATAGCAAGATTTGGTCCCTCTGCGATAATGTTCAATTCACCATCGGTGATTATTGTAGCAATCTCAATTATCGACTCAGTGTCCAAATCTAGACCTGTCATTTCCAAGTCGATCCAGACCATCTCCCCTGCCATGGGGATGCCACAAACCCGCAGCGTTTCATTATGGCGGCAATCAGATTGGCACGAAATCAATCTTCAGACTGCCGTTTTGGGATACAGAAACTACTGGCTTGAATCCTTCATGAGGCGTGTTTGCCAGCGAGTTTTGAATCGCTTGGGAGATTGTTGGGTCTAGAATTAAGTCGTAATCAAATGCACTAGTTACCGGTTTCGGGATTTCTAGAGTGGATTTCTCTTTCTTGACATCTTTCTTTTGTTGGAGAGACTCAGAGACATCGGTTTCTTCCTCTTCATCATCCAATTCAGAGAAGTCGAAGTCTTCGTCTTCAATTTCGTCCTCATAGTAATCTTCTGCTTCCACTGATTCTTCAATTACCTCGACTTCTTCCTCTTCTTCGTCATCAGTCAAAACAGGTTCTGGAATAGCATCTATTTGAGCTAGGCCTCCACCTCTTTGTTGTTCGATAATCGCTTCTTTGACCTCAGTGTAATCTTCAGTGTAGATCGTGGAGACTTCTCCCATTCTAGAGATGTAAGCGAATCCAAATCCAAGTGCGACTACACCAAGGAACATCCAAGTCACGTAAGTGTACAACTCTGTGTCGAATGTCAATGATAGCATGAATAGCGAGAATATTGAACCCATTGAACCGAAACCTCTCCTCCACGGAGTTTCAGTCTCATCTCTGAATCCTTGAACTGCGATTCCAGAGAGATATGCAGCCCACACAGCCCATAGGAACTGGTCTAGGTCCGCCTCACCAATCGCCCATGTTATACCAGTTAGGAAGTAGACAATTCCTAACTGACCTACTCTGTCTATCCAGCCATAATACTCAATTTCATCGCCCCAGTCATAGATTTTCCAATTCCATGCCATTTCGGGTTTAGAAGAGATAATTGTCATTGCAATTCCAGCGACCATCAAAACTCCTCCGACAAACAGATCCTGAGTACCATCTGCAACATTCAATTGTTCCATTACGTTCCATATTGCAAATGCGTGTAGTAGAGGTAAAGCAAGCAATGCGTACTTCTGGCCGTTTACGATTGAATCGTAAGTTGCCCAGATTGCACCGATAACGGTACCAATTCCCTTCAGAGCAGTCCATGAGAAGGTTAGACAGATAATTGTCCAGGTTCTCATGATGTCAGTTAGTCTCTCACGAGCCTCAATAGAATCTAGATTGAAAACGGAAAACGCCATTCCTTCTATTGAGTTTGAACTATCAACTTCATCTGCATACTTGTACAGGAATTTAGTTGCACTAGCTTGATTGATACATAATGTGAACAATCCAGTTCCAAGAAGGCTGTTTGTCAAGTAGTCAATATCGTCGAAGCGGTTGAAGTTCGGGTCGTTTGTAAATCCGATATAGAACGAGAAGAACGCCATGACAGGAGTCCAAGGAATCAAGTCCAATTTGCCGATTAACCAGGAATATACTGTTAGCAAGACTGTCATCGACAACAGTAGCCAACTTGCCTCTGGCAGTACTCCAAATATACCAAAGGTTAACCAAACTGCAGGTATTGCTACAGGTGACTCAAATTCGATGTACTCATTTGTTCTTCTGTCTATTACAGCTCTAACGAGGATTATGAAATTTGTAAATGTCATTATTATGAAAGTAAATCTACTCAAATCACCTACCGTTGTTTCAGTAGGGTTATATGCGACAAAGTTGAATATAGACAAAACTTCTGCCATTATCGCACCATCGGATACGAATCTTTGAGCATACAAGATTAGTGCAAGCGGTGCAATGCAAAGTATGAAATTCAGCCTGTGCTTTAGTGCCCTGGAGAATACAAGGGCGTACATTGCAACGAATAGTAAGCCTCCAGTAGTATCGAATAGACCTAGAATTAGTAATCCCATCATGGTAACGATGTCTGCAGTTCTATTCAATGAATCATCATTCAATCCCTTACGGTCAAGCATTACTGAAATTCCAAGAGGTCCTGCAAGTAGCATTACATCAAACAAAATCATTGAATTATACAAAACTCCAGTTTCCCATCTTGCATCATTGAGTCCGACTGCCATTGGGAATGATACTGCGATCAAGGTTAAGGTTGCAATCATTCTTCCAGAGGAAGAGGCTTCCTTCTCAAGAAGTACCTCAGAGATGATTATTCCAATAGGTACAATCATCAAAACAGTCCATATTATATTTTGAGCCAAATCGGTAATTCCGACAGACGTCAAAGCAATTGTGAATAGAACCATTGGGCCGATTAAACTCATTCTACCTAGTGGCCCCCATGAATATTCCATTGGGTCATGTTCCGTATTTGCATCAGGTAAAACCCAAGCATTTGTTTTCGAATCATACACTGGTACCATTTTCTTTCTTTGAGAATCTGCCCAATTGAGGAGGACTCCGATGTCTAACTCTATTCTCTTAAATTTCCTCATTGCAGAATAAACTACAATTCCAACAACTGCAAGTGTAATGTTGAATCCATCTAGGTTAGAGGAAATGTTGTCAGGTAGAGGAACCTCTAGCCTATCGAAAGCAGAGAGAATAATCGCTAGTACCATAGTTGCTGCAGTTGCAGAAGACGCTTCGAATGCCTTTTGTTTGTCCTCTGTTTTCTCGGCATCCATCATCATCATGAAGGATGATACGACTGCATAAATGAAGAGTGACCAAGGGGTGTAAGGGTCATCACCAAACAATACAGACTCGGACAGAATCAGTAATCCAAGTGTAACGAAGTGTGCCCAATCCGATAGGTGTCCTTTTTGTCTTCCAGCCTCTCCAGACATCAAAACGACCACAAGAATCGTGAACTCTAACCATCCAGGTTCGAATCCACCCATGAAGTGAGATTGTGCAAAGAATGAGAATCCAACTGCAACCATAGTCATGTTAGCAACCCAGTTCCTAGTTACCTTCGAAATTACCAGAAGGTATGGCAACATGATCATGGTTGTCATCCAAGGAATCAAGCTAGCACTCGGTTCAATCAAGAATAGACTTGCAGCAAGGCCGATTGGCATATACGGAATTCTTCGCATTAATGTTGCTGGGAAATAAGCGATAAGTACAGCAAGCCAAAGACCGACTTGGAGGGTAAGATAAGGTGCTAATTCTCCGAGTTCATATTGTCTGATTGGACCCAAGATTAATTCAAAGTCCCCTTCTCTTGCAATTAGCATTGCAATGATTACTTCCCCAACTAGGAATATGGAGGTTATTTGCATCAAATCTTGACGTAGGCGCTTGTCCGCAGCGAGGATTCCTTGAACTCCAATTATGAATACAAGCAGTGATAGAGCGCCACCTGCCCCAGTATCTTCGTTACTATACTCGTATAGGAGAGGTAAGAGGCCAGATGTAACTGCAACAACTGAGAAAATTATTCCACTATTGGCTCTAAGTGACAACCACATAGATAGCGATGCAAGCGCAATCATCGAGATTCCAAGTTCCCATGAAACAACGTTATCAGACCACTCCATCCATATGCTTGAACCGATAAGTGCTACAACCAAAGGTGTAAAGGTAGTTACTGCCCATCCAAAAGTAGTAACTCCCTTGAGCCGATTAAGGTAAATTGTTTGTGCAAGAGCAAGTGATACCGTAGCTGCCATTTGCACGTATATTGCATTTGCAGAAGGATTCCAATCTGTAATTGTTGGGTCTGGTGAATTTGCAGGAATAAGCCACTCAAATCCTTGTTCAGCCAAGAGTCCGACTACCCATCTAGAACCATATAATGTTCCTACTGCTAGGAAAAAGAATGCAACACCTAGCATATAATCGTGGACGTTTTGTAATTCATTACCACCCTTTCTTCTCTGGAATTCAACTAGAGAAATCGCTAGGAATCCAGATAGCAAACCTCCGAATCCGAGGACAAGGAACTCTTGTTGTCCAGTTTCGTTTCCAAAGAAAGCAATAGAAAGTAATCCTGCCCAAATTGCGACCATCGCGATACCGAACAAGATCAGTTGAGCGAATTTTTGCAGTCCTGAGTCTACGACATGCCTCGTTTCTCCTATAACTCCTAACTGTACATTTGGAGTCGCTACAGCGTTTGCAGATAGCGTTCCAGCTCTTGCAGATAGGGTGCGTTGTGCTGTCGGTCTCCTTGGTCTTGATGGTGAATCAGCCATATTTCTCAAGGCGAATTTAGTATATGCCCTTTTGAATGTTGAGCCGGAATTAAACCATAATTTGGGCTTTAATCTAATATTTCGGCTTCAACGACCTCATCGATATCTTTGTCGATAGGGTGTCTCGCTTCTTTCTCTGATTCATTATTGATGAAAGCGATCAGCAAAACGATTGAGAGAATTAATGCTGCAAATACAGAGCCGTATACAACATAATTCATTGTCGAACTGGTATCGTCACTTGTCGCTACTAGAACCTCCTCGGTTAGAGTAATGTCCACAGAAACAAGAGGGCTCGAGGTAGTACCATCTAGTCCGCGCAAGGAAAGTGTGTGGTTGCCGTGAAGCAGAATTCCAGGAAGGTGCTCTAGTTCTTCAACAATCAAGTCGTAATCTAGGACAACACCGGTTCCTCCATCGTAGGAGTGGATGTTGGACCATGAATCTCTCAAGTCATTACTCATCCATTGGACTGAATCGATACTTTCGCTGATTTCAATTTCCATGACTGAACCCGGACCCATGACAATGTTACCATTTGTCAGCATAGTCTCAGTTACCATCAAAGTAAGGTTTGAGTTGAAGGTATACTGTTGGTTGTACTCTGCAGCTTCTAGTACTGCTTCTAGGGAGTTTACATGCCCGTGCCCGTAAACATTGTTTTGGCGGTTCTTAGGGATCAAGTCCTCAGCACATGGTTCGTTTGCGCCCATGTAGTGGCACTGTCTGTAAGTTGCAGTCTCTTGCATGATGTTTCGAATATCAAACGGAGACAAATTCGGGTTTGCTTGCAGCATTAATGCTCCAACACCTGCGGCACCCGGCGTTGCCATGCTAGTACCGCTCATTGCAGTATATTGGTCGCCTGAGTTGTATGCAACAGACATTATGCTGCTTCCCATATAAGCGATGTTTGGTTTTACTCGGCCTTCTTCTGTCGGTCCTTGGCTAGAGTATACAGCAATCGAGGTGTCCTTGTCAAGTGCGCCAACTGTAATGACGTCCTCTGCGGAACCTGGAGTTCCAATTTGAGCGCTAACTGCATTGTTTCCTGCAGCGATGTATAGAGCGATTCCAGCCCTTACCATTGCGTTTGCTTGGCGGTTCACGCTGTCCTCTTCAGAGGATGTCCATTCGATTGCACCCGGCCCACCTAGGCTCATTGACGCGATTCTTGTGTTGTACTGATGCATAGTGTCAATTGTCCATTGCATTCCCGCCATGACGCCGGCAAAAGAACCTGAGCCGTCTGCACCCAGAACCTTGACACCGACCAAATGTGCTTGTGGTGCCATTCCCGGATGCTCGTATGTTGGTGCACCGGTTCCTGCAGTAGTTCCTCCACAGTGGGAACCGTGTCCTTGATCATCGAATGGGAATATGTTACCGCTAGTGTCATCCGGGCTATTGACCGCATCGTAGAACCCCAGAATCTTGGGATCATATGTTGCCGGGTCATCGTCCTGGTCATCCAAACTTGTGTGATTTCCATCTAGCCCAGTGTCGATGATTGCTACTGTTGTTCCTGCACCATCATAACCAGTTTCTGCGAATGTTACATCGACTCCGTGTCCAATTCTTGCATCGTTATTTGCAATTGTCAAAATACCGTCAAGTTCAATCATTACAACGCCGGGAATATCTCTTAGGGTTAACAATTCAGTTACTGGAACTCTACCTGCTAGAGCATCTATGCCATGAAGAATGAACTGATGTTCGTAATCAACGGTGCGCTCTAGAACATCAATCTCTTCCTCACCAGGGGTATAATGGTAGTCGATGATTAGAGGAAGTGTGTTATCCTCATCCAAGAAGATTGGATTGTCCATGTGGAGTTCGACCATATCCCCAATCTTGTTTTGATTGCGGTCGACTGTGGTTTCAGTCCACCATCCAACCGGCTCAGAGTTGTCTTCAAAGTCTGCTGATACTGGAACAGTTGCAACGATTAGTGGTGCAACTAACATGAATAATCCAAATAGTCCGAAACAACGTTTGTAGCCGTTCATTCCCTTCACCGCGAGGTAATCGAGTTAGTGCTAGTGTTTGAACCCTGTGTATTCGCGTAAAATCGGGGGATATATCAAAACCTGAAATCATTAGGCTTTACTATGGGGCTCCAAAACTGGTTTAGCCGGGTTTTGATGTCCACATGGTTCAGAGAAATCTCTGTTATTGATGCTGAGAACCTTCCTTCGGATAGAGGTGCGATTATCGTATCATGGCATCCAGGAGGTTTGTTTGACAACATGCTCACAAAGGGTTTGCTGCCCGGAGAGCAAGTCAAATTTGACGGTTTCATCAATGATAAGAACGAACTTGAGAGTATTGCTAAACAAGTTGCATCAGGAAAAAACGTTGTAGTCTTTCCGGAAGGAGAATCTCATTCCTCGCCAAAGTCGAAGGAAATTCAAGACAACGCTGCGAGAATTGCTTTGAAGTCTGCCGAATTATCTCCTGATAATCCACCAGTAATCATCCCTGTTGGAATTCATTACAGTAAGAAGCATCTCTTCAGAGAACGAGTCGCTCTCACAGTTGAAAGACCAATAGAAATCGAAGGAGACGTGGAAAGTCTGAGTAAGGTAATCTCGGGTGAAATCTCTAGGTCTTCCCTATCTAGAGAGGATTGGAAAGACAGGGAATTAATTTGGAAAGCTAGGTCAATTATTCATGCTGAGAGGCTTCGTAAGAATCCTGAACTTGCTGACGTAGCAACCTACGGGGAAGGGGTTATTGGCGCAAGAAGAGTTAGAGCTGCTTGGGAATGGATGTCGATTAACAATCAAGAGAAATGCCGAGACCTCGAAAATAGAACTAGGTCTCATATGGAAAGATTAGAATTTCTTGATTTGAAACCTCATCATGTTGATGATAGGCCTCAATCCGTCACAACCTACGGATTTCTAAGGTCGATTTTCTTGTGGCTCTTCGCTTGGTCATTCATGTTAGGATTCGTCACATTTAGTGCCATTGTAGGATCCTTTCCACCGTTCTTGTTTGTTGTTTCAATAGACCGAATCTTCGGTCCCAAGATGGAAGATAGTAAACGTGGAGCACTCAAACTGTACACTGCATTAGTTGCCTATCCAATTTGGTGGTCAATCTCTGCTTATGCTTTCACTTGGGCCTTACTTTCAGATTCGAGCCCTCTTGCAGGTTTAGCCGATTATAGTGTGGTGATTCAATTCTTGTTCTCGCTTCCAGCAATCCTTGTTCTACCTTTGATGCTGTGGTGGATGCCTACTGCCGGAAAATTACAGATGAAATTGTACTCCAAAGGCAAGTCTTCTTGGCGCAGAATGAGGCTTTGGTCAAAATGGAGAGATTCATCCCTTGATTGGGATGAATTGTGTACTACTCAACAGAAGTTAGCCTCGGATTTAGTGCAAATTGGAGACGGACTAATCCTACCAGGGGACTTGGACTGGAAAAGCCCCGCTCCTGGCGAGGAGGATTACACTTCAGTTGCGCAAAGATAGGTGCAAAATAGAGAGATTCTTAACATGGAATTTAGATAATTTAGTGCCAATGCTGAAAGGGTGATTCTTACTCGGGTCATTCAGTTGGTGACATTTATGGTCGGAAAAGAGCACGTTTCGATGATTCCAGCAGCACCTTCCAAGGTATGGACGGCCGAAGTTAATGGTCAGGTTAGTGAAGTCCTCGCACCATCCAACGCTGTGCTTCTAGACGTGTTACGTGACAAAGCGGGATGCTTGGGTGTCAAGCGTGGATGTGACATGGGAACTTGTGGTTGCTGTACAGTGATGATAGATGGCCAACCTCGCCTATCTTGCCTCACGATGGCTCAGGATGCAAGTGGTAGCAAAATCACCACTGTCGAAGGCCTTGCAGACGGTGCTCACCTTGCACCAATCCAGCAGTGTTTTGCAGACCATGGTGGCTCTCAATGTGGCTTCTGCACCCCGGGTTTCTTAGTAGCGTCTCAAGCATTACTAAATGAAAATCCCAACCCTTCAGATTCAGAAATCGCATGTGCGATTGAAGGAAATCTTTGCAGATGTACTGGATATCAACAAATCATTGAATCAATTCAAGCAGCAGCAGCAATTCACCGTGGTGAATCAGACTCTGCACCAGCAGCAAGCGATGCTCACCCCGATCCTAACCCGAGTGGTCCTGAAGAGCCGACAATGCCTCCGGGCCATGCGAGGTGATATCGATGTCAGGTGGATACAAACAACAGCCCGGTAGCGGTTCGGGAGAAATCCGTAAGGATGGAAAAAGGGTTGCAGGAAAGCAGAGTTTCGCACCTCCTGGTTCAGGAGGGTCAAGGCCAGTAATGAAACCTAGGGACCTCGATTTTATTCCAGAAATGGTTGGAGGAAAGGAGAAGCAACCAGCTGGAGCCCACATTCACGATAGAGCAAGAACAGGAACAATAGTCGGAAAATCAATTCCTCTTGTTGATGCAAATGCAAAGGTCACTGGCCAAGCATGGTACGGGGATGACGTTAGACTGCCTAATGAGATAATAGGCAGAATCGTAAGGTCACCTCACCATTATGCCAGAGTTGTCAGCATTGACACAAGTAAAGCAGAAGCATTACCGGGTGTAATAGCCGTAGCTACAGGCGATGATGCGCCAAACAAGTTCGGAGTTCTACCTGTTACAAAAGACGAACATGCAATGGCTGTTGAGAAGGTTAGGCACGTTGGAGACCTAGTTGCTTGTGTCGCTGCTGTAGACGAAGCTACTGCCAGAGAAGCAGTCGCTTTGATAGACGTTGAATATGAGGTTCTAGATTCCATTCACGACATGAAAAAAGGTCTCGAGGATGTAGACGAGCCAATTCACTGGAGAGGCAAATATCACGTAGGTTCAACAAATGTTCAGAAGAGAGTATTCCAAGAATTTGGTGACCGCTCTATGGTTGAAAACCCCAATGCCATGTACCACGGAAAGTGGAAATATATGGGTGTCAATCACGGTTTTACAGAACCACACGCTGTAGTTGCACATTGGGATTCAAACGGAAGACTGCAACTTTACACGCCGCAACAAGTTCCACACTATGCCCATAGGGCGCTTGCGACAGTTCTTGACGTTCCAATGCATCAAGTGAATGTCATTCGAACGTTTGTTGGCGGTGGATTCGGAGGAAAGTCCGACCCATTCCCGCACGAAATGTGTGCTGCAATATTAGCCCGAAAAGCAGGTAGACCTGTTAGAATAACGTTTGACAGAGAAGAGGTTTTCTGGGTAAATAGAGGGCGACATCCAAGCCATATTGAAGTTCAGATGTATGCTGACGAAGAGGCTAGAATTTCTGGATTTGACATAGATGCTCTAATCGATGGCGGCGGATTCGCATCATTCGGACACGTCACCTCATACTACAATGGAGTGCTTGCAACGGCACCCTACGAATTAGGTTCTTTCCATTACACTGGTGCTAGAGTTTGGACAAATAAGCCAGCTAGTGGTGCTATGCGTGGGCATGGTGCAGTAAACACAAGAACTGCTGTTGAGGTTGGGCTCGACGATATGTCTGAGCAATTGCAAGTTGACCCGATCGACTTGCGTCTGGCGAATCTACTTCCGCCTCATTCAAGGACAATTTCAGGATTCAGAATCACCTCAAATGGAATGCGTCAAGCGCTACAAGAGGTAAGAAAAGGAAGCGACTGGGATAATAAATTCAGGAAGATGCCTCTAGGAAAAGGAATAGGAATCGGATGTGGATTTTTCATCTCAGGTTCTGGATTGCCAATTCATTGGGATCCTAACAAATTCCCACACGCAACCGTCCACATCCAAATCGACATGGATGGTGGAGTTACAGTTCACACCGGAGCAGCAGACATTGGTCAAGGTTCAACAACTGCGGTCGCTCAAGTTGTTGCAGAAGTATTGGCTTTACCGATTGAAATGATTCACGTTCGAAGCCACGAGAGCGATACCAGTCCAGTCGACCTAGGTTCTTACTCATCTAGAGTGACTTTCATGAATGCGAATGCTGCAATCAGAGCTGCATTGGAAATCAAAGATAAGTTGTTGAATGCAGCCTGGGACACTCTGGGTTACCACCCGGATACACTTGTTTTGAACGACAGAAGAATCTACTACAAGCATGACCCTGCTATTGGAATGTCATACCTCGAAGCACTTCACAAAGCACAGGAAGACAAGGGTGCCTTGATTTCCTCAGGCGCTTATCGCTCACCACCTATGGGAGGAGTTCACAAAGGTGCAGCAGCGGGACTTGCTCCTGCGTATTCATTCTCTGCATATGTTGCAGAGGTGGAGGTCGATGTTGAGACTGGTCTGATCAAATGTACAGATGTATGGGCTGCTCACGACTGTGGGAAGGCTCTGAATCCGCTTGCTGTTGAAGGACAGATAATCGGTTCCTGTCACATGGGTCTTGGCCAAGTATTGACTGAGCAGATGGTGTATGGAAGAACAGGTCACCTTCAGAATCCTAACTTACTTGATTACAAGATTCCAAGCGTTCACGAAATGCCTAATGTAACTCCAATTATCATTGAATCGTGTGACCCAGAAGGTCCGTTCGGTGCAAAGGAAGCTGGCGAAGGGCCTCTTTTGCCAATTTTGCCAGCAGTGGTAAATGCAGTATACGATGCAATTGGAATTAGAATAAACGACCTTCCTTTGACTCCTGACAAAGTTTGGGCTGCGATCGCTAAGAAAATGAAGGTCGAAGGTATTGACGATCCGGCAGACTTGCCAGTACCAAGACTGGATTTCTCAGAGTTGCAAAAGAAGTTGGAGAAACGTGCATCTGAGCATGAAATCCGAGATAAGAGAAGGCAACGAAGTGAGGATACCGATGCCTATGTCAACGGTGTTTTGTTTGGATTCGATCCAAATCTCCCACTAGAAGACCAAGTCGAAGGTTGGAAATCTGCTGACAAGCCAGAACCAGAACAACTCGCAGAACTAGGGTTGGCCGGCAAAGCATGGCTTAAACAAGAACAAAGACACATGGGAGGTGAAAACTGATGCTAATGCCACCATTTGAACTTCACAAACCTACCACTGTCGAAGAGGCGTGTGAAATTGCTGCACAATTGCTAGAATCCGGACAAGAATTTGATTGGATTGCCGGTGGTACTGACATCATACCTAACTACAAGTGGCACATTAACACCAAACCACACGTCATTTCTCTTGCAGGTTTGGATGGTGTCTCAACAATTTCAATGACAGAAATCGGGTGTATGGCTAGATTACATGACATCTCTGTCAGTAATGTGGTTCACCCTCTAATTGCTGAAGCTGCAAGTAAGGTCGCATCTTCACTTATCAGACGAAATGCTACACTTGGTGGTAACTTGTGCTTGGACACGCGATGCTTTTGGTACAATCAAGCAGAAGAATGGAGAAGCAGCATCGATTGGTGTCACAAGGCAGATTGTGGTACTGGCGCTGATTGTAGAGTCATTCCAAATCAAAACACACTTTGTGTTGCAACATATCAAGGGGATATCGCTCCAAATCTCATGGTTTTGGATGCAACTGTGCATCTAATCGGTCCAAATGGAGCAAGACAAATGCCACTCACCGAGTTCTATCAATTGGATGGAATGACTAGGAATGTTCTGCAACCAGGAGAGTTCATGCTCAAGGTTACGCTGCCTGAGGATGTATCTGAGTGGATTGGCGCATACAGGAAACTGAGACTTAGAGAGTCATGGGATTTCCCTGAAGCAGGAGCAGCAGCAGCATGGAAGAAAGGAGATAGGTCAACACTTAGAGTTGCAACGACCGCATTAGAGAGCATACCAAGAAGGCATGATGAGGAAGTCGCTGAAGCAGGTGGAGACGTCAAATCGATTTGTGATGCTGTTTACAACAACACTAAACCGGTAAACAACACATCACTTCCTCCAAGGTACAGGAGAAACATGATCAAAGTCCTAATCAAACGTGCATGTGAGGAATGAGGATGAAGCGAATAATCATTGCAATCTTTTTGGTTTCTTTGATTCCTCTTTCGTCAAGTGCTCAGTTGCCCAGTCCTGAAATCCAATGGACTGCGGACTGGGAGATGGAAGATGATGTTGCAATAATGCAACTAAACCCTGAAACATATTCGTTCGAGTTGACTTTACAATTTTGGATTAACAATAACCGTTTGACTCCTATTGAAGTTGGACTTGAAGCAGAATTTGAGAATGTTGAATTCAACGTTGATGACCCCGGGCAGGTCACAGTGGAAGGAAATTCAAACAAGACTTTTGAACTGAAAATATCAGGTTCGGGACTGGATGCAGATGGCATATTGTACAATGCTGATGATTTTAGTGAGACCATCAAGTTGAGATTAATTGAATTGATTGCAGGTCAAGCAGCAGACGCATCAAGAGAGATTGAAATGGATCTAAAGTTTTCAAAAATATACGATCTTGTCGTTAAGTATGAAGGCGGCGGCCTTACGTCTTCAAATGCCCAGGTGCCAATGAAATCTGGTACTACAAAAACAATCAACTTACACGTATTCAATTTTGGAAATACAGACGACGCAGTCACAAAAACTAGTATCTCAGTATCTAGGTGTCCTCAATTAGACTATTCATTTGAGCCTTTGTCCGCACTACCTTTTGTGGTTAATCCTGCAGTAAATTCAGATGATGGTAAACTGTTAGGGGAACTTGAGTTCAGCACCACAACAAGCCACCCAACCAAGGAATGTATCCTTGAGTTTACGATTTATCCAGAATCGGATAGTGTGTCTAGTTTTGCAACCTTAACAATCGATGTAGAATCAGTAGAGACAACTGTAGATGAACCCGATGATAACACCGATGATACCACTAACACTGATACAACAGATTTAGAGGTCGAAAGTTCATCTTTACCGGCCTTATCTTCCTTTTTGTGTATGATAACAGTGCTATTTTCAGCAGTTATCCGTCATGAATCCAAAATTTGAGACTGTATTCCGGTATTGATATTCATTATCATCAGATGATACTGAAGTCATTGTATTGCTCAATCGACGATAATCTATATGAGTGGGTTGGAGTTGCGAAACCTGCTACGTTAAGTTGTGGGCTTTTTTTTAGGGGTAACAAAAATGACAGAAGAAGGCTCAACCGGAATCAAGTTAGAAACTTGGCTTTTGGTTGGATTCATCGTCGCTATGTTACTTTCAACAACTGTAATTGTCATTACATCCTCCGACAAAACCACTGTCTACTCAGCATATGTCACGGATGAGGAGCAAAACGTACAATATCAGCAAGTTTCGAGCATGAGAGGTTCACTTGGTGAAGATGGTATGGACTATGTTGTTGCAAACACAATGTCAACTCCTATGCTTGTAAACGACTGGAGAGAACCACACCGAACTATGCTAGTTATCGCAGCTCCTGAAAAGCCATTTGATAACGCAGAAGCGGATGCTCTTCACGAATTTGTCACTGAAAGAGGTGGCAAGGTGATCATCGCTGCGAACTCAACAAACGCTCAAACGGTGGCAGACAAGTTCGATGTCAAATTCTTCGATGCTCCAGTGGTAGACCCAAACAGATTCTACGAAGTTGCTAGCCAGACTGGTGAGGTTGAGCCGCAAGACTCTAGGAAACTTTGGGCAGTTGCAGGTGTCAACAAGGTTTGGGATGACCAGTTTGAGCGCAGACCATATTGCAGCCCTGACGCACTTCAAGACAGCGACAGATACAGTGACTGTGCTCTACCGGTTCTGTTCCACCGCCCAACAGCGATTCAAGTTCTTGACAACGAAGACGATTCCAGAAATGTGAAAGTACTGGCACACGCATCCGGCTCAGCATTCATCGCTAGAGAAAATATGGATGCAAACGACCCAGACAACCCTATTCTTGGTGGTAATAACACCGGATTAATCATCAGGATGGACTATCCAGGAATCGAAGCAATCGACCAGGTAAAGGGAGTCAAAGAAGGAAATGTGAAAGTTACTGGTAGCATTGTTTTCGTTTCGGACCACTCTGTCTTAGCTAACCACCTTTGGGACATAGCAGATGCTGAGGTCACTGGCAAGCAACAGTGTGACTCCGTTTACTATGGAGAGAGGCCTTGCTGGGATTCTCTACTTTCATCAACCGATGGAACTGGAACAAGTTGGAATGGTAACGAAGACTACTTCGTGACTCTAATCAGAGATATGATGGAGCACGATAATGATGAGATATCAACTGTCATCACAAGTAAGAACGACAACTTCTACATCGTGTTCGATGAATCACGTCACGTTACCTCTGCAATATCTTCTCCATTTACAGAGGCAATGGGCGCAATAGTTATGCTAACTAGTGACACTCTTCTAAAGTGGCTAATTGTACTCAATCTCATGGCACTTCTATCCATTGCGATTATGGTTGTACCAGAGAAAGAGAATTGGAGACACGTTTTCGACCTTACAAGATTTAGAGAAAGACCGAATAAGGTTGATCCCAATTTGTATTTACAGCGCGTAAGAGAGGCTATGATGGCCAAAGTACGCCAATTCAACGACCTAACCCGTGACGAAATGGCTAGGAAAACACCAGGTGAGATCCAATCGATGGTAAAGGACCCTCGCCTAATCGAACTGTTGTACTCACAACAGAGATCATATTCCAACGAAGAACTGAGGCAATTATTGCAACAAATTCGACGTTGGGGAAAGTAAACTAGGAGGTAAAAAGACATGCAGCCAGCACCCCCACCACCCGCAGCCCCCCCTGCGCCGGCACCACCTGCACCAGCAGCCCCAGCAGCGCCACCAGCGCCTGCTATGCCAGCACCGGCTCCGGCCCCAGCAGCGCCACCAGCGCCTGCACCTGCTCCGGCACCAGCCCCAGCAGCACCGGCCCCAGCCCCTGCAGCACCTGCACCAGCAGCGCCAGCACAGGCACAGCCCAGACACCAAAGTAGCCCAGAGGTCCGCGAACGTCTTCAGGCAGTAGGAGCGATTGCACAAGCAATCAGCGCCGAAGTCCAGAAGGTAATTATCGGAAAGAGCCACGTTATCGACAATGTTCTGATCAACATCTTGTCGAACGGTAACCTACTGTTCGAAGATTACCCAGGACTTGCTAAGACTTTGATGACCAACACCTTCGCAGATGCGTTGGGTTGTGACTTCAAGCGTGTGCAGTTCACTCCGGATTTGCTACCTGCAGACATTACAGGTACAAACATCTACGATGCTAAGAAGGGAGAATTCACGTTCAAACCAGGTCCACTATTCTGTAACCTACTACTAGCGGACGAAATTAACCGTGCTCCTCCTAAGACCCAAGCTGCTTTGCTTGAGGCTATGCAGGAGAAGCAGGTGACTATCGGAACAGTCACCCACAAACTACCAGCACCGTTCATTGTTATGGCAACTCAGAACCCTGTTGAGCAAGAGGGTACTTACCCGCTTCCTGAAGCGCAGTTGGACCGTTTCATGTTCAAGATGAGCGTCGGTTACCCAGACCGTGCAGACGAAGACGAAATCCTTGCTCGACGTATCAACCGTGGAAAGGATGCAGTCGATGTCGACGTCATTACCGACCCACAGAGAGTTATCGCAATGCAGCAAGCATGTGAAGACATCTACGTCGACCCAGCACTACGTATGTACATGGTTGAAATCGTAAGCAGAACTCGTGAGGACCCTCGTGTTCTCGTAGGTTCGTCGCCTCGTGGTTCTCAGGCACTTCTGAAGACATCACGTGCAGCAGCTGCTCTTCGTGGCCGCGACTTCGTAACACCAGACGACATCAAGACCGTAGCTGAACTCGCAATCGCACACAGAATCATCCTTAAGCCAGAGCACCAAATCAAGGGATTGGAAGCTGGTGAGGTTATTCAAACAATCTTGCGAGAAGTTCCAGTTCCTACTGTCTGATTTTCTTAATTGAAACAGAGAGGCGAATGGCATGTGGAGTCGTAAGAGTGCAATGTTAGGTTCCCTAGCGGTAGCAATGTACCTGCTAGGTCTTACATTGAGGAATTCACAACTGGTTACCATTGCCGTGGTAATCTTCGTGTTCCTAACTTGGGCAGCACTATTCGGCGGTCACGCTGACGTAGCTGCAAGCGGCCGCAGAGCAGAAGAATGGTCGGGTGAGGAAGGAGTTTCCTTGTCCAATGTCTCTGCAATGCGAAAATTATCCAGTGCCAGGATTTTCGAAGATGGTGAGGTAAATGTCACACTGCGTATGCAGAATCATTCCGGACTAGGAAAGATTCTGGAAGTCAAGGACAGAGTACCAGAAGTAATGCGTATCAAGGACGGTGCAAATTACATTCTGATGGAATTAGGTCCACGCCGTGAGACGTTTATCGAATACACAGTCGAGTGCCCATTGAGAGGTTTCTACAGTCTTGGACCGGTGGCTGTCCGTGTCCAAGACCCATTCGGATTATTCCACAAGGAAAAGGAACTGCATGTCTACAACGACTTCCTTGTGTTCCCGAAGATGGAAGACCTGAAAGAAACATTCGTCAAGTCTCGAGTTCCAAAGATCTTCACTGGTGCTGTAAACATCCGTCAACCAGGTCCAGGTTCGGAATTCTATTCTCTAAGAGAGTACTTCGAAGGTGATTCATTTAGAGCAATCAACTGGTCTGCATATGCTAGAAGCGGTAAACTGATGGTCAACGAACGTGAAAGAGACGCTGTAAGCGACATCATTCTAATCGTCGACTCAAGAGCAGTTTCTGAAACTGGACCAGTTTCTAGAAACGCACTTGTTTACTCTACTAGAGCCGCTGCTAGCCTTGCTAAGTATTTCCTCGGCCGAAGAGATTCGGTCGGGCTAATCACCTACGGTGACGAAGTGGTCAGTGTCGACAGAGATACTGGAAAGAAGCAACTCTATGTTATTCTAACCAAGTTAGCCGGTGCAATGGCAAGAGGTAACATTCCGCTACAGGTTGTTGTGAACAGAATTATGCCACACATCAACAAGGGAAGTCCAATCATTGTTCTATCGAACTTGGAAGATGACCCTACCATTGTAAACGCACTACGTGATTTCAGAGCGAGAGATTTCGACGTAACAGTTCTATCACCATCGAGTCTTGAATTCGAATTTGATGCAAAGCGTCTAGATAGAACTGGATATGAGGTCTTGAAGACAGAAAGAGACGTTTTGATAAGCGAATTGAGAGGTCTTGGTGTAAACATCATGGATTGGGAGCCTGATATGCTACTATCAACCGCACTTGCTGGTGCAAGAGGATTCTGAGGAGGGAGATGAATGGCAACTAAATCTGGAGATACAGCTCACCTGTATGACGGTAAGACAGTTCGCTCATCGGCGCCTTCTCGAAAGAAACTCGCTGGTACTGCAAGTGCAACTGGAGATATTCCACAGGATGCTATTCCAACAGTCGAGATCCCATCATTCGTCGAGAGCCTACTAGGGGGTCCACTCGTTCCAAAGATGAAGTTCTTGCCTGCAGATAAGATGGTTCAGAATCTGCAACTTGGTTGCTATGGCGTTCTAATCGCTCTAGGTATTCTGACATACATTGTTACCCCTGCAGTTGGTACTCTATGGTTCGCAATTACAGGTTCAATTACGATTGCAAATATACTGCAATTGATGGTAGTTGCAGGTGCAATAGGTACTGGTTTCTGGGGTACAATGACTAGAGATGCAAGGTTCATGCTTTCATCATACGTTTTGTTCATTCTTTCAGTAATGCGATTTGCATCTTCAAAGGTATCACTATCTCAGGACATCTTTGGATTTGGCGATAGTCAATTATTGCTAACAATTCTTGTAGTTGTTTACGCAGTCCTATTAGTGATGTACTTCGAGTTAACAAACGGTGTAATCAGGTTCAGTATGCTCGATACTTCAATTAGAACAAGAGAAGTTTACGTAATGAATGTCAAGAAAATCGTCGGTAAATATCACCGCTCTCTTGTGATTAATCCATTGATTGCAGGTACTTTGGCAATGCTTGTTTTGTCTGTGAACACCATTCTACCAGCGTTCATTTCACTGTTCTCCGAGCAGACTGCAGTCCGTATGGAAGAATCTGTCGAGTTGATTTCAGTTTACGGTGTTGCACTAGGGACACTGTTTGTATTCATTGTTGTAGGTGCACTATTCGCTTTGGACCTACCAACTCACTTACAGTCTTGGCGAGAGAACAAAGAGTGATACAATTCACTAATTGTTTCGTTAAGTTTGTCTGTTTGAACTATCAATCTGGTCCCGTATTCGTTTCTAGATACTAATTCGTGGTCTATCGAAATTTGGGCCTTCCCAATAACAGAAATTATTGCAGTTTTGTGGACGATTTTCCCACTTATTTTCGATTCAATAAGGTGGAGATCGTGTAATGGCATGATGATTTTCATTTCTTCAGGAGTTGAATTCATTGACCATGGAGTAATTCCATGGTATTCGATTTCAGACAATAAATCGCTGCTGAGAGGCTTATCATCAGTAATTACTGCTACACCAGGCTGACACCCGATTGCTACAATGTTTTCATTGTCTATATCAGGGCCAATAGTAGTAGACAAACTTCCTTCAGGATTATGGAAATTCTTGATTTCTATTGGTATGCCCTCTGCAACAAGTGGCAGAACAGTTGCAGGGTGAATAATTGGAGTACCATGCATTGAAAGTTCAGCAGCTTGTCCATATCCTAGGTATGGTATAGTAGGTGTATCGATTCCCCATCTTGGATTCAGTCGTTTGATTCCATCAATATCTTTCCATAGAATCAATTTTGATGCATTTGTCAAGTTTGCGAATGCCGCAGCAGAATGGTCAGAACCACCTCTTGTCAAGAGTGCAATATTTCCATCATCACCTTCACCAAACCAACCAGTGAGAATTGGAATTCCAACCAAACTCTCAACCTCTAATTGCTGTTTAGATGATATGATATCGATTTCCTTAGCACGGCCTACTCCTTTGAGTCGTAATCCAAT
Organism: Candidatus Poseidoniaceae archaeon; assembly: GCA_964218365.1. Classification (GTDB taxonomy): domain Archaea; phylum Thermoplasmatota; class Poseidoniia; order Poseidoniales; family Poseidoniaceae; genus MGIIa-K1. Next base: position 24,336 of record CAXPMI010000053.1, read on the forward strand.
ATCTTCAGCACCAACAGGGTGAGAATCTTCAAATCCATTCTGTCTTAGTCTATGTGCCACTGCAAGAGCACTGAGTCTTTCACCTGCTGCTAGAATTAGGTTCTCCGAGTTCAGTGATTTTTCACCACTTGTGTAGTTTAACAACTCATTAGAAATTCCTGAAACAACCTTTTGAAACAATTCAGAGAACGGCCCTTTGTCTAATCCAGGAGCGAATCTAAGATGCTGGTAAATCAAATCTTGAACCAATCTGCTTGCATATCTTGGTTCATTTGATGCTCTTTTCAAACGGTCGGTCATTCCCCACAATGCAGATACTACAACCAAGTTGCGGCCTTGATGATTTTTGATTATCTCACCGATTCTGTCGATATCTTTGCCCTCTCTGAGACAAGATCCTCCAAATTTGTGAACAATGATTTCATCCATCGATATATCCACCTTGAATAGCGAGGTCAGCGATTACTAGTCTTGCAACCGCTTCAACAACAGGCCTCGCTCTCGGTCCGATAACGGGGTCATGTCTGCCTTTGATGGCCAATTCTTCCATCATGCCTGTGACTTGATTGAATGTTTCTTGTGGTTTTGAAATCCCACTTGGAGGTTTGAATGTAACTCTAACGTGGATTGGCGCTCCGCTAGCCATTCCGCCTAGAGCGCCGTCTGCTCCATCAGACAGCGACATATCTTTGCCCCATTTGTCATTGTGCTGACTTCCTCTCATAACACCAGCCTCAACGCCTCTGCCAAACTCAACTGCTCTGGCCGCAGGTATTGCCATGAGACCTCTTGCCAAGGCCGGCTCAATGCCTTCAAACCATGGTTCACCGAAGCCAACAGGCAATCCTGAAATTACCAAGTCAACCCTGCTTCCAAGAGAATCTCCATCTTTCCTAGCATCTTCAGCTAGTGCAATTCCATCTTCACCTTCAAGTCCACCTAGAGCGCCTACCTTTGCCTCGATTATCCAGTCTTCAGGGAGAATGTTACGTGATAAAGAAGCAGCCGCAACAAGTCCAGCGGTCAATCTTGCAGAGAACGAACCTCCTCCTCGAAGGTCGGCAGCGCCACCGGTTTTGACACTGATAGGGTGGTCCACGTGACCAGGTCTTGGTTGGTATGGTAGGAATGAGTAATCTTTTGACTTAACATCTCGATTTCTAATCAGCAACAAAACCGGCATACCGGTTGTTTTCCCCGCATGCACTCCTGATAGTATCTCTACATCATCGGTTTCCTTCCTCTTACTAGCAAGTCCAGAGCCGGGTCTTCTTGCGACCATGTCAGCGATTAATTGGTCTGCATCGATTTCTATATTTGGAGGCATACCGTCTATTAGAGCGCCAACTGCGGGGCCATGAGACTCCCCAAAAAGAGTCACGACAATGTTGTCTCCAAGACTCATACGCACGAGTATCGAGCACTCCGAGAAGACCTTCATTCAAGAATATGGTTATTCTTCCATGGAAGCCAATTCAGCGTTGATGATCTTAGTTTCAATCAACTCCACATCTCCGGCTCTGCTGTACCATTTCTTCAATTGTTCAATCGACTGGCTATTAACAGCGGGTGCGAAAACAGCGATAGCAGGTCCAGAACCACTAATGCCTGCAGCTCGCGCGCCGTTAACAAAAGCATCATTGGTCAATTTCCTACCAATGGGGTCGTTTAGTGCGCCAACAACACCTCTTCCATTCCATGTGAGAGCTACTAAGTCATTTCCTTCCTGTAATGCATTTAGGGCTTGAACAAAGGCTTGTTGATGGAAACTAAAATCTTCTAATTGTGGCCTATTGTCTCTATCTCCTCGACAAACTAACAGGACATTCCAATCGTCTGAATTTGGACCAGGCGACTCAAGCAAGACACCACTTCTTGCATCTTCTGCGTTTGCATTGACGAGTTTCCAGCCTCCTTCCAGTGCAGCCCAAGAGTCCCCATAACTACCGGTAATTGAAACACCAGATGCAAGTTGGGCAGCAGCAGCAATATCGACGATATCTGCATTTTCTAGATTGTAATCACTCGCATCACAGAGTGCTTTGATTGCGGCTACTGCAACAGCTGAACTAGATTTTAGCCCTTGACGAGGAGGAATTTCGGATTTTACAGCCCAGAACAATTCACCATTAGGTACTGGATGTCCGGACTGTGTCCAAATATCCAAAATAGTACCAAGCAAGTTGTCTGGATCATCTACTTCTCTTCGAGATTCCTTGTCAAGCAGGCGAACAGTTACTGGTAAGTCCAACGCAAGTGATGCACCATAACCGAGTCCTGCAGCATGAAGGAGGCTACATCCACCGTTCGATGTACCCGTTCCCAGTACCGCCAATCTAACACCTCATTTTTCTGTAACATCTGCGGATATTTCTATTCCCACATGCCGGCCCGCTCCTCCGGACCAACCAATAATTTTCATATCGGGGGATAAGTCTGTAATCGAAATCAATCCGGAATTTGAAACGAGTCTTACTGTCTCTGCTTGCTGCAAGAGCGCACCTGCTTCATTATCGTTTTCATCTATCCACTTGAATAAAATAAACGGCCGTCTCTCTATCTTTACTCTGCCAACGGTTGCTGTCCTTGATTTCCCGTCACTACTTGTTACCATCACTTGATCGCCCATTTCTAACTCTGAGAGATATTTTGTGGAGCCGTCTGCCATCATGATGTAAGTGTGTGCTGCTCCAGCATTCACTCTGAAAGGTCTTGTGGGAACGAACTCAGATTCGACAGTCTCACCGTGTACTAATACCATTGAACTAGCACTAGAGCCAACAAGCATCCCCTCCCCAAAATCGAGCAAGGAAGTCAAGTCGACACAGACTCGGTCACCAACTCCACCCTCCTTTACTTCGATAACTCTCAAACTAGTAAGTTCAAATCCATCGGATTTCTGCTCTTTATCCGTGTACTCAATACGTTCACCTCTCTGAGATTTTGCGATTAATGCAGTCGGTAAAATATCCTCAGGCACAAGTAAAGCATCAACTCCAATTTCAAGAGCAAATGCAGCACCTAGAACTTGTTCAGCGGATGATATCCTTGCGGCAACTTTGGTGGGTCCACCGTCACAAGATGCTATGACATTTTCAATTGGAATCATTTTCCATTCCCCTAAATCAAGAAGAATCCATTCCACGCTACCCGCCAATGCTCGAGCCTTACTTTGACCATCAGAGGTGCTTACGTCAACTCTTCTTCCGACTTGTTTTCCATTTACGTACAACGCATCACCGTCGACACTCAAATCATCGTCTAAAACCAAGTCAACTCCTTCTTGACGCATTCCAGATTCAAGCCATATTTGCAAGAGTATCACAGCCCGAAATCCTGCATTGCTTGCTCAACGCTAGCATCATCGTGAACAATTGCTTTCAAAGCAGAAACCATTGCTTTTGGGTTTGCATGAGAGAAAACCTGTCTTCCCATGCATACTCCTCCGCCGCCTGCCTGGATGGATTGATGAACAATCTCGAGTATTTCTTTGGTGCTTGAGCCGGCTGGACCACCTGCAATGAGTACTGGGATCGGGACACAGGACGTTACTTTCTTGAAAGATTCAATAGAACCAGTCCACTTTGTCTTGACTACGGTGCAACCCAACTCAAATGCTAATCTGGCAGCGTGTGCTACAGCCTGTGTGTCGTCGTTTTCCATCACACTAAGGTTCTCTCCACGAGGGTAAATCATTCCTAGAGCAGGGCAGTTTAGGTAGTGAGAATCTTGAGTTATCATGCCCAATCTCTCAATCATATCTGGCTCATCAGGACTGCCCATGTTGACTTGGACACTTACTCCTTTAGCCCCTCTGGATAGTGATTCTTCAACGCTGCCAACTAGGACCTTGTCACTACCTCTGATCCCTGCATGGCGGGTTGAAACGGAGAGGTGTGCCACGAAGTTTGCATCTGCTGAGTAGCGTGAGACTACCCCTTTCTGGGCAACGATAGCATCAGCGTGAGCAATAAGTGGTATTAGTTTGTCAAGATTTTCTAGACCTTCAACCGGGAAATCGGAAACACCATGGTCGATGGGAATCCACACGCCTTTTCCGTTCGGTAGTAGCGTGTCTGTATCGCTCATGACCATGTGAAAAGGTGGTTGAATACAAGGCTTTCCTACTTTGATAAATGGGTCTTTACTGCCCATTCAATCAATGCAGCTTCGGCTTTTGCAAGATGTTCTTGGAGAGTCGAGCGAGGAATTTCAGTTAATTCTGAGAGTTCTTTTTTGGTTATTTTCCTTGGATTTTCATAAAATCCTGCCTGTACTGCAAAAACCGCCACTTCAAGTTGCTTTGGTGTGAGAATTTGAGAAATTTTGTCCTCAATTTCACTGATATCAACGACATTTACGTTATCAGGCGGTAACATTGCTCTTGCAGCCTTGAGGAAGCCACTAACTCCCTCAGGTAATCCACGAATTGTAATTTGTACACCTTCTTCACCAATTAGATATGGAGGAATCACATGTAAGCTATCGAAATTGATTGCAGCAACAGATAATGGGTGCCTATTCCATACCACGATGTATCCTTCCCCGCCAATTTCTGGTATAGGATACGGGTTTAGAGCCCCTTCGACATCCAAGTAGTCAATATCTCCAAGATTGCTAGGCCCCATTTCTTCTTGGAATGAGATACTCACAAGTTGTCTAACGCCGGTTTTGGTGACTTCAAGGTGCGCAACAACTTCAAATTTTCTTGCCACCTTAGTAATCAGTCCAATATCTGAATTCTCAATGGATTCAGGACTCCACTTCAATTGGACTTCTCGCACATTGTACCCTTAGGTTGAGCATTATATCAAGTGTGGGCCTATAATGAAAGAACCTATTTACTCAATTTCTTTGGATGTATTGTTCAATATGCCAATGATGGAGATTGGAAACTTACAGCGACATTACGAAATGGCATCTGGCATTGTCAAAGCCTTAGATGGAATAACCATCGATATTGAAGAAGGTGAGAGAATAGTATTACTAGGACCATCAGGTTCAGGTAAAACCACACTGCTGAATTGCGTTGCTGCTCTGGACAGTCCTACTGCAGGAAGTTATACCTTTGATGGAAAAGATGTACCTAGAGAGAATTCAGAAGAGATGACTACATTCAGAAGGGAGAACATAGGCTATGTATTCCAATTCTTCAACTTGCTACAAGATTTGACGGTCCTAGAGAACATTCTTCTAATCCAAGAACTCTCTGGTGAGAGAAATAAGGATAGAGCCTTGGAATTATTGAAACTTGTTGGATTAGAGAAAGAAGTCGATAGATTCCCTGCTGAAATTAGTGGTGGGCAGCAGCAAAGAGTTGCCATTGCCAGAAGTTTGGCAAAAAGTCCCAAACTCCTACTTGGAGACGAGTTGACCGGTAATTTAGATTCCAAAACATCAGACATGGTTATGGAAGTACTAGTCAAAGCCTGCAAAGCAGAAAATATCACAACAATCATGGTAACCCACGATGAAAAATTGACCGATTACGCAACCCGTGTAATCAGATTAGACAGTGGCAAAATAATCTCGGATGAAAAGTTGGACAATTGAGGTGATCAAATGTCAATGCTACTAACAAAAAGACTCGCAAGGAGTCTATGGCGCACAAAATTGCGCCTCTCTGCAGTAGTTTTCATGGTCGCAGTTGGTGTTTTTGCAGGAATCTCATTTGGTTCATATGCAAATGCAGCAACTACCCTTTATGATGAGATTTACGATGGAGATGATGGAGTAAACCTCGCCGATGTATGGATCAACAATCCGACAGGGGTTTGGAATAATACTGCCTCTGAATCAATTTGTGAGACGATAGATTCTCAATGGCCAGAAACGGATTATTCTTTGGAGAGGTGCGAGGCTAGACTGGTAATTGATGGAATGATGTTAACCACTGACTCAAAGGGCGTTGAGAAAGTAATTCCTGCAGTTTGGCACGGTATTGATGAGGGCCAAGTTGACAAAATTTGGATGCCAACTTACAGCGATTTATCCTCAGGGAGAATTGCTGAAACGAGCGATGAAATTGTTCTTGATAGCCACATTGCAGTTGATCTAGACATTGATATCGGCGACGAGATTAATATCAGTGCGGGTTATGGTAAATTTACCTACGAAGTCGTAGGAATCGGTTTCCATCCTATGCACCTTTACTTCGCAACCGAAGGTTCTACCCTACCTGCTGATGATGGCACATTTGCAACCGGGTACATGACAGATTCGGGATTAGAAAAACTCGCAAACCTTAGTGCAGGTTCTTCAAATCTCATTCTAATCGATGTAGCGGGAACACCGGATTATGACTTGCAGTCTACCAGTGATGTCGACGAAAATCCAGAGATGACTAAACTGGTCAAGGACCTATCAGAGCTTATGTCGGATATCGATGATTCTCCAGTTAGCGTCTATGACAGGTCGGGTGTATTCTCAGTTGAAATCCTACGTGCTGATGCAGAAGGTGCTGCAAACATGTATCCATATGTTACCGGTATGATAGCAGCAATTGCCGGTATTACGATTTTCTTGAGTTTGCAGAGGCTTATACAATCTCAAGCGAAGGAAATTGCAGTTTTGCGAACATTAGGTGTTCCAAAGAAATCAATCATGCCAGGTTACGTTATTGCGCCGTTGGTGATTGGCGCTATTGGAAGCCTGATTGGAACACTGCTAGGGATATATCTTGGAGCACCTGGAATGCTATCGTTCTATGAAACTATGATTGGATTGCCAATCAGGCTTGACACAGACTTCGCGCTTGTATTCCAGATAGTTTCTATTGCGATGTTAATCGTTCTATTCGCTGGATTGAGGCCGGCTTGGCAGGCATCCCGACTCCAACCACTGAAAGTATTCAGAGGTCAGCATGAAGTCAAAGTTTCATCAAGAAAGATGCAGAGGTTGACCTCAAAATTACCTGCAACAGTCGGTCTTTCTATACGCTCAAGTTTGAGGAAGCCGGTAAGAGTGAGTTTCACTTTCTTCGCTGTTGGAATCTCAATGCTATTGTTTGGTGCAATGCTTTTCATGATGAGTTCGATGGAAGATAGCCTTCTTGGAGGCATCGAGGAAAAGCAATCCTGGGACGTGCAAGCATCCGCACCGATAGACGGTGAATCGGCTGTTATCGATTGGGTTGAACAGAATTCTGGCGATTATGAATTGATGATTAATTTCCCAATCGGCTTAGAGGATGATAGCCGGGAATTGATTTCCTATGGATTGGATAGTTTCTCTACTATTAATGAGAAATCATCTATGATCTCTGTCGAATTGCTCGATGGTAAAATACCGGATATAGGCAAAAATCCAACTCAAGTACTAATCGATGAAGGGACATCAGAATTCTTGAATTGGGATACAGGTGATGAAGTCACGATAATGGTTGGGAATACCGCTCACACCGTTGAAATATCGGGAATTACAAAGGGAGAGATTTCACGAACAATGTATTTCCACAGGGCAGAATTATCAGATTTGACTGGAGTTCAGTCAACCTCAATCTTAATCCAAATTCCAGAAGGGACGTCACTAGACGGTCTATCAGACGTCACTATTGGCTACAGTTTGAAAGAAGACGCAATCAAGACCTTCGAAACACTTCTTGAACAACAGCAGCAATTCGTTCAGTCAATACAATTCCTGGGAATTGTTATCGCTATCGCAGTTCTATTCAATACACTGCTAATGAATTTAGCAGAGAGAGACACTGAATTGGCTACTCTGAGAGTGCTCGGTGCTCCTATGAGCAAACTCGGCAAAATGATGTTCTGGGAGCACCTAGGAATTGGACTGATTGGAGGAATTCTTGGAGCGATATTCGCGTACTTCGGCACTGTATTGTTGATTGGCTCCCAGGTACAGTGGGCATTCTACTTCACGATTGAGCCACAATTTGCTGCAACTTCCACCATTGTTGGAATTATTGTCGCAATTTCTGTCGCCCTTACTCCAATCGGTATGTGGAGAATCAAAAAGATGGATTTAGTGGATAAGGTTAAGGATTTTTCACAATAATTTGAGGGTGATTTCCGCAGCATTATAGGCGATGGAAATAAGACTTAGTTTGTGTTAGCACCGTTTAATGGACCTTATTTCATGGGTGATGATTGGTATCCTCGGGGGTGCTTTTCTATTCGGAATTTGGTTCATGTTGGTTCGTGAAGATGACAGGTCTTCCCGAACGATGACGATTCATAGGCAAGACCTAACCCGTCGCGGTGCCCCAGATTTCTCCAAAGCGCACAATGAATTTGACCGCAAACTATCAGAGATTGAGCGCCATTTGAGCGCAAAGAGAAGAGACGAGCGGGCGATTGCAATAGCAGAGGAAGAAGTCCGCAAGAAACTCGCTGAAGAGGCTGCTGCAAAATTGTTGGCTGATGAGCAAGCAAAAATTGCAGAGATGGAAGCCGAAGAAGCAAGAAAGAAGGCAGAATACGAAGCTGCTAGAGAAGCAGAATTGGAAGAGGCTCGCCGTCTTGCTGCTGAAAGAGAGATGGAAAGGCAAGAGGAAGAGGCTCGCCTTGCAGCAGAAAGAGAAGCAGAGCGTCAAGCTGAACTTGCGGAATCAGAAGCAGAGCGCCAAGCAGAAATCGATGCACAAAAGGAATCTGAGGCTTTGGAAGCACAGTTGGCATCTGAAGAAGCTGAGAAGGAACTCGAAGAGCGTCTAGAAAGAGAAGGTGCAAAGAGTTCCGAAGTACAAGTTTCTCTTCTATGGGACAACTACAACGACTTGGACCTACACGTTCTGTGTCCTTCCGGAGAAAGAATCCACGGAGGCAACAAAACCTCAGAGTGTGGTGGAGAACTGGATGTCGATGCAAACGTTCGCCCAGAGACCAAGAAGCCTGTTGAGAACATTGTGTGGCCTGATTTCAAAGCGCCACCTGGTGAATACAAGGTGTATGTCCACCATTACAAGAAGCACAAGAAGCGACGCTCTAAGGACCCTACAAAGTTCAGGGTTGTAGTCAACGCAGGTGGAGAAATCAAGCACTACGAAGGTGCATTATCTGCTGGAGACCCAATCCAATTGGTTTGTGAGTTCAATCTTGAAGCACCAGAAGAAAGAGGAACAGACGAGCAAATCGAGCAAGCTCTAATCGCTCAAGAAACCGAGAAGATCGCTGAAGAAGAGCGCCTTGCAATCGAGATGGAAGAGCAGAGGCAAGCAGAACTTGCTGAAGCCGAAGAGCAGAGGCTTGCTGAAATCGTTGAGAACGAAGCCGATGAATTAGAATCAATCAAGGCTACAGAAGAAGCACTCAAGGACCTAAGGCAGAGATTAGAGCGTGAGGGTGCAAAGTCTTCAGATGTCCAAATTTCCCTTATGTGGAACAATTACAACGACCTAGACCTACACGTAGTATGTCCTTCCGGTGAGAGAATCCACGGTGGAAACAGAGAATCTGCATGTGGTGGAGAATTAGACGTCGATGCAAACGTTCGCCCTGAGACCAAGAAGCCTGTTGAGAACGTAGTATGGCCAGAAGGAAAGGCTCCTGGTGGTACTTACAAGGCATACGTGCACCATTACAAGAAGCACAAGAAGCGACGTTCAAGAGATCCAACCAAGTTCAAGGTTGTCTGTAATGCAGGCGGAGAGATATTGGAATACGAGGGAGAAATCACCCACGGTGACCCAATCATGTTGATTTGTGAGTTCACAATCGATGACCCAGAAACAAGGGCAGCTAACGCAGCAAATGCACAAGAAAGGCTAGCAGCCCTAAACAGTGGCGAATGGGATGGCACAGAGCCATCCAATGATGCACCAGTAGTCGAGTCTCCAGATATTCTTGGCGACCTTCTAGACGAAGACTGATTGTATAACCAATTAGGAACTAGCAGCTGAGGATGTGATTCAATCAAGAGAGGATCTGCTCTAGGCAGTCATCCTCGATTGCCTTCTTGATTGAGCGAGCGATTCTTCTGCCGGTTGACATGAATGCTTCATTGATGTCACTGTATGGTGAGCCACCTACAAATGGGTTAGAACCTGCTACGATTCTTGCACTAATTTCAAAGACTCTGAATTCTAGTTTGTCAGTCACGATTGTCTCCAAACAGAATGAGCCAATCATTCCACGAGATCCTTCCTCAAGTTCGAAAGATGCTGCTACAGTCCCTTCTGCCATCTCAAACGCCCTTGGTAGTAGGCTTTCTCTGATTACGACCGGTTGGTTACCTGTAACTACGAATGAAGGCTCTAAGCTCATTTCACGCAGGTCCCTTAGGCTACCTAATTTGTAGAATTCATCGACGTTAGACTCGTCTCTTCTATCCATACTCATCAATTCGAGTCTTCCTAGGTTTTTGCCAGCGTTGGAGCCTCTGCCTTGTACTTGGAATCCATCTGTCGCCGTCGGGTCGAAGAAAAAGTGCAGGTAGTATCTGCAACCTAGGACATACTCTTGGATAGTGAATTCTTCTTCCAAATTGACGTTTCTTCTGAAGTCACGGTAGTCTCTAGCGATGAAGTATCCTTCTCCACCTTTTGCTCCTGCATACTTTACTATTACAGGACCATCGATATCGTGAGGGTCATCGATTACCTTAGGCATAGAGCAACCTCCTTGCTCAAGCCATTGTCTCTGTCTCTCTCTGCTGCTTTCCCAGTGCAGAATTCCTCTGTTACCAAAGGTTGGAACTTCTAGACTCTTGAAATTAGTACTTCCAAGGTACTCTACTAGAGATCCGTGAGGTATGATAATAACGTTATTTTCTCTAAACCATTCAGCATGGTCTAGCATCTCTCGGTAATTGTCTAGCATTAACCACTCGTCGGGGTCTGCTCCTGGGAATGCTTTGTAGAATCGTCGGCGATTTTCTCCGACAGCAATTCCTAGTGTTCTGAATCCTTCCATACGTGCTCCGTGAAGGATTTGAAGCGATGAGTGAGATGCAACAACACCGATCGTGATGTTTTCTGGGTCATAGGATTCTAGCCAATTCCGCAACTGTCCTATGTCTACGCCCATGTCGAACGCTTCAGTGTCTTACTAATATCCATTACGCAAATAGAATCTTTTCTTGGTATATTCTGTGATGTGAGAATAGCAGACGAGCGCTAAATTTCCTCCGTCAAGGTTTCAAGCCCTACCCTCAGTGCATACTTCATGACCGAAGGTTCTCCGGGTAGTAGAATGACCTATGGCAACTACCTCCAACTTGAGGAATTACTGAAACTTCAATCGGGTCCAGAGGGACACAGCCCTGCTCCTTCTAATCATGAAATGCATTTCATAGTCACTCACCAAGCATTCGAGCTTTGGTTCAAGCAAATCAACAGAGAGTTAGAAGATGCACTTGATTTGATGAATGTAGAAGAAGTAGATGAGAAACAAATTCCAGTGATTGTAAGTCACTTGGAAAGATGCTCAGAAATTTTCCGTCTACTAGCAGCACAGTGGAAGGTGATGGAAACTCTAGCACCTCAAGACTTCCTAGCCTTCAGAGATAGATTGGGTACCTCCTCAGGATTTGAGAGTTGGCAACTCAGAACTTTAGAGATGCTGCTTGGTTTAGAATCTGAACAAAGAATAGGTGGTATGGACCCAATGGTGCACAATCGAAAGTTGCACTCAGAGGGTAAATTAAGTGACGAGGTTATGGCTGAAATGGTTAGAATTGACAATTTACCGTCTCTAAATGAAGTATTAGGAAAATGGTTAGCAAGAACTCCTGTCAATGGTGTTTCAGGGGACCTCAATGTGTTGACTGACTTTGTAAACGGTCACTTGAAATCAATGGAAGAGCATGGTGAGTCGGTTATCTCACACATGGTAAAGATTGGACACGGTACGGAAGAAACGGTTCGTCCAAGAATCCAATCTGGAATTGAAGGAGCCCGTTCGTTCTTATTGCCTGATGGTCAAGTCTCTGCATCACGCGCCGGGCTTCTATTCATCGAATCCTACAGAGAATTACCTCTTTTGTCGTGGCCTAGAAGGCTAATCGACACCGTTGTTGATCTTGAAGAATCGATGATCTTGTTCCGCTCTCACCATGCTAGAATGGTTGAGAGAATGATTGGAAGGAGAATGGGTACTGGTGGCTCTAGTGGTGTAGACTATCTCGACATGACGCTGAAATATCGTGTTTTCACAGACCTATGGGCTGTAAGGACAATGTTGGTGAAGAGGGATGCACTCCCTAATCCAATGAATCCTGAGTTCTACGGCTATGCAGCCGAGAACTGAATTCACTCATCGTGTGGGTCAGTGTCGATTGGGATGAGTTCGTTATCGTACTCATACATTGCAATCTTTAGAGGATCTAGAACGAAGCGCACAGATGCTTCTTCAAGTCCATAAAGTGAAACTAATTCTTCCTTAAACGCTTCACGTAGAACGTCTTCAGGAGCGTTTAGTGGAGCGCCCATTCCAATTTGTAGGGCGCGTGCACCGATGATTCTTGCTCTTTCAAAGCGGGTGTGGGGGTTCTTTGGTTTGACCATAATTGACACCTCATGCACATGTCGTGCGAAGTTTGCGACCATCGTCTCATTCTTGAACCCTGCGCATCAAGTGGGGTTCTCATTCCTCTTCATATTGAGGCGTACTCCTCATGACTTGGAATAATTGGTATGTCGCAGGTAAAGATATCATCATCAGTAGTAAGGTGATGATAATAATCGTCGTTCCACTAATCGCATCACCTTCTGTTCCAATACTGTCAATTCCGCCGTCTGGAATGTAATCGTTAGCAGGCATTGAAGAGCCTGAAGCAAGCGCTATGTAGCCCGGTTTTGACAAAACAATAACCAACATATCACCCTCGATATCTACGGTTTGCGTGGAGGAGTAATTGGTGTGGTTTGTGACTAGATTAGTCTTACTTTGGTTAGCACTTATCGTCCAAATATCCACTGTCATGTTGGTGAAATTGCCGTCGATTGAGATGTTATCTTCAATCAGACTTACATTGGTAATTCCTGAATAGTTTGAATCATAATCTGAAATCAGATTGTCTAACTCTCTTGCCTGTGTGGGCCCTGCAAGGATGTAGTGTCCATCCACAGCTAGGGAAGGATAGCCCCATAATCCGTAAACTTCGAGGAACCTGTCTTTTGATTCCTGCAACCAAAAGTCATCGCTTGTGGATGGCCTATGGCTTATGGTAATGACAGAATCATCGGTCATGTTACTCAGTTGTTCTTCCACTTTAGGACATTCATCGCACCAATCAGCTCCAAAGTATTCCACAAGGTGACTTGGTCTAGAGACACAAGTCTGATTTTCTTCACAGTTCAAGTCGATGACTATAACGTCAGCAACATACCCTTCTGAATGGGCTCCTTGTATTCCATGAGAGCTTGCTAAACCAGGTAGAAGCATGAGACTTGCAAACAAGCCGGCTAGAAGGACTGCTCTCATATTTCCACGCAAGAAGTACAGTTTGTTAAAAGGGAGCCTTTGTCCCCGTCGGATTAATGGAATCCAAGTGGTACCGACGACCATCCTCACTGCCTCTCGCGATTGCGATTATGGCAATGATGATCATCGTTGTTGGTGGTACAATCCGTATCTATGATGCAGGTGAGTCTTGTCCAGATTGGCCACAGTGTTTCGGAACTTGGGGATTCGATGTTTCAGAGGAAGACCAAGGGATTTGGTATGATGAAACAGAGGAATATGACAGTAGAGGTCCTGAAAAGAGGTATACCACTTTTGAGATATTCATAGAATGGATACACCGTGTTCTAGCAAGCCTATTGGCAATTCCCGTCTTAGCAAATTTCTTGATTATTCTCAAACGAAAGGAACTCTATGGAAGTTCATTGGTGAAGATATCTTTCTTCACAGGTATTCTGCTGACCATTCAGGGTATAGCAGGTGCCGTGACAGTCAGATTTGATAACGCAGACTGGTCTGTTGCTTTACACCTAGGATTAGCTTGTTGTTTCGTGTTTATTTTATTGTGGCAGTTCTTTGCTATGCGTAAAATCGAGGGTGCTAAGTGGAAGGTATTCAACGTACCTAAGGCATTCAAGAATAAGGAATTCAAGCGGTACAAAATCCTAACAGCCTCAATTTTCTTGTTATTGATTCTTGGAGCATGGGTTTCTTCATCACCAACCGGAAACATGGGTTGTTCTGTTGGTTTCCCAGACGGTTGGCCAAAGTGTCAAGGAGATATTCTTCCAAGCCTAGATAACAGCGGTATTCTTGTTCAAATGGTTCATCGTATCGGTGCAGGAGTAGTCGGTATTGCCCTAATTCTTGGAGTGATGAAGTTCAAAGAAACCGCAAGGGAGTTTGCAGTGAATGAAACTTACACCAAGTGTTTGGACGGCGCAGGTGCTCTATGGCTAACTAATGTCTTCGTGGGTGGCTTGTACGTGGTCGAGGCCAAAGTAGGTGACTTCCCGGAGGGATTATCACTACTACATCTCGTCCTTGGGGTTGCGAGTTTCCTAGTAGCGTCGGTTGGACTGATGCTTTTGCAAATGAGCGAAGAAGGTGCCGAGGATGAGTGACAAGCCCGGCATTGTAACAATATATCTCCAACTGATGAAACTCAGAGTTGTGATTTTGCTACAAGTTACAGCAATTTGTGCAATAATTGCACACGACTTGATGGTCAGAAGTGATTCGATTAGCGGCGATAGGAGTTGGTTCGATACCCTCGAAGCTTGTGTTGTAACACTTGTTGGAGGAACACTAGCCGCCGGTGGCTCGAATGCAATCAACATGGTCTATGACAGAGATATCGACCCTGGTATGTCAAGAACAAGAACGAGGCCAATACCAAATGGTTGGATTTCTCCAAATCATGCACTTGTTTTCGGCATAATCATCGCACTAGTTGGAAGCGCAGTATTCATCCCATACCATTGGAAAGCAGCATTTTGGTCGCTATTCTCAGTTCTATTTTACGTATTCATTTACACCATTTGGCTCAAGAGAAGAACTCCTCAAAATATTGTAATTGGAGGTATAGCAGGTTCTACCCCTCCTGTTATCGGTTGGATTGTTGCATCAGCGAGTACAATCCCTTCAAACATGAACCCCTTTGACTTGGGCTCTCCAGTTCCTTGGATGCTCTTTATGCTGATTTTCCTATGGACGCCACCTCATTTCTGGGCCTTGGCATTGTACAGAAGCGGAGAATACGGAAAGGTCGGTGTTCCAATGTTACCCGATGTCAAAGGGGCTGAAAGGACACTTCTTGAATCCAAAGTCTACTGTGTTCTTCTACTTATGTTGGGTGGAGTTCCTATCTTCTGGCCTGATTCTGGATTGCCTGAGGCCTGGGCTTTGCTTGCAACTATAATCACGATTTGGTATTCTATAACCGTCTGGAGAATCGATCCAAATGAAGAACTTGATTCAAACGGTAGAATGCCACTAGCGTTTGCATCCTTCATGCGCTCTTTAGGCTACCTTGCATGGATGTTTATTGCATTCGTTTACATTGTCGCAGTACCAAGTGAATACGTCTGGTACTTTGCAGGCATATTCATCATAGCAGTACCACTAATCAACAATCTTGCCATTGGATGGAAAGACTCAGCAGGGAAGAACCGCAAGGTCCTGAATGCAGAGTAATCATGAGCTGAATAGGCCGCTCCATTCGCCGTTTTCCCAACAATCAGCGCTTGCAACGCCATCAACTGAAGTGTCACGCATGTAGAATCTGATTTTTTCGTATCCTACGTGGGGAACAGGTGATGTGTCAACAACATACATTCCATTCTCAAAATTTATGCAGTCGATATTCCATTTTGCACCTTCATCATCGGGGAAATGATGCAGTCCTATTGCCTGTATATTCCTGTGAATCATTTGTTCTTCAGGTGTTGCTCCGGTCGGAGGACCACTGCCCCCTGACAGTTTTTCCATAATCCAATTAATTATGCTCATGTGCTAATCCATTTACTGACACCATATAATCCTCTTCTAATTGAAGCGAATAAGAGAATTCAATTGCGTGTGATAATGTTGTGGCGCGGCGAGGGGGATTCGAACCCCCGTGGGAAGACCCATCGGATTAGCAATCCGACGCAATGGCCAGGCTATGCGATCGCCGCAGGCATTCGGCCCACTTTGCTATTTGAGATAAAGCAGACGGTTAGAAATTTCAGTTGAAGAAATCCTGGAAATCGTCATCCAAGTCCGCAGGTTGATTGCTTCTGCGTCTTGCTATCACTTTCTTCAGTCGACTTCTCTTTTTCAGAATAATAGGCAGACCAATGAAATTGATTAGGACAGTTATTAGCAACACGAACCCAGCAATTTGGAAGTTTTCTACAGTAGTATAGTCTTCTAGTTCCCCTAGCCATTCTACTCCATAAGGTGGTTCTTCAGGAGCAGGAGGTTCTGGAATCAAATGCTGGTTATACTGCCAGTATTCATCCTCTATGTACACACGCTCAACGTTCTGTGATGGATAACTGACGAGAGTTTGTTCGTTTCCAACTTGGTCCATCGGTGTCAAGATGTAGTAGTATGTTCTGTATGGAGCGATGCCATCAAAGTCAGTACCGTTCTGTAGGAAAGTACCCTTTTCTCCAGGAACGTTCCTCAGCCCAGTAGCTATAGGGTCTATGAACCTCATATCGACCTCGTCAGGTCTAGCTTCGATTCTGTATAAATTCCATAGGATTTCTCCGTCTGGTTCATTATCTGGCCATGTCCAACTCAATGTGAGTTCGTAGCACTTATTCCAATCAAGATACAATTCATGACAAGAGGTTTTGTTGCTGAAGACTACGGAAGAAGAAAACCCACTAACAGATGCCACAGGGTCTATTGCATCGCCACAGGTAAGACCGGGTTGTCCATCATTTAGTGTAACCTTAGCATTCAGATAATCCGGGTTACCTGTACGATCTGTTGGAATTAGCGCATAAGATGAGCAAATACCAGTCTCTAACTTTCTCTCATCTATCCAAGACGACTCCGTTCCCGCAAGAGTTGCGGATAATGCTCCCTGCATTAGCCCCTCCCAAACGAATTGACTGGATGTCTGTTCTGGGTTGGGGAAAAATGTGGATGCGGTGATTGGACTTGTGACTCTGTATATCTTCCAACCTCCGAAATATGGGTTGTCAGTATCGCCTGTAGCATTCCAGTCTAGCCTCATCTTTCCGTCAGGAAGCAGTGTTATTACTGGGTTTGACAGATTAATCTCAGGTGAGGGCAACTCTCCAACGAGTAGCAAATCCATGTTTTCAGTAATGTGAACTCTAACTGTGTCATTATCTACAAGTTGGAAGTAATTATCTGTGTCTAGGATAGACCAATCTGCAAAATTAAAGTCATCCAATCGATGAACTGCGATTGAATCTCGAGGAACGTTGTCTGGGATTAATTCAGATAATTTAAGGTCAAATTCCATCCAGTCCATTCCAGCGGTAGCCTCTTCGGTGGTCGGTACAACATCAACTGAGATTCTTAGAAGTGCTTCAAGTCCAGGGCCAGGTCCGTAATTTATTCCAGATACAGGATAATCGTATTCTGCTATGCCAATAGCATGTGTTCTGGTAACAGCAGAACCAGTTAGCCAGTTACCAGTGCTGATGTCTGTGCTATTGAATATGGTAATCAATGATGTTGCAGTCTCACGCTGGTTTGTCGCATCAGTAACTCTAGAAGATATGTAGTGGTCGCCTAATCCTAATTCACTTGCAGAAATCGATAGTGTTCTTCCTGCGCCCAGATATTTCACACCTTCTTGCCACCATGTAAAGTTGAGTGGAGCAGCAGCAGTTGGTGCATTTCTAACGGATAAAGTTAGATTGTCTGCTGTATTGTAAGTTCCGTAAAAGTTACTCTGTTCGATAGTTGGTTCAATTGCTCCGCGAACAACCTCAGCATCTACGTTCAAGATATTGTCTGAAGGCTTCGCATCAAGTCCTTCGTTGAGAGCCTCGCTGACGAATACTTTCAATTTCTTATCACCAATGTGGTTGATATCAAAGACGCATTCATGGCTTTCAGAAGGCTTAATTTCGTCTGGATAGCAATCCTGCTCTGAGTCAACTTGCTCTGCCAAATCCATGACTGAAAACCTGACAAGTGGTTGTACAACAGAAAGGTTGCCTAGGTTTGTGACCGTTACTGCAACGCTATTGTCTCCATAGAAATAGTCTGCAGAAGTAGGTACGTTTTTGGGGTACATCGAAGTAATCTGAAGGTCAATAGTGTCATCAAAAATGACAGTTACTGATTGCAAATCGTTGAACGAGTTCATATCTCCAAATGGTGTTCCAATCGAGTCGATAATTCCGAATTCTAGTTCAAAAACGCCCTCTGTGTCATGGTTCAAAGCTGGCATTTCTCTAGTAAATTGGACAGTGCCCCAATCTGGTAGATTGGTGTAAGTAATTGTGGAATTCGCCTTTTCCGTACCGTCTTGTCCAATCAATCTCCAACCTAAATCCGCTTCTAGGCCACACGTTCCACATGAGTTAACAATGCCGCTAATATCCATCACGTAGTCGGTATCTGTGTTCAGAATAAGTTCGCCATCATACACAGCCAAATCTTCCAACTGTTCAATTGGGTTCTGAGCATCAAAAATAACGTCGACAAGACTCTGCGTTAAGTGAAATGTGTAGATTCCTACGTCGTTTGAAGGGTTGGTGTCCGAATCTATAAATCGATATACTAAGGTGAAAGTACCTTCGTCACCATTTGGTGAAAATGTACCAGGGAACGTATAATTCAAAGTTGCACCAACTTGTAATGGTTCAATTGTTCCGGCACCGTAATCTTCTCTATCGTTGTAGCATGAAATCTCATCTTGCACTCCCTCGCAGACAAACCACTCAATAGATCTGGCTTGTGTGTTGTAGAAGAATCCAGAATTTTTTACTTGCACTTCTAGGGTGACAGAGTCCCAAGAACTCATGCTTAGGTTATTCATTGGGTATATTGTAGTGGTTATTTCATAATCCCCACTTACATTTGCAGACGCTGTGGGGCTAAGCGCGATTCCTCCTAGGGTAGAAAGTAGCAACAGTCCAACCAAGCCTATACTCTTCTTTGAAGAGTGTACAGTGGATACAGCATGCGCGCTGGACATCATGTTGTCCTATCATCCGTCCCTCAAATAGCAATCGGTGACTAACGTCCGTTTTTGTTCAATTCTGATGATTATGCTATATTCCAGCGACACACTCATGACCGTTCTTTCTTTCCCCCGTAACATGCTGGGAGGCAATTGCACTCGTGATTCCGCTCAGGATAACGAAGAAGGCGTTGTAGCAGTTGTAGAATTTCTTTCAGCATTTACGCTATTTTTGATGATACTTACTGCATTCATGTCTCTAGCGCAGTTGGAATTGGGGGCCAACGACCCTTATTCTGATTTAATCGATAGGTCTGCGGTAGACGGCCTTGATAGGTTGACAAACGGTGAAGGATGGTTTGTTCCTTACAATGATGGTGTCAGAGACCAGGCTAATTCGACAAAAGACTGGCACAAAATCCCAGTTGTAGATTTGTATGAAGGAGTGCTACAGCCAGGCATTGTTAGCAATGGTGTACTAGATTTAGATAGGGTCGAAGCATTGTCAAATGTAAGCATTGAAGCAATGACAGGGGGCTTAGGATTATCTGACGACCTTCAAGTAAGACTGCTAATACAAGTAGAAAACTCAAATGAAAGCGAAAGGGTCGATGAAGTGTTGTTCGATGGAGGCTCTGACAGGTCGACTGCTACAACATCTTCTGTCGCAAGTAGGAGTTTCATCAGCGGTAATGAGGTAATATCAGTCAGTTTAGAGGTACACGATGGTGGCAAAGCCCCCAAGGTTTTGCGTATTACCGAAATATCTCCTCGACCTTCTGGTGGTTCACCAGAATGGATTGAAGTTCAGAACTACAATGGCTTCGCACTATCTCTCAAGGGATGGTCTTTCGAAAGAAGTGGTACTGCGGGATCTATCGACTATCTCTACAAAGAGGGGGTTGTTCCAGGAGGTGGGCTTGTTCTGTTTAGCGGTGACCCTGATTCACAGTTAAAAGGAAATGCTAGCGTAGTTTACGACCTAGGCTCTACAGGCTTCCTTGGAGTTGGCTCTGTTAGCGGTCTAGACGACAACTCAGGAAGACTTCGACTTCTCTTTGCCGAGGAAGATGAGGGTGAAGGTACTCAAGTCTGTAGAATTGACTGGAATCCTGCAACCGGCATTTTGCAAGATAACACACTTATTTGGAACGGTGGGCCTCCTAGTCAATCATCATCATGGAATTTATCAAATACACCAACTCCGGGTGAAGTCTGATTGAATTTGGCGTATCGTTCATTTAGTTCGATTGATTCGGATGGATGTTACCCATGCAGCCAGCAACAGTTTACACTCGCGACCGCTGTATTACAGGTATCCATGGTATGGATGAAATTCTAAGAGGTGGAATTCCATACGGTTCCACTGTTTTGGCCGCAGGTACTTGTGGCTCAGGAAAGACGACTCTGGGGATGGAATTCCTAGTGCGTGGCGCTTTGGCAGGAGAGGCATGTGCACATTTTACAGCAACAGAACCTAGTGTAAAATTGCTTGAGAATATTAGGCAATATGCTTTCTTTGACATGAACATGATTGACTCAGGTTTGATCAACGTATTCGATATGGATGTACTATATTCGTGGCTTGGTTTGGACAAGGCATCATTCGATTTGGATGACGTTCACGCTCTAATCAAGGCGATTGTGGACATTGTAAACACAATCGGTGTAACAAGACTGGTAATCGACTCGGTTACAACGCTCTGTTACAAGATTAAGAGCGAACAACTAATCAGGGATTTCCTGTTTACATTAGGAAAGAAACTAGCAACACTTGGTTGCACAACTATTCTGATTTCTGAAATCACATCTGCGACAGAAAACGCCCACTGGTCATCTTTCGGTGTAGAAGAGGCAATAGCAGATGGAATCATTGTAATGGGTGACGTAGAAAGAATGGGTCACCTGCTTAGGTTCCTTCAGGTTGTAAAAATGAGAGGAACTTCACACAGTCGTGCAAAACATGCAATCGAACTAACCCCGCTTGGAGTTATGCTTACCCCGATGCTAAAGTGGGGTGCTGTGAGTGATAAGACCAACAGGATGGGTGCTTGAAGATGTACGAGTTAGACCAAAGGATAGCTGAGCAACTCACTGAGGTTAGCCTAAACTCTTCAATTCAGGTTCGTTGTGGTAACTCAAACGCATTCATGGTAACAGCATCGACAATGATACCGCTAATGCAGATGTTCGAAATGGGCGGGGTATACATTTGTGCTACTCGTGGTGCGGTTGAGATCATAGAAGCGTTTGAGGCGATTGGTGTAGATGTCTCCAACATTCAATTCGTAGACCTAGTTTCCTCAGGTATCCTTGGAGGAACTGATGTTCCATACAACAACATTACTTTCATCGATAGTCCAATTATGCTTGAGAGCGTTTTGCTGAGAACACTGTATATCCTCAGAATTGCAAACACGGAGAGGAATTTCGTTCTTATCGACTCTGTAAATGCACTAGCGATATACAACGAAGAAAGAATGCTGGCAGAGTACCTTCACACATTCATCAATACCTTCCGCCAAAGAGAGGTTCTTTCAGTTATCTTGAACATTCCAGACCAGGTTCCACCAACGGTATTGTCGAATCTTGACCTGTACTGTACAGATTTGATTGATAGAGGACAGGTAGTAATTCACTGAGGAGCTGATTAGATGAGTAAGCAGATCAAGTTCAGTTCAGATGATGAGGAGTTCTTCGGAAGCGTCGGAAGTTTCGGCGTTCCAAAGTTCGATAATGCGATGAATGGAGGAGTTCCTCGAGGGTTCCTCGTTGTTGGTTTTACAGAAACCGGTTCGGGTTCAGAATTATTCGCAAAACAATTGACTTCTCCGGCAGAAGAGCCAGATAACACAATTCTGATTTCTACAAACGAAAGCCAATTGGAGATTGCGAGAGTTTTCAACAAATACAAGTGGCCAACTGATATTGCTGTCAGAACACTTGGAGAGGAGTATAATGCTAGAGTTCTAGAAAAGGAACTGCTTGCAAGTCGCTATCGACTTGAAGGATTCAAATTACCTGATATTCAGCGCCTTGCTCAAACCAGATTCGTTGATGATGACACACAAGATTTCCTTACAGAAATGACCAATGAAATCATGGCCATGGGCCCATACTTCCGTGCTGTTATCGATTCTCTTGATTTCTTTATGCAGAGAGAAGACCCGAGTCGTGTTGTTGCTATGCTCAGAATGATGCAGGCTCACACTCAAATCCACCGTGGTATTCTATTCGTAACAGTTTCAAACGATACAATCACACCTGCAATTAAGCAGGAAATGGCTGCAATTGCAGACATGGTTTGTGATTTCAAGGTTAGAACAATTGGTTCTGATTTCGAAACATCGATGATAGTATCCAAGTTCAGAAACGCTCCTGAGAATCTGTCAATAATGGTTTACAGAGTTACACCTGAAGAAGGAATTACTCCAGAAACAGTCGAGCGTATCGCTTGATACTGCTTGGAAGTTGGATTTTACCAAAATCCGGAGTTCTGTTTAATAGTCAGGCTAGTTTATGCCTGCTTATGACAAACACAAAGTCTGCAGCAGTATTTTTTGGATTGATTTTCATTTCAAGTTCTCTTGCGGGATGCCTTTTTGAGGAAGATAGACCGGCAATTGAATTCTCAGAGTGTCCAAGCTTTTGGCACGTAGAATTCTTTGATTTGAGTGCTGATAGATTCAGTTCTTGGGATGGAATAGTTGAGTTTACCGATTCAAATGGAAACAGTGAGAGAATAGAATTTTTCTCAAACAGTATGAGGTATGTCACCTTAGATGATTCCCTAGATTGGACCATGACTTATACATTCTATGAGGATGACATTGGCTTCATCATTGCCGGTAAAGCGTATGGAGGCAACAATTACGAAGGTCAAACAGGAACAATCGAGGTTAATCTAGAGAGAACATATCCTGGAAATTCAGAGGGCAAAAGTCAGATTTCATTTTCTGCATGCGCTGACTCTGAACATAAGATTGAATTCATTGACATGAGTGCAAAGGATTTCAGTTCTTGGGGCGGTGTTGTTGAATTCACGAATTCAGATGGGGACACTTACAGTTACGAAGATTTTTCTTCAGACATGAAGTATGTTAGTTTGGATAGATCACTAGATTGGGTAATGAAATATACATTCCATGAGGATGACATCGGTTTCATTTTCGAGGATAGGGTCTATGGGACAAACAATGCATATTCAGAATCCGGAGAAATCCAAATCCATTGATAAATTCAAGTAACCCACCCAAATCCCTTCAAACAAAACCCTGTTGAATGGGTAGGGACGAATAGGACGGACTGCGAGCCCTTCTGAGCGCTTGTTTTGTACACATGGGTTTGAACATAAACCCATGACTTTAGCAGAATTTTGTTAAACACTTCTAGTATCCTTGCTGTTG
>CAXPMI010000054.1:0-7778 GCA_964218365.1 Candidatus Poseidoniaceae archaeon
CATTCCATTGAGTAGAATCTGAAGGGAAGCTGTCTGGGTTATTTCCACTAATATTGTCTCCATAACCATCACCATCTGCATCAGTGCATTGTGTAATGTCGTAAGGGAATTCATCAGCGTTAACTCCAGATGGATTGTCGCCGCAACCATCCCCGTCGTAGTCACTGAATTGAGTCGGGTCATTTGGGAACGCATCGCCTGAATTACTGTATCCATCACTGTCGTTGTCTGGGCATCCAGTTTGGTCGATTGTCGAATCTCCATAGGCTTCTGGGCAATCGTCGGAGGTGTTTGGAATTCCATCACCGTCAGAATCGTAGGTTTCGTACTCGAAAGTTACAGGGACATCGACCTTAGTTCCATTTTCTAACCAAATTGCCAGATTTACAACTTCACCGTCGATATTACCTGCAGGCGATGTAAACGTCATTGTCTCATCATCTAGCACTGTTGCAGTTACGTTACCATATCCAACAAACTCGATTTCAACTTCGCCAAGTGGTTCATTTGAATTTACAATCTGTTGAATCAACTTCAAGTTCGAATTTGTATCATCATAATATGAGATGTAGATATTATCGTTTGAGTCGATAGTTACAGATGGATGCATTCCTCCGGATTCATCCAGAGTTGAAATGCTCCATGAGGAACCATTGTGGAGTGCATACTTCAATTTTTGATTTCCGTTATCATAGTAAGCAACGTGCAGATTATCTTGTGAATCAACGGCTATCGATGGGTATTTTCCTACATCGCCTGTACTGTCCAAAATTGTGTTTTGCCACAGATTCGTTTGGGTATTGTAATCTGCGTATTTGAGATCGCCATTATCATCATCATAGTACACAATATGTTTGGCATCATTTGAATCGATTGCAAGGGACGTGCCATTGTCAATTTCTCCTGAACTTCCCGAGTCTATAGTTGGTGTGACCCACGAACTACCGCTCTTGTATGCCAATTCAAGACGATCGTATGTTTCATCACAATGAGAGAAAAATGGTTTATCATTTGAATCAAGTGCAATTGAGGTCCATTCTCCCGTCATATATCCCCATTCAACTATTTCATCAGCCCAATTTCCACTACCAACTTGTTTAGTCGCATATTTGAGGTCAAAACTTCGGCCCCAATATGAAACATGAATCAAATCACTTGAATCGATTACCAAAGAGGAGTACATACCCGATTGGCCAGTGCCTCCGTTATCGATTGTACTTCGAGTCCATGAGCCCCCGACATTTGTGGCATACTTCAAGTCCCAAGAGTTTAGATTGCCATAGGAAATGTGTACCTTATCGTTGGAATCTACGTCTATTGATGTATACCTCCCAATGTATCCTCCGCCGTTGTCAATTGGGTAGTTGGTCCATGTTCCGCCTGCATTAGATGCATACCTCAAATGGCCATTTGTTGCATCGCGATAAGCAATGTGAAGTTCATCGTTGGAGTCTGCGACGATAGAGGAGAACTTACCTACATCCGCTGAAGAATCAATTGTGAAATCTTCCCAAAGATCTGGTTCTGGGAAAAAGGATGAGAAGTCAGACCCTGTTATGGTTATGTTGTCGCCACCAAAGTGGGAACCTGAACTTGGAGATATTGTCCATGTGGGAGGGTTTCTTGCTGATTCAAAGTGGCTGATGTCTCTTGGAGATTCCCCACTGTACTCGTGTAGTAACATAGCTGAACTAGAACAACAGAGGAAAAAAATCGCCAATAATATCGCTCTTCGCACGCCTATTCCACTACTCCAGTTGATTTAATGGTACGGTTACATCGATGTTACCTGATACACGGTGGCTGCTTTTTCGCCATGAAAGCCAAGCATATGCAGGTAGTGAAGTCAGACAAACTGAAGCAATCCAACAAATTGCTGAGCCCGTATAAATTCCATATTCCGGGAGTGCATACGGTGCAATCAAGGAATACATTCCAACCGAAGACCCTCCAAGCATCATCGGGCCTGCAGCTCCTGTTGGTACATCCGCACCTTGTGCAATCCACAAAGCAACCATTGTTGTGAGGAAAATTGCTGGAAATACAGAAGCCAGACCTGCTATAATCGGCAAACCCATACTCGAAAATTGTACTGCGATACCGATTGCAGTCGCTGCGGCTAAGCCTCGCATGACGAGGACCTGTTTTGTGACTGAGTTCTTTCCTTTAGGAGCCTTGATTGGAATCCAGGTCATCCATAATCCCAAGGTAACAAGGCAAACAAAGCCAACAATACCGACACTCAACTCTGAAAAATATTTCAGAGATTCTGTTAATGATATAGTCATCAATACGGCAAGAAATGACCAGAAACCGAGAGATACAAAAATCATCTTTCCAAGTGTGGTCTCCGAATTCATTCTTGGGTAGACAACCCAAGATGCAACGAATAGTGCGTTGAGTAACATCCAAAATGGAATCAACGACATGCTTGTAGCAAGATCTTCAGAACCTGCCTCTAGATACATTCCAATAGCTGCTGGAACAATTGTAGTTGGAAGAGTCCCAAGAACTCCTCCAACAATGCCCCCCCACCTCTCTATCGCTACCGTGACCAATACTGCGACGATGCCAGCGAATAGGGCTGAGAGAAGTACCGTCTGCATATCATCGCCACCTCGGCAAAGGGTATGGATATTGGCTTCAGTCTGAGATTTCACCTAACTTTTTTTGAAGAGTCTCAAAACTTGAGCCCGACCATGAATCAATCAATTTACCCTCGGAGAAAATTGTGTTGAATGGAAGAGTGTCTATTCTTGAAATCCAGGGATAGTTTTGCTTTAATTCAGCAAAACCTGGTTTGTCTAATGTCAATTTTGCAAGAGTGATTTGTTTTTCGAAAGATGCGGCAGCAATATCTTTCTCAAGGATTTTGCATTGTTCGCAATCAGATTTTGTAAACATTACATAACAGTAATTTTTGTTAAAAAATTCTATCCAATTTGAACTATTCAACTCGAAAATTCTAGCCATTCATTTCACTCCGAATATTCTGATGATAAATTCGTGTAACACTACATTTCATATGTAATTACGTATTCCTGAAAACCATGCGCGGAATGGGCGATGAAGGCGGGTGCCCCGTAATGCACGGAGCACACAGCACAAGCAACACGGGAACAAAGAACACTGACTGGTGGCCAAATCAACTGAATTTGGCTATTTTACACCAACACGATACAAAATCTAACCCAATGGGTTCAAATTTCGTGTACAAGGATGCATTCAACTCAATCAACTATGCAGAACTCAAGGCTGACTTACATGCACTAATGACAGACAGCCAAGATTGGTGGCCAGCAGACTACGGGCACTATGGACCATTTTTCATTCGAATGACGTGGCACGCTGCTGGTACATACAGAATTGGTGACGGACGTGGTGGAGCAGGTACAGGTGCAATGAGATTTGCACCATTGAACAGCTGGCCAGACAACGGAAACCTAGACAAGGCTCGCAGACTTTTGTGGCCTATCAAGCAAAAGTACGGTAATGGAATCAGTTGGGCTGACCTACTCGTTCTAACCGGAATTGTAGCAATAGAATCCATGGGCGGACCAGTATTCGGATTCGGTGGAGGACGCCCAGACATTTGGCACCCTGAAGAAGACATCTACTGGGGAGCAGAAGACGAGTGGCTAGGCGACAACAGATACGGCG
This sequence comes from Candidatus Poseidoniaceae archaeon, assembly GCA_964218365.1. GTDB lineage: Archaea > Thermoplasmatota > Poseidoniia > Poseidoniales > Poseidoniaceae > MGIIa-K1. The sequence goes on from CAXPMI010000054.1 coordinate 3,661, forward strand.
ATACACGCCAAGATTTGGAGAACCCCCTTGCTGCTGTTCAAATGGGATTGATCTACGTTAACCCAGAAGGACCAAACGGCAATCCAGACCCACTACTGAGCGCACAAGATATCAGAGAAACCTTCGCAAGAATGGCAATGGATGATGAAGAAACCGTTGCTCTAACCGCTGGTGGACACACCTTCGGTAAGGCTCACGGTGCAGGAGATGCAGCTCACGTTGGTGCAGAACCAGAAGGCGCTGCAATAGAAGAGCAGGGATTCGGATGGATTAGCACACACGGCTCTGGTAAGGGAAGAGACACAATCACTTCCGGAATCGAAGGAGCATGGACTTCAAACCCAACCCAATGGGACAATGGTTACTTTGACCTACTATTCAAGTACGAAGACAATTGGAAGTTAGTCAAGAGCCCTGCTGGTGCAAACCAATGGACTCCAGAGAACCCTGATGAAGAAGACATGGCACCGGATGCTGAAGACGCTTCTATGAAGGTTCCAACAATGATGACTACTGCAGACATGGCAATGATTCGTGACCCTGCTTACAGAAAGATTTCCAAGCACTTCCACGAGAACCCCGATGCATTTGGCGATGCATTCGCTCGTGCATGGTTCAAACTACTTCACCGTGACATGGGTCCAAAGGCAAGATACCTAGGGCCTGATGTGCCTGCTGAAGAACTAATTTGGCAAGACCCAGTTCCTGCTGGCTCGACATCATACGATGTTGGTGCAGTCAAAGAAGCAATCAAGGCAAGCGGACTTTCAATCCCCGAAATGGTTGAAACGGCTTGGGCAAGTGCATCCACATTCCGTGGCTCTGACTTCCGTGGTGGAGCAAACGGTGCTCGCATCAGACTTGCTCCTCAGAAGGACTGGGAAGCAAACAAGCCTGAGCAGTTGTCCAAGGTACTTGGAGTTCTAAGCGGAATCGCTGAAGCAAACGGTGCAAGCATCGCTGACACGATTGTGCTAGCGGGTAACGTCGGTATCGAAATGGCATGTGGAAAGGAAGTTCCATTCACACCAGGCCGTGGAGATGCAAGCGCTGAGCAAACAGACGCTGATTCATTCGCAGTTCTAGAGCCTGTATCCTGTGGTTTCAGAAACTTCCTGAAGAAGAATTACGCAGTCAGCCCTGAAGAAATGATGCTAGACAAGGCACAACTTCTAGGATTGACTGCTCCTGAAATGACAATTCTAGTCGGTGGAATGAGATCCCTTGGTGTTTCTTCAGATGACAGAGGACTGTTCTCAAGCGGTTCCACCTTGTCCAACGATTGGTTCAACACACTACTCGACATGAATGTCAAGTGGACACCAACTGGAAGCAACTCCTACGACGCACACGACCGCTCATCTGGAGAGAAGGTCCGAAGTGCAACAAGGTATGACCTAGTATTCGGAAGCAATTCGCAACTACGTGCAATCGCTGAAGTCTACGCTCAAGATGATAACAAGGACAAGTTCGTCTCTGACTTCATCGCAGCTTGGAACAAGGTCATGAATGCAGACAGATTCTGAATTTATTCAGATTCTAAATTGTAAGCAAATGTAATGAGCAACACCCCGTGGAGGGGCCATGGTCTCAGTAGGAGAAATGGCCCCCGACTTTACATTGACAGCACAAGACAAATCCAAGGTTACCCTAAGTGACATGCGTGGAGAGAGAGTGATTCTAGCATTCTATCCTGCAGCATTCACTGGAGTTTGCACAACAGAGATGTGCACATTCTCTGATGGCATGGCTAGCCTGAACGATAACGGAGTCAAAGTCTTCGGAATTTCCGTTGACGCTCCTTTCTCAAACGGAGCTTTTGCTGAAAAGAATGGTATTGCATTCCCATTACTATCCGATGTTCACAGAGAAGCAGTCAACGCATACGGTGTTGCACTTGGTGACTTCGTAATCCCAGGATACACCGTATCACAGAGGTCCGTATTCGTAGTTGAAGCAGATGGAACCATTGGATATGCTTGGGTTGCAGAAAACCCAGGAATCCAGCCTGATTACGACGAAGTAATGGCTCATTGCTCTGCTTGATCACTCAAACGGGTCCAGATGAATTAGTTGTTCGACATCGATTCGCTTGTAGCCACGCTCTTCAGCGTCCTCACCTGCTTTGACGAGCATTCTGCGCATCCAACCAAGCATCATTAGATCCTTCATCTTGTCAATCGCATCGATGAATGCTGCTGGATTTGATCCAAGTTGTGCGTGCTCTCTTATGTTCTGTCCAACCTCATCAACGACCTCGTAGTACCAAAGGAGGAGTTCTTCTATCGCTGCATCGGTTACAGACATTCCTGCGAAAGCACGTGACATTTTTCGAACCACAGAAGGTGTTAGAGCAGATCCACTAATCTGTCCATCCAATACGTCCTCTTCAATTTCTACTGCTTGATGTTCACCCTCTTCAGATTGCTCAGAAGGAGAAACTGTGACTGCAGAAAGGTGACGAGGTTTGATTGTGTTTACTCGGTCCTTCGCTGCTGCACTTTCCGCTGCATGCAGGATTTTCCTAAGGTGAGTTTCAAGATGTTCGATTCCTGCTTGGACTGCTTCTGAACCAACGCTCTCCAATTCATCAAGTCTCTCAATCATCAACTCACGTGTTCTGTTGTAGTTAAGGCGAGTACGATTTGTGTCATCCAAAGTTTTCTTGTCGGGCGTTACCGAAAGAGTAGCTGCTTCCATTGTTGGAACCATCTGGTCAATCTCTGCAACTAGCATCTCAACAAGTTGCTCTTTGACCGCACCAGATAGGCGCATGTCGGTAAATCCAGAAGATACAAACCCGATGTGACTAGTTGAATACGGCTTTGCCATTTACTCCACCAAACCGTCCTCACGGCCGATGGCTTGTGATATTTCCCATGCGTGGAAACATTCGTGGCCTCCCAAGAATCCGCCTGCTTCTCTTGCAGGTCCAATGAATTCAGAAGCACAAAATTGGCAGAATACCTGAACAACTAATTCGTTGAAGTAAGTTCCATTTGGGGTGACTCTCTTTGCAATTCTCTTGCCTACATCAGATTCATCCCAATCACTCAACTTCTCGGTAAAATCTTCATCGATTACTACTTTCTCTGCCATAATATCACCATTCTGTTACCCAAGGAATTGCTCCATCTGCAGTGATCGGGCGCATTCCTTCTTCATCTCTAACCCAAGTATCTTCACTACCTATACTTCCGTTTGAATGCACTACTTTCGGCTCAATTGCCATAGTGCCTCCCACTGGAAGAGGACGGTCGAAACCTTCTGCTACTACTGGAGATTCATCTAATTGTAAACCGACTGAATGACCCAAGAATCTTGATTGGTCTGGAGCCATCCCCATCAGGTTGTTTGCATGACCTAATTCTTCGGCCAAGGCATAACCTTGGCGCCAAGCCTCGGAACAATCCTTGCCCTGGTCTAGGACATCGACAACCTCTTCTTTCACTGCAATCATGTCGTCTAAACGCTCTTGCCAATCTGAAGAAAGGGAACCTGCAACGAACATACGAGTCGTGTCTACAACGTATCCACGGTGTAGGTGAACGAGGTCAACTAGAACTGGTTCGTTTGCCTTGATTTTTGTAAATCCGCTTCCCATTGAAGCCATAGGGTGAGGTCCTGTGCCGCCAATTGCTGAATCGAAGAAAGAAGGAATACCACCTGCGCGACCGGATACAATTACTCCACGGTCACACTGAAGTGGGAATCTACGCATTTGCACGTTACCACCAAAACCAGCTGCTCTGCTAACCGCTTCTGCCGCTGCGACCAATTCGATTTCAGGAACGCCTTCACCACCAACTGCAGAGACCGCCTCGAACATAGCCATCTGAATTTCAGCACCTTCGGCCATCATTTCTAGTTCCCATGTGCTCTTGACTTCCCTTTGCGAATGGACGATTTGAGTACAGTCTTCTGTTACTCCAACCTTTGATGCAAACCTAGTTGCGAAGGAATGAGGTAATTCACCAAATTGCATTGCTGGCTTACATCCAATTTCTTCTGCGAACGCAGCCATGCGCGGGAATGACTCCACAGAATGAGGTGAATCATCCCCTCCTGATTCGTGCTGAGCCCTTGCTAGTGAACGTCTGACAAACAGCCTAGATTCA
>CAXPMI010000055.1:0-4981 GCA_964218365.1 Candidatus Poseidoniaceae archaeon
CAAATATGGGAGCAGGAAATCCTCGTTCAGCCCAGTACGACCATCTCTCGCCTGAAGAGTTGAATTCGGCGAAGGTAGAGATACTCGGTAAGCAAATTTGGCGAGTTGTACCTTACGGTCTGCAGTACAAAAAGCGCGCTCTGACCGGTATTTTGGCAAACGGAATGGCTAGGTTCGCTGACTTACTTCCATTCGTATTCATTGGATTCGCAGTGGATTACTACGCTGGCAATGACACTGAAGGTTTCTTTGGAGGTATGAGAGACCTCCTAGACGACAGCCTATTCCCTTTAATCACAGATAACCTTGCAATTGGATACGGTCTACTGATTTTCCTAGGCTTCGCTAGCCTAGCAGTATTCCAAGGAATAAGCGAATACTGTTGGCAGACGCTAGGTTACAAGGTTCAACATGACTTGCGTCTGGATGCTACAAGGTCGCTAATCGATATGGAAGCATCGTACTATGATTTACGGCAAACTGGTCAATTGATGAGCGTTTTATCGGCTGACGTGAATCAGTTAGAAGACGTGATTAGCGATGCTTCTACTTCGATAATTAGAATCATTGTCACGTTCGGTACTGCGTTTTTAATTCTGGTTTTGATGAGTTGGAAACTAGCTGCGGTACTGTTCGCTCCGCTACTTCTCATCATTCCATTGGTCTATCTCTTCTCTACAAGAGTTCAGAGAAAATACCGTCAACAAAGGGAATCTACTGGAGACATCACAGCGGTTCTCGAGAACGTAATTTCCGGAATCTCCGTTGTCCAAGCATACAACGCTCAGGATTGGGAAGCAAACAGAGTTGACGAGGAGTCAACCGCATACAGAGACCAAGCAATCGGTGCAAGTAAAGACAGAAACCGATTCCTTCCGGGATTGTACGCTATCGCTGGTATTGCATTTGGTCTGCTTGTTACTGTTGGTGGATATCTAACCAAATCAGGAGATATCACCACTGGCCAGTTGGTAACTTTCCTATTGATTTCAACAAGAATGACCATGCCTATGTTCATCTTTGGAATGTTGGTCAATCAGTTACAAAAGGGTGAAGCGAGCGCTCGCAGAGTCTTTGCCTTGGTAGATCTAGAGCCTACGATTAACGACAAAGAAGATGCGAAGGAGTTGGATGGTCCAATTACATCAATCGAGTTTGACAATGTTCACTTTACTTATCCTGGGACCTCGACCAAGGTTCTTGCAGGAATTTCTTTCAAGGTAAATGCCGGTGAATTCCTTGGAGTAATGGGCCACACAGGCGCAGGAAAGACAACAATTCTGAAGTTGCTAATGCGGTACTATGAGCCGCAAGAAGGAACTGTAATGGTGAACGGAGTAGATGTTCAAGACTTGACCTTGGATTCTGTCCGTGCTGGAATGGGATTCGTGAGTCAAGAGCCATTCCTATTCTTCGGTACACTAAAGCAGAACGTCGCCTACAACAGAGAATCAGATGATGAAGAGATAATGAGAGCACTAGAATTGGCTGGTGCAGCAGACTTCGTCAATGACTTTGAAGACGGTCTAGAAACAATGGTTGGAGACAGAGGTACCAAGTTATCTGGAGGACAAAGAGCAAGAGTTTCACTTGCTCGTGCACTTCTGAAGAACCCTAGCCTACTCGTTCTTGATGAAGCATCAAGTGCACTAGATGCGGAAACAGAGAAGAGAATTCAAGAGAACCTAATCGCAAGCGGCGGTAGCAGAACAACAATCGCTGTAGCCCACAGGCTCTCCACTATTCGCAGTGCTGAAGAAATCATTTCGATGGTTGATGGAGCGATTGTTGAGAGAGGAACTCACGAGGCGTTAATCGAAAACAATGGTGTCTATGCGAGCCAGTGGCAAATTCAGACAGGTCAGCGCTGATCAGCTATCCTTCATGCGGATACGTCGCTTCTCCTCCAAGTCAGGAGCGAATCTCTTGTCACCTTGAATGATAATCATAGACACTAGAAGGAATAGTGGGAAGCCGACTACTATTGCCCATACAGAGAGGGAGAAGTTGAGGAGTGTAACCTCCTCGAAGATTTCAGCAACGATGATTATTGCAATGACCAAAAATACACGGAAAATGGTCAACCAACTTCTGATTAACATCCAGATTTCTCTGGCATCGTTTGTATCATCAGGCGCATCGATTCTATCTCTGAATCTTTGCCCCATGCGGGTCCCTAAATCGAGGTCTGCATAAACCTAGTCAAGCAGTTCGTATTCTATCGTCGATTTGTTCACCGACTCCAGCACTTCCGCCAGTCTTGCGTATTTCCTTCCATGCTTTGTTGACTCCAGCACCGTATGCCCAGTGTGCTAAGAACACGAATAGGGGTGCGAGGAATACAGTACCCATGCTTCGGTGTGGACTTGTTCCAATCGCAGCACCTAGCCAGCAAATTCCGATGTATAGTGCACCTAAGCCAGCAGGAATGTGGAATGCGATTCTCGAGATGTCCCAATCTCCTGATAGAGTGAACCATGTGTCTGCTGCTGCTCCACCTGTTGCAACTCCGAAAATCACGCTAATCGCTGCTGCGACTACGATCCATGGGAAGAATCCGATTGCGGTATGCGACCATTCTGCAATCTCAGGCCAGCGCTTGTTTGCAACCATTCGAGTATAGCCGTAGTTTCTCATCTGCTTCATATAAGGCTTGAACGGCCTTCTTCTGCGGTGAGGCATAACGTTTTCAGGGTCAATGAATAATTTGTGTCCCGCACGCTGAATCTTTGCATCTAGAACAACATCTTCTGCACCGATACAACCATCCTCAAAGAATCCAACTTCTCTCAAGTTAGCCATTCTGTGAGCGCAATTTACTCCAGGATTGTGAGTGATTGGAACCAATTTTCCTTTTGGCTGTGCGCCGTATCGTGTTCCAGCAGTCATGAATTTAGTACAGAAAGCAACGTCCGCACACTTAGCTCCGAACGGGTCTTCATCCGGTGCGAAATTAGGTCCACCGACCGCTCCGACCTCTGGATCTTCGAACCAGCGAACTAATTTCTCTACCCAATCAAGCGGTGGAATAGTGTCATCATCGGTGAATAGAACAAGGTCGTGGTCCATCTGTTCTAGGGCGAAGTTGCATGCATTTGCACGATTGCGGGACGGGTCATCAATCCATGTAGCTCCGTATTTTTCACAGACCTGCTTTGTGTGGTCTTTGGACTTGGAATCTGAAATCACAATCTCGAAATCAGGATAGGTTTGTTTGCTGAGCCTTTCTAGAACAATGTCTAACTCATCAGCATTGTTGATTGTTGGAATTAAAACGGCAACCTTGTAGGGAGTGCCATCTTCCTTGAGCAGTGGTTTCACATCTGCCATGAAACTCCCAATTTGCACACCTTCATGAAACCTTGTCATCGATATTCGATGGGGGAATACACCCCTTACTCGCGCGTTTTTTCCTATTTCTGATTAGAAGGTTCATAAGCCTCCCAATTCGCAAATGAGCCATAGGGGTGCTCTCATGTTGAACGTCACAGCCCGACAAGAACTCATGCGAACTGTTGTAGAAACACTAGGTGTCGTAGTTGAGGAGGCAAGACTTGACTTTGGAGAAGATGGACTATCTGTAAGGGTTGTAGACCCTTCACACGTTGCCATGATTAAGATGGACGTGGATAGTGCAGCCTTCGAAACCTGGGAAGTCGATGAAACAAAACTTGGTCTAGAAATGAGAAAGATGCACCAGTTCCTGTCTGTAGCAGGAGCAGGTGACATGGTCGAGTTGGCATACAACGATGAATCGGGCCAGGCAACAATCCACATTGGAAGAATTGACCTAAACTTGAGGCCTCTTGACAACTCCACCCTGAACCCTCCAAACGTTCCCTCTCTGGAACTACCATGTGGAGTGACAATCGGCGGTTCAGAGTTAGCTCAAGCCCTAAGGGCAGCAAAGTTGGTTGGAGATTTGGTCAACCTATCATTGACTGAAGACACATTCACGGTCAACGTCAAGGGTTCCACAGACTCTGTAAACTTAGACTTCACAAAGGATGACCTACATGCAATCGACTGCAAAGAAGCAGCACGTTCTCAGTACTCCTTGACCTACCTTACTCCACTAGCAAAGATCTTCCAAGGCATCGAGAATGTCAACCTAAGATTCGGAGAAAACTTCCCTCTGAAGTTGACTTTCGACTTTGCAGATGGTGCAGGTCACGTTGAGTACTTCTTGGCTCCAAGAGTTGAAGGCGACTACTGATTTTCTAGCCAACCTGACTGGTGATTGGTCATGTACCCTTATCATCGATTATTGAAAATGGTAATTGGAAACTTGTTTCGCAAGAAACAGTCGTTCGATATCAATCGGGAATATCACTGGAGTTTCCGTCCTGGCTTAGGGGATATCGACGTTTATCCAGAAGTAAACAATGGCCGCCATCTAGTATTTTGCGACCTTGCAAGATACGATATTGCATTCAAGATTGGATTGTTCAAATACGTTAGAAAAAACAAGTATGCGTTTGTAATCGGTGGCTCGACAATCCGTTACAGAAAGCGTCTCGCACCGTTTAGAAAGGCCACGGTGCGCTCGAAAATAGTTGGTTTCGATGAGAAGTTCTACTACTTCCAACAAACGATTGAACAGAAAAGCGAGGTAAAATCCTCTGCACTATTGCGTGCGGGTATTCGGTTTAAAGGCGGAGTCGCCTCACCAGCTGAAGTGATGAAAGACTTGGGATATGACTTGGAGCCTTTCATAGAACCGTGGGTTCTTGAGTGGGCAAATTGGGATAATGAAGAGCGACCTTGGCCTTTGCCAATGAGTGAAACAAAGCAAGAGTGAGCCTCGCCGATCAGTTGTCATCTGGTGAGTACAAGTAGTAACTTCTAGCAAGCGTAGCGAACAAACAGACCCACTGCAACCCCTTCCAACCGTTTTTGGGAGTTGGATGGGTAATCGGATAACCCCAAGCAATCTATCCGAATTATTTTGTTGGTGGATTGTGTTCATTCACACTTTTTT
>CAXPMI010000056.1:0-10866 GCA_964218365.1 Candidatus Poseidoniaceae archaeon
TCTGATTCGTTTTGAGCAGGGAGTGATGTTGCTGCAGCCTCTAAACCAGTGAGTTCAGTCTCAGGCATAAGTCCGAATTCGTTTAATTTCAATCCCTTGTCTTGGGCGACTTGTCTCATGCGTATATTGTGTTCCTTTGAGCCAGTAAAGTAGGCTAGTGTGAAGGCGAAAACGTGGGATGGAACCAGTCTGACTTGTGCATCGATTGTTCCACCGGATTCCAATTGTTCGTAGGATTCTCCACCAATTGCATCCAGTACGTTTGCATCTAGGTGTCCTAAACTGAAACCGTCTTCGAAAATCGATGTGTCTAGAATTACTGATACCTTGGAATCACCGGCGCCCTTTACGTCAGCGATTCCTTTCAAAGATAGAATCTCATTTGTTACGGATTCAACGTCTTCTGGCTTTACAGCAGCGACGATATCAAGGTCCCCAATGGTCTCTCTTCTTCTGCGTGCGGAGCCTGCCAACTCGGCTCTCTCAACTCCTGGTAAATCCTTGATCATCGAGAGGAATGTCTGTCCATATCTTAGACCAATATCGAGGCGGCGTCGTGCAGAGAATCTTGCGAGTAAATCTATGCCGTCGAGAATTTTTTGTTGGCTTTTTGCACCAAATCCCTTCATTGGTGCAACTTCATTTTTCACACATGCTTCTTGCAAATCTGCGACTGATAGTACACCTAATTCGTCATGAAGCATTTTGATTTTCTTTGGGCCAACACCTGGAATTCCTAGCATTTCGATTAGCCCTTCTGGAGTATTAGAATGCAAATCCTCCCAGTCTTCTGGCCACTTTCCTTCACCAACTGCTTGAGAAATTGCAGTTCCAAGCCCTTTACCAATCCCTTTCAGATTGAAAATTTCCCCGCTTGCTACTAATTCACCAAGGTCCTGTGATAGAGAACCGACAAGCCTTGATGCATTTTGGTAGGAACGTGTTCTGAACATATTTGCTCCAGAGAGCTCCAAAAGCACTGCCATTTGATGGAGAGCTGTACTAACTTGGTTACGGCTAAAGTACGGTGGGCCGTTCTTCCGCGGCTTTGCCAAAGTCCAGGATGCCCCTGCCATGTGACTTCGAATGCGTGCGGGTTGAAGAACCCCTGCCTATTGGCATAAACATGGTCGAGACCGAATTCATCGAGACCCTTGCTCAATCGATGTGTTTTTTGTCGTTGACTGCATTCATTTTCATTGCCACTTTTTCTAGAAATGAGAAGATGGAATTGATTGCTCAAAACTTCATTATGTTCTCCCTGTTGTTAACCGCAGTAATCCTTTCGTGGCTTTCTTACGCAGGCGGGGAGTTGTGGGGTTCAAACTATCTCCCAAAACCACTCGCAGTATTGTGTGTGGTTGTTGCGATTGCCGCAAGAATGAACATCAAAGGGCAGAATGTTTCATTCGGTGCAAACCCTCACAGCATCGGAAGGAAAGAAGAGGAGTAATCAGATTATTTCCCCTTCTGTCTGGGATTCATCTGCCATTTTTTGGTCGATGAAAGTACGCATATACTCTGGCAGTTCACCATTCACGAATATGACGTCGTTGACCTCTTCCAATTTCTTCAGTGAGTAGTATATCTGCATTGCAGTCATCGGTGTAGATGAGCATCCAACACACCCGCCGTCAAGAGAAAGCATCACGTTGCCATCAGCGGTGTCGATGACTGTAACAACTCCATCGTGAGCATCAAGAACTTCTTGAATAGGCCCGATTTTCTGTAGGACCTCCTCTGCAGTGATTGCCATCAGATGGATGGTGTAGCCACTCATCTATCAACCATCGCATTCAAATCTCAAAACCTGCTGGAACCAACATGGGCCTATTCTCTAAATCACAGACATTTGAATTCAAAGTATCTGGGATGGATTGTGGTGGTTGTGAACGTAAGGTATCAAGTGCATTGACTAAGATTCACGGTGTTAAGAAAGTCGAAGCTTCGGCTAGTGAAGGAACTGTTATTGTCAAAGCAAAGGGACTTGAATCATCTCAAATAAAAGAAGGAATTGTTGGCGCCGGCTTTACTGTAGAATGAGTCAAAAACGGCATACGCCGTAGTTTTTCATAGGGATGTCCTTATGAAGGAGAGGTAGGTCGCCGGCCAGCAGGTGTATTATATGGACATCGAATTAATGGCAGCTGGCGCAGCATTGGTGGGACTGATTGTTGCTTTTGTATTGTACAAGAAGAACGATAGCATAGAGATTGAAGACAAGAAGGTCGCTGAGATTACTCAGGAAATTCAAGATGGTGCAATGGCATTCCTTTGGGCAGAGTATAAGATTCTCTCAATATTTGTAGTCATTGTTGCAGGATTACTCTATGCAGACACTGGAGACATCTACACTCCAGTCGCATTCTTGGCAGGTGCTGTAGCGAGCGTTCTGGCTGGTTTCTCGGGTATGAGAGCAGCAACCTCTGCTAACGGTAGAACTGCAATGGCAGCAAAGAGTGGTGGACAACCAGCAGCACTTGCAGTATCGTACAACGGTGGCGCAGTCATGGGATTGTCAGTTGGTGGACTCGGTCTACTGGGTATCTCTCTTATTGCATACTGGCTAAGCTCTGGAGATACATCTCACATCGAGTCTGCAGCAGGTTTCGGTATGGGTGCATCTTCAATCGCTCTATTCGCTAGAGTCGGTGGCGGTATTTACACCAAGGCTGCTGACGTTGGTGCAGACCTCGTAGGTAAGGTTGAAGCAGGAATTCCTGAAGACGACCCGAGAAACCCTGGTGTTATCGCTGACAACGTTGGTGACAACGTTGGTGACGTAGCAGGAATGGGTGCAGATATCTTCGAGTCTTTCGTCGGTTCTATCATCGCTGCAATGATTATCGCTAATGGCGATGATTTCACCGGAACCGGTTCTGCTGAAGATTACATCCTACTTCCAATTCTATTGGGTCTAGTTGGATATGTTGCTTCTCTGGTTGGAGTCTTCTCAATGACCTTCATGAAGGGAATGAAGGACCCAGCAGCTGCTCTAAGAAACACTACATTCATCGCAGCAATTCTATTCTGGGCTGGCGGTTACCTTGCAATCGACATGTTCGACTTGAATGTCGAGTCAGACGTTATGCAGGCTGTAATCCTAGGAAGCATAGTTGGGATTTTAATCGGTCTAGTTACTGAATACTACACAGGAATTGAACCTGTTATGGGTATCCCAACATCAGCTATTCCTCACATTGGAGAAATGTCCAAAACAGGTCCAGCAACAAACGCAATTGCAGGTTTGTCTGTCGGAATGAAGTCTACAATGATTCCAATCCTACTAATCGCTGCAGGTATCTTCGGTGCCTTCAAGATCGGAGGAGATGAATTAGGACTATACAACATAGCAATCGCTGCAATGGGTATGCTAGGTACTGTCGGAGTTACAATGACCGTTGATGCATATGGACCAGTTGCTGACAACGCAGGTGGAATTGCAGAAATGGGAGAACTTGGTTCTGATGTACGCGAAATAACAGATGCCTTAGATTCAATCGGTAATACAACCGCAGCAGTCGGTAAAGGATTCGCAATCGGTTCCGCTGCCCTGACTTCTCTAGCACTATTCGCAGCATACAGCACGGCAGTAACCTACGACGACTTCACGCTAAGTCTTGGCGAACCTGAGGTTGTCATGGGACTACTAATTGGTGGTGCATTACCATTCGTAGTAGCAGCAATGACAATGACAAGCGTTGGAAAGGCAGCTGGAGAAATGGTAGTTGAAATCCGCAGGCAGTTCAGAGAGATTGACGGTCTTCTCGAAGGTAAGGAAGGAGTCAAGCCAGACTCCGCAACATGTGTTGACATTTCAACCAAGGCTGCGTTGAAAGAAATGGTCTTGCCTGGTCTTGTAGCAGTATTTGCTCCAGTAGCAGTGGGATACCTATTGGGAGCCTCAGCGCTCGGTGGAATGCTTGCTGGTGCTCTAGTCACAGGTGTTCTACTTGCACTATTCATGGCAAACGCTGGTGGTGCATGGGACAACGCAAAGAAGGCTATCGAGCAAGGTCACATTGAAGGCGCAAAGAAGGGCGATGACGCTCACGATGCTGCTGTTATCGGTGACACAATCGGTGACCCATTCAAGGATACAAGCGGTCCAGCTCTAAACATTCTAATCAAGTTGATGAGCATCGTTGCGGTTGTAATCGCAAGCGGATTGGATGGCGGTTTACTGTTCTGAGCAGAAAACCCGCACAATCAAAAACAATTCAACAGTAGGGCAAAACATGCGAGCAACCCTTGCAGCCCTACTGTTGTTTATGCTTTCACTCAGTGGATGCATCAACACGGGTTCGGACTCCGGAGAGTTCTCAGTGGATGAGGTTGAAAAACCAGGCTGGGAAGTGGGAGATTGGTGGTTGTACACCTTCGAAACCGCACAGTTTGGTGAAGATACGGCAAGATTGGTTGTCACCGAGATACAAGAAGATGAGGGTTTGTACATGCTTGGAATCAGTTCCGAGCGTGAGGCTCAAAGACACGCAGTTGTCAATCACAATCCATTCCTAGGAAGAGTAACAATAGATTCTCTATCAGTATACGAGAATGGAGAGCCTCAGCAGGTATTCAACTTCCCATGGGAAGAAGGAGAAGAATGGAGATTTACGCTACTTGGTGAATATTGGTTAGCTGAAACAACTAGTTCATACAGAGGTATGCCTGTAGTAGAAGCAACAAGTAGTTACGGCCATACCATGGAGTATAGGTTCGACGGTAGCCATGGGTTCCTTGATTTCTTTGAGTGGAAAGACCAAGAAGGGAATTTGCTATTCAGAATGTCACTTACCAGCACAGGTAGTGATTACACGGGGGATGTGTGGTTCATTAGAGCAACCGACCTGAAAGATAGGCTATTTGAAGGTCCGATTGATGGTGAAGCCACTGATACGTTCATCGATACCGGCCATCCATCAGGAATTGACTTTGATTACTACGTCTTTTTCATTGACGCATCTCTTCCTCAGGGTGGCACCGGAACTCTATCTGTTAGAGATCACACAGGTAACAGCATTCTAACCCGAACTTACACTGCCGGTACCCAATCACAAGAATTAGCAACAATCCCTAGTCGTAGCGATGAATACACATTGGAAGTTACACTTACAGGCGGAGAGAGTACTATCCATTTCATGATAGCCGGTGGAATAGAGAACTACTGGGAACTGTGAGGTGTTATCTTGCCAACTCTGGTAATGATGCACGGCATGACAGGTACTTCAGAGATGATGAGGCCATTTGCCGAAAAGGTGCTACCAGAGGGTTGGAAGCTGTTGGTGCCACAAGCAGAATTTTCACATCCCAACCGAGGTCATACCTGGTGGCGATATGAGGGGGGAGACAATCCTGGACGCAGAATTCTAACTGCAAAGGAACTCTCCGATGTTGATTCATCGCTTCTAAAATTAGTCAATCAACTGCCAGATGATGAACTAGTTCTAGGAGGATTTAGCCAAGGCGGAGCAATGGCCCAGGAACTCCTCCAATTCGATCTAAAAATCAAAGGTATCATTGCGATTGGAACTAGAGTTGTTAGGCCTCTAGAATTGAAGTCTCGTTTGACTGAGATTGAGCAGAATAATTTGTTCTGGATGCATGGGGAATCCGACCATCGCGTTTCTCTAGAAGCAGGTTTGGAAATACCAGAATTGTTCGAAGAAGCAGGATGGGATGTACACCGAATTCAGCACAATAAGGGGCACATGATACCTATCGAGTATCATGATGATTTGAAGGATTGGCTCAAAAATCTATAAAGTAAAACCCAATTGCAGATTTAAATTTTCAATTGGAAAATTCTTCATATCAGATTCAATTATTCTTGCACAAAAGATGCAATAAGTCTGAACTGACTAGGATTGGTATGCCGACAGCAAAAGCTCCAGTAAGGATAGACCTAGCGGGGGGATGGTCAGATGCTCCGCCTTTTTGTGAGCAGGTAGGAGGGGATGTTGTGAACATCGCAATAAATCATTATGCCCATGCAAATTTGAATGTCGATGAAAGTGGAAAACTCAGTGTTGCATACACCTGTGATGTTCCAATAGGTAGTGGTTTGGGTACTACTGGCGCAATCAATGTGGCTCTAATGGCAGCAATCAAGGGAACAGAAAACTCAGAAGAATTGGCATATCAATTTGAGAAATTACTGGGCAATCATGGCGGACGCCAAGACCAATGGGCGGCACGATACGGCGGGATTCAACATCTGAAATTCATAGGAAAAGAAGTTGAGCGGGTTCATCTTGTACCTCCAACATCATTCAATAGATGGATAGAGAAGCATCTGATCCTTGCAGATACGGGAATTCGCCACACCTCTGGTGAACTACATAGTGGCGTTTGGGCTAGGTACGAGGACGTACTTCCACATTTGATGGACATCCGTCAAAGTGGTAGAGACATGGCTGCAGCGGTTCAAAGAGACGACCGATTCAATGTGTGCGCTGCAATGAACGCATACACAGAAGCAGTTGGCAAACTCGACCCTGTTCTGAACGAACCTTATCTGATTCTGAGGGACATGCCAGAAGTCCTGGCTTGGAAGGGTATGGGAGCAGCAGCCGGTGGCTTTGTAGGTATAATTTCAAAGGACCCAGAAGCTACTAAGAAACAAATTCCTTGGGAAATTTTGGAATGGAATATAGATAATGAAGGATTAATCCTATCAGACTAATTGTACAGAGATTCAAAAAGGACATCCCAAGTCCTTGAATTATGAGTCGAGTTGTGAAAGACGCTCAAGCCTCTGAGGCAGACTTCATTGTGTATTCTACTACCTTCTGTCCGTATTGCGTCGCAGTAAAGCGCTTATTGGACTCGAAAGGACTTACTTATGAAGAGTTCAATTTCGACCATGAACCAGATGCCAGATACGAGGTTGTAGCGGAAACAGGACATCGAACAGTGCCGGTTGTAATCGATAATAGAGGTGAAAACCCTATGTTCATCGGCGGTTTTGATGAAACTCAGAAGTTCTTGCGCTAATCAGCATGCAGGTAGTATGCTACGTTGATTATTCCAGCAAAACTTACCCATACAATATACGGCCAAACTAGAATTGAGCCGATTCTGTTCCCTTCGTAAATCAAGTATGCATAACCAATGGTAAAAACAGCCATTATCACACAAAGAATCGTGGATTGAATATATTTGGCATCGTTGAAAACGCTAGGCCACATTAGATTTGCAACCATCTGTATTGCGAACAATGCTATTGCTATATTCCTGTAATTTATGTCATTGCGATTAGCTAATGTCATGTAAAAACTGATTGCTAGAGTAGTATACAGAACAGCCCAAACAGGACCAATAATCCAGCCAGGGGGCTCGAAAAATGGTTCGTATTCGGAGTTAAATGTCATAATACAACCTCACTTCTATCGAATGGTGCTCGTACTGACTCGTAATAATATGCTCGTACCCTGGCCAACCATTAATTTCGGTTTACTGCGGTGCATAGCGAACCAAACACATAACAAAATGGACCGAAAACTAATTCCAAATTGAATAGTAAATCAATTGACTGCGTCGATGTTTATCAGTAAAAGTGCTCGTGCCGGGATACTATCTGCAAATACCGTGGTATTATTCTAAAAAGCTATCATTACAGTGAGTAATTGAATCATTTTATTCTTGTTTATGAAGCATTTTTACTAGATTGAATATCACTAAATGTGATAAATGTGTGGAACATACAATGTCACCAATTTATCGTGGTTCTGTAATCGCTTTCTTACTGTTTATCAATATTTTCGCAACTGTCATTTCCGAAGGAAATTATGAAACTAATCTTGAAACAGATGATGATGCTGCGATGTTCTCCAATAACAATTCACTATCAGTAATAGCAAACAAGTTGGGAGAATTTCCGGGAAATTACTTCAAATTAGTCGACAATAGTACCATAATTGGTTATTCGAATTTTGAAATATTTTTGATTGATATAACCAATAAATCAATTTTGGATTCAGCTAATTGTACAGATTTCTTGACCAATTCATATGGCTGGATAATGAATAAGATCTCTAACCCTTTTGTTTTACAATCAGACCGTTCCCATGTAATCTGTGGTTTCGAGATTTATGAAATAAAAGAACGAAAATTAAACTTAAAGCATACTGGATGGAATGTACCAGACATGGACGTAGAGAATAATACAATCATGGAAATTACTAGTCTACAAAATAGTACCTCAAGTGGCTGTTTCACGGGAGTAATAGTTTCATTTTCAATTCTTGTAAATTATAACAACACTCAGATTGGAAGTTTCTGTACTTTTGTGGCTTTTTCTTTACACAATGCGACTACTATTGCTAAGTTACAAATAACTACGACTTACATTGATGTTCCTACTATGCAAGAATCGTACTATAATGGCCCCTGTCTAACTCAAGCTTCTTACTGGAATTGGAACAATGACATTATCATATTGCCTTCAGATTCTTATTTTATTTACGGCTCATCTACTTCACAAACAGTATACAAGGGCACTTGCTTGAGATTTGGAGACTCTCCAACTCAATTCTTGGATGGGCAATATAATCACTATTTTGATGCGGAAAAAAATAAAAAATGTAGTATTCTATCTTCAACCTTGGGAACATATCTTAACGATGAGTATGTTTTTGCATCATCAGGAAGTGTAGATTGTCTTGATGATTACAGGTATTTAATTTCTCAAGGAGGGAGTGTTTTTTTGGGTTGGAATGATACTGACGGGGATTTTGTCAATGACAAAATAGATGAGTTTCAAAACGATTCAACTCAATCAACTGATACCGATGGTGACGGTTACGGAGATAATATTCATGGAAATTTACCAGATGCTTGTCAGACAGAATTTGGCAACTCATTTGTTGACAGGTATGGTTGTATTGACACTGATAAAGATGGCTGGTCCGATGTAAGAGATTTTTTCCCAAATGATCAAACACAATGGAATGATTCAGATCTTGATGGGTATGGTGATTCAATAACTGGAATAAGGGGCGATTCTTGTCCTTATGTGTACGGAACTTCAAATTACAACTACACGTTGGGTTGTCCAGATCAAGATTTTGATGGTTGGGCTGATATCGATGATAGATTTCCATTCGACTCAAGTCAATGGTTAGATGATGACAATGACGGTTATGGCAATGAACTAAATGGGTTTGAAGGTGATTCCTGTCCCTCAATATACGGTAATAGTTCTAATGACAGATTTGGTTGCTTAGATTCAGATGGTGATGGTTGGTCAGATGATGGTGATGCATTACCAAATAATCCTACACAATGGTTGGATCGTGATGGTGATGGTTATGGTGATAACCAATCTGGAATTGAACCTGATGTATTCCCAACAGACAGCACACAATGGATTGATTTTGACGGCGATGGATATGGAGATAATGTTCTTGGAAATCAAGGTGATGCATTCCCAAATGACTCATTAGAATGGATGGATTCTGATGCCGATGGTTTAGGCGACAATGCCGACATGTTCCCATTCGACCCAACGCAAACAGAAGATAGGGATGGAGATGGGATGGGTGACAATCCAATGGGAATGGGTGCAGATAAATTCCCTGATGACCCAACCCAATGGAGCGATATTGATGGTGATGGATACGGTGATAATCCATTAGGAAATAATCCAGATGTATTCATCACAGATGCAACACAATGGTTTGACCGAGATGGTGATGGTCGTGGCGACAATGATCAAGGGCGAAACTACGACCGATTCCCCGACAATCCTACTCAATGGGTTGACTTGGATGAAGATGGACTCGGTGACAATCAATCCGGAACCAATGCCGACCCGTTCCTAAATGACTTTGATAACGACGGATACAACGATTCAATCGACATACTACCCAAACTAGCAAGTCCTGGTGATTTAGACGCTGATGGTTGTTTAGATGAGGACGATGCATTCCCCTCCAATAGCCAAGAATGCGTTGATACCGATGGTGATGGTGTTGGCAATAATGCGGATTCGGATGATGACGGTGATGGTTGGACTGATGCTGATGAGGAGAGACTTGGAACTGATTCTCTTTCAGCTAGCGAACAACCTGTAGATAGTTTTGAAATCGTAATTCCAGGAACTGCAGTTGGACTGGGAGCATGGGATTTAATCGGGATATTTGGCGGAATACCTCTTTTTGCTTGGATTGGTTTTGGTTTTATCACAAGAAATGGACGTTGTGCAAGATATGAGGAATTACTCAAAGAAGCTACATCAAGAGATGAATTAGAACAGGTCGCATTACGTTGGGAATACTCATTAATGCTCAGAATGTTAGGTCCGCACCAAGGAATTAGACTTGAAAGGCTACGTGCAGAACTAGATGATAAGTTCGAGAATGCAACCTATGATGAAACAGAAATCGGTTACGATCAAACAAATCTTGTCGAAAATGAAGGTAAAGATCTACCTCCAATTAATGAATCAATCACTGAACCGACAAAAAAAACTGCTGCAACATCTACTGATGAATCAGGCTATGAATGGTTCAAACAAGGTGAAGAAAACTGGTATCGGCCTGTTGGTAGTAACGACGAATGGTCCAAATTTGAAAACTAGTCAGAAACTACTAATTTTCTGTATAACGATTGAAGAAAAGTGCTCGTGCCGGGATTTGAACCCGGGTCGCCGGAATGAAAACCCGAAATGATGGACCACTACACCACACAAGCAGACACCCCTCCGCAGGATTGGTTATTCATGAATGTTGGGGTTCACGGACAATCCGTTCCACCAGCGAATTCCGACCCACGTAAGGCCTATTGTGATGATAAGTACAGCACCAATGAGTACTTCTCTATCCAGAAGCCACCAGATTGCATCGAGTGCTTTTTTGCCGTAAA
>CAXPMI010000057.1:0-12627 GCA_964218365.1 Candidatus Poseidoniaceae archaeon
GAGTTGGAAACACCATCTCCGTCTATGTCTAAGCAACCAAACATGTCAATGTATGATTTACCTGAAACAGAGGGACAACTATCTGGATTTACTCCTCCTGGATTATCTCCATAGCCGTCTCCATCGAAATCAGACCATTGGCTAGATCTATTCGGA
Organism: Candidatus Poseidoniaceae archaeon; assembly: GCA_964218365.1. Lineage (GTDB taxonomy): Archaea > Thermoplasmatota > Poseidoniia > Poseidoniales > Poseidoniaceae > MGIIa-K1. The sequence continues at coordinate 157 of CAXPMI010000057.1, forward strand.
AATGCGTCTGAAATATCACCAACTGAATCACCGTCTGTATCTTTCCAAACCGTTTCCCAGCCATTCGAAGTGATGTAAGTCGCATTCTCATTTGAATTACAAGCGAGCAAAGTTGGAGCATTTTGCACAGGAACATCTGTTCCGTTTATTGATATGAAATCTCCACTAACACCTATTTCCTTAGAAGTTATTGAGCAAATTGGACGACTATACTGGCCATTCCATTGATTATCCGGAATTGGAATTACTCCGTTTTTTGAAATTGGAACTGCTCTTGAAGTGCCAGCATTAGAAATCAAAACTCCTCCATGATTTACATCTACAAGCGTTTTAGCGTAACTCGTTCCCGTACCAGAATTACCCAAAGAAAGTGAATTCGTTGTGGAATAGTTCACTGTTACGTATCTACCATATGCATCCTCACAACCTCCACTGAAAACCTGTCTCCATGTGAAAAATATTGTTACTTCAGGTTTATCTTCGTGTGGTACTGCGAACAACAAGTAAGTACGTGCATCACCTGAGTTAGTAGGCGAATTTAGAGAGACCTCGCTAATTTTGTTTGTTCCATTAAAAATTTCAAGTGAACCACCAGAACCTCTCAAACAATTTGGAGAATTTTGATATCCATTACCTGATAAAACAGCTGTTAAGTTAGAACTCGGAGTTGCCAATCGATTTATGGGCCCATTATGTAATACACTGAAACCAGATTCTCCAATTTCATAAATCGACTCTTGACACATCACTATCGAAGAGTCTGAATTAACTCGCACAAAACCAGTGCAAGGTTCAGAATCCAAGACAGTTTCATTTTTTACATCAAATAAAATGACAGAGGAACTATTCACAAACAAAAATTTGCTACCCTTAACACCGTAAATGTCAATTATAGTCCCATTTGTTTGTCCGCTTGCATCCACTACTATTGAAGATGATGCGTTTGTATTTCCAATATTAAATGTTGAAATCAATAAAAAAAAGATTAATAGAACCGCCTTTCGTGAATGATTTTTCGACATTTTTATTCCTACTGAGTAATTTGTAAAGATATCAGAAACCCATCATGCCAATTAGCCTATTCTCAAGACATGATTTCGTCTTGCTCTGCGTCTTCCATCAGAACAAATTCGTAATCTCCAGTTGCACTATCATAATCTATGCTAGCGAATAGTGCCTTCATTTGCCTGTCTTCAAACGGATCGTGGAAGAATGGTTGGTCTGTTCTGAATATCTTCAGAATTTCCTTGTACTTCTCCATGTCCATTTTGCCAGTGATAGTGTATACTGCAGATTCGGCTCCTTCATCTAGAAGGTCATCGCCTTCGTTTCCACGAATCACGGTCCGCTGCAGGCGGCGCTTTACGTTCATGTGAACGTTGCAGTTTTCGATTCTAACCCAATCTTCACCAGCAGTTGTGATGAAGCACTCATTAATCTCCATAAAAGGCTGTAAGGGCCTTCAGATATTATGCATTATGCCTGCATCAGTTTGCTAATTGATTCAGCATGTCCTCGATAGTCTCTGGATTTGCTTCCTTATTCTTGTTGGAGATACAGTTCCTTCCTAGAACGATGCAACCTAGGTAGGAAAACATCTGACGCATTGCCATAATCACGTGAGCACCGCCACCTCCGCTGTGGGTTGCAAGGCCGACCTTTCTTCGGTTGAACAAGGCGCGAAAGTCTTGCCATTCTGTACTTAACCACGCAACAGCATTGTTGAGGGTTGGTGGCATCGAACCGTTGTACTCAGGAGCGATTACCATCCAAGAATCTGCACTTGACATGGCCTCTTTGAGTTCAGCCATTCCTGGAACTACATCCAATTCCTTAGAGCGTGCGACAGAGAACATTGGCATGTCTAATTCTACCAAATCAATTACATCTGCTTCGTGTCCAATTTCTCGAGCTGCGTCTGCAAATTTATCAGCGAGTGTGCGATTGTTATCGGAGGTTGCAGTAATCATCAGAATCTTGGCCATACCCATGCCACAGGGTCTTAGTTCTCAAAGGTGTGCATGAACATTTAGGGTTGAATTTGATATACAATATCTGAAATTCTTCAACAATGGAAGAGGTTGTATCGTTCGAACCAATTCCTGCAGAAAGGGTGGAATATTCACACCCTGCAACTGAAGAAGCAAAAGAAAGGGGCTGGGTGGGAGTTGCTGTCATTCGGCTACTATCACTTCTGATTGTAGGAGCAGGCGTATACTACTCTACAGAAGGACTTGTTGCGATGTTGGTCCTGTTCATTCTTGTTGTACCTGTTGAGAAATTATTCCCGAGACATAGAGGACAGAAAGTAAGGCGTCCACTGTACAAACTAGACATGAGTTATGCAATGTCCTCTCCACTGCTAAATTTGGTCGGTTTGATTGCGGCAGTGATTGTTGCAGTGATATCTTTCGCATGGATCCCTGGTCTACTGATGCGACCTGTGGTTGCACAAATCCCAAGCGAATGGTTACCAATTGTTGGCTTCTTACTTTTTGATTTCGTAAGCTACTGGACCCATAGGTTCTATCATGAAATTCCAGTACTTTGGAAATTCCATGCAATACACCACTCCACAGAACATCTAGATTGGGTTAGTGGATTTAGAGCGCACCCGTTTGATGGAACTTTGATTGCACCTGCTTTTGCATTCTTGATTGCAGCAGGATTTAGTCCACAGATTACTGGAGTGTTTGCGATCTTCCAAATTGTTCTAGGATTGTTACTTCATGCAAATGTCAGATTCAGATTCAGATGGTTACATCCTTTCCTTGGAACTCCTGAGATGCATCATTGGCACCACAGCAATGAGGAAGAGGCCATTTGGACAAATTACGGGGCAGCTATTCCACTTTGGGACCAAGTTTTCGGAACCTATTACATGCCCAAGGATAAGCGCCCTACTGTCTATGGTGTCGATGAACACATTGAGCCAAATATGGTCGACCAAATCATGTATCCGTTGAAAGGCGTAGGAAATCCGTTCAACATTGTGAGACACCCATTCCGCTCTATCAAAACCGGATTGAAATTCTATTGGAACTTGATGAAGCAAATGAAATGGGTAATTCTCCGACCAAGGGGCATGAAGCCCCCTATGTAAGTAGTTAATCACTTACGCTGAAAAACCGCCGAAATGTATGGCCGCTCTCCGCCGTTGGGGTTTGTGTAAACGTGGTTTATCGACCTGAGTAATTGCCAATCTCTGCCCAATAGTTCAACCAACATATCCTCGCTATATCGTCGCAGGTTGAGTCCACAACACATCTCTGCTCCATCGAGTGAAAATGTTTCAATTACTGCAAATCCGCCGATAGGAATACAAGACTCAAGGTTTGAAACGTAAGATATGTACTCTTCTTCCTCAACCAAGAAATGTAGTACTGCTCGGTCATGCCAAATGTCGTACTCATCTAATTTCAATTTTGATGACAAATCCCCTAACTTGTATGCAACATGATCACCGTGGCGAGAAGATAGTATTTCCAAAGCCTTTGATGAAATATCTAAAACAGTAACTTCGTATTCTCTATCGATTAGTGACTTCACTAAGGTTGTGGCCCCTGCACCCACATCAATAATTCTCTTGCCTTTACACAATGATAGCAATTCATTGGTAACTGCATGCTCTTTTTGGTACCAACCCAATTTCTCAGTGTCAGCATTACTGTATGCTGAATTCCAATGATCTGCATCACTAGGTATCGAATCACCTCATTGGAATGTGACATCAACTTCCATTGATTCACTGACAGATACGCAGACGGGGCAATTGCAACCTTCTGTTATTAGCCATGCCCTGTCTTCATGTCCAAGGTCAATTGGCAGGTTAATAACAACCTCGAGTTTTGCAACTCTACGAGGATTGGCTGCCATCGTTTTATCTACGCTTCCAGACATTCCTGAAACGTCTATTGACTTTGATTCAGCTCGAATAGCAACGATTGTCATTATGCAGGTTAACATTGAAGTTGCCAATAAATCGGTTGGAGAGAAAGATTCACCCTTGCCTTTGTTATCCACAGGTGCATCTGTGATCAATTGATTTCCAGATGGTGCATGGGTTGCAGTGCAGCGTAAATCGCCATCATATCTTGCATCTATTCTTACCATTCACTCACCATCCAAATCGATTTTGTGACCCATTCTATCCGCTTTCGTTTGCAAATAATCTCTATTTTCATTTACAACACCAACAATCAGCGGCATTCTTTCTACAACGTTAATTCCGTATTGTTCTAATTGTTCAGCTTTGTCTGGGTTATTGGAAAGTAGACAAACATCCTCAACTCCTAATGCATCTAACATCGTGCTTGCGATTCTATAATTGCGTGCATCAGCCGGCAATCCTAGCATCAAATTTGCGTCTAAGGTATCAGCACCCTGGTCTTGTAAATGATATGCTTGAATCTTGGCGTGAAGGCCGATACCTCTTCCTTCTTGACGAAGGTAAACAATAACTCCCCACCCTTTCTCAGCAATAGCCTTCATTGCAGCATCTAATTGTGGTCCACAATCACACCTAAGCGAGCCGAAAGCATCCCCTGTTAGGCATTCAGAATGTACACGCATCAGAACAGGGTCTGGCCCCTTCATATCACCCATAGTAAGAGCAACATGGTCTAGACCTGTATCTTTCTCATGGAAAACACGAATATTGAATTCCCCATGCATAGTTGGAAGTCTTGCTTCACTTGGAACTTCATCGACACTCATTCGCACACCTCGATTATGAATTGAAACTCTCCTGCTGACTCTTTTACATCTACAAGATTGTGTCCGAGTCTTTCAACGAGCATTGGCATATCATGCATTGTTTCGGGGTCATCTGCAATCACCAGCAATACATTACCTCCATCAAGTTTTGATAGTGCCTTTCTCGCTTGTGAAACTGGAACAGGACAATAATGACCCAGAACATCCAACTTATGGGTCGGCTCCACATTCAACCCGAAGGGATAGCCTCCTTCAACTCTCTCCTATGTGATAATTCATCAATGAGGTGATTCTTTCATGGACATGGCCGGGGAGAGCAAGCCGCTTCGAGAAGAGGTCGATGACCTCTCTTGGGCAGAAGTTGCAGACCTTGGAAAAACCTACCTTCGAATTCCTGCTGCGCTACTATTGGTTGAAGCGTTTTATTGGTTCATAACCCAACCAACGAATACCCTTGGCTTAATTCAGGAGTCAGAGGCTTGGATTTGGTATCACCTAACTGAACTAATTTACGGCCCTGGTTCTGCAACACTTTCAGAATACAACGGTTGGACTACTCTTGTTACTCTAAAGCATCCAGATTTCTGGGCAGACCAAATCAGACTTTACGTTTCAGACGAGTGCGCAGGTGTCCATGAAATGATATTCATTTCAGTACTAATTATGATGACTACAGGGGTACCACAAAGACTCAGAATTAAGAGTGCACTAGTAGCGTGTGGTGTTGTTTACATCCTCAATATTGTAAGATTACTAGTTCTATATCCACTTGCGATTTCTGGATGTGCTGATAATCCAAACATGCTAGGTTGTGAACAACCAATGCATGATTTCCACGCATTCGTATATCAGTGGGGATTCCTAATCGTGTTGGTCATAATGTGGTTGGTATGGTTTAGGTGGGTAAACGCAGGAGATCTAATCCGCAAAGAAAACGAAGCGGGCAAGGACAAATGGAAATTTATCTACAGAAAGAACTGGTCAACGTTGAACAAGTCAATCATGGTGGTAGCTATTCTACTGATAATTGGTTCATTCACCAACGTGCTGTTAGATGATGCTGCAATGGCAGCAAAAGAGACAGTAGATATGTGTGAATTCTACTCAAGCGTAACTGGAGAGTGTGGTGAAGCAAGAGATGCTTGGTCACAAGAAATCCAATCATCTTGGTCTCTAGCAACACTTGGATTCCTAGGTATAGCAACTAATCTAATCGCAATAGAAAATCCAAACAAGGATGAAGAGGAATAATCACCCTTCAACAATTGTTGCTTCATGGCCATTAGCTGTTAGTGACCTAATTGCAAGAGATGCATGTTTGTTGTGAACTTCTACTATTGTGTGGTCATCTTTGATTATGATGTCGCCGATTGCAAGTTCAGTACACTTCAATGATGAAATGATCTCTGAAGAAATTGCGTACTTCGAAAGTGAAGTCGTATTCAGTCTGATTGGTACCATTCCAAAGACATCTGCTGCTTCTGCATTATCTTCCTGCTTTTTAACCGGGTCCCTTTCAACCCCTTCAGGAAGTTCTGGAGCCTCTGTTTCAATGATGTTGAGGGAGTGAGTTGCACTAATCTTGTTGATTTGTGGGATATCATCTCTTCCAACTAATACCCAAGCTTCTCCTTTCCTACCGATTCTTCCGGTTCTTCCTATTCTGTGGACATAGTTGTCCACATCATCTGGGACATCATAATTGATAACAAGTGTAATTCCATCTACATCGATACCACGTGCTGCAACGTCGGTTGCAATAACAACGCGTGATTTACCTTCCTTGAAATTTGAAATGATTTTGTCTCTTTGATTCTGGGAAAGGTCACCATGGATTCCTTCAACATCGAATCTATGTTTCTTCAATCTCTGAACTAATAAGTCAACCATTCTCTTGGTGTTGGTGAAAATGATTGTTTGATCTTCTTCACTCATTCGAGACAGTAGTCTACCAACAACCCACAACTTGTTTGCACGGCCAATTCTAACACTGTATTGGTCGATTGGTGGGATATCCAGTTTCTCTGTGTTGGTAAGTACAAAATCTGGTTCATTCATGAACTCATTAGCTGCATCAATGATTTCTTGCGGGAATGTAGCAGAGAACAGAAGTGTTTGCTCCCTATTTGTCATCCTTTCAACTACCCACATAATGTCTGGGAAGAATCCCATATCGAGCATTCTGTCAGCCTCATCAAGGACAAAGAATGTTGGCTTCTGCAAGTCGATATGACCTCTCTCAGTCATATCCATTACTCTTCCAGGTGTACCTACGATAATGTCGACTCCTGCCTGCAAATTTCTTGCCTGTTTTTCCAAATCTGTTCCACCGTATACAGTTTGGATGTTTAGTCCAGAATCACCTTGGATGTTTGAAAACTCCTCAGCAACTTGGTTTGCCAATTCTCTAGTCGGTGCAAGAATTAGTGCTTGTAATTCACCAGTTGGCTGGCACGCATTCATAGTTGGTAATCCAAATGCTGCGGTTTTACCTGAACCTGTTCTTGCTTGACCGATAACATCCTTTCCAGTTAGCGCAATAGGAATTGTCTCTTTTTGGACTTGGGTTGCAAATTCCCATCCAATACTTTCTAGACCTGCTAATAAATCGTCATTCAATTCCCATACCGAAAATGGAGTGTTTGTGAACATTTTGTCACCTCAGTCCGTCCCTTCCCAAATTGGGCCACCGGGACGGGGAGTGACCCCCGTGTCACGATCAGAAGTTTTCGCTGTCCTTAGCCTCAGCCTTGAGAATACCCATCCAGTACTTGTGGGCATTGTCTCTGGTGAGCGGCTTCTTCATCTGGCGAACATGCTCTAGAATATACTGACGGAACTTCAGAGCCTTTGTGCGGTTTACACCGTTTGGTGTGACTCCGTCCCATAGGTCGTTGAACTGTTTCTCTTTATCGTTGAATGCTTCCTCAGACATGAGTAGTACTCCTTGAGCGTTTCGCCGACCGGCAACCCCCTCTTAACCATGTCGAGGCGACCTTGTATCCTTGTCGGGAGGCGGAAGTTCCTCCAGCCCAACGGTTTTACCTTGGGATTCAGCAATTTCAACATCGATTTTCGGCACTTTCGGTGCAGGAGCCAAGAAGGAGTTCTTCTGGGCTTCAGTCCCTTCGATTTGAGCATCAAATGCCATCTCCTGTAGTTCCTTACGAATCTTCTCATCCTTCTCTTCACGCAGAAGAGCATTGCAGTGGTTTCGCAAAATTTCGTCGCCCATGAGTCTTGGTAAGATCTTTACACAAGCCATGCGAACGCTTGGATTCTTGTGTGTGCAGCCTGCAAGGACGAGGTCTTTGGCACGACCATGGTCTGTGTCAAGTACTTCTACGCATTTAATTGCCGAAACCATCACCTTAGAATCAGAATCCAAAATTGCTCTTTCTGCTAAAATTGTTGCAATTCTTTGCTCCTTGTGTGCCAAAGGAACAAGGCATTTTGCTGCATTTCTTCTAGTTTCAACGTCTTCGTCTTCAAGCGCCCAACCAATCAAATCCCAGGCTGCTGCACCACCTTTGGAGAGAACTCTCCGGAGTAGCCCTGATGCCTTTCTCCTGAGGTCAAGAGAATCCTCTTGGAGAAGTTCATCAATGTGATCACAGGCAACCTCAGGCCAAGTAACACATAATTCACCTAAGCCAGCAAATGCTGCATCTCTTCGCTGCCTAACGTGATGGCGTAACTCAAAAGCAAGTGTGCTATCTGTAGCAGAAGGAAACGTTGGTGCGACAATTTTCAAACATTCACTTGCAGCACGCCTTACAGAAGCGTCTTTATCGTCCAACAAAACAGAGAGATGGTCAAACAACTCGTTTGGTTTTGATTCGGCAACTGATGGTAGAGCAAAGAGGCCGGCGGCTCTTATTTTTGGATCATCGTCCATCAAACAATCTAGAAGGATTTTGTGCCCTTCGATAGCCATTGCACCTGCGAGATTGGAAAGTGCTTTGATTCCGTCAAGTCGGCCCATAAAGTGGTCTTTTTCTTTCCATCCTACTTTGTATTCTTCTAGTTCACCTGTAGCTAATGGAATAACTGCCTGTGGCGGAATAGCCATCCAAGGGCCCTCTCTTACCTCGCGTTTTCTATGTTGCCTGCGATTGCTACCTACATTGATTGGGCGCCCTGTTCGAGGGTCACGTGCAATGTATTCCCGAGACATGTTATTTCGGCGCATAACACCGAGGGAAATGAACCCTCCCATTTTTTGCTAAATCTAGGCTCCAAAATAATCAAACCCTAAATGATGAACGTGGGGATATGCGCAGAGGGTGGGTTGCATTCAGTATTATCCTCTTGTTTTTGGTTCAAATTACATCAAATGCCCAAATTGAGCTTGCCCAAATCAAAGAGTCAAATTCAATTCATGAAGACTCATTATTCAATCAAACCGGTTTCAATGAGGACGGAGTATACACTGATTCAGCAGGAGAGGTTAGAGTCAACAGACCTCACATTACCTGGGTCACACCGGCACAAGGACCAATTCTAGAAAGAACTGGTGCATGCTCTGTTTCTATCGAATCTCGTGATGAAGTTTGGCTAATGGGAGGGAGGCACGACCCTGACCCGCAACAAAACAATGACGAAGAACCGACAGACTTGATTGAAATAATGATGAATTCAAATAAATCATGGCGTCCTTCTCAGTATAATTTACCACAACCACAACAGTATTGCGAGGCAGGAATAGTTGGTGACCTAATCATTGTTGTTGGAGATTGGCACAGGAATTCTAACCCTACTCAATATCCATCCGGCATCGTTCAAATCTACAACCTTAGTAACAGCACGTGGTATAACGGGACATCAATGCCCTCACCTAATGGAAGAGGGCTAGGAGCAATGGCTGAAGCAGGTGGTTACCTCTACTATGCAGGTGGAGTAAGAAACCCGAATGCTAATGATGCCACAAACATGACTTACCGCTACGACCCTCAAACCGACCAATGGTCCAGAATGGCGGATATGAATCAGCCAAGAGCATCATTTGAGTTGGTAAATTTCCACGGCCAATTGTACGCCATGGGTGGTTTCCAAGGAACTTCAACATGGAATCGACAAGCATTGGATTATGTCGAGAGATATGACCCCTCGACAGACACATGGAGTAACCTGAGTAAACTCCCAGTTGCCCGTTTTGGATGGGCAGGTACAGTATTGAACGATGAGATAGTACTTGTTGGTGGCTACAATGGTGGTCCAAAGACAGAGGTCTTTCATTGGAATCCAATTGAAGATACTTGGTCAAAAGGAAACGACATTGGATCCATTGGGCACTTTGACTTGACTGTCGAAGAAATCAATGGCAGTATCACTTGGGCTGGCGGTGATATGTCCCAATACGCATATAATACCTGGAATCAATTATTCTCACAAGATTCTGAATTCCAAAACAAATCTGCTGCACACTCTGCTTGGGTAACTTCACCTGTTATCGATTTGCGTCCAAACCAAAATGGAAAAGCATTGCCAGTACAATTCAATTTACTAGGGCAAAATACTCCTGGAGGAGAACTAGGTTTTCAATTCAGGACTTCTTCTAATCCCACTACCATTTCTACCAAATTATGGCAGGGCAGCGATGGTACTGTGAATTCGACATTCCCGGCAGGAATTTCAGATGTAGACATTTCAGAAAACGCAGATTTCATTCAATATCGAATCAAGTTCACCGTGACTGACTTAGATAATTGGGATGAGCCTGATTTAGACTCCATACAAATCAGGTCAGAGCATGCTGCATTTGTCTCATCTCTTCCCAATCTACTCCATCCGAGAGCAGAAACTGTCCACATTCAAACAAGTCATGACGTGCTTGGTACAGGACTGATGTACCTCGAAATTGCATCTTGTGACACATTCGGTTCAATCATTGGGCAGTGGGTGAGGCTAGCCCATGACGGCACGTCATTTTCAGTTTCAGATTCACAAAATATGCTGATTAGCAGCGATGGAGAGGTAAATTCCTCCGTGCTAGGTGAAACTCTGATTGATTGGTCATTTGACCTAGGCGACCTAACAGGAACAGATTATCTCTGTATGAAGGTGGGCAGCTCAGGCGAAGAGACAGTCGAGTTTGCACATGCCAATCCAATCGAAATTGACAACCTTCTCGAAGTCAGTATTACTGGATTAGGGGATTATTCAAACGAAGACACTGTAATAGGTGGAATCCCAATCAATGTGGGAATAAATCATACATTCCCATCTACAGGAATGACCTTATCGAGTGGTGATTTGCAAGCAAGAATTAATTTCAACATTGAAGTTAAAGACCCAATCCTCAACAATAATTCAGGATGGGTGAATCAAACCACTCCTTGGACTAATCTAACAATTGGTCAAAGCGATATTATCGCGTGGACTCTACCAAGTGATGTTTCAGGAGTTGTAAACATTACAATCGATGCTAGAAGTGACCAGTCGTTCTTAGTTACTGCTAACTCTAACAATTCAAGCCTAATTTTAGATAATGAAAATCCTGTTATTATCAATTCGATACCAAGCAATCAAGATTACCTAGATAGCGAACAGGACAGAGAATTAAGTCTGTTAATTGGAGATGTTTCTGGATTCAATGTTGAAGATATGAATATGCAAATTTGGGTCCAAGGTTTGGATGATGGCTCAGATGGGTCATTCCCGGACGGTATCCCCCAGAATAGTGAGTATAGAGACATCAACTTCACATTAGAGAATCGTGGGAGCTTTTGGTGGTTTAATGCAACGCAATCAGATGATGCAAACGAAGACCAGCAACTGGTTTACATGCGGTTGATTGGTGATGATCTTGCTGGATTTGAAACGCTGAACAACAGTGTTTGGTGGAAAACAAGAGATGCCAGAACATCTGTAGTTGAAAGAATCTACAATGTGAATTCCAATCAATTTTGGGAAGTATCTAGAGACATTTCTTGGGAAATTGCAATCACAGATTCCAACGCACTAACCGACATCATGTCGATAGAAATTATACTTGGTGATAGCAACCAGTTTGGAGTGAGTTATGATATCGCAGACACAATTTGTAGTTCACTTGGACCCTACATTGACTCTGATAGAAGTACATGTAGTCACAGTTTTATCAATAATGAATTGATATTTTCAGTAACCCTGTATGCAAGTTGGGAAGTCGACATTTCTACTTTGGAAGAGGGTGAGATAAAAATCAAGCTCACAGATATAGACGGTACCAGTTCTTTCAATTTCGAGAACCTTTGGACATTCTCCGATGATTTTGATTTTTCAATCGACCAGATATCCGATCAAACCGGATACGTAATTGGGGATATTACAAACGATTCCATTTTGCAAACAGGTGATGAAATAAGAATCGTTGGAGAGATGACACATTCCCTCTCAGGTCTTCCATATGAGGGCGAATTGTCATTGAGTTGGTGGGGGCTACTACAAGGAGAAAATTGGTTTGGTTCCTCAACAATCGAAGTTTTTGAAGGAAAAATAAACACAACAATCTCAATGCCGTCCACAGGAGGTCTCATGGATTTCCAAATTGCGTTCTTGGACCCTTGGGAAACTAGAACCATAGGTGGAATAGAATTACCATTATTCATCGTGGATGGACAAGCCCCGATTATCTTAGATTCAAGTATAGATGAACTATCTCGATACCACCTTGATGATGTTGGGATAGGTGTTAACATAGACGAGGACGTATCTTGGACCGGTTTACTAAATCTGACATGCAGAGTTTCATCTACAGAGTTAACTTGGGAC
>CAXPMI010000058.1:0-29790 GCA_964218365.1 Candidatus Poseidoniaceae archaeon
TATAGATGAACTATCTCGATACCACCTTGATGATGTTGGGATAGGTGTTAACATAGACGAGGACGTATCTTGGACCGGTTTACTAAATCTGACATGCAGAGTTTCATCTACAGAGTTAACTTGGGACCCAATTACGATTTCATTGGAACCTTCGAACGTGTTCCAGGGTAAGACATTGTTTTCCTTCAACTTTGATTTCTCCGATCAAGGTGACCCTTCATTACTTTCACCAGAGGCCCAATTAGACTGTTGGGCGGCAGGATATGACGACTCAGGATGGCCCCTTTCATTCACTACTGAATTGGCAGATAATCAACCTTGGATTTCTACTCCCCTAAGCACTGTAGGGCCAAATATCGAACTCCTAGATGTCAAACTGGAAGGAAAAATCGAAGCAGGAAAGGAATTACGTGCTGAAATTACAGTGAAAAACTCAGGAGAGAGCCTACAAGAATCATTCAATATATCGGTTTACACTATTGTTGGAGATGAAAAGACTCTAGTTGGATTGTATTCCCAATCTCAAATCGCATCGGGACAAGGCGTGGTAAAGCGTGTGGCTATCACAGTACCTGATGGAGACTGGGAAATTTTGGTTGTTGTTGATGAGGAACAGCGTATTTGGGAATTGAATGAAGATGATAATACATTCACAAAGTCCTATTCGGCACCTGATGAGGTTTCTTCGCTCATTTACATCCTTGGAGGTGGAGGGATTCTTGCGGTTTTACTTCTGTTCGTTATTCTAAGAAAACGTTCAGGCAATGAGTTGAATGAGTCAAAGAAGTTGCCTTCAATAGAAGATTTACCAAGAAGCGGGCCTCCACAATCTAGCAGAAGTTCGTCCCAGACTCAGACTCCTACCAAGCCAAAAAGAGGTCCTCCTCCAAAGCAGACACAGCCAGAGCCTACACCTGTCGTGACAAATGTAGCAGATGCTATGGCTAAGTTGTCGCTTGATTCATTGCCTGGCAGAGAAGTGAAATCAGAAACAACCGTTCAAAGTTACGAATCATTACCGCCGGGTGGCGATTATGAATATCTAACCGAAGGTACATTCTACACCGGTTCGGGTATTGGAAGATGGAAGCTTGAAGAGGATGGAACATTTACAAAAATTGAGTGATACTAATGTCAGCTGAAACTGAAGATGTCAAACGAGTTCTAGCCATTTGCTTCAGAACTGGTGCATCTCAAACCGCTGACGACGTAGAAAGAATTCTATCATTTGACATGGGTTGGATGGATACTGAAACCGCTCATAATGCCATCAAAGCGTTGATCTTTGCTGGATGGATAAAAGATGATGGTGGCATGCTATCACCGAATTGTGACATAAGAGGCATAAAAGCCCCACTAGGATGGCAACCAAGGCCATCCAGACTCACAGACCCCGTGGTAAATGGAGTTGCAAAACCTGTTGAAAGGGAAGTGGAAATTCCAAAACCTCCTGTTGTTAAGAAAACCGAAACTGTAAGTTCCTCTAACTCTGACCCAAGAGCAAGAATGGAGAAACGTTTAGCTAAATTTATTTCGAAGCAATCCGGAATCGATTTAGAAGAAATTAATCGAAGAGCAGATAGAAAAGTGAAGGCTTTGAGATATTGTACAATGTGGCTAGCACTTTGCTTAATCAGTAGAGAGCAGGACCTAGAGATGGGCCCGATTATCGATTCATTCGCCAGTAGTTGAGTTTACTTCTGACATTAGTAGTAGAACTGGTAGAACGATTATTGAAAGTATCAGAGAGTAGGTTACTGTCAAAGCAGTAACTAGGCCAAATTGTTGCACCACTGGCATCGGTGAAAAGAGCAAGACTAGGAATCCTAACGAAGTAGTGCCTGCAGACAATACAAGAGCTACTCCAGTCGTTGAAATTGTTTCTTCTAAGGCTTCCCAAACATCCTCCCGCTTTTCTCTTTCAGACTCAAATCTCCTCCACATATGGATGACATAATCTATTCCGATACCAAGAGATAAGGCTGTTACCATGACTGTCAATACATTCCACTTAAGTGAAAGTACCACCATTGAACCTACCACCCATAGTGTTGCTAGTACTACTGGAGTTAGTACAACGATTGCAGGTACTGGCCTGCGGGTCAGCAGCAGTAGAACGACGAATGAAACGATGAATGAAATCGCTGTGCTAGACAACTGAGAAGAATTCAAACCATCAAGAACATTCTGTAAGGCAACTAGGTCGCCTGTAACATACACATTTGCAAATCCGGACAATTCACTTCGCATTTTTCCAGACTCTGATTCAGTACCAAGTTCCTCCTCAAACCATTGAACAACACGGCTCGTGTCACTTGAGGTAGAAGCGTCGACTCTGACTTCTATTCTTATGTGCTTGATTTTGTCGCTATCGAGGTGAACAGTATCTCTCACTCTATCAGCCCAGGATGCCCCAGTGTAAGGGTCAGCCACTGAGTTGTTTTGCGAGAGACTAACGAAAGCAGCTCCTAAATCAAATTGTTCAGCGATACCTCTACGCAGGTCTCCGCTTGTAATCACTAAACCATACGATTCACCAAACAATACGTCATTGTCAACCGCATCATAGAGAACCTTGTAAGGCCCCTCATATGACGGGATTGAGTCAACTCCTCCACCACCAACTACATCGTGATTATTGGCCAAATCATTGTGAAACCCGCGCATCTCGTTTAGCAAAATCAAGTCGTTATCAATCTCCTCTTTAGATGATGAGGGTTCCATCAAAACGTAGACCACTTTCCATCCTGCACTTTCGTAACTCTGGTCTAGTTCATCTCTGACTTGCATAATTTCCATTTCTTCATCAAGGAAATCGGTTAGGTCGAATTCAGTTTCAAGCCCCATAGCACCAATGATAGAAACACCTGAAATTATCAATGCCACAATCAAAACCAACACTTGTTGCGATCGTTGTAAATCTACCAATTTTTTAGAAAGCCTTGGCATTCTAATAGGCTCAGCAGGTGTTTTATCACTCGCCGAGTCGATAACAACATGTAGGGCACCTACTACAATTGTTGCATTGACGAATGCTGAGATAACTCCCACTGCTAGTGCGATTCCGAATGTTTCCAAAGGTGGCAGTGGTGAAATGATGTTTGCTAAGAAAGCCGCAACTGTGGTGATAACAGCAAGGCCAAGTGGCGTAGACAACTTTCCACAGGATGCAAGCCATGCTTCTGCTGAATCCCCAATTTCCCCTTTGAATGAGTTGTATCTTCTCTGAAGATGTATTGAGTAATCGATACCTAAACCAAGAACGAGTGGTGCAACAGCTACTTCAAGAGCAGTAAATCGAGCTCCTGACAAATTCAGAAGACCATAAGTCCAAATCAATGCTGACGAAAGACCTACTAGTGGGAACACTACTCCCTTTACGCTTCTAAAAGAGATTGCAAGCAATACAACCACGACTAGTACTGCAAGCAGGATTAGAGTAGCAAGATTGTCGAATGTACCTTCATCGATATCGTGCGAAATTAGGTCAAGTGATGCCACACCATAATTCAACTCGGAATTAGAACTTAAATCATCGAATACTTTTCTGAGTTGATCTTGCTTGACTTTTCTCTCAGAATTACTTAGGTCAGGATCAATCTCTAAAATCCATAGTGTAGATGATGCTGAAACCACTGGTGACCCTTCTTCCCCATTGGTCTCAATCCAAAGGCAAATCTCGGTACCGTCAAAATCATTGTTTAGCATGCCATCCAGGATAAATTGTGCAACCTCTCTTTGTTTCGAAACATCGCCGGGGCAGTCCGATTCGTTGACGTCGATAACAAGATTCAACATTTCCTCCCAAGAATTTACCATTGAAAGTTCGGTACCATTAGCTTCTTCATCGAGAGCAAGTTGCAAAATCGATGGGGCTGATATCCAATTTACAACTACGTCTTGCATAGATTTGCTTTCATTTTCAATGATGCTAAGATGAGTATTCATTAGATTTAGTGAATCCATGTCGAGTACATTTCCGCCGTCGTCTCTGGTAACATGAACAAATAACGGCCTTGTTTCATTGCTGAAATGTTCGCTGATTCGTTCATGCGCATCTGAAGATTCCGAATCAGGTGCGAAATCGGATAAATCTGTGTGGAACGAGGGAGTGTCTACAAATGCCAAATCCGCAACTAGCCCGATTGTCATTGCCGCAGAGATAATCAGAATAGGCCATGAGAATTTGCGGAAGCGGTCGGATTGACCCCGCATCCTTTCCTCGATTGCGGGTAAACTCACAGATGCCCGGGGTTCTATTCAGTACAAAAGCGAGAAGGGTCGAAACATCAAAAATCGAGGAATTTTAGCCTATTACTTTTCATTCCGAAAATTGCTGAGGCGGCCAAAGGTTCTTGAAGGCGAGGCTGACCGCCAAGAACGGTCACTATGCCGGTTAAAGTTCTAGCACGAGACAACAACGAACTAAGAGTACGCTTTATCGGAGAGTCACATACCTCTCTGCAAGTACTCCGTGAAAGACTAAACAACGACAAGGGAGTCGATTATGCAAACTATTTCCCAGGTCATCCTGATTTAGATGAACCTGAATTTTTCATTCGCACAAACAAGGGAGTTGACCCAGCCGACCTACTCAAGAAGTTGCTTGGAGAAGTCCAGGGCGATTTCTCCTCGTTGAAGCTTTGAGATGTGTTAAACCATGTCCGTGAAGGATGAGGTTGCCGATACAATCGGTCTAACTGGTTATGCAGTTGACTCAGAGGGTATAGGCGGAGTTCTAAAATCAAGAGTCACTGATTTCAGAGTAGATGAAATTTCAACTAAAATCAGTTTGGACCCTAAAGGAAGATTCACTGCAGCCAATATCACACTAACAAATTGGGAAACGAACAGGTTCATCGGTAAACTAGCCAAAGCCTGTGGGATATCAAAAAACAGGATTTTCTTTGCAGGAACAAAAGATAAGCGGGCCGTTACCAAGCAAGTCTTCATCATCGACGCTCCCCAAAACAAAGTCGCGAAAGTCGAAATGCCAGACGTAGAAATTGAGATAATGGGTAGAACACATCAAAAGATCGGTTTTGGAAATCACAAGGGTAATCGATTCACAATTGTGGCAAGAGGTTGCTGTCATCCAGACGGTAGCCCAATGACAAATTCTGAAGCAATGGAAAAGATTGCAAACATTGAAGCTCTAATGAAAGAAGAACTGGGTGAAGGTATGTTCCCGAATTGGATTGGTCCACAAAGATTCGGTTCAGGCCGTCCGGTTACCCCAGTCGTTGGGCGTCACGTAATTGCAAATGATTGGGAATCAGCTGTAATGTCATATCTTTCAATGGAAGGTGATGAGAATGAGGACGTTTCAAATTTCAGGAAAAAAATCAGAGAAGAAGGACCCACTGAAGAAGCATTGGAAATGATTCCGCATTGGTTAGGTTTCGAGCGAGAAATGCTCAAACATTTACTTGAAAATCCAGATGACTATATCGGAGCGTTTAGGAAATTACCAAACAATCTACAACTTATGACGGTACACTCATTACAATCAGTCGTCTTCAACAAAACAATCGAAGCGAGGATTGGCGCTAGCATTCCACTCTCTACACCAATTCAGGGAGACATTGTTGGAAGAATCGATGATAATGGACAATTAGAAACGTCGTCATTGGTAACTGTAGAAGAGAGAACCCTCGACAGAATATCTAGAAACTGTAGCCTCGGAAGATTGGCAGTAACTGCTCAACTTCCAGGCACCAGCATGATGAAACCTGATGGAGAATTTGGAAAATTGGAATCTGCGGTAGTCACAGAAATGGGACTCGAAGAAACCGATTGGAGAGTTGAAAGGATTGGTAGATTGACAACAAGAGGGACTCGCAGGCCATTGGTCACAGCATTCAGTGATTTTCAGTACGAACCTGTCCCAGTAGCAGGAGAAGAGACGATGGGAGATAGATGGGGTGAAGGCCCTAAGGAAGGCGAATTATGGCATCCTGAAGGGGCATGTATAAGATTCAGATTCACTCTACCGTCCGGAAGTTATGCTACCACTCTTCTGCGAGAGTTTATGCGTACGCCTCTTAAGCAACTTTAGAATTTTAGTTGTATCCTCTCCTAGAGGAAAGTCAACACAACTTTAACAGAAATCAAAGAAGTCCCATTGATAGAACTTCGATTTCACCAGTGCCACGGATTGCACGCATGTTTTCTTCAAAAACATCGGACAGACCGGAGCCATCGTTCATGACGACGTGTACTTGGATGAACTTCAATCCAAACGCAAGTGGCTTTGTTTCACACAGTTGGACGTCGTATGTGTCGTCCTTTAGTGCTTGAATTTGCTCTACTATTTCCTCTGCAGTTACATCTTCTACATCAGAATCAGGCATGACTTTGTAAGTTAATGCTACCATTCCCATAATATCACCAATTTGGTTTCAAGGACCCTGGAATCCACAAGATGGGCAAACGTAGGTTACACCTTGGTTTCTGCAGCGTGGGCTGCGGCCAATTGGTGAGCCACATGTGGGGCAGGGGAATGTTGTTGATCCTTCATCCACCAATGGGACTCCGGACGCTGTGCAGACGGTTGCTCGCTCAGACATAATATACACCTCAGTGCAGCACGGCCACGACCTCTCCCTCTTTATCCTTGCGCGGCTAATCTAATCATCTGTCTATGACTGTTAAGCGCCCAGACTTGCCTGTCGAGACTACCAATTCTCCACTTCGCTGACGACACCATCCATTCTCTATTCGTATTATGTCGCCGGTATTCACAGTGTTAACTTGTTCTCCCCAAAGTACAATTCCAACTATTCCTGTTTCGTCCCGACCACATGCAGCTGCAACGGACCCGGTGAAATTGCTAGAGTTCACCAGCCTACGAGGATATCTACGGAGAACGACTAATTCCAATCTTTTTACCTCAGTGTTTGGTGTTAACTCGCTGACTCTTTGTCTGCTTTTTCGACCTTTAGAATTTTGACTTGTATTTCTCATTTGATTCAGAATCGATGATTTGGCTTCCGTGCTTGCTACAGATGGTGATGACTTCGCTACCATGAATGTCCAACAACTAATCAACCATATTCAATGATTCCCACACCAAAAATGAATGTGAAGAATTTACTCCTTTGGAGTATTTTTTCTTCGAACTGTGAAAGTAGACTTTGCTGGCTCAACCTCATTCAAAGGCTCTGGCCCGCCCTGCCTGTCTTCCAATGCCTGCTCGAACGCAGGTCTAATCTCCCAATCCGGACCCCGCTTAGGTGTGTGGAATTTGCAAACAAGATAAACCTCTGATGATGAATTCCGACTTGCCATCGGCGAGAATCTCTTAACTGTTTGAAAATGTGGACGCACAATTTCAATCAACTCCTCAACGCCCACGCCCTGGAATAATTTGGTCACGAAATGACCACCATACTTCAAAATCGGGAGTGCGAAATCAAAAACGTCTGCAACCAACATCAAAGATACTGCTTGATCTATGTCCCACTTCCCCGTTATGTGAGGAGAAATATCCGAAACAACAACATCGATAACTTCTGTATCGATTGCATCCAATACTGCTTGTTGAGTAAACGGTTCGGTAATATCGCCAACTATCAAATTCGCTCCTTCAACGGGAACACAGGCTTGTAAATCGACACCGACGACTTTACCTTTTGAGCCAACGAGTTCCACAGCAACTTGTGCCCATCCTCCTGGATGACAACCGACGTCCAGTACACTATCACCTTGGTCTACGATTTTATGTCTGTCCTGTATTTGCTTTAGCTTGAATGCTGAGCGTGCACGGTAGCCACTTGCTTTGGCTTGTTTGCGCCAAGCGTCTTTTTGGTGGTCCTGAACCCAGCGGTCTACCAAAGTGCTCCCTCAAGCAATCCGTGTTAGCATCACCATGATAACTTCATGGACAAGATATGACTCCACACGACTAATGAGACACCTAATCTCAGTTCTCGTTATTGTTTTGTGCTTGTCAACTAGCACTTCCGCACTCATCGAAACCAATACCGAGGAATACAAGTTACAACGTACGATACTTGTTGAAGAACGCACTGCAATCTGGTGCCCCTCATGCGCAGAGGTTGACCCTGAACTTGCAATCGTAGCAAAATCACACGGCTCTAGGACAGCAATAGTAGGAATACATGTCACTGACGAGTTTGAGAACGACGCAAGCTTGGCCAGAATCGACTATCAAAAGCAGACTGACCCGACAGAATATGGGACTCCGACTTTTTTCGTTGATGGGGTCAAGACTGCTGAGGGTTATGATGCTTGGAGTGATGTCCAAAGCAGAATTCTAACTCAAGAAAACAATCGCATGGCACCAGAAGATATGGCACTTAAGTTGGTTAATGGTGAGATAGAAATACCTACTCCAGAATATGGCCAAATAACTCTGATGATATTAGAGCATGAAAAGCCGGTGCCAAAAGATGCCGACAACCCAGGAGAGGAAACTAGAGACCGTGTTTTGATAGGCATGCAGGTTGTTGATTCAAATGGAAACTTTTCGGAATTCGGCGATTTAGATATGCCTGAAACCTGGTCGCTCGTTATGGTTCATGAGCCAGTTGAAGGTGGCTCCCCGTACGGTGTTGTAGAGATTTCAAACATTGAATATGATTCTAATGAGGATAGCAATTTGTTCTTGATTTTACTCGTTTGCTCGTTTGTTGGAGTTTTGTTAGTATTTATACCGACTAAAATATCCCATACAACGGAAGAAGAATAGGATTTGCCTTCCCTTTTTCAGTCGTATTCGTGAAAATATGTCCATTTTCCGGCTGAAATGATACATAATGACCAAATCCTTGATAAGGTTGGAGGATAATGTACCAACATGGAGCCCACACACGACGCCTCAGAAGAATGGGAAGGAAGGAGTGTTAAATCTTGGATGGTAGAATATACCGTCGAGGTTGGAGGTGATCTAAACAGACACCTCTCGATGATCAACGCTGATGACATCAGCGATGTTCATCATCACTTACTAGCAGAATTAAGGAAGATGTATCAAACTAGTGAGAGAGTTGATGTAACCGTCCACAGGATTGAACCAGTAAGTACTAACACTGATGCGCTATACTTCGAGGGTATCTATTCACCTTGAGTAGAGGTATAAACAATCACGATGTTTTGCTTATCTTCTAGAATGAGATTTTGATATTCTTGACTTATTGTCCCATTTACTGACATCTCTACAATTCCACCTCTGTGGTCAAAGATTCCAGTTTCATCAAAATGTTTACCCCAGACATCGAAGAAGACCTCTAGAGGTACGTCTTCACTGGTGTAATTTTCTACGTGTAACTTACCTGAGTTATCGTGAGTGTGAGTCATATGCATAGCATTTGGACATGTATCTGTATAAATCCCTGCGTTTTCTGGGATTTCAACCTGCTCACCGTCGATAATAATCGTCAGGTTAGGATGAATGTGCATAGCGATGGAGTTGTGACTGTCCAAGCAATATTCTCCAAAGGGATGCATTTCGTCAGCAGTACTTGAGGTAGGTTGAGCCGTTTCTGATTGCTCTTCCACTTCTTTTACATCTTCATCGGCGATTAGATTGATCATACCTTGATATTCCATTAATCCTAGTAATGATACTAGGCAGACGATTGTGAAAACCCCCCACAATCTACTCTCGCTCAGAAATCATTCCTCCTCATTTCTTTGTTTAGGAGCTACATATCCACCGCGCTTTCTACGCTCTTTTGCAGCTACATCTACGGATTTAGCCGAGCTAACGCTCGCCCAGTCTGCTGTTCCATACATGTTTGCGAGTCTGAAGAAACCAATTGTTGCACCAACGTGTGCAATGTGGGCTACTGTACAGAATTGGCAAATTTTGCCGATTTGGTATTCTGCATACATCAAGTACAAGATTACAAACAATCCAAGGATTCCTAAGTTTGTTCCAATTTTTATATTGGTTAGAACCCATTCTGCTGTTGGTTCTTTTGCTATTGTGACGATAGCCCACATGAATAGAGCGAAAACTAGCATTCCCGCAAGACCCCAAGGCAATCCCAGATATGGTACTGTATTCCAATCAGCATTTCCAATGACGCTCGCACAATCACAAACAGTGCCTGCACTGCAGTATGATCCACCTCCCATCTCCTGCGCTTTGTTGTGCATCCAAAGTGTGTGAGCAGAAACTGTAAATCCGCTTAGGCAAATCAGCAACATTCCTGCAAATGACTGACCTAGTTTTGTGTCTAGTGATTCCCATTTTGACTTCAATGCAGGTAATGCCAACGTTGCACCAAGAGGGGTGAACATTGCTACACCAAGTGCAAAAATTCCAATGTGAGGAATCAAGTTAGTGTCAAAGCACTCTAATCCAGCCACCATCACTCATCACCTCTTGGAATCTTTTCTTGCATAGCATCCCAGATTGAGTAACCGTAATCTGCACTTGGAGTTGCGAACTCAATAATCCCGTTTGGATTAACTAAGAAGTAAGTTGGAGTACCGAAGTTGCCCCATTCTGCTTGATGGGAGTTATCCTGTAAATCGACGTAACCAAATGTGTGAGAGTACTCATCTTTGAAGGAGATGATTTCATCTCTACCATATGACTTTCCAGGCGTATCTTCTGTCCACAGTGAGATTGAAATTGCTACGAACTCAACAGTGATGTTTTCTGCGAGGGACCTCTGTGGGTTATCACCAAGCCACATCTGTTGCATGTCCGCAATATCAGGAGCGGATTTTACGCATGCACCACAATTAGTGTCCATAAATTCAATCATAGTCCATGTACCTTCATCGCCTTCCGTCCACATTTCATCATAGTTGTCAGCAAGGTCAAAGTCAACCCATGTAACTCCATCTGTAGTCATTTGTCCCTTTAGTTCAGGAACACGGTCTCCAACATCGATGCCAGTGTAAACAGGATTTGTTGTAAATGCAATAAATGTGAATGCTGCAATGAAGAGCACTGAAACTATCATCAAACCATCTGACCTAGCGCCTGCTTCTTCTGAAGTATTTCTTCTTATCATGGAATCACCCCATTATCTCCTTGATTAGGACTCTCGCAGTGTGTGCCACTGCCTCCTCACTATCATAGTTGACGTTGAAACTAAGTTCTTTCAAGCGGTTAATCGATAACATTGCCTTAGGAATATCTCCTGCCCAACCACGGTCTCCCCCAGTATACTCAATGCTAGCATCATGGCATCCAGTCTCGCGAACAACTATTGCGGCAATATTCCTTACGCTGCAGGTATCATTAGAGCCTAAATTGTAGAGATTTATCGAATCGTTTGTATTTGCAATAACGTGTAGTATTGCATCCACACAATCACCAACTTCCATGTAGGACTTTTCCTGTAAACCGTTGCCCAATACCTCTAGCCTGCTTGGATCTGCTTTTAGTTTGTGAATAAAATCGAATATGACTCCGTGAGTCCCTCTCTCTCCAATGATATTGGCGAATCTGAATATCCACGCTTGTAGGCCGAATGTACCAACCCATGCCCCGATTAGACCCTCGCCTGCTTGCTTGGAGGCGCCATAGAGAGAAATTGGAAGGCATGGCCCGTGGTCTTCGGGAGTAGGCATTGGCGCATTTTCTCCGTAAACTACTGATGATGATGCAAATGCAATCTTTTCTACACCTGCTAAGCGCATTGATTCGAGAACATTGTATGTTGCAATTGTACCTTCTTTGAGGTCTGTATCGGTGATTCTCGTTCCGAGCCTAATGTCGGGATTAGCCGCTAAATGGTAAACCATATCCACTCCGTTCATCACTGGCTTCAATGAATCCAAATCTTTCAAGTCAAGATTATGGAATTTCACAGCACCTGAATCAATGTGAGACTGTATGAAACTCAAGACGCCCGAGGAGAGATTGTCTACTACCAATACCTCGTCACCTTGAGACACTAACCTATCTACTAGATGGGAGCCAATGAAACCCGCACCCCCAGTAACCAATGCTCGCATGAACGGGCGCTGTTATTCACCCGTTTTAATTCTCAGTATACACGTCTAGCCTTGGTACCATCGTCTAGATTTACTTTTATCGAACCTGTCTTGGAAATTGACATGGCCTTGTGGCGCTAAAATTGAGATTGTTGCGGTAGGAACGACGCAGCGTTAACCAAGAAGTTCCAGGAGTTGAAAAAAATGCCAAAAACACAGAAAAACACCCTGCCGGAGAACGAACAAAACGCTAACAGCACCCTAGTTGGATTTGCACGAAAGTCCAATGCTGGAAGAGCTGTTAAGCTGTCAATCAATACGAGTTCGTTTCAAGATTGCGCCACATATGTAACAAGCGATGGCCAAACATACGTCCAACTGATTGTAAGTTTGAATGCGCTTGAAGGAATTATCGACGGCAGTAGAGCCGTTACGTCGATAAATCATCTAAATGATTGATTTAAATTAGCCAGCCCGTCTTTTTCGGAGGGCGGGCTGGCAACCTTCCAATTCGTATCAGGGAATGATTAGTAGCCGAATCACATATAATCAACCCTGAAACAGGTCGAATCATGGAAGACGAGCAAAATGCGCCACTGCGTGTGCTTGCTGGCCTTCCTATGTACAACGAGGAAGAGACAATCGGTACAGTAATCACCAACGTGAAAGAACACGTCGACCAAGTGATCTGCGTTGATGATGGTTCTTCTGATTCAAGTGCTAGAATTGCCGAGGCATGTGGAGCTATTGTTCACCGACACAGAGTCAATAGAGGGTATGGAGGCGCACTCAAATCACTCTTTGCTAAAGCAATAGAGATGGATGCCGATTGCCTTGTCGTCCTCGACAGTGATGGTCAACACGACTGTGAAGACATTCCAAAAATGCTAGAGCCTATTCTTTCAGGAGAAGCTGATTTCGTCATAGGAAGCAGGTTTGTTGAGGGAGGAGGCAGTGAAGCAATGCCAGCTTACAGGCGCCTCGGAATCAAGGTGATTACTGCAGCATCTAACCTTTCAAGTGACCTAGCAATTCAAGACACACAATCTGGATTCAGGGCATTTTCAAAAAAAGCACTGGATAGACTAAGATTCGATTCAGAAGGAATGGAATTATCGTTAGAAATGCTCGAAGATGCCCACGAAAAGAAGCTGAAAATCAAAGAAGTTCCCACAGTTATTCGATACGATGTACCGAAGGGAAGTAATTTCACAGCATTGAGTCACGGATTCACTGTATTAGCATGGGCGATGGTTTCGCTTTCACAGAAAAAGCCTCTACTTGTTCTTGGTCTGCCAGGGTTAGGTCTATTCGCTGCAGGTGCTGCAATGGGATTGAATGCTGTTAACGGTATTTCAGAGTCTGTTGACTCCCTTGTCGGGCCCGGACTTACTGCCGTTTGGATAGGTGTACTTGGACTAGCTATGATGGCTACAGGATTAGTTCTTCAATCTGCGCGGAATTTCTTACGCCACCTGCTCATCAAAGAGTTTGGATTAGCATAATTTTGGAACCACCGAGCATAGCCTTCATGGGTTGAATGCGCATCCGCTATTTCATGGGGACAGCAAAGGATACTTTTGCTGAGTATTCCCAAATCGCCAAAGAGAAGGTTGAATCTGGTCTGGATAGTGCCTATGCTCAAATATTAGCCCAACCAAAAACCACCTTCATTCTGCTGGCTATTGTCTCGCTTTGGTTAGGGAACATAGGTACTAACTTCCAAGACCAAATCGTTGACGATGTAGAAGTTTTCTTGCCAGAGGGTGCTGAATCAACTGACCTTTTACTCGAAGTGCGAGAAGAATGGTCAACCGATGTTGCTTTCATATATATCAAAACACCAAATGCAGAGGACCCAGACATATTCGGTAGCGACTACAACGTTACAAGCTCATCAATACTTCACGAGATTTCATGGATAGAAGGAGATGATGAAGGAAGGGCACCTGGCATTAAGCAAAATGGTCTTGATTGGGATAAAGAAGACCATGGAAAGAATGATGGAGTTCTATGGATTATTTCGATAGCTCAGGTAATCAAAGAGATCAATTCGAGCAATGTTAGGTTTAACGAGGCGATGTGCCGTCATGTCGCTGAAAACCGAACAGATGGGGTTTTTGGTAACTATTGTACACCAATTGGAGATAACAACGGATTCGGTCAAGGTTTGTATGCAATACCTGACCAACAAGAAAGAATTGATGAAATTGTGAATCAGTCAAATGGTTCACTAGGCGCCCTTGCCAAAGACACCAATGGAGACGGTGTTTGGGATACTACCGCTGTTCTAGTTGGAATGATTTCTGCAAATCAAATCAATCAAACCGGTATATGGAATGACTACAAAGAATTCTTCACTCACATCGATGAAGTAATTGCAGAGGAAAATAGACCAATTCAATACAGTACAAATCAATTGAATATGACTCAGACTGGACTTTCAAAAATCCTCGAAGATGTATCCGATGCAATCTATCTAGATTTATTGAACATGATGCCTATATCTCTATTCCTAACTGTGCTAATAATCACATTACTACACAAATCCTGGAAGGTAGTAATCATTTCAGGAACACCGATTGTGATGGCGCTTGCAGTTACTTTTGGTGCTACAGTTTTGTTTGAGATGACTCTTACCCCTATGATTATTGCAACATTCCCAATCTTGATTGGATTAGGTGTCGATTATGCCTTGCATATGGTTAACCGAATAGAGGAAGTGCGGCGAAAACGTATCGATGCTGCGGTTGAAGAAAATGAACAGCGCAGAAGAAAAGGTCTTGTTCAAAATGAGGTCCCTGACATGTGGGACCCAGAATTTTACAGGTCCTGTGTAATGGAAATGTCAAGGACAACAGGAGTTGCTGTTCTTGTGTCTGCAATAACCACAATTATCGGATTTTCAGTCCTCATTTTACCAAATATAGTTTCTATAATTCCGATTAGGTCAGTGGGTATGACATTGGTAGCAGGTATCGTTGCAACACTTATTTTCTCAATGATTTTGGTTCCAGTTCTGACATGGCTACTTCGATTCAATAAACGAACAAATCCTCCAATGTGGGGTACGATTTCTCGCTTCCCTGTCAAGAACTTCGCCGTTGTTATTCTGATTGCAGGTGCAATTACTTTCGCAGGCCTATCCAATCTAGATGAGTTGGACAAACCAATTACAGGTTCGGACCAAACTCCCGATAACATTCCTTCAATGGAAGCCATGGTGGAATACTCTAACACTTTCTCAGGTGGACAGACTTCATTGTTCATATTCGATGCATCTAAACATATCAATGAAGATAGTCTAAACGAGCAAGACATGAAAATCCGCTCACTCGAAGTCTTAGACGCAATGGATGCGCTTGAAAGAAAAATTGCAGACGTTCCATACACTAACACAACGAGCCTGATTACGTTCTTGGAATCTGTTCCTGTTGTTTTCCAAGAACCAACTACTGGAGTTACACTCTATGATGGAACTCTTTGGGGCCTATTACATGAGGAATGCTGGGAATCAGATAGCGCTGAATGTGCAGCTTGGATGCTTCTAGACCTAACATCACCCGAAGACCAAGAAGGAAGAAAACAACTTCGCAAAGACATGGTCAATGTAGCGTATGACACTCTATCCAAGGAAGTCCAGTGGATGCTAACCAACGTAGAAGGTAGCAAAGCTTTGGTTTACGTTACTCAACCATACATGAACCTAGACAACGCGAGCCTACTACGAGATGATATCGACGTAATGTTGGGGGAACCAATGGAAGAACAAGGCATCCGTGTATCCCCTCTAACTGGTGGACTACCAGTAAGCCTTGACATCAACGAGGGTATTCACGATACACAAAGTTACACAACTTTACTGACACTTCTAATTTTGACAATCGTGCTATGTGTTGTTTTCAGATCATTTAGAATAGGAATTTTAACAATGATTCCAGTTGCGACTATTATCATTTGGCAACCATTACTAATGAGTTCTGGAGATGTAAACGTCAACATATTTACTGCGATGATTGGAACTATTGTATTCGGTATAGGAGTAGATGATGCGATTCACGTGATGCACAGGATCCAAGAGGAGGGCGAGACTGCGATTGGAATGTCTCGTGCAGTAGAGAGCACTGGTCAAACTATCTTCGAGACTACTGCGACTACAGTTGCTGGCCTTGGTGCCGGTTTCTTCGTAGCATTCCCTGGCCTCGTGAACTTCTTCATATTGATGATGCTACTGATTGGATTTGCATTCCTAACGAGTGTGTTCCTACTCCCTGCTTGCATAACGATGGAGCATTACTTCACTAAACGAATAAAGGGAGAAGCTAATTTCATTGACTTTGGTGAAGGTGTAGTGCTTACAGATGAAAAAATGGAAGCAGTAGATGCAATTTTGGACTAATCCGGGCTCGGAATTATAAAGTTTCAAAGAATAATATTCTCCGTGGCGAAATTCTTCGAAGTTATTGGATTTATTTTGATAGCAAACACAGTTGGAACTCAGGTCTTCCTACCAAAATACGTCAATTTATCATTTGTATTTGAAATATGGACTTGGAGCATGTTGGCAAATCTGGTTTTCATTACAACCATGTCTGCCTCCATATTGATACCTTCCAAACTGCACAATCGTGGCGGAGATATCCTAGAATGTGGAATTCTATGTTGTGTTATGGTATACATTGGTTACATCCTAAGTTGGTATACTGTTTGTAACTTCTCTGATGAATGGAACATGAACCATTTCGGTTGGGTATACTTTGGTTTTTGGGGGTCATTAGCTTCAATGCTTACATTTATGCATATCATGAACTCAAAGCCAAAAAAAGAGTTTGGAGAATGCAGGGAGTAAGCCCCTTTCTGTTCCCTTTCGGTGACTGCATTCAACTAAGCATCCTACCTGTCCCTGTGCGTGCAACATTAACGGGACTGTTTGGACTTGCTCCAGCGGGGTTGCTCGTCTCATCGACAACGTGGCAATCTCGTCCTTCCGGATTCATCGTACACACCACACATCGTTCGTTTCTGCACCATTGACCGACCCATTTCTGTGTCTCGACTTGTGTCGACCGCCTGCACTATGGAGAGGGGACTTTCCTCAGACTCGAAGTCTGTCAGCAGTCCTCCTGCATCCTCCGCTCCACCCTGAAGCACTTTCCATTTCAAACCATTGTTGATTCAATTGAACTCGCTTTGATCAAAATCCTCGTCTGTTTTCTTCCCAGTAATGATTAGGAATCCAAGTAATCCGACCATCAAAAACACAATGATTGCGAACCCTGTTAACATTGATGAATTTGCACCCTCTAAACTTTCAATCACATACCCAGAGTCATCAGGTGCAACTTGAGTGGGTGCTGTGCGCTCGAACATCCCGTCGGGAGTAGTTAATTCTAACCAAGCAGCACCTTCTTGCTCAGGCACCCACTTCGCTTCAAATGACAATGATGAGGATGCGGGTACTACAATATTCACAATCTCGATCAGTCTACGATTATCTCCATCCTCAACAACTTCAATCCTAACACTAGTAGTTCCATCAACTAGGCCATCATTGTGTACTGTAATGTTGACGATAACAGGTTTGTTTGTCACCGGAGAGTCTGTAGACAATCGAATGTCTTCTGATTCCATTCTAAGTTCTGCATCTCGATTTGCTAGTTGTAACACCGTAAATGGTGAGGCCCTATTGTTGAAGGTGGTATCTACCGCTTGGCCCGCTAAATCTTGACCTTCAATCCATATCCACAAATCCCAAGAATTTTGCCTACTAACTTCTGGAATGATAGAGTCAATGTCTAAGACTGAAGAAACTGGAATTGAAGTTCCGGAACCTGTACCTGCTATGAGATCCATTGAGATGTTTCCTTCAAGCACCGCTAATTCTGGGATGAGCAATCCAGATGGTAAAATTAACCAATGCATTTCAAGTGAATCTAAGTCAAGGCCTTCTGTTTCATTAATCATAAACTCAAACCTGAGGTCCTTCCAATCACGTTCTTGGACGATTTGTGAAGAATCTGGAGATACTAACCCCACCACTCTTGGTTTATTCGAATCTACAACCATCCATGAAACGACATGTGATTTGTCGGTCCTATCTATTGCACCGATTGGCAAATTCTCCAAACTTACTGTTATTGGGTGAATTCCAGTCTCATTAGGAGCAACCAAATCAATCATGGCCAATCCAGATTCAGAAATTCCAAAATGAGGAATTTCTCCTATTGAGACAGAGAAATCCAAACTGGTGTCAACCTTAACTCCACTCCTAGCCCAAACTATATCAAAATTGAACTCACTTGAATCTCCTGGTGAAATGAATTCTGTTGAATTGACAAATCGAGCTGATTCTAGGTTCGCTTGAATTTCACTTGAATATCTCCATGAAGAAACTAAATCTGTACGGAAGGATTGTCCAGAATCATCTCTAGCGGTCACCTGTACTTCTCTTTCTATCGAGTTATCTGGGTTGAAATCCCAGTCAAATGATAGATTGACTTGTAGGGTAAAAAACGAGTCAAAATGATGAGTTTCACCCAAGATTGAGCAGTTTACAACAAGCAAAGATTCGTGTGATGATGTGCATCCGTTTAGCGAATTCCACACGATTGATATATCCTCATCTGTATTCGAGGATAGGTCTATTTCGATAGACTCAATATCTCCATAACCGTTTGAATCCATTACTGGAATCAGCATACTATAATTTTGACCCGGATGAACCCAACTCAACTGTTCACTCCAACCCAAGCCTTCTGCCTGAATTACAGGAGCGCCATCAGGACCGAAGCTGATAATGAATAAGGGAGTCTCTTCAGTACCCGAATCTGGTAATGAATGCCCAGCAGGATCGAATACTTC
This sequence comes from Candidatus Poseidoniaceae archaeon, assembly GCA_964218365.1. Lineage (GTDB taxonomy): Archaea > Thermoplasmatota > Poseidoniia > Poseidoniales > Poseidoniaceae > MGIIa-K1. The sequence continues at coordinate 18,784 of CAXPMI010000058.1, forward strand.
GAGCCATCCAGACATTGTGTCTCCAACTTGAGCATCTCTAACATCAACTATTGTTGAGTAAACACCTTGGAAGCCATTCAGATTTGCTGGCTGATCAAGTTGGATACTATCTTCTCCATCCCAAGAAGTCTCAACATGTAATATGGAATGCCTAGGCAATCTCGGCCTATCGCTAATATGGAATTCTAATTCAAGCGGGAACTCATTACTTCTATGGTCAAGTGGCGCAATGTTAGTTGAAACAAGAGTTGGAGCTGTTTCATCGACTAAGAAGGTAGCATTCTTCGGTACATTCCAATCAACACTCTGGCCGTATAATCCTGTTACAACTACAGATAAATCAAGTTTAGAATTTGCAGGATTAACATTGAATGATAATGTTGCAACACCGTCTGACAAATCTTGGGTTGTATCCGAGAGCATTCCATCAACATACAAACCGATGTTAAAAGAACCTGAGCGCGGTGATACATCGAGGTCTACAAACGATAATTCAACTTCCACGATACCTGGATTAGCAGGGTCAAAGTAAAGAGCATCCCATGTTGATTGTGCGCCGTTTAGGAAGGAAAGATGCCAGTCCATTACCTCTATGCCCTGTTGGACAGCCATTGAACTTCCAAGGCCAAATCTCAATTCGTTTGCCTGTGATAATGGACCGTTCATGTTGATTGAACTCTTCACAATCATTGCATCTTCATTTGGCCAAATCGCAGAAATTTGGATTCGATGATTGAATTCCACGAGGGAACCATCAAAAGACGATGAGAAATCTTGCAATAGGACCCCTTGTTCAACACTGCATACCTCTGATGTAACCGAACATTCGACAGACTTGGACCATTTACTACCGCTTAGGGTAAATGTTGAAGACCACATTTCATCGATGAAATGCTGTTGTGCACCCTGAATACCCAAAACCGATAGGTCAAACGTACTACTGAATTCGTACCAAACATCTCCAGCAACTAATGTCTCAGTTTGGTTAGTCATTGTGATACCTGTAGGTTGAGGAGAGCCTAGAGTTTGTAGGTCATATTCCCAGATTAGAACACTACCAGAATTGTCCATTATTACTGGAATCCTAACTTCTTTCTCAGTTCCAGTTGGCATAATATTGGAAAGTTGTGAATTGATTGATGAGATAATCGGTTCAGCATCATCTCCTAATCGTATGTCATAGCGGTATGGAATCGATAATCCAGAAACGAGCAAATCACCGCCAGAGTTGGAGGATACTGATATTTCAATTTGGTGCGCATCCAAATCTCCTACAATCGAATACTCAGGACTTCTTGATTCCAATTCTGAGACAATATCCTGCATCTGTGAATCTGATAGAATCACTGTATGTGAATTCATAATGAAGCCTACTGTTTCTGAAAACAGTTCATTTCCACCAACAGAAACTGAAAACTCCACTCCATCCAATGGGAAGTTGATTGCAGATAATGAAAACATCATGTTGCCTTTGGATTCATATGAACCGCCTGAGATGCCACTCTGAATTGGATAATTTACTCCAAACACGTCAAAACCTCCTGGTGATATTGTCATCTCATGTGCTGTTCCGCCAGACTCAAACTTGTCTTGTAGGCCCCATTTCGATATCACTTCGTTAGGGAATGACCACTCGTATACACCGTCCATGCCAACATCAATTCTAGCATTGTTTGGAGATGATTGACGGTGTAAATCAATTTCAAGGTAGTCGATTGAATATGTTCCAGTACCATTCCAGCGTAGGTTCAAGATTGAACTCGGGTGGTCAAGTGTCACTATTCTGTTTTCATCCAAACTAATCCAAGATGTAGCACAATCCGAGATTTCAGAAAAGCAGCCCTCAAAGTTACCTGTTCCTGTGCCTACGTAGCCTAATTCGATTGCACTAAACGGTCTAGAAATTCTCCATTCTGGAGAAGAAAGGATTCCAGTACCCGAAACAATTCCATTACTTTGGGAGGAAAATCCGGACCATCCTGTAGGATTGGTAGTACTAAAAGATTCAATTATTCCACCACCTAATTTAATGGAGTTAATAATCGGAGTTTCGGAATTTGTTTCCATCTGAATTTTCAATTGAACTGTGGGGTATTTACTAGTGTCAATAATCGATAGGTCCGCACTCATGTCTTGAAGATCCAAAAACCCTGGAATCGTGCTACCGTTTACTGAATCTATCAAGCTCCACTTTAACATGGAGCCCTGAGGTATTTCAGCATCGATTGCCAACAAACCATGCTCCATCTTCATTTTTCCAATTCCACCTGGTCCAAATGGTTGGCTTGTCCAGTTAGCAGTTCCAGTGCCAGTATTTCCTCTCGGTTCGATTGTGACATCGTCAATATTCCATCCAGTGTATTGGACTGTGTAATCAGAACTACCAATTCCAAATCTTACTTGGAAGGCCGGATTATTTGCTACATATGAGCTGATATCGTATGATGATTGAGAGAAAGAAGCATCATTGACGGTTCCACTTGGATTGGAGTAGATATTCGTCCATCCTCCCCCTGTGTTCTTGACTGAGACATATGCATGGTCGTAGTAAGAAGATTCAACCCCCAATCTCTTCCAAAACTTCAGGTCCCAAGTTCCTGTACACGAACTGCAATCGATTGATGGCGATGTTGCCCAGTAGGTAGTACCCAAATTTGCAGGATAATTACCATTGTAGGTGTATATTGCAGATGAGCCTGAATGAACACCATTAGTTGCACCGAGTGTAGAATCATATCCATGTGCCCATCCGCCACCAGAACTCAGAGACCATCCTTGTACACCGCCTTCGAAATCCCACTCATGAGACATAGGAAGTATTCGCAAACCAGTTAAATTGTAATCAACTCCATCCATCGATGCACCATTCATCCAGTCGATTTCCTCTCTAAATGTAACTACATCATCGATTGGCCATGACCTTTCAAACATTTCAAAATCAAGGCTAGTGACTATTTCTCCATTCGGAACGAGTACCGAATAATTGTCAGCCACACCATTTGGTTCGACTGAAATATCAACTATGATTTGGCGATTTGGGCTTGCGTTAACCATTGGCATGTATGACATGCCACAGAGTATTGTGACAATTAGGACTGCCCAATACCGTCTCGTCACGGAACTCCGATTACCTCAAAGCACTTCAGACATTCGCTTCACATTGCTTATTGACTCGGTTGTTTTAGCATACTCATGGCAGATGTTGAAGCCTTGAAGAAGAAAGCCGGCATAGAGGCCTGTCAATTTGTCAAATCGGGAATGAAAGTCGGCCTAGGAACCGGCTCCACAGTCAAACACACTGTCATTGAACTAGGTAGAAGAATGTCTGAAGAAGGGCTAGAAATTGTCGGGGTACCCACAAGTCTAGCAACAGAAAAGTTGGCAATAGAAGTAGGAATCCCCCTAGTGGAATTATCAGAAATAGATGGCTTGGATATCGTGATTGATGGAGCTGATGAGTATGACCCTGAATTCCAGTTAATCAAAGGGGGAGGTGCCGCACTGCTCAGAGAGAAAATAGTGGCACAAGAGAGTTCTAGCATGGTTGTCGTGGCAGACGATAGGAAGCGAGTTGATACTCTAGGCGCATTTCCTCTTCCAATCGAAGTTACACCATTTTCTCATGAAGCAACAGTAAGAGCACTCAGTAGATTACTAGATTGCAGAGTGAACATCAGAATGGCAGGTGACGGTCCGGTCGTAACCGACAACGGTAACATGATCGCTGATGCTCATACTGGGCCCAAAATATCTGACCCTAGGTCTCTAGAATCTCAAATTTTGCAGATCGCAGGGGTAGTTCAAGTAGGGTTGTTCAACGATATGTGTGATGCTGTTGTTCTGGCAGGTTCACGGGGAGTACAAACAATCCTCAATCCAAATGGCAGACTGATTTCTTGATTAACTATTAGCGGGCCTGACGGGGTTCGAACCCGCGACCGATGGATTAAGAGTCCATCGCTCTACCTGACTAAGCTACAGGCCCGACCGTTGCTCAAGCATTTCGTATTTAATCTAATCCAATCCACAACCAAATTCCTGACTAGAATTATCCAACAGATATCGTGGTTCCGCCATCTCCTCTAAGAGCTTTGAGAGCATCACCTGGTTGGCAAAGGACTGACTTAACTCCGGTTCGTGATTTTGCAAATTCGATAAGAGAACTAATCTTTGGGCCCATTGAACCAGCAGGGAACTCACCTTTATCGAGGTAATTTTCTGCCTGTTGTACCGTTAATTCTCCATGAATTTCTTCACGTTCTGTACCGAAGCCAGTCCTTACTGCGTCGATTGCTGTTGAAATAATGAGTGCATCAACCTCCATCTCAACCGCTAGCAGTGAACTTAGCCTATCCTTATCAATCACAGCAGGAACTCCCGAGTAATATTCTCCTTTCTTTACAACAGGTATTCCTCCACCACCGCAACAAATCACGATTGCACTCCTATCGATTAGTGACCTAATTACTTCAAGGTCCAAAATTCTCAGAGGCTTTGGAGAGGCAACGACACGGCGCGGGCCATTAACAGTCTCAGCAATATCCCAATCTTCAGCCATAACCTGTTTATCGCTCAGTACTGGACCAACAGGTTTTGTTGGAAATGCAAAGGCTTGGTCCGATGGGTCAACTTCAACCCTTGTCAAAACAACTGAAGTAGATTCTGGTCTTGCCCTTTTGAGGAGGATTGAGTCTAGATTGATGGATAGCGAATGACCGATCATGCCCTGAGTTGCAGCTACCCATTCATCCATTGGCAGGGACGCATCCAATGACATCAAATGGCCTACCTGTGGGCCATTCCCATGAGTTAGAACTACTTTCCAACCTGCTTCAAGCAGGTCGATTACATCACTCATAACTTTTGCAAGAACTAGAGCAGTTTCATGCTCCCTACCTCCTTTCGGCGAAGATAGGGCATTGCCGCCAATTGCGTAAACAACACTACGACTCACATTAAACAATTAACTGAACTGATGTTTGATGGTTTCTATAAAATGAATCACAAAGTCACTGTTTACAGGCATGGATGCCAACAATGGGAATTAAAAATTCTGACTGAATTAAATCAAAGTATGAAGCGAGGCTTTGAAGGATAAGGCCTTCTGGGCTAATCATGGCGAAGGAGTTCTGGATTGGAGATGTCCAGGCTGGTGCACATGATGGCGCAGAAGTTGAATTAAAGGGCTGGATAAAGAGAACCCGAGGTTCAAATAATATCAGATTCGTTGTACTAAGAGACTCTACCGGTACAATTCAATGCGTAGCAAAGCGCGATGTTATCGGTGATGATTCATTCGAATCCCTAAAGGGAGCGCTTATCGAAGCATCTCTAATTCTCAAGGGTACTGTCAATGTTGACGAAAGGGCACCAGGGGGACACGAGTTAGTTGTAATTAGTGCAGAGGTCATTGGACCTGTAAATCCTGAAACACCGTTCCCAATTACAGAATCTGCTATGGAAGCAGCAGACGGAGGGGAAACTGAGTTCCTACTCGACAATAGACACCTTTACCTCAGAACCGGCAGAATGACTGACATGCTGAAAATTCGTTCTAGCGTTTTCGGAGCTATTCATTCCTATTTCCGTGGGAGAGACTTCACTGAATACCAAGCACCAAATTTCGTTGCTGGTGCTGTTGAGGGAGGTTCAACACTATTCGAAGTCCCATACTTTGGCAGGAAAGCCTACTTGACACAGTCGTGGCAACTTTACGCAGAAGCTGCAATGCCCGCATTGGAGAGATTGTACACAATCGCCCCATCATTTAGAGCTGAAAAGAGCAGAACACGTAGACACTTGACTGAATTCTGGCATGCCGAAATGGAAGTAGCGTGGGCATCAAATGCAGAAATCATGTCACACGGAGAAGGATTAGTCCGCCACATCGCAAGGACCGTTCTCGATGAGCGTGAAGCTGAACTCAACAGTATAGACAGGGACTTAGAATTGTTAGCAAGATATGCTGACAACCCGTATCCAAGAATGCGCTACGATGAAGCGGTCGAAACACTCCAGGGAATGAATATTGAAATCGAGTGGGGTCAAGATTTGGATTACTCCAAAGAAAAAGTTCTCACACAAGATTTCGAAGTTCCACATTTCCTAACTCACTATCCAAAGGTTGCAAAGCCATTCTATCACAGAGTAGACCCCGATGACGGTAACTATGTTCTGTGTCATGACCTACTTGCTCCTGAAGGATATGGAGAAATCATTGGTGGAGGAGAGAGAACCTGGTCCGAGGAAGAGATTCTTGCAAGAATCGACGAGGAAGGTGTTCCAAGAGAACCTTACCAGTTCTACATTGACACTCGCACATATGGAGGAGTTCCTCACGGTGGATTTGGACTAGGTGTGGACAGAGTATGCTCATGGCTTTCTGGTGCAGATCATATCAGAGAAGTCATTCCGTTCCCGAGGGACTCCAGAAGAGTCACCCCCTGATTTGCTTCTTGATTGCATCAAGAACATCGAGCAAGTTGCGACTTCTAATAGTCATTTTTGCCACTGCTACAGGCTTTTCATCCCACGGATTGAAACAAATAGACAATTCACTTTCTTGGAACATCCCAATGTCACCTGCACTATCACCTATTGAGATTGTGCGCTCTTTTGGTATTCCTAAACGCCTTTGTAGCATTTTGACGATTGAACCTTTGCCATTCATCTGAACTTGATAACGTCCATAATCGTCGATTGAACCATCATTTCTTTCCAACCACCCATTTGTAAAAACGTGGAATTTTGTATCCACTCCGCGATGGCGGTTTATTCCCCCCCAGCGCCTTCTCCAAGTCTCATCACTTGGAAACATGCATGCAATATCTCGTGCTGTTTCCTGCATTCCGCCACTGATGATTGCTATTTCATGCCCCTCGTCAATAATCCATTGAAGGCACTCATGTATCCCCGCCATCAGAGGTGTACCTTCACATAACTCTCGCATTTTTTGGTCTGTGATTCCAGGATAAGCAGACTTGATCATGCCTAAATCCATCTTCAACCAATCCCATTCATCCAACTTTCCTTGGTTGTAAAGGTTGAACGCTTCTTCGTTTGAAATCTCTAAACGATCATACACGTATTGCCAGGTTGACATATGGTCAACGAGAACTCTGTCCATATCGAAGCAAATCAGATGTTGCATTTTACCACTTCACTGGTCTTTTGGCCATTGGTTATATTGGGCTTGGATTTGCTTGACCTGTTTACCCATAATGTACAGAATTAAGCCTACCATCATTGCGAATAACCCCATTAGCGTGACAGCAATTACTGCAAGACCTACTCCTACGCTAGTTTCATTCCACTCGGTGAAGTTGTCGAGAACATCCCCAGATAACCTGTATCCTACCCAAAACAAAACTACACCTGGAATTCCAAACAGTAGTAGAGGGTGGCGGGATTCTAACATCCAGTAAAACAACTGAGCAAACCTTGAAGCAGACGCTAGTGACTCTCTCTGCTGCACCTTAGGTTTAGGTTTGGAATGTAACACGCGAACTCTCAAATTTTGGTCTAATTCAAGTGGGGTTTGATTTTCATTTGCTTTGGAAAGTTCAGCTAATCCAACTTTTGTAGCTGCCAAATGAGAAATTTTAGCGTCTCTATACACGACTTCTTGAGGATTTGAATTATCACTCTCTTCGGTGATAAATGACATGTGTACATCCCAATTTTCTTTGGCTCTATTTACAAGAAGTGGCATATCCCGTAACTTGAAACGACCGTTGACATGTATCAATAGAGTACATTCTGCGTTATTATTCTGCGAAAGTAGTTCACTCAATGTTGGGACTAATATGTCTCCGGAGTGAGTTGTAACTTCACAATCAACCTTTTTCGCCATCTTTACAGTGTTATCTGTACTTCCTAAATCGATGACACTGACATCATTTGAAAGTTCTCTTGCTCTAACCACTAGAGATACTAACCGTAATTCGAAGTCCTTGCCCATCAGTACGATTTTCAAAGACTCCATGACACCGGGGACACCTTCTATTTCAAGAAGTTCGTGGACAAATTCGAATCAACGAACTTGGTTTACTACGTTATGATTTTAATTCACTCGAGGTTTTCCAATGCTTCAGATAGAATGGATTTATCTGCCCAATATTCTTTATTTTTCCAGATGGTCTTTCCATTACCATCTAAAATCGTAAAAGAGGGGGTTGCAGGTGTTTCGAATGCTTTGGAAAAATCGTATTCTGTTTCTTCTCCTTTGTCTACATCGATGGCAGGTTGGCCATCATAGGTAAGTAAAACAGGCCACAGTGAATTAGTTGAGGAGTTTTCTGTAGCATAGGTTTCGATCACATCGCTTCTAGATTCAAAAGATGGGTACCGATGGACTGTCACAATTCTCGTATCATTGGAAATATTACCACTTCGCATTTCATCTGCAATCATTTCCGTCCAATCATGACATCCACTGCACCCAGTTGAAACCCAAAAAATCATCGTATTCTGTCCTGATGCATCAGCGAGAATATTCATTGTATTACCACGATCGATATCTCTTCCTGCCGTGTCTGCGACCAAATTCAGCCTTTCAGGAGGAGTAAATTCATCCTCTGTGGTTACCTCTTCGACAACTGGAGGAGTGGTACAACCTGGTACCATCAATACAACAAAGATTACACAGACTGTTATCGCTTTCACATAGACAATTACGTTGAAAGTTGATATGAATATTTGTTTCTAAAAGCATTATATTATGAAATCAATATCCTTCGCAGAGTTATGTACAAGGGGATGCACGTTGCTGTGGTCATCCCAGCAAAGGATGAGGAGGAGCACATCGGAAATGTTCTCCGTACAATTCCAGAGTTTGTAGATCGTATTGTTGTCGTTGATGATGGCTCCAAAGACAATACTGCAAAACTTGTCAAGAATGCTGACCTAATACAACTCGAAGGAGAGGGCGTTGGTGCTGCAATTGATGCTGGCCATCAACATCTACTGCAGGTGTTGAATGATGATTTCATCTCTGTTGTAATGGCAGGTGATGGACAAATGGACCCTGATGACATGGAAAGTTTGATTCAACCAATAATCAGTGGGAAAGCTCACCATGTCAAAGGTGAAAGGCTGGACAGAGCGGGAAAAATGCCTGTAATCAGAAGATTCGGCACCCTACTGCTTTCACTCCTTACAACTCTAGCATGCGGCCAGAGTATTAGGGATGCACAATGTGGCTATACTGCAACGAGTAGTAGAGTTCTAAAATCGTGGAATTGGGATAAATCTTGGAAAGGTTATGGCTATCCAAATTGGTGGTTAATGCAACTCGCTGAGGAAGGATGGAAAGTCGCCCACTCACCTGTGAAGGCGATATATGAAGGTCAAAAAAGTGGAATTCGACTGTACTCATTTTTGCCTAAGGTTTCACTGATGTTATTGTTAGGCCTACATCTCAGAATAATCCGTAACACTCTAAGCAAACCAACATTTCCAATCGCTATAGTATGGACAACATACATACTGGCTTGGACATACAATCCATTTATGTTCGTATGTGCTCACATAGCCGATAGAGTCCATGTTTCAACAATTTTGGAGGACTAATTTATGAGAATCCCCGGAAGATATGCACATGCCAGGCACATACTTGTAGGTTCGAAATCCGATGCACAAGCGATATTGAATGAAATTACAAACGCAAGGAAGCCATTGAAGATGTTCAAAAAAATGGCACGAGACTATTCCACTTGCCCCACATCAGAGAAAAAAGGTGACCTAGGTGAGTTCCACGAAAGACAAATGGATCCGGCTTTTTCAAAGCAGGTATGGAAACAAGAATTAGAGCAGTGTGACTGCTTCATCAAGACTAAATTTGGATATCACCTAATTTGGGTCCATTCTCGAGATGACTAACTATCCGATTTGTTTGAAACTAATTTTTTTGTTGAGCGATAAGCTGTAGCAATCATACTACTTCCCATCAGTAGTACAATGGTAACCAAAGTTCCCCATGTCCAAACACTCGACACAGTGCCCATAGAATCATCATTCAACATAACTCCCATGAGTGTAATTAGCCCAACTGCTAATGATGTTTGTATTCTAATCAGCAACGGAATACGGATTCCAGATTTCATTAATCTGTGTAGTAAGTACAACGCCCAGGTAAATGCTCCAATCGACCATGAAAAAATCGCCAGTGGATAGACAGATGCTAATATGATATCTTTACCATCACCGTATTTGTCAATACCGATCAAAATAGCGATCCAAACTATTGATACTCCAAGAACATGAAGCGCTTCAACCATTGCTTCGCTCGCTCCTATGATTGGAACATTTTCATTTTTAGAAAGTTCATTTTCTTCCACTTTTTGCTTAACTTCGAACAACTCTTCCAACCTTGCTTTATGCCGTCTTTCAAGTATGTCTACCCGTTCAGATAATCTTTGCATGTGCTCAAGCATCATCACTTGATTCTCATTTTGTTCACTAACAATTGCCATCCTTTCATTTTCGAACTCAGGCAAAGTAACCATTGGTGGAATGTCGTCAATAATTCCCTCTGCTGAGAAATCTTCCTTTGTTTTCTTTGCTTTCTCTTCTTTTCTAGCATCAGCTCTTGCTTTTGAGTTTGAGACTGCTGTTTTTACTGCGTCATTAGTTTTTGATAAAGCAGATTTAGTGCTCGCAGAAACTTTAGAAGTTAACTCTGCTATTTTGGAACCAGTAGCATTTAATTTATCTGCTAGTGATTGGGACTTTTCCTCAGACACGTCTATCCCAATTAGTTTGATTTTGTGAACTCTTCGGCGGTAAAAAAACGGCATCAGCTAATTTAGGCCCATCGCGAAGATCGATGAGCGTGTGGCTTGACCACAGATATATTGTGTAGCGTTAGCCGTTGGACAGGAATTGATGGTGGGTCTGCCCAGATTTGAACTGGGGTCCAAGCGTCCCAAACGCCCGAGTATAGGCCAAGCTAACCCACAAACCCTTCCAAACCATGCGCAAATGTTCCCCTTCTTGAATGTCACCCAA
>CAXPMI010000059.1:0-32962 GCA_964218365.1 Candidatus Poseidoniaceae archaeon
CAAGACTGACACAGTGCAATGCTCCTGTGGAATCTATTTGGCAATACTCACTTGGGAAGACAACGTCGTGCTTGTTCCAATTTAGGGATGTGTCCAAAAATGCGGAGGTCCCATCTGTGAAGTAAGACGGGAAGTAGAGTCCTCCACTTGGAAGAGGGAATGCTCTCATCTCTTTGTGTGGCTTGTTCACATCGTAGTATTCACCAGGGTTCGTGAAATTCAAATCGACCTCTTCCAAACCCGGGTTGGAATTACGACCTGCGAATTGGAAGTTGTAGTAATTCAATCCATCAACGCTGATCTGTCCACCTGCATTCATCGATTGATGCCAGAAATTTGAGACAACAAGGCTTGCCCAATCACCACTGCCAAAGTTAGATGAAATCGGTCCTACGACTTCAACTTGCCAAGATCTATCATAGAACGGTTCTGTAATTCTGTTGTAACACCAAGTCCATTCATCTTCGGATGCATCGTAAAGAATAGCGTAGAATTTGTCTAACTTGAGGTCTCCTCCAACATAAGGGAACCAAGACATTGAGATAATATCCCCATTAGTTGCTTGAACGATGCTACCTTCTCCCAATCCTTCTTGTCCAGGATTGGTTGGAACAGGAGTTCTACACATTGGGTCGGTGAAAACACCGGGAATGTAGGTGTCCCATTCGTGTCCTCTATCATGTGACCAGACTGGATATTCTCCTCCTATGTTGAGTATTGTTCCATCGATTGTAGTTGCAAGATAGTGCTCACAACAATTGCCACCGTAATCCTTGTTGAAAACAGCCCATGAGGTTGTTGTGCTTTCATTTAGGTTCAAGTCTACTGTGGTAAATTCCCATGGGGAAATAGGTGCAATTGGGTCGATGATTTGGTAATCAATCCAAATTGGAGCGTCTCTTTGAGGCTCTTCTATTACGGATTCTCCTCCTCCAAAACATCCTGCTAGCATTGTGCTAGCTGCTAAAAGAATTGCAAATGCTACCCTCTTCATTCTCAAGACCTCATTACCTTGTACCAAATTGTAGCACCATCGACCTCGAATGAATCTCCCTCACCTTCGCCGATGTTGAATGCAGAGTTACTTGCTCTAGTTTCAGTGATAATCCAATTCGTATCTTCCTCAAATAGCTCTGGTGCATCCTTCATCCAAACTTCCAATGAAATTGTGTCCTCGATTGCCAAGTCCAGGTCCTTCCTAGCAGCTTGAATTCTTCTTGTGATGTCTCTTGCAAGTCCCTTTGACAATAGCTCAGGTGAGTCGCTCATATCCAATACTAATGATACGGATGAGTTTGCGATTTGTACTGTTTGAGCAGCGAACCCTGCTCTCTCAACTCTGCGAAGTTCAATGTCATCCTTGGAAATCTCATAGCCCGCAATCGTTAGGTTTCCTGCCTCGATTGATGCTAGCATTGCCTCACTGTCTCCATCTGCAATTCCTTGTAGAACAGCAGGTAAATCCTGTCTGCACTTTGCTCCCAGTGACCTGCGGTTAGGTACGACTTCGACCTTTTGGAATCTGTCCAAGTCCTCTTCCAGTGAGATTACTTCGACATTCAATTCTTCGGCTAAGATTTCATGATATGCAGACAAGTCAGGTCCGCTTACAATCCACCCCTCTGCACACGGTAGCCTCTGTCTTCGGTCGGCATCTACTCTAATTCTGCGACCGGTTTCTGCAAGTTCACGAACTAATGCCATGGTTTCGATAATTTCAGAGTCAATTTCTCCTGCCTCTGGCCAGTCTGCCATGTGAACTGATTCACCCTCGAGATTTCTGTGAATTGAATCAGACATGAATGGTGATACCGGAGCAATCAACCTTGAAACGGTTACCAGTACCTTGTGTAGTGTGTGTTGGCAAGCCAATTTATCATCGCTGTCAGCCTCTTCCCAAAGTCTGCGACGGGACCTTCTAACATACCAATTGGATACATCATTTACAACGAATTCTTCGATATCTCTGCATGCCTTGTGGAAATCCCAATCTTCGAATTGTTGGTTGGTTCCCGCAACAACTTCTGCAAGCCTAGATAGAACCCAATCATCCAGAGGCGTGTTCTTACCTTTTGGAGATGTTTCTGGGTCAAAGCCATCGAGTGCTGCATAATCAGAATGGAATCGGTAGATGTTCCACAGTGTAAGGAACATCTTTCCATAGGTTTCTCTAACACCGTTTGGGTCGAATTTCAATGGGTTCCATGGTGCACCTGCAGTAACCATGTACCAACGAGTTGCATCTGCACCTTCTCGGTTGAAGTGGTCCCAAGGGTCTACGATGTTACCTTTGGATTTGGACATCTTCTTTCCTTCTGCATCGAGAATTAATCCTAGAGATAGGCATCTCTTGTAACAAATTGAATCGAAGACAGTTGTGCTTACCGCTAGCAATGTGTAGAACCATCCACGCGTTTGATCTACACCTTCGCAGATGTAATCGATTGGGAAGTTGTTCTCAAACTTCCCTTCTTCGCCAAATGGGTGGTGCCACTGTGCGAATGATGCACAACCAGAATCGAACCAACAATCCATGACGAAAGGTTCTCTCTTCATGTCGCCATTACATTGTGTACAAACTAGAACGGTATCATCGACGTATGGTCGGTGTAAGTCCTCTGCTACCGGGCTTCCATCCTTTGCCATAGCAGCCATCTCTTCGGTTGAACCGACACAGTGTTGATGTCCACATTCATTACAAATCCAAACAGGTAGTGGTGTTCCCCAATATCGCTCACGGCTGATTGCCCAGTCCTTGACATTGCGCAGCCACTCACCGAATCGACCTTCGCCAACCCAGTCGGGTGCCCATTCAACTTGAGAATTGAATTCGAGGAGTCTGTCCTTGACAGCGGTCATTCTAACGAACCAAGAGTCCATTGCGTAGTACAATAGTGGGTGCCCAGTTCTCCAACAGTGCGGATAGTCGTGGAGATACATTTTTTCTCTGTACAATAGATTACCATCGTGGAGCAGACCAATGATTGTTTCATCACAATCTTTCACATATCTTCCGTCTAGGTCAGAATGAGTTCCTGCCAAGAATGCACCATCCATGCCCACAGTGTGTTGGGCAGGTAGACCAACCTCCATCCCGAGATTGTAGTCATCCTCACCATACATTACTGCGGTGTGTACTACACCGGTACCATCTGTAGTGGTAACCCAATCTGCACCGATGACAGTCCATGCGGTTTCGGAGCCGTTTCTATCTACTGCTCCAGGGAATAGTGGTTGGTATGAACGCCCGATTAGGTCGCTTCCGGGGAAGGTCTCAACCTCTTCGCAGTGGTGGCGGATGACCTCTTTGAAAAGGTCTTTTGCCAGAATTAGCTCTTCACCAATTTCAGCGCCACCGTGGCCTTCCCACTTCTCTGGCACTGCTGTTACACGCACACGTACGTATTCTACATCTGGTCCAACAGCAAGGCCGACGTTACCCGGCAGTGTCCAAGGTGTAGTTGTCCAAGCGAGGATTGAGGCGTCAGTATCCTCTAATTTGAATTTGACATATACCGATGGTTCCTCTACTTCCTTGTATCCAAGAGCTACCTCGTGGCTTGAGTATGAGGTCCCAGTTTGCGGACAATATGGCAGAACTTTGTGTCCCCTATACAGCAATCCTTTCTCGAACATTTGCTTGAGAGCCCACCAGCATGATTCAATGTATTCGTTGTGCAGAGTTACATACGGATCATCTAAATCGCACCAGTAAGCCATACGCTCGGTCATTTCTCTCCAAGCAGCCTCGTAAGTCCAAACAGATTCTCTACACTCTTTGTTGAATTCTTCCATTCCGAATGCTTCAATCGCTTCATTGCTCATCAGGTCCAAGCGCTTCTGCACTTCAATTTCCACAGGCAGACCGTGGGTGTCCCAACCACCTTTCCTTTCGACGAAGTTACCTTGCATCGTTTTCCAACGGCAAACTAAATCCTTGTATGTCCTAGCTACAACGTGGTGAATTCCTGGTTTGCCGTTAGCAGTTGGTGGGCCTTCTAAGAAGATGAAAGGCTCACCATTTTTTCGATTTTCAACAGTTGCTTCGAACAGGTTTTCCTCTTGCCATGTAGAAAGTAGATTAGTTTCAAGAGAAACGGAATCCAATTCCTTGGTTGATTGAGGGGTTGCCATGTTAGCGCCGAGTAGTGAACATGTCTTCAAACAGTCGTTTGATAATATCAAATTTTGACTGTGAAATTCCACTAATTTAGAATGCTTTAGAGGGGTTGCTTTGAATTACATTGACTCCATCCAGTGCATGCATGGCATCCCAAAATCGAGGAGTCTTGGCGGTGGCGCTAAGTTTCTTATTCCTCCTTTCAGGTCCGCTGTCGCAGTTTTCCATGCAGATTCAGCCCGATATTGAGTTGGATTTCAACTTGAAAAAAGAGACAGGGGTGGCGGATTACAACCTAGTTGAGATTCAAGTCCCAAATTCGATTGGTGTCGGCCCATCTATTGAGATGGATTCATCTCACGCTTTACAGACAATTTCTTTCTCCGTTGAAGGTGGAAATGATACCATAGCAACTGGTTTTGATTGGTCGGATTGGGATCAATCAGGATTCTCAAAGGAGGGATTAACAGTTGAGGAAGATGGCTCACTCATACTTGGTTTCCAAGGCATAAATTGGGATTTTGACAAGAATGCAAACGGCTGGACTTCATCGAGTTCTAGTTACGGCCAAAGAAATACTGCAACTACCTGTGGAATGAGCGGAAATACTGGTGCATCATGGTGGACTAGAGGAGGCTCTGTTACGGTAACTAGCCCTCAGGTGAGCCTTGTGGGATATTCTGGTCTTTCTCTCCAAGCGTGGATAAAACAAGGAACATATGGTTGTGGAGAAGAACCAGATTCTAACGAAAATTTCTATCTTGAGTACAAGAACTCCAACAATGGTTGGACTCAGGTACAATATCTTCCCGGTTCAACTACAGGCGGCTCAGTTACAAACGTGAATTACAACCTTCCCGCCAATGCTTACCACCAGGATTTCCAAGTTAGGGCTAGGCAAAATGCGGGTTCTGGAACTTGCTGTGACTACTGGTTCTTTGATGACATTGTAATCCCGGGTACCAGCGGTGCCAATCTAACTACTCGGTCCTTTGGGTGGTCTGCTAACGTTGATGACAGAATTGACGAAGGCAGGTATTCTCCAGTATATTTGGATGCAGTAATCCCAGATGGCGCCCATTTGAATTGGACAGTAATCGATTCTGATACAAATTCAGAAATTCCTGGACTTGAAAATCGCTCTGGGAAGTGGATTGACTTATCGGTTGTAGATTGGAAGCAGCACAAATCATTGCGACTCAAGATTTCATTTGCTTCTAACACAGATGGTGAATCACCGAGGCTTTTCGGAATCTCAGGTGGTGGTAAATACTACGACGATTTTAATTCAAATCCGCTTGAACAAGGATGGATTTTAGAAAACAGCACTTGGGACTCTCAGACAAGCAAAATGAGTGGTCTATCAAATTCGACTATACTATCGCCAGAATTAGATGTCAATATGCCGTTTGCCTCATACAAATTCCAATACCAATCAGAAGGCAATATAACCACTTACGCATCAATAGACAGAGGTGTTTGGAAAGAGGTTGATTACACATCAAACAAACATGATTTGGCTAGTTCAGCGTCCACATTGCAGATTAAATTTGAATCAGCTGAAGACAATTGGTCATTAGGAAATATACGCTTGCAATTGTATCCAACAGAACAAATCTCTACTCCGAGAATGGATATTGACAACGATGGAAGATATGAATGGGAAGTTTCTGGAGATGGAATTGGCTCATGGGGCAATCAAGATGTGTTATTGAATGGACACTCAAATTCTCCTTTCACAGTTGGTCTTAACCCAACAACCTGGCACAGCATCCTAGTACCAAGGGATGCGAAATCGTTTGAGTTATCCGTAACAAAAACTGGACAAGTGGGTCTTGGAGTGCAAACAGTTGCACTTTGGATTGGCAATACAATGATCACACAAACCGGTGGTATTGGCTACCAAGACGGTATCCGTTTTTCATTCAACGGATCAGATTTGGATTATCTGAATTTTGAAACCGGGACTACACCTCCAGTCAAAGTAGTTGCAGGGAAAGAATTCATCCACGCCAGGATAGAGGTTATTTCAGATGCAGGAAACTACTCTATTAGTGGAATAAGCATTGGCTATGAAGCAACTCAAACAGTTGTGGCTTCTGCGTTTGATGACATTGTTATGTCGATTAATAGAGCGAGATTAGATCCCAGTAAATCTTCAAGTTTACCACTGAAATTTACTGCAGATTCTGTTTGCTCCCTCAAAGTTTCATTGATTTCAATCACTACCTCCGGAGATGTTGCAATGGGGTCAATGACATGGTCAAATGATTCTCAAACACTCACACCGTCACACCTTTGGCGTGAGGTAACTACTCGGGCTCAGACACACGCTTCTTCACCTCATCGTGTAGTTGTGAGCATGTATACTGAGGATACCTCTGCGATGTGGTTTATTCCAATTCAGGGGCAAGGAATTATTGGAACAGGGGACCATGATTTATTCATCTTTAACGATGACCCAGTCGCTCATAACGTCTCTAATGGAATACATGATTTGAATACACGATTCAGAACATCACAAACCTTCGATGACCAATCAGAATTGAGGTTTGAGGTTAGGATTGAGTTGGCAAACGGTGTTGTTTCAATGCCATCGATTCGTCAGTGGTCGAACTATGCTGTGGATAATAATCTGATGATCAAATCAGTTTCATATCATACGGACAGAGGACAAGTAAATCCTGAATTAGATTATCTGATGGCTGAAGATAATCTCAGTATTCACGTAAAAACTGGTTTCGAGAATGGTTTGGAAAATGAAAAGCCATATCCGGGAGAGTACGAACTGAGACTATATCGCAACAATGAGAGTATAGCTAATACAACAGGTTACGATGGTGAGCAGTGGGTTGTCAAAACTCGTACTCCTTTCTCAAGTGGGAATCTAAATTACGAGGTCGAATTGATACCATTAGGTGGGGGAGACATAGCAGGTCCTTCCAAGGTTAACAGGACTTTCATTGTCGACCCATTAGCACCTGTTGTAACCAAATCCAATATTCGCTATTATGACCACCTTACGTCTTCTACCAATCAAGAAATTATCATCAATATCTCAGACCAACCAGTTCTTCCAACAGATGTTACTCTGATGCTTTGGACAGAGTGGGCCAATGATTACGATGGAGATGGATGGCCGAGTCCCGGTGAGTATATCGCTAGACCGATTTCCAATCCTTCAGATTTAGATGCGAATTTTGGAGATTACATTGCACTTGTAGACGATACATCTGCATTCCCGGGTGAAAAGGTCGCAGGGTATGTAATTGGCAATGACCCATCTGGCCATCCTCTAGTCGGAGGAGGCTCCGAAATGGTAGACGACCATCTTTTCATGTACCAAATTCTAAGCGATGGTTCACCACTAATAGACAGTGATGGCTTCGAATGGGTTGAGGGAAGAAGAGCTTGGTTGCATCCCGGTCAAAAATACGGACTAAACATCTCTTTCACAGAATTGAATGGTTTGTCAGATGTCGAAGAAATCTCGGTCTCGCTCGCAGATAACATTGTGAGTGATCGTTTGACGTTGATATGGAATTCAACCTCTGGCCAGTGTTCAAGTGAAACATCCCATATTATTGTTAATTCATGCCGAGTTGCTGATGTGAATGGAATTTCAGCTAATCCATATGACCAAAATTTAGTCTTAAACATCGACATGACGCCACAATGGACTCTACCTGACCTAGGAGACACAAGAAGAGAGCCAGTAGTCCGCATCTATGACCGAGCAGGAAATTACGATGAGGTTAGTTTCCCGCAAAACCGGTGGAGATTCTCCTCTGAAATGATGATTCCAAGTAACCTATCTCTTTGGGTAGAAAACGGAGCGTTGACCAATAATGGTGCCAGAGTAACTCCTGGTTCAAATATTG
Source organism: Candidatus Poseidoniaceae archaeon (assembly GCA_964218365.1). Lineage (GTDB taxonomy): Archaea > Thermoplasmatota > Poseidoniia > Poseidoniales > Poseidoniaceae > MGIIa-K1. The sequence goes on from CAXPMI010000059.1 coordinate 8,002, forward strand.
AATTGTCCGGGGAATTGATGTTCTCAAGAACCGGAGATGCGCCACAATTTGATTGTGAAATCGAAGTGAGGATAAACGGTGTTAGAACACCTGCATTGGCAGTCGACGGTTTGTTCACTGCTTCTACAACAGCACCAGCCATTTCCGGTCAGCATGCGATGACTTGGAGTATTGATTGCATGCCAGAGCAAGGAATAGATTTGACCAGTCCTACTGAAGCAGTAAAGTGGATTTTAGTAGACTCAGTGGGCCCTCAAGTTGTAGAATTTACCTCTCCTCGTACAAATTCAGAACTTAAGGTTGGAGAGCATAACGTTAGAGTTGTTATCTCGGAAAACTTCGGAATTGATTCAAACTCTGTTGAATTATTTTGGTGGGTAACTGCCATTGGACAAAGTGATACGATTACTTCAGGAAGTACTCCGCTTGAATTGGATGGAGAAATGGATACTGGGCTGCGACTTGAGTTTGTTGGAGTCATTGATTTATCTGGTGTTGAAAGACAATTCTTGCAAGAAAAATTGGTTGTTAAAATGCGCATCGATGGCCGTGACATAGCAGGAAACCTGTTTGAAAGGGATGGTAATTCTGTTGCATTCCCATCAGGAGTTTGGGAATTGGAGCAGCACACTACTGATTTCTCATTAGAACAAAGCGGAGTTGAATTGTCTAAATCTAATCTAGAAGTAGATGAGAATACAATCGTGCAAATTCACGTTAGAAATGACGGGATGTTAGGCGGAGATGCTGAGGTATTGGTAGAGATTGTTGACTTGGCCGGACAAAGATCTCAATTGGCCAAGACCACTGTTTACGTTGACTCTCAATCCGTTAGCACATTGCTAGTGGATTGGAAACCAGACGCTCCAGGTTTACAGAGAATCGAAGTCACACTTAGTGAGACAACAGATAAAACAGAGTTTGTAGACGTCAAGCCAGCGAAGGAAAGGGGGCTACTTGAGGACGCAATCGGGGCGACTAATCCATGGATACTCGGAACTACGATGACGATGCTATGCATCGGAGTTTTATTCGTTCTATCTTGGCTAAGAGTTGCAACAGCGAAACAAGGAGACTCTGAACTGGATTTTGAATTCGAAGATGACGAGTTTGATGACGAAGACTAAGCTGTTGTTCAAGGTGTATTTGATGTCGTCAAAAATTGCTCTACTACAAGCGAATCCGGTAGTAGGTGACATCAAAGGTAATTCAAAAATTATCACTGAAATGGCGAAATTAGCATCAGAAAATGGGGCAAGTTTCGCTGTAACAACGGAACTTGCAATCAGCGGTTATCCTCCCAGAGACCTTCTATTACAGTCGGATTTCGTAAAGGAATGTCACGAAACTGCAAGCGCTCTGCAAACCGACATTCCTGTTTTAGTTGGGACCCCAGTGCCTCCATCATCGACTAGATCTCTACCTGGTAACGGTGTAGTGAGGGCTGGCGATTCGGTTAGAGAAGTCACGAGAAAACAGTTACTTCCTACCTATGATGTGTTCGATGAGGCTCGATACTTTGAGGCCGATGAAAGGCCGGGAATTGCAAGGACAATAGCCGGTCTAGACGTGGGTGTAACCATTTGTGAAGACGCTTGGCAACACTGTGGTGCAACACCAAATGATTACGACAGTGACCCAATTGCACAGATCGTTGAATGGGGTCGCCAAGGCGTTGTATTACATGCCACAGTAAATCTCTCAGCATCTCCTTATCACTCCGATAAATCAGGAACAAGAATTGCTGTGGCAAGAAGTGCAGCAGCATCTCTCAACCATCCATTCCTACTAGCGAATCAGGTAGGTGGAAATGATGACTTATTGTTTGACGGTCGCTCAATCATCGCTTGGCCTGATGGCAGAGCGGTGGTAGCACCTGCTTGGACAGAAGGTGTTCTACTAACCGATTTATCCAACCCAGAAGATTGTTCATGGCTTGGAGAAGGTGAAGTCACAATTCTCCAGTCCGGTCAGGAGTTAGGGGAAACAGAAGACGACTTACTGGATGCGATAATTATCGGTTTGTCAGATTACTGTAGAAAGAGTGGTATCTCAAAAATCGTACTCGGTCTAAGTGGAGGAATTGACTCTGCACTTGCAGCGTGTATAGCGAGTTCAGCTGTCGGGCCAGAAAACGTAACCGGCATCTCAATGCCATCAAGGCATTCAAGTCAGCACAGTATCGATGATGCGAAAGCAACAGCAGATGCGCTTGGTATTAATTTCCAAATGCAGCCTATTTCTGATTTACATGATTCAGCAGATTCAGCGCTTTCCAATGTCTTGAGCAACGGACACCCTGTTGCAGGAGAGAATCTGCAGGCTAGGTTAAGGGGATTGATTGTCATGGCTTACGCAAACGCAAACGGTGCAATGGCAATTGCAACTGGAAATAAATCCGAGTTAGGACAGGGTTACTGTACCCTGTATGGCGATATGGCAGGGGGGTACGCTCCTTTAGGTGACTTGTACAAGATGGAAGTATACTCACTTGCAAGACAATACAACAAAAGAATTGGGAAAGATGCTGTTACAGAATCAACTCTAACCAAACCTCCTAGCGCCGAATTAGCTCCTAACCAGAAGGACGAGGATAGTCTCCCACCATATCCGGTTCTCGATGAGATGCTTAGGCTCCACATCGAAGAGGGATTGGACGCAACAGAAATTACAGCCAAAGGACATGATGGTACGATAGTCAGAGAAGTTCTCACTCGATTATCAAAGAATGAGCACAAGAGATGGCAAATGGCACCAGCTCCAAGGGTCTCAAAGCGTGCTTTTGGCCAGGGATGGAGACAGCCCTTGGCTGCACGTCATGATTGGCGTCAATGAATTACAATCCAATCATCGGTTAACTCTCCGTATGCCCAACCATACATCTCTAGGCCAACTGTTGGGTCATCACCGATGAAGTAGATCATTTGGTTGTCAAACCAGATTTCTCCTTGAGTGCCTGCATCAAAATTACCGCTGTGGTAATCCCAAAGCAAAACCATTCCTTCATCTCTGACTTCAACTAATTGACCTCCTTCTGTTGGGTGGTCTACAATCCCCACCAATCTATTGTCAATGATTGTGAAATGTTGAGGAGTTGATGAGTCCATTCCTGATGCATAGTCGGAATGTAGCCAGGCATCGTCTCCATTACTAGTACACAATTCGTAACCCAGTGAAGGAATTCCACATTGGAAGAATAGCATGCCATCTTTGACAATGTATTGCGAATTCAAATTCACGATTGATGTATTCATCTCAGAAAGAATCAATGATGTTGTGTTGAATGATACAAGACCATCTGAGTCAAAGACTATGCTGTTTCCAATAACGGTTGGACTAACGATTTGACCAGACGTTGATTGAAGACTCGTAGTCATCTTTTCTAGGGTCAAAGAATCAGAACGGTGTAACTGTGGACCATCACTATCACTCGTTGCAATGAACCAATAATATCCATCATGGAAGGCCACATCTGAATTTAACTCACCATTCAAGATAGTTCCATTGAGGTTGATACTAGAGCCCGTGCTGTAGATCAGTACATCGTTTGCCGAGGCTAAGTTAGAGTAAGTGCCTGAGATTAGCGAGTCGTTGTCTCCAAAAGTCATCAAACCATTTCCATACTGCAAAACCAATTCATTATCGGCCTCAATTAGACGGTCTCCTGCTTGAATTTGAACCGACAAATTCGTCTCTTGCCATAGTGTTAGGCCGTCTGTAGACCATAATTGGATGCCATTTCCATCATTAGCATCAAACCATATTCTATCTTGATGAGCAATGAAGCCCAAGATTGAACCTGGAGCGAAATCAACGCTAGCAGATATTTGCTGTAAACTTCCATCTTGAATTTTGTAGAGTAAACAATTGCCGTCTAAAGCAGCTGCGAATACAAATAGGTCCGAAACAGCCAGTCCACCATTACATCCTGTGGAAAAGGAATTTCCTGAATTTGGGTGGATGTCGGTCATCCTGCCCGAATCGAGTTCTTGGAAGCAGATTTTGATGCTTGATTCCACTTCTCCGCTGCTAGAATTATTGCCCATTTCAATTACCACGGCCTCTTGACAAGGACCGTAACTTCCGGTGTGCGAACCGATGAATGAAGAGACTCCGATTTCTCCGTTTGTGCCGTTAATACCGTCTGTCCCGTTTAGGCCATCGGTTCCATTGTGCCCCCAATATCCTCGATTACCCATTGGTCCTGGAGGGCCTTGGGTTCCGTGACATACGTTCTTGATGTCGGTTACTTCATCGCCTTCCAATATTCCACTACCGTCGCTATCTATTCCGCTTTGGATACTGAATCCTCCATCTTCACAGCCATGGGTTCCATACAGAGAGCCTGTTTTTGAGAGAGTAGTTTTTCCATCTACTCCTGACTCCAAATTCCCAATATCACTTGTGTAGTACAACGCAATACTGCTCAATACAAGTGATATAATCACAGAGGATATCCCTAGAAATTTCAGAATTTTTTGCTTCCGTGTCGGTTTATTTTCCGCCATAATAGCAAAACCGACATCTAAGGTTTTGAGGCTATTCCCTACAAAGTGTTCATGGTAGTGTTACTCTACCATCCCTTCATGGAGGTACCACCGGCACTCGAGTCCATGCTTTCAGGAAGTGATGGGCCAACCCGTCAAAAAGCGGCGAGGTTGGTGATAGACCTAGCAAAGACAGCAGGTGCTGAAGGCTTCATCGAAGTCAATCACAGTCACGTTTCCGGCGTCTCCGTAATCACAGGTGGTCACGGCTTGAGGAGATTCCTTGCAGATCTTGCAGGTGACGGCAAAGTAGCTATTCCAACAACTCTCAATTCTGCTGGTTGCGATAAGAGAAAGATGGAAGAAATGGATATTGACTACCCCGATTTTCTCGAGCAACAATTTGAGATAATTACTGCTTACGAGCAATTAGGAATTGATTCAACACTATCCTGTACTCCATATGATAGAGGTATCGAACAGGAATCAGGAATAGCTTCGTGGGCTGAATCGAATGCAGTTGCATTCTCCAATTCATGGACCGATTTGGTAACTAATCGTGAATCGGGATTGTCAGCACTTGCAACAGCGCTGACTGGTTATGCTCCTAAGTGGGGTTTGCACTTGGAGGAAAATCGAGTTCCAAATATCGTAGTAGATGTGGAATGTGAGATGTCTTCACTCGCAGACTACTCTATTCTTGGGGACTGGATAGGAAAGCAGGTTCGCCCTGATTGGAATATTCCCTACGGCCCTATGCCTTACATCAAGGGGCTGCCATCTTACATCAGCTTCGCATCAAAGAAGGCACTTACTGCCGCTGCAGCGAATTACGGTTGTGCAAAATTGTGGGCAGAAGGTCAAACCGATACTCCAAATTTGACCGGTAAGGAATCAAAGTTGACTTTCACTCAATCCGATTTGGACTTGAGATATGAGGAACTTTCACCCAAGGGGCAGGTCGACCTCGTCGTAATCGGATGTCCTCAAGCTAGCCTTGAGGAGATTAGAATCACTGCAGCAGCAGTTCGCTCCCACAGCGAGATGGGTCAGCTGATTCCGAACAATAGGTTGTGGGTTTTCACATCGGGACACAATTACGAACTTGCAGATGCAGACGGCTCGATCGGAATCCTGGAAGAGGCAGGAGCAGTGATTTTACAAGACACTTGCCCAGAGGTTACTCCTTACAATCGTAATCATTACAATCATTTGATGACTAATTCTCTCAAGGCAGAGCATTATCTTACAAGCGGTTTGAACAAAATGCCAACATCGGTTGGAACAATTCAGGATTGTGTTAATCACGCTTTCAATCCAAATTTGAGTGAAGGTCCTGTCGCTGAACTCAAACCAAAAGCTCAACCTCAGCATGCTTCTTCAAAGTCAATCCAATCCGGCGAATGTAAAATTGCAGGCTCAGGATTAGACTCCCAAGGAGATTGGGTGGTAGAAGGTGAGGCTATGGTGACTGACGTTCCGATTACATACCTTGGATACGTGAATCGAGATTCAGGGGTTATCGAGGAAGTGGGACATCCTTTGGATGGTCGAGCAATAGAAGACAAGATTCTGATTTACCCGAAGGGTTCTGGTTCAACCGTTGCACCTTATGTTCTCATGGGATTGATTTACACCGGTAAAGGTCCAAGTGCAATAGTGAATCGAGATGTATGTTCTCTAACATTACCGGCTTGTAGTCTACTCGATGTGCCATATTCTCATGGGTTTAGTGAAGACCCTTGTATCGCAATTAACGATGGAGATATAATAAGAATCAGCAAGAATGGCGACCACGTTTCACTTGAAGTCCTCGAACGTAAGGGTGAGTGAATGCGAGTACTGGTCACGGGTGGGGCAGGTTTTCTTGGCTCACATCTGGTTGATTCACTGGTCGAACGGGGTGATGAAGTCGTTGTTCTAGATGACCTTTCAAGGGGGCACAGGTCGCAGATAGATTCGAATGCAAAGTTTGTTCATGGAGATGTGCGGTCATTTGAAGATTGGGAAAAGGCTTGCCAAAATTTCCAACCGGAAGTAATTCACCACTTAGCAGCAATCAATGGGACCAGAAGATTTCACAAAGAAGCAGATTTGGTTGTTGATGTTAACGTAAACGGCACGCGCCTTGGTCTGGAATTTGCTAAAATTCATTCCGCTAGGTTCGTGTTTTATTCATCTCCAGAGGCGTTCGGAGAGCAAGAAAATATGCCACTGTCAAATGATTCTGACAGTCTCTTTACACCTGCACATTTGCATCAGCGCCATTCTTACGGCGCTTCAAAACACATCGGAGAACTGTTATCCCAGTTTGAAGCAAGGAAAGGGCTGGACGTCCGAATAGTTCGCCCGTTCAATGTTTACGGACCAAGATTACATGGTGATGAAAATGGACAGGTAGTTTCCATGATGATGGAAGCATCTCCAATCGAAGTTCATGGTGATGGGCTCCAAACAAGAAGTCTGACATGGGTTGGAGATGTGGTTGAGGCTCTAATCAAAGTAGGTACTCAGAAAGGACTCGAAGGACAAGCGTTCAATTTAGGTTCGACAGATGAAATTTCAATGATTGATTTGGCGAATACAATAGCAAGACTAAGAGGTGTTGAAATTGTTTACACAAAGCCGAATAATGGCGACAGTAGACGTAGATTGCCCGATATTTCGATGAATGCTGCAATCAACTGGGTTGCAAAGACCTCGCTTGAAGAGGGTCTATCTCATCTTTTGTGATGAGTAGCAGTATGCGTCCAATCCATTGATGTGGGGGTTAACTTGTCCATTCCATGTTGGCAAAGTAATGCCAAACCGTCCTCTGGTGGCTCTTCAAATGGAACAATTAACTTCTCAACTCGCAGAGTAACGAGTCTTGCAACAGCACCTTCTGGTAGTGGCCTATCTTCTACTAGTCTACACTTCATGATTACAACCGCTTGTGGGTGTACTGGTCCTTCTAGGTTGATTAAATCCCATTCGCTGCCTTCAATCGGTTTGCTAGCGAGGTCAACATCCTTTGCAGCCCTCATAGTTGGTGCCAAGAATTGTAACTCGCATTCTTTGGTTTCGATTAGATTCAGATAGGTGTCTCTCATCTTTCCTTCTCTGTTCTTGGATAGTGACATCACCGCTAACGGTGGGGTCGTAGAAACCATTGAAACACTCGTCATTGGTGCCACGTTTTCTCTCTCGCCATTACGAGTAGAGACCAAGGCGACAGGTCTTGGTGAAGCTGCTGCAGAGAACCACATCGACCTTGATTTATGGTCAAGGTCTTCAACATCAATTTCTATTTCCGCCTGAGAATAATCCCTTACAAACCAATGATCCAAGTCGCCCTTCTCAACCTCTTCTAATGCGTACTGCGTATAGTTGCGATAAGCATGCCATTCTGCAATAATTTCTGAATCATCTCCTCGCTTTTCTTTCCTAGCGATAGATGCATCAGCATATTCCAAACATTTGCGAAGAAAATCACATACTGCTATTTTACTCATCCAAATCTCTCCTTGCGTTATATTCGCTTAATGTCATAATGAACTTAGCAGGATTGCCAGCCCAAACTTCTCTAGTTGGTACGTCAGATGTTACTACTGAACCTGCCCCAACTATGCACTCTGCATTTAGTACAACTCCTGCAACGATTGTTGAATTAGCGCCAATTACAACCTTGTTTTGAACGATAACTGGTTTCCATTTCCCTCCTGAAGGAGGATACCTATCGTTTGTTAAAGTGGCATTAGGGCCTATGAATACCTCGTCCCCAATAGCGCAACCATCTGCTACGTACACACTTCCCTGAATTCTACAATCTCTACCGATTGTAACATTTGAACCGATGTGCGAGAGTGCACCAATGTTGGTTCCTCTGCCGATTGAATCTGCTAAAATCATGCATGGTTCCCATGCGGTTGCATTGTTTGGCAACACGATTTTTTGATTCTTCAAATCACTCATCAAGTCCCAACTCTCGGGTTAGCATTTCTACATGCCCTTTCGCTTTCACATTGTATCTTGCAAAGATTAGATTTCCATCTTCCCCGATTACAAAAGTAGAACGAGCACATCCCATGTATTCCTTACCGTAGTTCTTCTTCATTCGCCATGTGCCAAATGCTTCGTGGATGGATCCATCCTCGTCCATAAGCAGCGGGAAGTTGAGCTCCTGCTTGGTTATGAAATTCTCATGACTCTTTTCCGAGTCTTTTGAGACTCCAAATACTTTGTATCCATGAGCGGCTAATCTTGCCATGTCGTCTCTAAAGTCACAGGCTTGTACTGTGCAGCCAGGAGTCGAATCTCTTGGATAGAAATACAGAATTACTTTCTGTCCCGATTGTAATATTTCATCGAGATTATGTCTCTCTCCTTTGGAATCAAGTGCGTCAAATGAAGGTGATTTTGCTCCGGTTTCTAGCGTAATTGCTTCTGCCATGGTAATTCCGAAGAAGTTGACACAAATCAAGGCTTTCATCCATAGTTCCTTCCGTTGATTTTGTCGAAGCATATCTTTTATGCATTTTGCTTGATTTGCACTTCGTTATGCATAAAAAATAGGTGTGCTGGCGATTGTCTTATAATCCGCCCGGTTCACACTATATTTCATGGCAGGTGCACGTATGTCTAGGAGGTGTCGCAAGTTCATGCGACAAATCCACAAGGCTACAACAAGGTACTCGCTACAGGAAATCGCCTCAAGCATTCAGAGCGATTTGGACCGCCGAAATCTATCATATGAGGAGGCTTTGAACCTCGGCAACATCCTACAGGATAGGGCCGACACCCTCCCTGGCGACGAAATTGTCTACGCTGTTTCAGACCGTGACTCATACAGGCGCACTCTCGAACTTTATCTCAAAGACGGAGTTCTGACTCAGGCGGAACAACTCCTGCTATGGGAAGAAAGAAGACGCCTTGGGATCGCAAACGAAGTGCACAATCAACTTATGGAACAACTCTTAGCTGTATGGACAAGACAAGGCAAGTCTGTGCAAATTCATGCATTCAAAGGAGGCATGACAGATGTCTGAGCGTAAAGTGGCCTTTGCAATCCTTGCAATCCTTATGCTGCAAGTCTCTGTGCCAATTTTGCCTGTTGATGCAACATCTGGCAGAACGACTCCTGACTTCTCTGTAACAGCGCTTACTTTTTCGGCGGGAGGTTCTATTGATGATGGCGGAGAGAACATCTTGGCGCCTACAACTCACACTGTCAGAATTGTAGTTCAAAACATCGGTGTAGCATCAGGCACTGCAACATTACAGATTTTGCATGAGACCACAGCTAACGCTGGCAATCCAACACTTTTGCAGACAATCGATTTGGGCACGATAGGTGCTGCCTCAACAACCAATCCGATACTGTATGATTGGACTGCATCATCGGGTGATGACCAAACATTGATCGCAAGAGTTGTTTCCTCATCCGACTCTGACAACACAAACAACGAAATGGAGATAGATTTCGATGTTAAAATCCAAAATGAAGGTATAATTCTAGGGCACAATGTACCAGGGCCTACGCCTGGCTTTACTGACCTAAGATTAAGTCACACATCTCACACATACGAAGTGACCGTCAGAAATGATGGAGTTACGGACCTAACTGCAGTTTATGAAATCAATTTCACAGAGAATTCCAATCCTTCTAACCAATTTTCAGTTTGGTCTGACCAAGTGGGCGGTTCAGGAACATTATTACTGGAGCCAGGAAATTTGCTAACACCTGCTTCAGGTCAAGCGATATCTGCTACATTTGATGCTTCCTCTATGCTTGGTTCTTGGACCATGATTTCTAGGATTGTATTCAACGGGACATCTTGGACAAACGAGTTAGTTGCTGATGTTTCAACTGTAACATTCTCCAATTACATCGTAGACCTGTCTACTCCAAATGACAGATCCATAGAGCCTGGTGCTACAACCAACGTTCTCTATGTAGTAACCAACCTTGGTGACGGTGACAACCTAGTTATCGAACTTGGCTCGGATTTGGGATGGCATGATAATTCTCAGGACGGTTCTTCGATTTTCGTCGCAGCTGGTGGTAGCAGGAACATATTCGTTCCAGTCACCGTTCCAACAAATGCAGTCAAGCCAACAATCGATAATGTATACCTAAACCTCTCAAGTGCTAATGGTTCCTACACTGCTAGAAGTGTCGGGCATGTAATGGTGGGTGACCAATATCAAGCGACAACAACTCCTGATGAACCGAAATATTTCGTTGTACCCGGGACCCAGAACACCTCAATGTTCTCTTTACTAAATTCTGGAAATGTGCCATCTGCATTCAATATAGATGCCGGCCTTTCTTCTTCTGCTGACAATTGGGTAATTGAGTCGACAGTTACCACAACCGGCGTCTTAGGGGTCGGAGAAAATGTTTCCATTCCAATATTGGTTACGCCGGCACCAATTTCGTCTCCACTTAATACAGCAGAACGGAATGCAAACGGCGACGTTCTAAATCTCTGGGTTTCTGCAACGCCTGTTGGGGGCGGTGTTCCTACGTTAGGACAGGTAGAACTCGAAGTTAGGCCAGTCATTGCGGTCGATCCTAATCCTGAACTAGATCTGATTGAACTAACTGCACAGGAAATTCTAGACGGAAACGGAACTGGTGGAATCGACAAAATCGTATCTCTGTCTGTGGAAGTAAGGCACAACCTAGGGGGAGGTGTTTCTGGTGGAATCGATGCAGATATTACAACCTCAACACCTTCCTTCGCACCACTGAGCCCTGGCGGCGTTAACGAAGGAATGAGATGGGGTACAGACGTAACTCCAAGCACTGTCACTAACCTTCAGATAGGTCAAAGCCTTCAATCCTACCTAGCAATAGATGGGCCAACGGACGAACTGCCTATGGCGGGAGAAGTAACTGTTTCAGTTACTGCAACACCTGTGGTCTCAAGCGGCTTATCATCTTCCTTCAATGGATTGATTTCTGACGGTTTGACTAGGGACATTAGAATTGTAGTTCCTAGCATCACTGATGGTAAGATCGTAACCGAAGGCCCGCTTGATGCTGATGTAGGAAATCAAACAAACTTCACTTTGAGGTTTGCTAACACTGGTAACAACATGTCCTCTTACAGGCTTTCAATTGTTGACGACTTGCCGGAATTATGGTCTGCTGTTCTTGAAACAACAGATGCTTCAAACCCATCAATCATTGCGAATCTCACTCCTTCAATGTCTGACCATCCAACTACTGGAGATGCCCACATTTCCAATGTCACCCTCAGAGTAACTACGGATCCACAGGCACCAGCAGACACAATGCAGCCCTTGACAATAAGGGCGGAGGATAGAGAGACAGGCGAGTTGATATCTCTCAGCACAATTTACATCCGGGTAGAGGAATCAATCAACTTTGAACTCATTCCTACCAATCATACAGTTGACTTATCGCCGTACGAGGCCCCGCTGACTAGAGTTTACATCAATAATACAGGTAACGTTGCAACAACCTATTCTGTATGGCTCGATGATACACAAGCAAACGATGTTGACTTCATACTAGAATCACCGACAGAGGTTGTAGTTGGCCCTGGCTACTCAGAGGCTGTAAAAATACGCCTGAATCCAGATTTCGAAGCAAGTGCTGACGAGCTTCACATGGTTACTCTGTGGGTTAAAGCAATTGGAGGCATGAATTTATCCGCTAGTGTAGTTGCTAATGTGACAGAAGATCACGCTTTGGCAATCGAAGTACAGCAATTGATATCGGTTACACCGGGTGTTGATGAGGTGATACAAGTTACGTTCAACAATACTGGTAACTTGGAAGAGTTCCTGAACGTGTCTGCAGTAATTGAGGGAGGATGGAGCCATAGTTGGGAGCAAGACCAGATTACTCTTCCAATCGATGGCACCCTTCAAAATGATTTGACAGTCAATGTTCCTGCATTAGGTGGGACTTCTTTATTGGCAAATGGAGACGTTCACAATGTAACTATCTCATTGTACCATGCAAATAACGGCGGTTTCCTCGCTGCAAGGACGATTCAGCTCATTGTTGCGCCAGTTTTCTTAGTCGAGTTTGATGACTGGCCGGATGTGGCAAAATATAGCCGTCAAAGCGAAGTTGATTGGCGAGTGAAAGTCAAGAACGTAGGAAACAAAGACGTCACTGTAACTGTTGATTATGACATCTTAAAACCAGGATTAGATCTTGACTCGTTAGATTGGAACTTGGAAGATCCTGCACCAAACTCACTCTTCCTACCAGTCGGGGTCAATGTTATGCTGAATTTCACGGTAACTGCAGATAAGTTCGAACCAGACATTTTCACCGAAGCATTACTGCGCGTAACTTTGACTCCAAATGACTCCGAAGTTACAGGTTCTGCAGTTGCGGAAACCGCACTAAAGATGTCAAGACTATTCGCATATCAAGACTACAAACTCGGATTACCGCCCAGTGATAATTCAAACATGACTGAAGAGATTACGTGGTCACACATTCCAGGATTAGCGGGAAGTTCTGCGGTAGAGTATATGATTGAATTATGTGATGCTGAGAGAAGAATCAATACATCGATTCTCAACCTAGGAGGAGGTGATTGGGATTGGTCTTTCGCTTTGGAGGTCGACGGTGAGAATCAGATTCTCGACCTATCAAACGATTGTGAAGGTAGTGCCCATTCGGTGATATCACTTCCAATGAGGCAGGAATATGTTACAGACAATCCACTGAGGGTCGTGATTGATACTCCGAACCGTCCAAACATTCTGAAAAACGACGGCTATGACCTCACTTTCAGATTATATCATCCAGACGAGCACAACGGATTCACAGAATATACCGAAGCAACATTTTCATTCTACTTCAAGACTGAAGCCCTACTTACTATTACTGAATTTGATTATGGCGATGAAGATTTGATGGAAGGCACGACTTCGATTATCACAGCCAAAGTTAGCAATATTGGGACTTCCGTTGCACTTGATGTCACCTCCACACTAATTTGCGAGGGCGTTCAGGTGGCAGACCCAGTGTATTCGCATGGCATGATGCCGGGGGATTACTTCACAATTGTTCAATGGGAAATAGAAAGTGACCACCTAGACTGGTGGGCGCAATCAACCGATGTTTCATGTGAACTAACGGTAGAAGGTATAGATTGGAATGGAGCACCTATCGAACCTAAATCAATAACTAGAGAGACGTCTGTAAATTCGTGGTCTCCTGGTGTGACTGTGTCCTTCATCGCAGTTCTGGTATTGATCGGTGCATCCATTGGTCTGCTAAGACTAGTTGGTCAAAATGACAAATTCAGGTTGGCTGCAGTATACTCTGGCGTGCTCGGCCTAGGGTTCGCATTCCACTTGATGGACTTGATTTCTAGCGATTGGGGAGGCCCTGTAATTCTTTTCCTAGCGGCTCTTTGGGTTTGGATTATGACATGGAAGTCTACTGTAGAATTCCAGTTAATACACGAAGATTACCAACGTGCGAGAAAGGGGATCAGTACATTGTACAGCGACCACTTCGATGTACTCTCGAATGCTAAGCGCCAGTTGACAATTATTCTAGCAATGCCTATTCTCGGCATGGTAGGAGTAATTCTGGGTGTACCTCCTCAAATGAGTCCTGACTCAGCAAATATGTTCAGTCTAATCTCATACCTGGTAATCGTGATGTTCGGTGTGACATTCCTGATTTGGAATGCCAACAGAATGTATGGTTCACTATACGGAAGGCTAACTGAAGTAGAAGTTCAAGCAAGTCGTATCGAGAGAGACTTGGGCGACCCTGCTAGATTACTAACAGAGTTAGCAAGCGATGGTTTGGATATCAGTTCGATTATCTCACAGCCGAGGTCTACGGCTGCCGCTGCCATTGGAAATGCTCCGGAATCAGTTGTTATCGATTGGGACCAAGATGTTGGCGTGTTGATGGAGGAAGAATCTGAATTAGAGTCTCCTGCGAGTGAAGAAACTACGCATGAATTGCAGTCTGATGATGATGTAGCACTTGAATCAGATTTGATTGAACAAACCGAAATACCTCAAGAGAGCGAGGCTTCTAGTTTTGATGTTGGAGACTTATTCGAAGATGAAGAGGGAGGTGAGCAATGATGTCAGAAGAAGAAGAGTATGAAGTCGGTGCAACCGACCTTGAAGACGCTCGCAGAGTAATAAGAGACTCACAAACAAGTGCGGACAGATTAATTCGCGCTTCAAGAGAACTAGAGCACATTGTTTACGGTGTATCTAGCGATGAGTCTTCGCTTGCTTCAACAGAATATGACATTAATGAGGCTAGGACCAGTCTTGAACAACATCAACTACGCCGAGCAGGTAGGTCTGTAAAGAGAGCAGAAAAAGCACTAGCTTCTCTTGAAGATGACGTTGTAGAATTGCGAAGAAATATCGCAATGCTTAACCGTTTATTGAAGGAAAAAACACTCACAGAAGCAGAATTAGAAACAATTCTTCGTCGCTTAAGAAACGCAACAGGTGCAGCAGAACTCGGTGAAGTCGGGTATGCTGCAGAAGAAGTCGAGCAGTTGATCGGCGACTTGGTTGTAGATTCTGCAGTAGCACTCAATCCTTTCCTGTTCAGAAATTTCTGGATGGGTGTGGACACAAGATGGCCGGCTGGCGGCGAAACGGGCGTAATGATTGTCAGGATCTGTAATGATGGTTCGAGGCCAATTCCTGAAATGAGATTGGCCCCTCCAGTGCCAGAAGAGTGGCAATGTGTTCCAGAGTCAATCGATTTGCCGATAATGCGTCCTGGAGATGTCATCTTGGTTAGATTCGAGGTCAAACCAGGATTGAGGTTCGGTTTGGATGAAATTCCTCTCTCGCGTAAGTTAGCAATTCAGACAGGGTATGAAGTACAAGCAGGTCAAGTTAGAGTAACAATGCGCATACAAAACCGGAGTATGGAAACGATTCGCGACCTCTTGTTGCAGCCTTGGATGCCTCCGGGTTACAAATCTCATAATCTTCCTCTTGTGGAGAAACTTTCTCCAGATGAAATTGGAGTGGTAAGCATGCCACTCATCATAGACATGGGCGACGGAGGTGAATCCGCCGCCTGATCATTTTCCACCCTGCGGCGGTTGAGCCGACTAGGGAGGATGTAGAGATACAAAAAAGAAAAAAAGAGGTGAAAACCAATGCAGAAGAAAAATATGAACGAAGAAAACAACGATTGGGGTTCAATCGGTATCGGTGCAATGATTGTATTCATTGCGCTTATTCTGGTTGCCGCAGTTGCTAGCGCAGTAATCATCCAAACGGGTGAAAAGTTGCAACAAAACGCACAGCAGTCGGGAAGCGACACACAGCAGGAAATATCGGGTAAAATCTCGATTATTACTGTCTGGGTTGGAGCTCAGAACGCTAACGCTGAAGAGATCACTATGGTCTTTGAGTTAGCACCTGGTTCCGAACCAATAGCAGATGACGCAGTCCACTGGTCGGTGATTTGTGACGATGGTGCAAATACACCTGGTGTCGTAGACGGTGACATGAGCACAGCAACTAACTTAGACACATCAGCAATTTTGAACAATATCTTCCTACCGGGAGAGACATACATGATTGACCTAGTTGTTGGTGGAGTAGCAGGTGGAAATTCAGATTGCCCTCCTGCACTAAATGAAGAGCACTCTATGGTAATCAACGCTAACGGCGGCGGTTCAACTTACGAGACTCTATACTACCAGAGCACAACACAAGGAGACCAAGTTGTTTGAGGTGATTTTGATGAAGAGAAATAACGAAATTAAGAATGATGAAATCGGTTCTATTGGTATCGGTGCAATGATTGTTTTCATTGCATTAATTCTAGTGGCAGCAGTCGCTAGTGCAGTTATCATCCAAACCGGTGAGAAACTACAGCAAAACGCACAACAGACTGGTTCTGATACACAACAAGAAATCTCTGGTAAGATTTCAGTCAACTCGATTTTCGTCTACGATGATGCAGCATCTTACTTGCTATACTTCGAGACAGCACCGGGCTCTGAAATTCTAGATGAGACCACCACTGATTTCCAAATGACTTGTGAAACAACTGGTGGTGCTTACCAATATGTTTCAGGTACGTTTACTGCAGCAACAGATGTCGATGATATCGGCGGTGCTGCGGTTGGTAACAACGATCTACAACCAGGAATCACCTATGCTCTTGTCATGAACGCAGCACCTGGTGACGACTGCTCCGCAACATCTGTTGGTGTTAACGGTGAAGTTACACTCTGGATACACGTTGAAGGCGGCGGCTCAACTTACGAGACCCTGTACATCTCCGACACAAGTAGAGGATCACTAGTTATCTGATTCGAACTGAACCCCAAACAATTGCTCATTTCGGCAAAGGGGTTCAATGAGAATTAGGAGGTACTGAAATGGCATGGCCATTCGGTAGCAGTGAAAAGTCTGGGGACGCACAAGGCGACCTCACGGAAGAGCGCTTGCGCGTTATGTCAAACATAGCGATTGAGCAAGTACCAATGCCCGAGCAGGGCGAGCTCACCGAAGAGGATGCTTGGACTATTTCTCCTGGACCAACCAGAGCACGACTCAACAGTAGCGGATCTATTCCGACAGCAGCCTCAGCTGCACCGGCGCAGGTCCAAGCGAATGTCGACACATCAAGTCTAGAAAGGCTAATTTCAAGCAGAATAGATTTGGTCGAAGACATTCTAAGCAGGGTTGAAAATCGACTTGAAGACGGTGTAGTAGCACATGCTACTGGTGCCGTTGATATGGACGCAGCAGGCGCTGGCGATGTTGAACTAGGCGATGGTGACACAATTGTCACAGCGTCAGGTGAGGTAATCACAGCAGCAGGAACAGAGCGTCTCAAGTCCGAAGATTCAGCACCACTGTTAGAGTTGTATGAAGCTCAAGCGTTAGCATCTAACCCATTCCTTGTCGCCCCGGCGCACTTGGGAGAGGGAACAGATGGATCAGTCGGTGCACCGACTGTAGCAGCATTACTCCTTGACAATCTGTCGGGCATGGCGGCCGTCTCCTTCACACAGAAGGCGATGAGTTCTGGTATGCTAACTGCGGATGAAGGAAGACTCGTTTTGGCAATTGTTCAAATGGCCGCTCCAGGTTCAACCGAGAGTGCGCTTGAAGACCATCTGCCACACAGAGAATTGCTGACATTCTCGGCTCTAATCTCCAATTGGAGAAGAGCGAGAGCACTCAGAGGTGGAGAGTGAAATGGGTAGTGTAGCAGTTGGAGCAATGGTGGTAGGAACATCATTGCTAGTAGTTTTCGCATTAGCGATGGCTACTCTTGAATCGCAGGTGGATGATTCCATCTCGCAAATCGAGGCGGCTGCTGAACCCGTTGCACAATTCACTATTGAGGATGCCACAAACGTTGAGGGAGCAGTAGTGTCATACACGATTAACAACGGAGGAGTGAATTATTCCGCCGGGCAAGTCGAAGTAAATGGCAGTGCAGGCTCTTTCCTCGCAGACCTTGTGATCTCCGGAGGTACAGTTACAGGATTAAACATCCTTAACCACGGTTCGTCGTATCTCTACACCTCCACGTACTATCTGGAGGTCACGGGGTCTAACACTGGGAGCAATCTAAACATCACAGCAACACTAGGCAACTTGGTCTACACTAACATCACCAATGATGGAAGTACAGATGTAGACACAGACTTTGCCTGGTTGTTTAGTGATGGGGGAGCTCCAATGAATCTCTCAGATGGGCATGAAGGTTATCAACCAACCATCATTTTCCCAGGAGAGACTCTCGAATTCTACTACTACAGCGGCGGTCAGACTACAGTTACTCGGTTGGCTGTAACAATCGATGGTCAAACAAAGGCTGCTAGAGTCCTGTGAGGTGATTGAATGGCAGATGGTGGTGCAAGTACAATGATTCTACTCGTGACATCTTTGCTAATCAGCGGAGCAGCATCAGTGGTTCTCTTAGAGTCATGGGGACAAGTTGCAGAGGCAAGTGGAACCAACGCCAAAGAAAAGGTCGCTGACGCAGAAACCGATGTTTCATTCAGTGGCGATAGAGGCGATGTATTGCTCGACACATCCGGTGCAAATCAAGAGATTACTCTGTACTTCCAAAATACTGGAATCAGGGTTTTAGACAAGGATTCCTTCACAATATTCGTGGATGGAGTATCATCTAGCGTTGTTGGATCCACTACCCTTTACCCTTCAAACGGGGTATGGGCAACTGACTACGTGATTGAAGTTACAGTTACTGATGCTAGTTTTACTTATTCTGATAATGATTTGGCAACTGTTACAATTGTCGCCCAATCAACCGTTACAGATGGAGTAAAGGGCACTGATTCTGAAACAGCAGAGGTGAGGCTAAGTGTTTGATGAAGCACCTAAGCCCGTCGAAGACGGCTACGAGTTCACCCTTGAGCAGGACAGTCTCGCTAACGCTATGGGAGCAAGACTACCCAACCGAAGCCTTTGGATGATTCAGGGCGAGGTTGGTAGTGGTAAATCTCTCGTAAGTCAGAGATTGATATTCGGGTTGTTAGAGAACGGCTCAAAGGTGCTTGTGATCACTACTGAACTCACAACCCGTGGATGGATTGAACAAATGGAATCCATAGGATATCCAGTCACAGATTATATTGCCAGCGGTATGCTGATGGTGTTCTCTAGGTTTGGTGTAATCGCAGAAGCAAAAGAAGGAGTAGACTTGTTCGATGTGCTAGAATCGGACGCTGTCGAAAAGGCCGATGTTGTAGTTGTGGACTCAGCATCAGCACTAATTCCAGAGGGTATGGAACCCGCACAACATCTAGCAACATTACAGAAACTGCGAAAGATTTGCAGCGAATCACGTTCACTATTACTAACAGTAGACCCTCATGAGATGGATGGGAAATTACTGCACAAATTGCGCTCATCATGCGAGGTACTACTCGACATGAATGCAGGTTTCGTCGGTGGCGAAATTAAGCGAACCATAGTAGTTACAAGGTTCCTGAGAGCGGCTGGTCCAGTACAAGCAAGCGTTGGATGGCGTGTTGAGCCATACATGGGCTTCATCGTAGATATCACGGCGGTGAGCTGATGGAAGACGAAGAACTTCGATTCCAGAGAGGAGATCTCGATTCTGTGATGGCTGCTCATCCCCACGTGGCACAATGGGTCAAGGATTTCGAAGCCCAATACGGCAGCAGACCGTATTACTACGGGCCATTGGATAGAGATGCTCGTAAAATAGAGCCAATGAATTTGATTTACGTAACAAAAGAACCGATTTTCGTTCACATGTATCGTCCAATAGACGATGATGGTTCAGAAGGTCAAACCCTGTGGTTCGGTCTTGAGCCGCAACTAACGGATGAGGAAGAAAACATTCGTAGAACTCTCATCGAAACTCTACTCCAAGAAGCACCTAGTGCTCCTACATTCACAACCGATGATGAATTCGAAAACATCCTTTCTGGAATGATTGACAGGTACACAATGCTCGATACTGAAGCAAGAGGTGCTGTCAGAAGGCAAGGAAGAATGTGGGAAGTTCTAGGTATGGATGACAAGAGAATTGTTGTCACAAAGGAACAAAGAGATAGGCTACGCTACACCATTATTCGAGATTTGATTAGAAATGGTCCTCTAGAGCCTCTTCTTTCTGACGAAATGCTGGAAGATATACACTCGGTTGGCCTAAAGCACGTACACATGGATCACAAGGTATTCGGAATGGTAACCTCAAACATCAGATTCCGTGAAAGAGACTTGCTAGCGAGGTACTTGAGGGCTATGTCTGAGCGTATTGGTCGCCCAGTTTCCGACAACAAACCGATTATTGACGGAGCATTGCTTGACGGTTCTCGTATCAACATTATTTTCTCAGATGACGTTTCTATGCTAGGGCCGTCTTTTACAATCAGAAAGTTCGCAGAAGAGACAATTTCCGTTGTTCAATTAATTAAATGGGGTACGATGAGTGCTCAACAAGCTGCATATATTTGGATTTGTTTAGAGTATGGAATGTCTGTACTGGTGAGTGGAGAAACAGCGTCGGGTAAGACTACAACGTTGAATGCAATTCTCCCATTTATTGACCACAACGTCAAGATTTACTCTGCTGAAGACACGCCTGAAGTTAAGGTAAGGCACAAGATTTGGCAGAGGCTGGTTACTCGTGATTCAAAGAACGAAGAAAGCAGAGTTGAGATGTTCGACTTGCTAAAGGCGGCTTTGCGTTCACGTCCACGATACATCATCATTGGTGAAATTCGTGGTGTAGAAGGTGCTACAGCATTCCAGGCTATGCAGACTGGTCACCCTGTCATTGCTACGTTCCACGCATCATCAATCGTAAAGATGATTCAAAGATTCACTGGTGACCCGATTAACGTTCCAATTCGTTTCTTCGATAACTTGAATTTCGCAATTTTCCAAGAAGTTGTCGAAGCTCCTGGTGGTGGAATCGCAAGGCGTATCACTGGTATTGACGAAGTAATTGGCTACAACAAACACAGCGATGGTGTCCTGACAAGAGGAATGTTCGAATGGGACCCTGTAAAGGATAAGCACTACTTCCGTGGTATGTTCCAATCTCACCTGATGGAAAACAAAATCGCAGCACAGATGGGATTCGAGAATAAGAGAGATGTATACGATGAGTTAACTCGTCGTGCAGAAGCAATTCAAGTAATGGCAGACAGAGATTTGACTCACTATGATGATGTGTTCGATCTACTGAATCTGTATTACAACGGTGGATGGGAAGCATTCCGTTCCGCAGTAGACACATGGGTCAGCATAACTGAGCGCTGAGATGGGGATGATTGAATGGAGCGAATGGCGACTTGGCAGATTGCTCTGCGTCGTCTCGAAATGCCAGTTCCCCGTTTCCTATTTGCATTCGTTTTACCAGCAGCACTTGCTGGTTTGATAACAGCAATTTTGATGATTTTCCTAACTGGCGGGTTTTCTGAAGGCGGTCTATTCGCAGGTTTTACTGGAGTTTTTCTGATTATATTTCTCCCAATTCTAACAGGCGGTGCAGCGATTTATTTTCCGATATTGGAAGTGAATCGTTCGGCGATAAAGATTGAGAAAGAGATGCACATGTTCATCACTCGAATGGGAATTTTGTCCTTAGGAGAGGTTGGAGCAGCCACGATTTTCGATATACTGCGCCAAATGAAGGACTATGGTGAATTGGCTCAAGAGGTCAAGAGAATCGAAACGCTCGTCGATAAGTGGCATACTTCTCTACCTGAAGCAGCAAGAATTGTAGCACAACAATCACCTTCACCACTTTGGACTGATTTCTTGGATAGAATGGCTTTCTCCATTGAGGCGGGTCAACCGATTGATGCTTTCATGCGTGCCGAACAAGAAACGGTCGCTGAACAGTACAACACCCTCTATGACACAAGGCTAGAGAGTGTTGACACCCTGAAGGAAATCTACGTTTCACTCGTGTCTGCAGGACTATTCGGTTTGGTGGTCGCTGGCATCCACTTGGTTCTCTTCGAAATTGGAGATGGAACAACTGCAACGCCAATTGAGTTAGCGACTAGGATTAGATGGCTATTGTTGGCAGGATTCGTATTCGTGATTATCCAAATCGGTGCTCTGTTTGCTTTCCGCGCAACGATACCCGACGATCAAACATTTGCGAGAGACGAATTTGAAACACCATTCAGACTGCTGTTTAAGCAGACCTGGTTAGGCGCTAGCATAGTCAGTGTATTTTTGCTAATTGTAACGGTTTCAGTCGTTATCGCATTTTGGGATGGACTCACAACAACTTGGGATAAATATGGGTTGATACTACTTGCAGTTCCTCTAACTCCGCTACTAGTCCCGGCAGTATTGGTACAAAGGGAAGAGAATAAGGTTCTGAGAAGAGACGAGGCCTATCCAGATTTCATTCGTGCTCTTGGTGGAACTGCACAGGCAAGAAGTGCTGAACCAAGCGCTACAATTCGAGCATTACGAGGTATTGATTTCGGAATGCTTGACCAATCAATCGACCGTTTGGAAAAGAGGTTGTCGACAAGAATCGACAGCGAGCGAGCTTGGGACTATTTCGCAGCCGACACTAACTCTGCAGTAATTTCTCGCTACAATCGAATTTACATCGAAGGTTCACAATCATCTGGAGAGCCTGCCCAAACAGCAGATATGGTTTCCCGCTCGGTTACCAATCTGCTTTCTCTAAGGCGCAGAAGAAGCCTTTCTGCATCTACGATGTGGGGTGTAGCACTCGGATTGTTGATTTCTACTGTTGTATCTCTAAATGTAACCATCTCGATTGTTCTTCAACTTGGTGAAACGATTGCGGGTGTTGCAACAAGTATCGCAGAAACTACAGACATTGGTTCAATATCAGATGCGGCCGGTGATTTCGTACTTCCAGTTATGGAAGATCCCACTGCAGTGGAGGACAACATATTGATGTTCAAGATAATTGTATCTATTCTGATTTTGGTTCAGGTTCTAGCCGTCTCGTTCATTGCTACTCGATTGCGTGGTGGCGGATACACTAGTGCCCTAGGACAGATGATTCAGTTGCTATGGATTGCAGCTATTGCAAGTCTAATTTCCTCATTCATACTTGATGGTGCATCGAGTATGTTTAGCACATGAAAATAGAATATAGTGGAATATCTATCCTAAACACGATGAGCCAATGCATTACTCTGTGTTAGGACTTCCATGGCAGATATTGTCAATTCAGTAGCATTGACCACGGAGTTAATTATCGCATCACTGTTGATGATTTGGGGATTCAGAATGATGAAAGAAGGCTGGACACAACAACGGAAGTTGATTTGATGGAAGCCCAGCCAGCTTACACTAGGTCTTGGAAAGAGATCGAAATGATGCTTGATGAAGCACGTGAGCAAATGTATGAGCAGAAATATAAATTTCATCATAGAAAGAGTGTCGGAGACAAAGCTGGCTGCAGAAGGGCAGCGGCTAAATTCGCTAGAGCCAAAGGCATGGTTGACATGTTAGTCTGGGTAATTGGCGGAAAAGGAGTTCCAGACCCAATGGCAGGATTTGAGGATGTTAGCGAGAGCCCATCTCTTCACGGATTCTCTTCTTAGTTGCAGTCCATCAATTGTAAGCGTACTATCGCTTCCGAATACTTCATGAATAATCATTCGTTGACTTGCTCGGGTGGAACAATCAAATCACGAGCCTTGTTACTTTCGACCATTTTGCTGGTGTGTATAGTGCCGCTTGATTCCGGTGCTGAGTCAGTTCAGGTAACAAACGCAGATATGGATACATTAGCAATTCAATGGCATGGCACAATCAATCCATCTGATAGAGATGTGAACCCGAATTCAGTTCATTGCATAACGAATGATGGGGCAATGTATGGCATGCTCCGCCCATACGTGACAGCAAACACTCCTGATTCAAGAGCACTGCCCGACCTTACTGTAATTACATATGAATCTGGAAATAGCTATCATGGTCGCTTATACAGGTTCGCAAATAATGGCACACTTGACTGGACAATAGAACTTAATCACAGTGTTAATTTTAGAAATTCGGCTCAACCAGATCTAGCACGTCCTCTCGAGTACAATGATGGTAAATCTACATTAATTTGTGATGTAGATGAAGCAGGCAATCTATACTTAATCGGCAAGAAGATAGTATTCCCTTCGGATTTAGAAGAATGGGATGCTAAATGGGAGAATGACTTCCATGTAGCAAAAATATCTCCACAAGGACAAATATTGTCACATCAAGTTTTAGGATTGTCAAATATAAAACACAGATCAATTCCAATTGATTTGTACATCGATAATGAATCTGATGAAATAGTTGTACTTGGTGTATACTGTTTGTCACAAGAGAATAAGTACACACCTTCTGGTTGTGATTCAGGATTGCCAGGAATTGCCGAGCCCCCAATCCCTGTACATCCTAGCTCCTCTCAATGGAATTACAGTAATTATTCGCTTAATGGTGCACCCGTTGTAGTGAAATTTGACTCAGATCTGAACATCTTAGGGCATGAATCTGTGGAATTGAGATGTAGGCATCATCATTTCACAAGAGACGATTATTGCAATGCTTGGATGGGCCAAATACTTGGTGAAAACAAATCTGGAGATTACTGGTTAGCATTTAATGAAGCCACCAGATATATTTCTCCCCCCAACAACAATCAACTCAAAGACCCCTTCAACGGAAAAGGCTGTACAAGCAATCTAGAAATTATCATTTCGATAGTTCAAGATATGTCCAATTGGAATGCCTCAATTTGTTCCAACGATATTTTTGCACAAGCTTCAGTTGTCTATTCTGCTGAAAGAAAAGTATTGGATTCTACATTAGACCAGTTGATAGTTGTAGACCATAGGTATGTGCAAAAGTTGAATTTATCTGGTCTAAACGGTAATTTAGACTCAAATAACGCTACCACTTACTTTAATTCTCAAAGGGAATGTTATTATTATGCTTCTAGCTTTAGTGGCATTGATTTGTCCGATATCTCCGTGACA
>CAXPMI010000060.1:0-98277 GCA_964218365.1 Candidatus Poseidoniaceae archaeon
TACATAATCTACATTTTCTGAATTTGAAAGTTCGATACTTTCGTCATCCAACTGAATATCTAAAACAGTAAATGGAAAAAGGATCATGATTAAGAGAATTAAAATCTGATTGATCTTCATGTTATCACCACGCGTTGTAAATACCCTCCCAATTTAAGAATTAGGATGTCAAATTTCGTTTATTTCATATGACATATGTAAGGGGAGCCCTTGTGTTTGCGGGCGACCACAAGGGTACCGTTGTGACCGCCCGCATACACGAGGGGGCCCCTTGAATACATTTGATTCAATCAATTCAAATATGTAAAAGAGGAATCGAATCCATGGCCGAAATCAGTGAGGATGGGTTTTGGCAGTTAGTCAATGACGAGTGGATTCCGACCCAAAAACAACTGGATGCGATTGAGAGTGGTGCGATTCCGCATGAGAAGGCACTGGCTGAGCAGAGTGAAGAAGAAGTCGAAAACTTAGGCTACTTCGATTCTAAACCTCCAACTGAACCTCTTCTGTCCAATAATTTCAACATGAATACATGTGCAGCCTGTGGCAATGAATTTGAAGGTAAAAAAGCACGAACCTGCCCGGGTAAAAAATGTAGGAATCCGATTTGTTTAGTATGTGATCCGCTTGAGACGTCCTTTCAGAAAAAGGTCGGAAAATTTGACACAATTGTGAATATAGTTACGGGTGATGTTGAAGGTTTAGTAAGAGACAAAGTCGACAGCGAACTCAAACTCAGGGTTCGGTGTAAACAATGTGTGAAACGTGACCAACGTCAAGATGTAATACTTCTTTCTACAGTATTTTCTTTTATTTT
Source organism: Candidatus Poseidoniaceae archaeon (assembly GCA_964218365.1). Taxonomy (GTDB): domain Archaea; phylum Thermoplasmatota; class Poseidoniia; order Poseidoniales; family Poseidoniaceae; genus MGIIa-K1. The sequence goes on from CAXPMI010000060.1 coordinate 818, forward strand.
GGCCTTCGTTATACTAGCGCCAATGAAACTATTTATACCACTCAATGCGTTTGTTTTGTACCTATTTGCATACACAATTTCATTTTTTATCTTGATGAAATTATTAGACAAAATATATTCCGCGATTCTAAAATATATTAGCCCATTACTAAGGAAGATTCCAAACAACTTCAAAACTGGAATTACAATAGCAATTGGAAGTTTGACAGCTATTATTTTCATTATTACGCTTATCAATTCAGGAACCGATTATTCAGAACATGAAATCGTTGGAGAATGGTATAGTACTGTGGAGACACTAGAATTCCAATCTGATGGCGATGTTATTCATTCAGATTCATCCGTAGTTGCGTGGAGAGTACAGAATGGTAATCTTCTTCTTCAATGGGCAGACGATGATGAATATGAGTATTATTACAAATATCAAATTTCAGAGGAGCTTTTGTTTGTGGCACCTTATGCAGATTCAGATTTGAGCACAGTATCGGAGAACGATTGTTGGGTTATGTCTGACGATGTGAATGCCCAAAATCAATCCTATTGGGATGATGTAACTGTCAATCCTCCTGAATGGTGCAATATTTAGAACATCGAGTACGGTATAAGCACATATGGTAGTTTATTTGGGTTTATTCTAAACACCCACGTATACGGTTTTTCTGTTTACAAGGATTCGTAGTCCGTCCTATACATCCCTACCCTTTGTATTGGCTTACTCGGGTTTGTTAGCTTTGAATCTGCTTGACATTCCTGGGAATAGCAGTCTTGCTTTCACGTCCTTGAATCCGACTTCTTTCATGACACCTTTGTAATATGAGTGTGTACCGTAGTGGGTGTAGGTCCTTGCTAACCACTTCCATGGATGGTTTGGGTCCTTAGTAACGATTCTAGCAACCCACTGAACGAAAGTAGCCATGTACAGTCTGCCGAATAATCCGTGTAGCCAATTTGCTTTCCCTGCGTCACAAATTACCAATTGACCGCCGGGTTTTAGCACTCTGAAAATTTCCTCTAGACCCTTCTTTTTGTCCTTGAAATCTCTAAACGAGAACAGGCAAAACACCCTGTCAAAAGTGTTGTCTGGAAGTGGAATCTCTTCCGCGATAGCTTCAACATAACTTGCTTGGGATTCTCCACGCTCGCTGCGTACTTTGTCAAGTCTTTTCTTACAGACCTTAAGCATCTCTGCGCTCGGATCCAGACAGGTCAAATCCATGCCTACAATATCTACTGCGAAAGATCCAGGTCCACAGCCGACCTCCAAAACTTTCATTCCGGGTTTGGCATGGCTTCTGACGTGTTTTCTCATTCCGTTGTCAAATCCAAGAGTCATGATTTTATTGACTCTATCATACACGGGAATAGTTGCTTCCAGTTGCCTTTCAAGTTCCGTCCATGCCTCTTCATCAATTCCAGAAGGGTCGAAGCCGCCGGTGGCAGAACGGTCTGTCATGATTGGTGGGCATGGATTTGGGCTTTGACGGTTTGGTGAAAATCAGTCATTTTGTGAAAAAAATTGTTTGAAGTTTCGACCACATTGGTTATGAACCGGTTCTATGTCGGAAAGTCAACCAAAGGTGTTGTCATGGGTATGGAAAGCGTACTTCAAAGCATCAAAAATGCAGAAGAATCTGCACTCGCAAAAATCGCAGCTTCAAAAGATGAAGCAGCAAAAATTCTAGCGGATGCGCGCAAAGAAGCCTCTGAAATCATCCAAGGTGCTCAGGATGGAGCAGTCAGCTCGACAGTAGCAACTCTTGACTCTGCAAGAACAAAAGCAGGTAAGGAGGCTGAAGGCGTGCAGGCTGAGGGTACAAAGGCTGTAGAGGGAATTCAATCCTCCGCAGGAGATCGTAGAGATGCAGCAGTCAAACTCATCATCGACTCATTGATGTCCAACTGAGGTGTATTAGATGTTTAGTACGGTCGAAATGTCTCGCCTAACAATGGCGGGCCCTAGCAACAATCTCGATGAAGTATTGCGATTGTGTGCTAACTTAGGGAACGTACACATCAAGCCTTACTCCGGAGATATGGATGGCATCACAGTCGGCAGGCCTCATCCCGATGCAGATGAAATTTCAGCAATGCTTGCTAAAGTCCGGTCTGCAATTTCAGTGTTGAAATCCACGAACAAACAAGGCCCTGTTCCTGCAAAGGAAGTCGCTCGCTCCATTGAATCCTTCTCGGAGAAAATTGATTCTATTACAGAGACAATCGCAAAGAAATCAGATGCAACTGCTGAAATTTCCAAACTTCAAGAAAGAATCGACATCTTGACTAAGATAGCACCTCTAGGAATCCCTCTAGAACTTATGACAGAGATTTCCGCTATCGACGTATACCTTGGTGAGACCAATAAGGCTGGAAAAGCAAACCATGTATTTGGCGAGTTAAGAACAAGGGTTGAACTCCACACAGCATCAAACATTGTCGCAGTAGCCTGCCAAGGTAAAGACGCTGCTGAAGTTCAAATGGCAATGCAAGAACTTGGCGCAAAATCAATTCAAATCCCTAGCGGTAAAGGCAAGCCAGCAGACTTGCTCAAGGCGGCACAGAAAGAAATCGCAGACTATGAATCTACAATTCAATCCTGCGACTCAAAGATGGCAGCCTGGGATAATCAAAACGGCAGGATGTTACTCGCTGTCCAGGAGCATCTTGAAAGAGAGTCTGACATTCTTACTGGGCACACCCTGTGTGCGACTAGCGCTCACGCCTTTGCATTGGAGGCATGGGTTCCAACCAACGACGCAGATGAAGTTAGAAGCATTCTATCCAAGGTTTCCTCCCACCTAACTGTTGAGGAGTTTAAGGAAGATCACGGTCATGGGCATGATGACGACCACCACCATGACACCGATTATCCTCCTGTAGAGTACGACACAATCTCTGCTACAAAACACGCAACAATGCTAACCAGCCTAGTCGGTCGACCAAAGTATGGATCTGTCGACCCAACAAGCATGCTTGCATTCACCTTCCCAATCTTCTATGGATTGATTCTAGGCGATGCAGGATATGGTCTAGTAATCATGTTGCTTGCACTACTGCTCAAATCAAAGATTGGTCATGACCCATTTGGAAAGGTAGCCTCCCGTATCCTAATGAATATGGGAATTGCAACCTTCATTGTTGGTGTGTTAACTGCAGAAGCATTCGGTTTCGTAATTGAAAAGTGGGATGCTTTCGTTTGGCTATACGAACCAATGTATGAGAATACCAAGTATATTCTTGCTGATACAGTATTCGTAGAGTGGTTCGGACTTTCCCATACCTATCTGCCATTCCACAGAGCTAGTGGCGCTCTAACTGATTACATTCTACTCTCCCTTTACTTGGGATGTGCTCACTTATTGTTTGGATTCATCATTGGATTCTACAACGTTTTCAAGGCCCACGGCCTTGTTGCAGCATTCTTCGAGAAGGGTTCCTGGATTCTAATTCTAACTGGTGGTTCTGCACACATTCTAAGATTCCTAACCGATGGCGACTATGGGACTTTCGAGTTCTCAGTCTGGTCTGGAATGGTATTGTTCGGTGTCGTGTGCTTAATCTATGGTCTTGCTGTATACGAAAAGTTTGGTTGGCTTGGTGGTGCAATCATGGGTCCAATCGAGACATTTGGACTGCTTGCTAACACTCTCTCTTACCTACGCATAATGGCAGTAGGTGTAGCAGGTGTGAAGATTGCAGAGATCGGGAACGAGATGGGCTTCCACAGTATGGCGGACGCGATTTCCGGAGGAGAATATCTATCCGCTTTACTATTCTTCATTATCTGGATTGCAGTTCAAGTCTTCGCACTAGCACTAGGTCTACTATCCCCAAGCATTCACGCTATCCGTCTACACTTCGTTGAGTGGATGGGTAAGTTCTACGACGGTTCCGGTAAGGAATTCTCACCAATAGGAGGCCGTCCTCTCCATGTGGAGGGTCACACATCATAGTCCAACTGGACAAATAAGGAGGTAAAAATATGAAGAAAATGAGTATGAAATTGAGCCTAAGAGTATTGTTGGTTCTAATGAGCATTACCATGCTTGTGCAAGGTGTCCTTGCTGCAAACGTCGATGCTGATGGAAACTACGATGACTGGGGTAAGTACATGGGTGCAGGTATAGCACTGGGACTAGCTGGTATTGGTGCTGGCTACTCACAGGGATGCATTGGAAGCGCTGCTGTTGGTATGCTAGCAGAAGACGGTTCCAAGTTCGGACCTGCTCTAATTTTCACAGCTCTGCCAGAATCTATCGTTATTCTAGGTGCTCTACCACTGTTCCTATGAGCAGAAAAGTCTGTTTCCAAGAGTAATCTTGGATATCAGGCCATGAGGTGAAAGAATGACGTTAGAACAACTCGCAAATGACATTTCAGCTTCGGCTGATGCGGAAGCTAAGGCTACCATCAAGGCTGCCAAGGCTGAAGCGGAAGCGATTCTAGATGAAGCAAAGGAACGCGCAAGTTCCATTGAAGGAGATGCATCTTACAAAGCGAACAAAGAAGCGGACCAAATCGCAAAAGAAATGGTCGCTTCAGCACGCCAATCAAACCAGAAGGAAATTCTGGTTGCCCGCCGAGCCGAACTAGAGGCTACTCTAGCATCTGCAAGAGCACAACTTGGCGATGCAAGCCTTGCTGGACGTGCAAGTCTCTTGAAGAGTCTTGTAAAGAAAGCGGGTAGTTTGAGCGAAGGCAAGATGATAATGCGCCCTACAACAATCGATAGATCCGCCCTTGAGGACGCCGCTAAGGACTACAAGATGGGTGATGATGTAGACGGATTGGGTGGCTTCATGCTAGAATCAGAAGACGGAAGACTCTCTTTTGACCTACGTTTCGACACACTGTTGGAAGAAGCGTGGACACAGCAGAGAGCAGCGGTCAATGAGACCTTATTTGGATGAATTGAGGAGTCGATAATATGCCAATCTTCGGAAATAATACTGCTTACGTAGCTGCCCGTGCTAAGTCACGCAAGGCGAACCTAATGGATAGGACAAGGCTACGTCAGTTAATCCAACAATCACCAGACCAACTAACAGTCGCTGTCGCAGACAACGGCTACAGGAATGAGATGGACCTCTACGCAGGCCACTTCACTGGAAGTGACCTTGTCGAGGCAGCACTAACGCACAACCTGCAGGTGGAATTAGCAAAGATTCTGAATCTTTGCAACGCAAATGTCAGAGGTATCGTAGAGATATACACTGGTAGATTCCAATATCAAAATGCAAAGGTTGTACTGCGTGCTGTTGACAACGATGTAGATGTCAAGAAAGTCTCTCACTCGATTCTCCCCGAAGAGAGTGAAATCAACATTCCGTGGCTAAAGATAATCGAAGAGTCAAGCACTATTCGTGACGCAGTCGAACAGATGAGAAGACTCTCATTCGGCAAGGACTTGATGGCAATTGGTGAAGATGAAGGATTACAAGCATACGAAGATGCATTGGATCGACATTACTTCAAAAATTCACTAGGACAACTAAAGGCAACTTCTCCGGATATCACTATCCTAAGGAACCACTTACGTGCTGAAATTGACCACCGCAACATAATCAATATACTCGAAGGACAAGCTTTCGGCTTGTCTAGCGAGGAAATCTCTCAGGCGCTCATCTCCGGTGGCCGCCTTATTTCAGAAAGGAACTTTTCTCAAGCTAGCAGTAGCAGAGATGGTCTCCTTGATGTGCTACGCTTATCGAATAAATTCGACTCCGATGGATTCCAAAATGTCATCTCTGAATCTGATGAAAAGAGAACGTTGGACCCCGTCATCACTTGGTTGCGTGAATTAGAGCACGCCCAGATGCAGCGTATGAGTTACCTCCATCCGATTTCAGCCTTGCCAGTAATACACTATGTATCCGCAAAGGTCCAAGAAATCGAGGATCTACGTTTCATTGTCAGAGGCCGAATGGCTGGTTTGTCAACAGAAGTGTTGGAGGCTCACGTTCTTTGAGGTGATATGAATGGAAATCGCAGTCGTAGGCAGCCCCGAGTTCACACTCGGATTCCAATTGGCAGGCATTAGCACATTATACAACCCTGAGGGTGAAGAAGAGACTTCCAAAGTCTTCAGGGATCTACTTACAACAAAGGGCGTGGGAATTGTGGTCGTCGACTCCGCAGTTCTGTCAGCCCTCCCAGAGCGTCTACGTGACAGACTCTCGGAAAGTGTAACTCCGACCGTACTAGGAATTGGTACCGAGGAAGACACAACCCTTCGCGAAACAATTCGCAAGGCGATAGGAGTTGATTTGTGGAAGTGATTCCAACCAAATCCAAGGAGGAAGAGGAAATGAGTAATGAAGGAGTAATTTACCGAATTTCTGGACCGGTTGTAACAGCAACTGGAATGGAAGCGGGAATGTATGATGTGGTTCGTGTAGGACACGAAGGTCTCATGGGTGAGGTCATCGAATTGCACGGCGATAAAGCAGTTATTCAGGTGTACGAAGATACAAGCGGTATTCGCCCCGGCGAACCTGTGTTGAATACACGTGAGACACTATCTGTCGCACTAGGACCAGGACTGTTAACCCAAATCTACGATGGTATTCAGCGACCGCTGGCTACTCTCGAAGAAGTCATGGGTGTATTCATCACAAGAGGTGTTGATGCAGACGGATTCGACATGGAAAAGAAGTGGAAATTCGAAGCCACTGTTTCTAAGGGCGATGAAGTTGTGAGTGGACAAGTAATCGGTACTGTTCAAGAAACCGAAACAATCGTCCACAAGATCATGGTTCCACCAGGTAAAGGCGGAGTTGTCAAGGCAATCTCTTCAGGGGACTACAACGTTACAGAAGACGTTTGTACTCTCGAAGATGGTACAACAATGCAGATGATGCAGAAGTGGCCGGTAAGAACTCCACGTCCTTACCAGCAGAAGTACGCACCTGATACACCACTGATTACCGGTATGCGCATCCTTGACTTCCTCTTCCCTCTAGCTAAGGGTGGTGCAGCAGGTATTCCTGGACCATTCGGTTCAGGAAAGACGGTTACACAGCAATCACTTGCGAAGTACTCCGATGCACAGATTGTTGTTTACATCGGATGTGGTGAGCGTGGCAACGAAATGACAGAAGTTCTGGATGAGTTCCCTCACCTAATCGACCCAAACACAGGAAAGCCCCTGATGAACAGAACGGTCATGATTGCAAACACATCAAACATGCCTGTGGCTGCTCGTGAGGCTTCTGTATATACAGGAATTACAATTGCAGAATACTTCCGTGACATGGGATATGACGTTGCGTTGATGGCAGATTCAACAAGTCGTTGGGCTGAAGCAATGCGTGAAATTTCATCACGTTTAGAAGAAATGCCTGGTGAAGAAGGATATCCTGCTTACCTCTCAAGTAGAATTGCAGAATTCTACGAGCGTGCTGGCCGTGTTCAGACCCTAAATGGCGACGATGGCTCAGTCACAGTTATCGGAGCGGTATCACCACCCGGTGGTGACATCTCTGAACCTGTTTCACAAGGTACTCTTCGTATCGTAAAGGTATTCTGGGGACTTGATGCAGGATTGGCTCGTCAAAGACACTTCCCAGCGATTAACTGGCTGTCATCATACAGCCTTTACCCGCCGTCTCTTGACCAGTGGTTCCGTGATAACATTGCACAGGACTATCCTGAAATCAGAACAGCAATCAGTGGATTGCTTCAGGTAGAAGCTGAACTACAAGAGATTGTACAGTTGGTCGGTTCCGATGCACTACCGGTTGACCAACAGTTAACTCTTGAAGTAGCACGTATGATTCGTGAATACTTCCTACAGCAGAATGGTTTCCACGAAGTTGATGCTTTCTGTGCTGTAGACCTACACTACAAGATGGCTAAGGCCATTCTAACATTCCAGGAGTCTGCAAAGAATGCAATGGCTGCTGGAGCAGAACTCCAAGATGTTGTAAACGTCCCAGCAAGGACCGATTTGATGCGTGGTCGTTTCGAATCAACCTACAAGGATGAAATCGACGGACTTGTTGGTAAAATGAATGAACAAATCGCAGCAGCGGTTGAGGAGAACTAGGAGGAATAGAAATGTCTGGAAAGGAATATCGAACCATCACTGACGTCAAGGGGCCTCTGGTCTTCTTGGACAAGACTGAACCTGTAGCATTCGGTGAAATCGTACAACTACGCTTGGCCGATGGCAGCATGAAGAACGGACAGGTACTAGATACATCTGACGAATTAGTTGTCGTTCAGGTTTTCGAAGGAACTGCTGGTGTTGACCTAAACACTGGTGTAAAGTTCATGGGAGACGTGTTCAAGTTACCAGTTTCTGATGATCTAATCGGCCGTATTCTAGACGGTGCAGGCCGCCCACGTGACGGCGGACCTGACATTGTTGCAGAAGAAAACGCTGACATTATCGGAGCTGCTATCAACCCATACTCTCGACAGAGCCCGCACGATTTCATCCAAACTGGAATCAGCGCAATCGACTGTTGTACTACACTAGTCCGTGGACAAAAGTTGCCAATTTTCTCTGCATCAGGTCTACCGCACAACGATATCGCTCTGCAAATTGCACGTCAAGCAAAACTCAAGGATTCCGATGAAGAATTCATTGTAGTATTCTGTGCAATGGGTATTACCGCAGAAGAATTCAACTTCTTTAGAAGTGATTTGGAGAGAACCGGTGCTCTGGAAAACGCTGTATTGTTCGTCAACCTTGCTGACGACCCAGCGGTTGAGAGAATCATTACTCCACGTCTTGCTCTAACTGCAGCAGAATACCTTGCATTCGAGAAGGATTACCACGTACTGGTCATCTATACTGACATGACAAACTACTGTGACGCACTTCGTCAAATTGGTGCTGCTCGTGAAGAAGTCCCAGGTCGACGTGGTTACCCAGGTTACATGTACACCGACCTTGCTATGCTGTACGAGCGTGCAGGAATTGTAAAAGGTAAGAAGGGAAGTATCACTCAGTTCCCAATTCTAACAATGCCTGGTGACGATATCACTCACCCGATTCCTGACCTTTCAGGATATATTACCGAAGGACAGATTGTTATCTCTCGTGAATTACACCAAGCAGGTATCTACCCGCCGATCAACGTACTTCCATCGCTATCTCGATTGATGGGTTCATGTATCGGTGCAAAGACAACCCGTGAAGACCACAAGTCAGTATCTGACCAGATGTATGCAGCATATGCTCAAGGTCGTGAACTGCGTGGTCTTGTTGCGATTGTTGGTGAAGACGCACTTAACGAGCGTGACAAGCAACTGCTTGACTTCTCAGGCGTCTTCGAAGATAAGTTCCTGCGACAATCACGTGACGAAGACCGCTCTATCGATGAAACTCTTGACCTATGTTGGACTTTGATGTCAGATATCGACACCAAGTACCTTGTCCGTCTAGACCAAAAGTGGATTGAGAAGTACCACCCTGACAACAGGGAGTGAAACTCTCAGACGAGAATAAAATGGAGGTGAAATCAAATGGCATTGGATATTAAACCAACACGCAGCGAACTGATTAACCTCAAGCGTCGTATCAAGCAGACTAAGAATGGGTACAAACTTCTCAAGATGAAAAGAGATGGTTTGTTCCATGAATTCAGAACACTTCTCTCTGACATGATAAAAGCGAAGAGAGAGTTAACAGAGGCCTATGTTCTTGCAAAATCACGTATCGATTTGGCAAACTCCATTGAAGGAGGCCTAAAGGTCCGGTCTGCAGCAATCGCAAACTCTGCTTCACCTGAAGTTGAAGTTGAGCGAAGAAACATCATGGGTGTCGTTGTACCATCAGTTTCAGGAACAAATCTGAAGCAAGCATTCGGTGAGCGTTCCATCGGTTTCACTGGTTCATCACCATATATCGATGAAGCTGCAGATTCGTTTGGCAATCTAATCGAAAGAATGGTCAAGGCTGCTGAGATGGAAGCTACTCTGAAGAGGCTTCTTGCTGAAATTGAAGCAACAAAGCGACGTGTAAACGCTCTCGAGTTCAAGGTAATTCCTGAATTGGAAGAAGCAAGAGTATTCATTCAACTAAGACTTGAAGAGATGGAAAGGGAAGAAACATTCCGTCTTAAGCGATTCAAGAATAAGTGAAATGCACCCGATTCATTCATTGAGGACGGATGTGCCCCAACCAACGTTGGGAGGATTGACCTATGTCTGATGAAGAATTGATTCATGCTCACAAGGATTCTTGGAGCACGCGTGAATTAATGTCTAAAATACTCTCGAGACATTGCCACGTTCTCGAAGACATTGGAGGAAGAGTCCCTACTTATCTAGTAGCAGAAAAGCAAGATGAAAGCATGCATGATGCACTTGTTGAAATCAACAAACATCTCAGCAAGCTTGGTTTCAGCGCAAGGTTGTATCCCGATGATCCATGGATTCTTCAACTAATTCCAGATCCGACAAGACAGTGGCCATCACCAAGATTCGTAGCTTCGATGTGGCTATTATCGCTGCTTACCACGCTGTTGGCGGGTGAAATGTGGATGGATGGCGCACGGCCAGAAGATGGTTGGTTCGTATCTAATGTAACATTGGACGCTTTCCTTGGCTACACTCTACCCTTATTCTCCGCATTGATTATTGCATCATTTGTGCAGAAGAAAATTGCAGCACAGAAAGGTGTTCATCTTCCACATCTATTCCCAATTCCTGGTCCTGCTATGATTTGGTGGCCATTCGGAATTCTTGGTTTTGCATCTCTTCCTAGAAGCGATGCTAGGTTATGGCCAGATAGGTCGTCTTTGGGAGTGACTGCACTTTCAGCACCACTGGTGATGATTCTTACAGGTATGTCATTCATCCTCATCGGCCTAAATCTAACTCCTGATATCGTCCCTTTATTGTCAACTCCTCTAGCGGTTGAATTACCCCTAATTATTCAGTTGATTGGATTGAGTATGGAGGGTGAAACCGCTCTGCTGCTCAAAACTTCATGGGCTCATCCACTAACTAGAGTCGGAATGACTCTCACTTTCCTAGGCTGGGTCTCACTTCTTCCAATCCCAACATTCCCTGGGGGTAGAATATTAATCGCTAGAATGGGTATACCAGAAGCACGTTCGGGTTCAACACAAGTCATGTTATTGCTGGTTGTACTTCTGTTCGCTTTCCTATTTGGTGCCTTTGCAGGCTGGAATATATGGGTTCCAATAGTCGCACTGATCGCATCATTACTGATTACCAAAGGTAGTGACCCAAGATTACCTATTGTCCTTGATGATTTCAAGGGCCTTGCAGAGATTGACCACAGGAGGTTAGGAGTTATTCTGTTCATGTCATTTATGCTAGCTTTACCTTCCCAAATTCCATTCTATGAAGACAATTATTGGGATGAACAAATAGTTTGGGAAATTGGTGATGAAAAACTGTCAATCGAGGAAGGTTGGTTCAATCAAACAATTACTGTAAGTAACCCCTCACTAATTGTACAAGATTGGGAAATAACGTATTTAGGAGGTCTCTATGGCTCCTCAAATCTATCGGAATTAGATTGTAAATCAGGAGAGGTAAAATCCGAAAACACTTGCTTTGGTACAATAGATCCACTAGACAAAATCAACGTCGAATTTAGTCTTCAATGGATAGAGTCTTGGAATACATCTGCGATGGAAGTTTCTTGGCTAGTTGGTGAAGAAATTATCTCAAGTATTGTCAGACCAGACCTTTCAGAATATCCAATTGGAATGTGGGAATTCAATGGTGATCTAGATGACCCTGAGGCCTGTATCAGTATCAAGTCAAAATCCGAGACATTGAACGTATCAGCGGATACGAGTGTTGCGAGTTGGGATAACTTGAACCAAGAAGGAAATGTTACGCTATCAGATGATAACCAAATTTGCCTTCAATCACTTTCAGGTGATGATATGGAATGGGTTTCAGATATGGAATTTTCAATCGATAATGCTACTTTCAAGTCGGGTTATCATCGCCAAAATGAAGTTGCAATTTCCTCTGAAGGGGTTTTACTAAATGAGAACGAGCTCTTGTTCAGCCAATCGATTTTAGCGTTAAATCATGAAGGGAACTGCATAGAGTTTGGTAATCCTTCACCTCCTTTGTTTTCGGACAACGGCACCAGAATTTGGAATATGTCAATTCTACCAGTAGCACTAAATCGACTGGAACAATCAAACGATTCAATCGTTTTGTATGCCGAAGAGGGTTCAAACATTACCGATTGTGAATCGATTTACAACCCCGCAAAGTACACAGTTTCTCAAGGCCCAACGCTAATTATTGGCGTCGGAGATGACAGAACACAGCACTGGATAGGGACAGTTGAATTCAGTGATAATCTACTGATTATCGAGAATCCCATGTCTTATGATGTTCCCTTATTGATTGAGTTTGATGGAGATGGTCCACAGTGGGATGTTTCTACAGATATTATCCTAGAATCAGGACAAAGCACAACCGTAAGTGCTACTGCTCCTCTAACCGGACATTCATACTCTTGGTTAGAATTGGATGATGGAGATGTAATTCTCCATCTCGTAAATCATGAGGAGTAAATATGCGAATTGCAGTCTTGGGCGCCGGTTCTATCGGGTGTTTAATCGCTGCAAAACTAGTCAGGGATGGTCATGATGTTCTCGTCCATGCAAGAGGAGATCACGGCGCGACCTTGGCAATTCAAGGCCTGAAAATCACTGGGGAATGGGATGTTGAAATCATGCCAGATGAATGGACAGTAAGCCTTGATGAAGCAGGAATACACGATGCTTTGAAGAAATCATTCGATCAAGCAATTATTACTTGCAAGACAAAAGATACAGCTAAACTATCTGAAATCGCAGTTTTACTAACAGATGGACCAGTATTATCTCTCCAGAATGGTCTTGGTAATCATGAAATTCTCCAGCAATATGTATTCGAAAATTCTGCGGTTGGTGTTACAACAAATGCAGTAAAGAGATTGGGTCCAGGCGAAATCGAGTGGGTCGGAAAAGGCAACCTGCGCTTAGGTGGGCCTAAGGGAGAACACTTTGCAAATACACTTCAATCTCTAAATGCTGAGTACAATGAAGATGTGTCATCAATAATTTGGAGAAAGCTGCTAATTAATGTCGCAATTAATCCGATTGCAGCAATCTGTGGTGTAAGGAACGGTGAATTGAGCCGTGAACCCTTGTTGTCCCAATCAGAATCTACAATGTTGGAGGCAGCAGGTGTTGCTAGGAACCTAGGAATAAATCTCCCTGATGACCAAGAGTTGCTTCAAGATTTACACACTGTATTACACACTACTTCGGAAAATGAGTGTTCGATGTTGGCAGATATCAAAGCGGGAAGAGAGACAGAAATAGATGCACTGTGTGGACAAGTTGTTTCACGCGGTGAAAGTTTGGGAGTGCCAACTCCTCTAAATTCAATGCTTCTTTCCCAAATCAAGGCCCTCAGATGAGGTCTTTGTTCCAATGCAATCCTCTATTTTCATCTCTAGATAATGCATCATCTGTAATCAAATTAGCAACCAGAATGAGGTTTCTTAATTCTACTAGTTCACGGGTTGGAAGGCTCCTTTGCCAAATCAAATCTACTTCACCAGAAAGTAGATTGAGCATCCTATTTGCTCTCTCAAGTCTGCTAAAACTCCTAACTATCCCAACGTCATCAGTCATCGTTTTCCTCAGGGTTTCTAGGTCTCGAATTAGTGGTGCATGCTCCTCAAGTTCAAGCATACCCTCAGCACGCCATCCAGGTACGTTTTCGATATCATCAATCGGATTATTGATGAAGTGTTCAGATGCTTTATTTGCAAAAACTACCGCCTCCAGCAGGCTGTTTGAGGCAAGTCTATTTGCACCATGCATTCCAGTGCAAGCAACTTCTCCGATTCCGTATAATCCTGGCATTGCTTCTCCATTTTCCATAAGCACTCTGCCATCGATGTCTACTTTCAGTCCCCCGACCATGTAGTGCGCTGCAGGTGCCACTGGTAATGGGTCCCTACCCAGTGAGAGTCCAAGTTTTTTCAATCTGCCTTCAATAGTAGGAAAGTGATCGTGTAGTTTGGCAGTTTCTAGGTGGTCTGTTACTAACCAAACATTATCCTCGCCGGTAATCTTCATTTTTTGGTCACATGCACGGGCTACAACATCTCTAGTTGCAAGGCTTCCATCCTTTGAGAATTCAAGAGTGAATGAGAACTCTTCTGGATTTACGTTGCTATTTCTATATTTTTTTAGCCCCTCTGAGTCCAATAGAACTCCGCCCTCTCCTCTGAGCGCTTCTGTAATCAAAAACGGTTTCTTGTTTTCACCCATTAGAGCTGTTGGGTGGAATTGGAAAAATGCCATGTCCTTGCTTGATGCACCGGCTCTTACAGCCATTGCCAATCCGTCTCCAGTAGCAACTGATGGGTTCGTGGTTCTCTCCCAAAGTTGACCACATCCTCCAGTTGCAATCAATACTGCATCTGCAGATATCGCTTCCATTTCACCACTATCAAGGCAGAGGCACCATAACCCCTTGATTCCTTTACTAGGATTTCCATGTTGTCTTTGGATTAGGTCTACTCCCAATGTGCGTGGCCGCATTTTAATCCTGCCACTCTTTGAAACCGCTTCTGTTAGTGCCCTTTCAATTTCGGCTCCAGTGGCGTCCTTTGCGTGTAAAATTCTGCGAGCAGTATGACCTCCTTCCTTCACAAAATGAAATTCATTCCCATCTTTTTCGAATTCTACGCCTACCTCTAGAAGATCCCTTATTCTGTCTCCTGCTTCTTCAACTACCAACCTTACTACATTTTCATCGCACAAACCATCGCCTGCTGCTAAAGTGTCTGAGATATGAGCGTCCTTTCCTTTTCCATCTGTTTTGTCTAGGATGCCTGCAATTCCTCCTTGTGCCCAATTGGTAGAGGAATCTTTTGGCCTTTGCTTGGTAATGATGACAACATCATGGCCAGCTTCATCCAAGCGTAGTGCAGCAAATAGCCCCGCTATGCCGCTACCGATAACCACGATGCGAGACATTGTCTTCGACTATGCGTGGAGCCTTACACATTCAAATGTGACTCATAGATATGTGCGACATCAATAAGGGTCTTGCCTTCCAGCGTCATAATATGGGACTTAAGAAAAAGTTGGCTGCACTAGTCGGCTTAGTTCTAATTTCTGTCTCTGTTGCAAATGTCGAACTCGGGGCTTTGATGAATCTTGACCCACCTCAAAAATTGATTTTGGCAAGGGTGGCAGACCCCGGTTGCAACGCAGATGATATTCAGAAAGATTTGGACGCAGGTGAGGCAAATGCCTGTGTTACCAATCCAGGTGTTTGGGATGCTCCTGACCTTCTCCTTCTTGGAGAAGGTATACTCATATTTTTGGCATCTTTCTTGAGGTGGCCAAGAAAAGGTCGTTGGGCTATTAGAATACGAAAGATGGCAATTGTTTCTGGTGTAATTCTTTGCGGAGTTGCTCTTGCAGATAGATTTGACAAACTGCCAGGGACCTCATCAGATGATCTCGCCGCCCTGTTGCCTTTCCCTGCACCAGGCATTGCAGTGCAAATTGGGTTGTTTGCCGCAGGTATATTCCTAATTCGAGGTCCAAAGTACAAAATTCATTTTGAGAAAGAGAAGAAGAAAAAAGATAGAAATTATTCTCATCAAGAACTAGACCTTGCATACAAGCAGGGCGGTAACTTGGGTTCTCTTTCCAAGGCTGGAAAGAGCAAAAGTGTTGCGAAATACAAGACTGTGGGTGAATTGTGGGGGCATCAAGGATTGTCAGTATACGAAGATGCCTTCGAGGGTGGAATGCGAGATAATTTTGCAATGGCTGCAGGGCGAACTTGTCATTTATGCAATGGTGAAGGATGTGCAGGTTGCTCCTACAGTGGAGTTTACTCTTGAATGCACCACTACGGCTAATTTCACACTATCCAAGAATGGGCCGCTCGCGAGCGCGAGACTCGTAACCTTCAAAACCCCCCTCGCCTCCTTTGTGATTTAACGTCAAGGTTTCAGTACCTTGATTATGAGGGAAAGGGATGTTTCTAAAATCACTCGAAGTTGAGAATTTTAAATCCTTCAAGGGAGAAGCAGTGATTCCATTCGACCGTGGTTTTACTGCAATTACTGGGCCGAATGGTTCTGGTAAATCCAATTGTGGTGATGCTATACAATTCGTATTAGGTGCACGCTCAGCAAAGGTACTGCGTGCTCAAAATTCGAAGGATTTAATTTTCAATGGTGGAAAATCCAATCGCCCTGCAAGAAATGCGAAAGTTACTTTGGTTTTCGCTAATCCTACCCTAACAAACGGTAGGAGAAGGCTCCCTCTAGACACAGACGAAGTTAGAATGACCAGGGAAGTCAGGCTAACCAAGTCTGATAATACAGTTTCAACGTATCTTTTGAACGGAGAAGAAAGTAATCAGAAAGCATTCCATCGAATCTTAGGTCAAGCAAATGCAAGGCCAGATGGGTACAACATCGTTCTACAAGGAGACGTTACAAGGCTGTCTAGCATGACTTCGATGGAGCGCAGGAAAGTTTTGGATTCAGTGGCAGGTGTTACATCATATGATGATGAAATACGTAAAGCAGAGCGCCAGAAAGGGCAAGTTGAAGACTATATCGAGAGAATTTCATTAGTCGAATCCGAGCAAAAAGACCAATTGAAGAAATTGGAGAAGGAGAAGGCTGTCGCTGAGAGGGCTAGAGAGACGAAGGAAGAGTTTGATGCAGCCCATGTCATTTTGCAACAATCTCGCCATCATACTGCAAAGGCGGAAATAGCACATCACGCAGATGAAAGAAACCGATACCTCGGCGAGGCAGCAGAACTAGAATCACAAGTAAAAGCGGCAGAGATTTTACTTCTCGAACTCGATGATAGAATTGGTGAACTTCAAACACAAATCTCTGAGGCTATGGGTGGAGATAAGAGTGGGCTCAACAAGCAAATAGGGGAATTACAAGTCTCTCTTGCTTTGAAGCATGACCACATAGAAGAAGCAGAGTCAGCTGATATTGAAGCAAAAGAGCAACTCGAAGAATTAGAGGAAATGATTACAGCGGCAAAGGAAGACCTTGCCGAACATGAATCGAGCCTAATAGCTGCAAAAGAAGCATTAGTGACCAGTAAGAAGGCATTTGCAGAAACAGAAGCCATCGAAAAAGAAATTCGTGAGTCGCTCGAGAACTCAGGAGCTGCAAATGCAGCGCTTTCGACTGCGCTCACCGAAGCAAATGCTCGTCTTGAATCGTGCAGAGAATCAGTTAACCTAGCGAAAATCGATGTTGAAAAGGTTGCAAACCAAGCAGACTTGGTTGCTGAACAATTATCCGCAGCTGAAGAATCAGTTGAAGATGCAAGACTTGCATACGATGACTTGCAATTGCAGGTTGAAGAACTTGGAGAATCGGATCCAGATACAGATAGAACTGCATTAGCAGAGGATTTACGCAAGGCACAATCAGCAGAAAAGAAACTCATCGAGAATGCGACAGCAGTAAACAATCGCCTTCAGGAAGCGGAGAGAAAACTCTCAGCAGCCCGCACGGAATTGGATAAGCGCTCTGGAAGCAATGGAATGGCTCCGGGTGCTGCGGCAGTTATGGCTGCAAGAGATAGAGGTGAACTCAGAGGAATCATAGGTACAATATCTGAACTATGTGCTCCAAAAGACCCTGCTCACGCAGACGCTTTAGCAACTGCAGTAGGCGGTGGGATGAACTCTGTTGTTGTTGAAAATGACCAAATGGCTGCGGAAGCAATGGCTCTTCTGAAAAGCAAGCGCCTCGGTAGGGCTACATTCCTTCCACTAAACAAAATGCAAGCCAATCGTCCTTCAGGAAAGGCAGCGATGTCTGCAAACAAGCCGGGGGTGCTTGGTTTTGCCCATGAGCTGTTGGATTATGATCCAAGGATTGCTACAGCAGTCGCTTATGCATTAAGGAATACTCTAGTTGTAGACAACATTGGAACTGCTCGCAGACTTATGGGTGGTGTAAGGCTTGTAACGCTTGGTGGTGAAATTACCGAACCTGGTGGTGCTATGGTTGGTGGAAGCAGGCAGAGAATGAAGACTGGCTTTGGTGGTAAAATCCACGGCGCAAGTGAAGTCGAGAAACTTGTCGGCGAGGTACAACGCTTGTCTGTGATGGCTGAAACCGTTTCATCAGCATTGAATCAAGCAAGGACAAAGCAAAATGAAATTCGAGGCAAGATCAACTCCTTAGCGGAGGATGACCGTTCCATTAAACTAGGGACATTGAAGGCTGAAATTGAAATTGCCTCCAAAGAATTGACCAAGGCAAAAGGCGCTGCTAGCGAATTACAAAGAAGGCTTTCAAACCTCGAATCGGACCACGTCGGAAAGGTACAGATGCTAGAAAATGCAAAATCAAAATTACTTCAGGCAGAAGCTGACAGAGAAAAAGCCGAAACTGACGTCAGTAATGCTAGTCCAGATGGAATCAGGCAAAGGTTGCTAGAAGCACAATCGATGCGAATGGAGGCAGAAGGTGCAGCTAACATGGCTCAAGTCACTCTTGACAGTGGCCAAGAGAAGGGTGATTTGCTCGCAGACAGACTTGATTCTTTGACATCTAGAGCAGATGAAATTCAAGCAGATATGGCTGGAAGAGAAAAATCTGTAAGAGGTTGGAAGTCCTCTATAGAACAAGAAACTATTCTTCTGAAAGAAAAGGAAGAAGAGCGTGCATCACTACTTGAAGAACATGAAGAACTCGACAATGAAAGAAAAGAGTTGGTCGAAGAAAGAGCGGAAGTCAAAGCGAATGCAAACCAAAAGGCGACCTCTGCAATCAATTGCCGCTCTATGGCAGAAGACATCGCAAACAGCCTGGCAGTAAGGGAACAGAGCCTAGCCGACCTATTGGTCGAAATGGCTGCAGAATCGATACCTGTTGCAGAAGAAGATGCAGACTTACCAAACGTTGGAGATGCACAAAAATCTGTCAATACATTGCGAAGAAAACTTGACAAGTTTGGCGACTTCAATATGCTAGCAATCGAGCAATACGATACTTGTAAGGCACGACTAGATGAAATGAAAGACGATTTCAAGACTCTACAACAGAGGAGAAAGCAACTTATCGATATTACAGATAAGTTGGAGAGTCAAAGAAAGACTCGCCTCCTGTCCACTCTGAAAGAAGTTAACGAGAATTTCAAAATCGTATACAACCGCCTTTCCAATGGCGGTCGTGGTGAACTATTCTTAGAGAATCCAGACGAGCCGTTCAAGGGTGGATTGGACATGTGGGCTCAGCCGAGAGGAAAGTCGAACAAATCTAGACTTCAAGGACTATCGGGTGGAGAAAAATCAATGGCTTCACTTTCCCTTATTTTCGCAATACAGGACCACGATCCAAGTCCATTCTACTACTTCGATGAAGTCGACCAAAACCTCGACGTTCCAAACTCGAAACTGATCGCTACAGAATGTAGGAACAGAAGTGAAGCGGCACAGTTCATTATGGTAACACTGCGCAAGGTATCTCTTGAACTTGCAGACCACCACATTGGAATAACACATGGTGGAGATGGATGTTCTCGAAGAATAGTTGACTTCGATAGAGAAAGAGCAATCGAATTAGGAGCAGAAGCTGAAAAGGAAGCAAGCAACGCAGCTGAAAAGAACCATTCAAGAATTGAAGAAGCTAGAATAATTGCTGAAGAAATGCCCGAGGTACCTGATGCCCTACCGGCTCCTAAGAGTCTTGGTGGTTTGTTGAAGCACATGGAGTCAGAGGAGTCAGAGACGGAGCCAACAGGCTTCCTAGCCTTGTCTGAAAGGGCAGAAGACATGTCGGAAGAAATTGAGGAGAGACAGAAAATAGTCTCTGAATTACTCGCTAATGATGAAGAAGAAACCGAAATTGAAACTGAATCAGAAAAGGAGGTTTGATTTTGCAACAATCAGCCCTTGACGACTGGTTTTTGCGTCAAGATATTCTTGACCAACTGATGAGTCAAGACGAGGATGTAAGTGAAGCAGAACGCTATGCTGACAGGATTATGCGAATCGCTCAGGAAGACAGTGCGGAACATCAAGTTTTGAGCGATCCTTTCGATAGGTCTGTTGCACTTGTTCTTTCCCTAGTAAAGGAAGAAGGCATGGATCCCTGGAATATTGATCTCTCAGCATTCCTGAAATTATTCACTCAACGTGTCAGGAAAGAAGCATCTGGTCTCGATTTGCCAGCATGCGGCCGACTTATCAGAATGTCTTGGGAAGTATTGACTGAACAGGCTTCAACTCTATTCGACAGAGTAATCGCTCTCGATCTAGATGATGAAGAGGATTTCATCGATTTCGGATGGGAATCCGAGTATGATGATGAGGAGTTCATTTTCACAACTACTGTACTGGAAGGTATCGCAGACAATCACCTCCCGGGTTTCTTCGGCGAGAGAATGCGTCGTGACGAGGGTCGCCCATCTACTCTTGGAGAGTTACTTTCAGCATTGAAAGACGCATGTGATGAGGCTGAAATCCTCAAAGCAAAGGAAGAGAATCGCAAGGCGCACGCTGAAGAATTGAAGAACATGCTCGATAATGTCGGTTCTAGGATGCACAACGAAGACATGGAAGGTGATATCAGAAGATGTTGGACTGCTATGCGTGCGGTTACTTCTGCTAGAGGGGAATCAATTGTTCCAGTCTCAGAGGTTACAACTGAATTAGAAAAGATATTGCTACAAACATTCGGAGAAATACCAGAAGGTTACGCTGTTGAATCGAAGATCACATCATTTGTTTCAGGCCTATTTTTGACCCATCGTGGTTATGCTTGGATTAGCCAAGAAGGTCCTGAAGACCCGATTATGTTAGAAGATAGGTGGCCTAATGCTGCCACATTTGAAGAAGCTACAGAAATGGGTGAGAAGTTAATCGCCGATGATTATCAGTCTATGAAAGAGGCTGAAACGGAGTCTATGCGCCATGCGGCAAGATTGGCAGAGAGGGCTCAAGCAGCACTCGAAGCTGAAAAAGAAAGACTCAAAGAAGAGGAAATGGCAAAGATTGCTGCAGAGTCGGATTCAGAGAATCCAGAAGACTGGTTAGTCGAGTGAGGAGTTGTTTACATGTCTGAAATCCCTTTGGAAACATTACTAGAAGCAACTTTGTTTAGCGCAGGACGTTCGCTGAGTGTTCAAGAGTTATCTGAAAATTTAGGTTACGAAGATGATGAGATTCTTGAGTCAATGAACAATTTGCAATCAACTATCAAGAGACGCAGGGGCGGAAGCTTGCAAATTGTTGAGATTGGTGGTAAGTGGGCAATGGAAGTTAAGCCAGGTATTGCAGACCATCTTCCGAGGGAGACAAAGTCTGAATTGCCTCCTAAGTTGTTGAAGGCTGCTGCACTGATTGCATATCATCAGCCGATGCCACAATCACGGTTAGTGGAATTACTCGGCCAAAGGGCCTACGACCACATTAGAGAATTAGCTCAAGCAGGCCTTATTGGGCGAAGGAGGGATGGAAATACTCGAAGATTGACAACAACACGTCGCTTTTCTGAGATGTTTGGGTGCCCACATACAGACAGAAAGAAGGTTCGTGCATGGTTTAGAGAAATGGTGACTTCATCAGGTATGCTTGATGGAATGGAAGGCAAGTTGGCACTCAGGGATGAAGTTGATACAGAGGGCGGGGTTCAAACAACTCTTGACATCGCAGAGGATGAATGATCATCCGTTTCGAATTTTCTCAAGAGTTTCTTTGACCAATTGTTGAGTGACTGGTCCAGATTGAGAGTTTACAATCGTCGCAACTTGCTCCACTTCTTCTCCTACAGCACCCGCACTTACGGCCATGTTACGTGCATGCAACTTCATGTGGCCTGCTTGTATTCCACTTGTTGCTAATGCACGCATTGCACCTAGGTTCTGAGCAATGCCTGCAGAAGCCATGATTCCTGCAAGTTCTTGAGCCGATTCAACTCCAAGAATCGAGAGGTTAGCTCGAGCAGCAGGGTGGACTTTGGATGCACCACCAACAATTCCTACTGCCATTGGTGTTTCAATGCTTCCAACTAGATTTCCTTCGTCACTCCTTTCCCATCTTGTCATCGATGTATATGAGCCAGTTTCTACAGATGCCCAGGCGTGGCACCCGGCCTCAATCGCTCTCCAATCTTGTCCACAAGCAAGTGCTATTGCGCTGATTGCATTCATTATGCCTTTGTTATGTGTTGTAGCTCTGTACGGGTCTGCCATTGCAAAATGGTGTGCTTCCAATATCCCTTTGATTATCTTGATACCATTTTCTCTGGTACCGTCATCGGAGAGCTCCTCTGGAGTAAACTCAGCAGTTACTTTGGCTAGACGATGTGTTGCAAGGTTAGAAAGAATGCGTAAATGCACTCTGCCTGAAGTTATTTCTTCGATTTTGCCACTAACTAATTCTGCCATTGTGTTGACTGCATTAGCGCCCATTGCATCTCTTGTATCGACTAGTAGGTGAACAATTAGCATAGGTCCGGACATAGTATCAATTTCACGGACTTCAATATCTTTACATCCGCCTCCGAGTCTGATCATTGTTGAAGGCAGGGAATTACACATCGCCATTAACTCATACTTTGCGGTAAGAATTGCCTCCTTTGCTGCACTGAGGTCCTCAATCTCTAAAATTTGAATTTGAGCAATCATGACAGGGTTGTCATTGTTTGTCTTGAATCCGCCCATTTTTAGGCAGCGCTTTGCCATATTACTAGCAGCTGCCACAATACTGGACTCTTCAACGCAAAATGGAATTAAGTACGCTTTCCCATCGATTACGAAGTTCGTAGCGACTCCTACTGGCAAGGACATTGTGCCAATCACATTTTCTATCATTCTATCTGCGGCTACCTCTCCCAACTCTCCGTGGCTAGCTAGGGCTTCAACGTCCTCGGCAGATAGAGATGATAATTGAGCAACCTTTTCTCTACGCTCTGATACTGACAATTTGTAGAATCCAGAAAGCCTGCTGTCTTCGACTGGCATAGTGGTTGCCTCCGGGTAAAGCCAAAGGTCTGCACTTGATGAATAAACCGGCGATTAACGCTTTTTTTAACGCGTTAGCATACCGTTAACAATGTGTTAATTTGCTCAAAAACATCAATTCCGTAATTGATTTAACGTGTCCTAACAGTCTCCAAAAGGTTAGCATTAGAGTGAAACATCATATACTCTGTAAATTCCAGTGCTATCATGAGCGAAGATTCACCCGCTTTGGGCATACCTGGTCTGAGAAATAATCCGTTTCAAGCTAGGCCATTGGAGAGAGGTAGATCTGAACTTCTTGTCGGAAGAGATGAATTAAGTGCAAGATGGACGAGATTCATCAAGGCTAGAAATGCCAGGATGGTTTTATTGATCGGCGAAAGTGGAACAGGGCGTTCATCTTTGATGCGATGTTTGTCAGAAGAAACTCAAAAGAGTGTGCATCTCGATATGTTCCCGGATTCTGAATACGCGCAAAAGATACTGCATGAGATTTTTGTTTCGTTTGTTGGGTTTGAGGTTCCGTCTAGTACTCCAGAGATGGTGTCTAGATTAGTACAAGAAACCGAAAAATCAACTGGTCCCCTGCCCCTTATTTCGCTTGATTATGCGAATGTAGACGGAAAGAAACTCTCAGAGGTCCTTTCAACACTAGTCGCTCCATTTGAGCGTATGAACGCACTGGTGGTGGTCGTCCTTTCTACAGAACAGAGGGCTCAATGGCCTACTAACCTAGTAAGCAGGTTTGACCATGTTGACATTATCGGCTCCCTGGAAAGGGAAGAAGTACGTCAATTATGTGAATCTAGAATGGCCACGACAGCTAACATCTCATGGACAATGTCAGAAGATTCACTAGATTACGTAATGGAAAATACCTCTGGTAACCCGTCTAGAGTGATGAGATTAATGCGCGACCTCGTCGATGAAGAAAGAGCAAACCCTAGGGATGTTAAATTTGATCCAGTTGTTGAAAACTCCACTCCTAGTGTAAAGATACAGGATAGTAGCATCGGTAGTATTGATGAAACTCTAGGTGAAGAGGTAAGCTTCGAACCAGAGATGCCGGTTTTTGATTTGAACTTAGACAAGCTAGAGGAAGAGCCTGAAACGATTTACATCGAGGATAGTGGTACGAGTTCAATGCCAGTAAGTGGGCCTTTTAGTGGCCTCGCTGCAAGAAATAGGGATAACAAAAACCTCGCACCAAGGTTCGACAAAACAAAGGCTAAACCCGCACAAAGAGAACCTGAGGGAGGAGATGCTAACGAACTATGGCTTGCAAACGAACCAAATGCCGTCCTAGCACCACAAAGCGTGCAAGTTGTCGATGAACCAATTGTCGATGACCAAGTTGATGACTATTTTGAATCAAATGAGGAATTTGGACAAGAGGTTCTGAGAGGCGGGAACGTGGAAGGTTTGTTGGGACAGTTGTTTGAAGCACTTAATGTCCCTGATGGTCATAGTTTGGCAGAGTTACTAGCAGGAATGAGAAGACCGGTTATCGGACAGAGAGAGAGTAATGCCCTAGACGTACATACATTGAGGAACTTGTCGAAGAATGAAGCAGTTCTAGTTGAAGTATCCTCAAGTAGGGAATTATCACCTTCCGATTCAAGATTACAGGACCGATTGAAGATAGGCAGGCCAAGGATGTCCCAGATGTGTAATCGTCTCTATAGAGCAGGAATTTTATCAGTCCAGCAAAGAGGTCGTTCTAGGATGTTCAAATTAACAAATGATGCTCGTGCCCAAATGGTGGCATGGGGGATAATGGAGGCGAGCATATGAGTTGGTCAGTTTCTAGGTCTTATCAATCACCAGATCTTATTTCTACAACTTGTAGTGTTGGAAATGATATTCTAATCGCTTGCGGATTAGAAATCATACTATTGGATGAAGAAACCAATCAAAGATGGAAAAGGTCTCTACCATTCAGAGTACACTCTGCTGCCCATGCATCTGGAAAAATCGGAGTGTTGTGCGGACACGGTTTCCACCTTTTGAGAGTAAGTGATGGTTCTCAGATAGGTGAAGGTAGGTCTACTACAGGGGGTTTCAGTGGAATACTGGCGAGACCAGGCGGTGGCTGGGTACTATCTTGTCGTAAAGGCCAGTTACACGTATTCAATGCCGAGGGGAGAGGCATAAAGAGACTAGATGTAGGTGGAGTGCGCAGATTAATTGGTTGGTTTGACCGTGAACATCTAATGTGGCAGGATGAGGATGGAAAACTCAGATGTGCTAGACTAGCAAATGAAAATTCTCAGCGTCTGTTGGAGGATAGAGTGTGGTCGTGGGTCAGTGCAATGTCTGGCGGCAGAGTGTTGCTTCAATCAGCTGACGGCATGCTTTGGGAGGGCTCCCCACATCCATATGGCTGGGACAGTCTATCTACTATCGACACTAGATCACTCGAACCCCTATCTGCACATAGGGCAGGAGACGGTTGGTGGGTTCTATCAATTGAAGGAGGATTACACTGCATGACTGAAGATGTATCTATTAAGTCAGCAAATGCTGACTTAGGGGACTACTTGGTTGGTTTGGCTGCAGACACAATGGCTACAGTGAAACGCAATGGTCTAGTTAGAATTTGGAAATCAGCAGAATTGATGCAATTGCGAAGAGTTGAGATGCAAAAAATGGTAGCTGAAGCTCAAGTTGCAAGCGATTGGGAGGAGAGAAGGAGGATTTTCAAGCGTGCATGCGATGCTGAAGACGAAGGTAGAATCTCTTTGGCCATTGATTTGTATGAATCACTGGGCAGAACTTCAGATGTAAATCGCCTGCTTGCAAGACAGAGAGGTGAGTAAATGGTCGATGATAGGGTTACAACATCGAAATTGGAGCATTACCTAAACCTTACAAAAATGGCGAGAGAAAAAGCAACCAGAATTCATCAGGAAGGTACTCCTGAGTCTATGCAATTAGACATTCTATTGAGAATGGCAGATGATTATGCTAGCGATGCTAAACATTTCATGGATACTGGTGATTACGTCAGAGCATTCGGAGCGATTAATTACGCTCATGCCTGGATTGATGCAGGAGTAAAGTTACGTTTACTTGACGGCCACGGTGACGATAACCTATTCACGCTTCCCTAATCTGAGTGTATACTAGCAAGTTCTGCTAGCCTTGATAATTGATCTTGAATAACCCTCAATTTTTCATTCGCTTGCCTTCTAAATGGCACTAGCGCTTCGTTTAATGGCATAGCTAATTCATAGATATGAGATGGTCTACCTCTTCCTTTACTGTTCATCGTGACGATATTCACCACACCTAATTCGGTTAATCTGCTGATTGCGATTGAAACATCTGGTTGCCTCAAAGCACACCTTTTCTGTAAATCGATTGATCTTGAGGGTCCATGCTTGTGTAAGCAAATTAGCGTCTTAGCAATGGCATTACTAACTCCCAATGAGATTAGTAAGTCAATCATCTCATGGCTATTTGAGTCGATTGTTTTGTCAAAACCTACTGAATTTTGAGTGGACACAGTTGATATGTAATTATCTCAGTATATGAATTAATCACCGGCATATGTAATCACACCATTCTAAGATGGGTCCTGCCACTTACTTCAACCCAGTTTAGGTTAGATTTTGACAATCTGCGCTTAAGTTCAGTATCAACTGTCAAAATCGGCCAATCATTTTCGACAGCTATGGCAAATAATTGGTCGTCAGTATGCTTTCCAGAATCGATCGGTGCAACCAACAACTCAGACTTTGCTTCCAACATTGGAATCATTAATTTTGGATTGTTCAGTGATTGTAATTCAGAAATCACATTAGGGACGACTGCTAAGTCTTTGTAACCACAACATTCGAGCAAAGCGAGGTCGATGTTTATACCCGCCTCGATGACTGCGACCCAGCCGCAGGCATCAACAAGGACCTTTTTCATGAAAATCACTCGATTGTTCCGTGCCCTATAAGTCGCCATCGAGAGCCCACACGACGTGACAATGAGATTCTTTGACCGCTGTCTGCACAGATTGGCAAGCGCAAGGATAGTGTTGCTTTGCCTTTCTTGACGTTTGAAACAACTCCTACGCTAGTTGCAGTTGCTACGTTTACCATCAACATCTCGTTTGAGCGAAGGGGCATAATAGGTGAAGCATCTTCGCCTTCTCCAGCAACCATATTTTCCATCAGGTTGACCGCTATATCCACGGTTTCTCTAACTTCTGGAAGGTCTCCTACCTTTGCAACTACTTGTCCCGATAGGTTATCTGCAGTTGTAATAGCAGGGTCTAGTGGAGTTGCCATTCCACAAAGTCCACCGGCGTGCATGTTGTCAAGATTCAGGCCTCCACCTTGCATGCTGATTACCTTAGAACGAATTGGCTCGTAGTGTACCTTGTTACCTTTCTCTATTTTCCTTCCAGGTCCGATTAGAATCTCATCATCGATGTTAAATTGACCTTCAACGATACTACCTCCGATGACTCCACCTTTCAACTTAGTTGGGCGCGTACCAGGTTTGTTGATGTCAAATGAGCGTGCTACGTGCATGATAGCTCGCTTGTCTTGTGAGCGGTCAGGAGTAGGGATTGTAGCCTCTATTGCTTGGATTAGGATGTCCAAGTTTACGTCATGGTGAGCAGATACTGGGATGACCGGCGAATTTTCGGCAATGGTTCCTTTCAAGAAATCCTTGATTTCCTTGTGAGACTCTAATGCCCTTTCTCTACTTACTAAGTCGATTTTGTTTTGAACGATTACAATGTTTTCAATCCCTGCAATTTCTAGAGCCATCAAATGTTCTCTTGTTTGAGGTTGAGGGCAGGTCTCGTTTGCTGCGACCATCAACATAGCACCATCCATAATGCTGGCACCTGTAATCATGATAGCCATTAGAGTCTCGTGGCCTGGAGCGTCTACAAATGACACAACTCTTTGCAACTCAGTTGCATCGTCATTCCCGCCACCGGGCCTCTTTCCTGTTGCGTAATAATCACCATCGCCGGTTTTGTAGAATGCAGTATCTGCATATCCTAGTTTGATAGAAATACCACGCTTTCTCTCTTCTGAGTGAGTATCGGTCCAAACTCCAGAAAGAGCCTGAGTTAACGTTGTTTTACCGTGGTCTACGTGTCCGACCAAACCAATGTTGACTTCGGGTTGTGCAGGAAGCTTGCGTGCCATGCTTCCCTTACCCCCAATACCTCAAGATCAGCCTCGCGGCTTCACTCACTGCTCTCCTCATCAGCGCCGAGGATGTCAGCGAGGCTCTTGTTCGCAGCCTCGATTACCTTGAGATTGATTTGTCTGGTATCTTGGGTGATAGTGTTTCCACGGAAGTTGCGTCTCTTACGCATTCCGTCAGGCTTGTAGCGGAATCTCTTCTTTTCCCCACCCTTTGCCTTGTGGACTAGGTTGTGTCCCTTGAAACCGGTTGAAGCGGTTACAAGAACAGATTGACGAGTTCCACCATCTAGATCGGACCTCATTGGTGTTCCAGTTTTATCTGAGCCGCCGGTGATTTCTAGTTTGTATCCAGCAAGAGTTTTGTCACCTTCTCCAACGAAGATACCATCGACTACGTCGCCGATTCTCTTGCCTAGGAATTGGGATTGGTTGTTCCCACTAACTGTTAGGTTGTAGGAGCGTCCCCCATTGTTTGGATTTGTGTCATTGACCACTGCGACGAAAGTACCATCTGCCATGTTATCAACTCTTGAGCAGCCTGCCGACATAGGACGGGTATTTAGGCCCTTTGTGCGATATAAAACGGATTATTAACGCCGTAGTCGACTTGGAATCAATGTTTCAAGACGCCTTTCTACGTCACTGGGGAGCATGTGAGGCATGGATATGTGTTGCGTCCTGCCTCTCCCTACTTCCGATTTAGCGGTCTTTGTCACGACGATGTCTTCTTGTGCCAGACGCTTCAGATGTTTCCAAAGCGTAGTGTGCCCCTTAGGTGATTGGTCATATTCTTCGCAGACCACGTGATACAGCTTTTCTGCCTCGCCGCTTGTCACGCTTTCCTCTTTCTTGAGTCGTCTGCACAATCCTAGGAGAATCATCATTGCATGAGGTGGTAAATTTTCGATATTCAAAGAATCCACATTTGCAGGCATTGTGACGACAGTTCTCTGAACATCTTTTGCTTCTATAATTGAGCGACCTGCGGCTTCAGCCCGCTTTGCAGCACCCTCCAAGAGTTCTATCGCCTGGCGTGCATCACCAGATGGTGCAGCAGCCTGTGAAATCAAATCGAGAATCTCTGTAGGACAGGTTCCTGTGACCAAACCTAGATTCATTCTCTGTTCGATAATACTCTTGAGTCCATTTTCATCATAAGGTGGGACTCTAACGTGGTTTGACCTTCCCACACGCGATAAAACAGCATTTTCGAGTAAGTCTAGTACTTGCTCCTGGCTTATCATTATTGCAGAGAGTGTGCCAACACCTTCTCTATCCTCATCGATTCTCATTAGTTTGTAGATTATGTCATCGCCAGAGCGCCTCAATAGGTGGTCTACTTCGTCCAGTACGACGATTAGGTGAGTGTTACTGCTTTGCAACATTCTTCTCAAACTGGTTAGTAGTTCTCCTACTCCAAGTCCGCGGTCAGGATGGCCGGGGTCAAGATCTTGGACAATTTTTTGCATCACTCTTGATGGAGTAGCAGCGTTTCTGCAGTTAACGTGAACCTGTTTTATGTTTCTTTTATCGCTCAAGTGACGAATTATGTCGTTACAGAAGCGCTTTGCTAAGACGGTTTTACCGGAACCAACAGGGCCGGTTATCACCACTCTGCCGGTTCCTTCAGGGTGTGCTATACTGCCTAATATTGCAGCTAATTCTCCCTGCAGGTCTTCCCTACAAACCAAAGTTTCTGGAACGTAATCAAAGCCAAAAACCTCAGGTCTGCTTAGGATTAATCCCGCACCGATGCGGTCTAGATACGAACTCATGACTACAGATGGTTATCGTCTATGGTTATTGAACTTTCAACTCAAAAGACCCTCTCAAGGTATCTCATCGAACTGATATCCAGTTTCCCACTTCTTTTCTCCGAGTGCGACTTCTAATTCAAACGGAGTTACTAGCGGCTTTGCGTATTTGACAGAGTCATCAATAGCTATTCTTGGGCATGCTGTGTTAACAAATGCGTCCACAGGATAGAAATCAATCAACTCAGGTCCTACATGCTCTAAGGCCAACAGGTATCCTTTCTTGCCGTGCTTTGCGAGAGTTCGCTTTAGTTTAAGAGCCAAACTTCGTCTCATTTGACCAGGTTTTTCTCCGATCAGAATCGCAAAATTTTGCGCATCTTGTATTGCCATTATCAATCCGAATCGTTGTCTCAAGATTCTTTCAATCCTTTCAGCACCCATCTCAGTAGCGTCTCCTGTGTAGGGGTCAAGCATAGCGAGTGGCTTTCCAGTGTGCAAGGCAAGTCCAATTGGGTGGAAGTCGCCGCTACCAAGGAAGAGATAATGTCCAATTTCATCATCATCACCGGAGTAATTGCAGCCCAAAACTTGTCCGGGGAAGGTCAACCTAGCGCCACCAACAGGGACTTCAACCTCAAATCCAGCGTCTTCAAAGCGTTTCTTGTAATCGAAAACCAAATGCAGATGCTGAATGGATGCAACGAGTCCTAACTTAGCACCTTTTAGAGGAGCAATCCTGCCAACGGCATCTAAAAATCTCTCCTGTGCTTCCTCTTCGCTTAGTTCGTCTGCATTGGTCTCTGCAAGTCTTGATTGAGCGATTGCTCTGTGCTGAGCGAGAATTGGTAGAACCGGGTCTATCGCAGGGTCCCCGTCGTATGTTACGTTGATGAATTGAGTGGGCATTCCAGAATCGATGTTCATTTGGGAATGACCCATGTGTGCGACTAGTTCGACGCCCATCATTTTCATCTTATCATGGACTAAATCACATGCTCCATAACATGGGTCTGCAGCAAGAATGACCTTTGCAGAGGTTTCGTCTTCGATTTCATCCATCATTTCCAAAGCCTGCATTTTCAGGCCCTCGGGTATTTGTAGAGCCACAAGGCGATGATCATGTCCTTTGATTCTCTCGATTAACTCATCTAGTTCGAAGTCGTGTCTATCAAGGTCCATCAAATCACACCGGTTCTATACTATTTTCCAGAGTGCGATTCAGCCTTCTGCTAGGTAATCGACGTACTCGTCGGGCTCCAGGAGGTTCTCCATATCAACATCGTGTGGATTTAGAATAATGATCCACCCGAGGTCGTAAGGAGAGTCATTAACCAATTCAGGGTTAATCTCTACTTCGCCGTTCACTTCTGCAATCTCGCCAGCAAAAGGACTCGGGAAAGTGAGTTTTTCTTCAGCTGTCCAGATTGAAAACAAATTTTGTTCTTCATCGACCTCGGTTTCAGCGTGTGGAAGGATAACTCTGAGGACTTCTCCGATGTCTGCTGCTAGATAATCAGAGATGCCAATTACCAAGCGGTCATCCTTTTCCTGGTACCATAGGTGGTCCCTAGAGTACTTGCGGCTGTGAGCGATGCCGAATTCCATGACTTCTTCATCCATGGTATCAACCTTGAGCCGCCGTAAGGCAGGTAATATATGAACACACTGCAAAAGTGAATTGCCAAGGCGCATCCCTAAAGTGCTCTAACGATTTGGACCATAACATGCGCTTCGAGGAGACGGATGAACAGCAAATGATTCGCGAGATGGTAAGGGACTTTGCAGAGTCAGTCTTGCCCCCAACAATAGAGCACAGAGACGCAAATCAGATTCCTCCTGCGGAAGAATGGAAGCAGTTTATCGAGTATGGTCTTCAAGGAATTACAATCCCGGAAGAGTATGGTGGAAACCCTGTCGATGACATCTGTGAATCAATCATTATTGAGGAACTAGCAAGAGTCGACCCGTCCTTTGCGGTAATGTTCTGTGTTCATGTGGGGCTGTGTGCGAAAACCATTGCTTTGCATGGTAATGAAGAACAGAAGCAAAACTACCTTCCCCGCCTTGCAGCAGGTGAAGTAGGTGCTTACTCACTTTCAGAAGCAGGCGCAGGTACAGACGCAGCAGCAATGGTGTGCAAGGCCAAGTTGTCAGATGACGGAACTCATTACATTCTCAACGGAGAAAAGATGTGGGTTACAAATGGTGCCCAAGCTCAAATTTATGTGCTATTCGCAAAGGATGTTGACCATCCAGATTACGGTGTAAAGAAGCACGGTGGAAGCACTGCGTTCATTGTCGAGCAATCCTTTGAAGGATTTAGCGTCGGCAAGAAAGAAGACAAGTTGGGGATCCGTTCATCGGACACCTGCACTCTCGTTTTGGAAAACTGTAAGGTTCCTGTAGAGAACGTAATCAAAGGCTCAGGCAATGGATTCGCAATTGCAATGAACGCACTTGATAATTCTCGAATTGGTATCGCAGCACAGGCTTTAGGAATCGCACAGGGTGCTTACGAGGCAGCTCTGAAGTATTCACACGAAAGAGAGGCATTCGGAAAGCCGATCGCTCACCACCAGATGATCACTTCTTACTTGGCAGACATGGCAACTAGAATTGATGCGGCAAGGCTTCTTGTTTACAAGGCATCATGGGCAAAAGAGGAGCACTACGAGAACGGTGGTCCAAGACATACCAAAGAGGCTAGCATGGCTAAGTTGTATGCCGGTGATACCGCAATGTGGGTTACTGAGAGAGCAATTCAGGTACTAGGCGGTTACGGATACACTAAGGAATTCCCAGTTGAGAGATTCTTCAGGGATGCTAAGATTACACAAATCTACGAAGGTACACAAGAAGTACAAAGAATCGTTATCGCAAGAGCAATCAAGCCTTGAGTGGAATTTATGTCAGTACATTCCCATGCCTCGCATGGCACTGATAAACCAGAGTGCTAGTGCAATCCCAATCAAAACCAATAATCCGATGAAAACCTTTGTTGGAATATTGAGTATATCCTTCAATGCAATCAAAATCATCAATGGGATAAAGCATACAATTCCTCCTCCATTTGTCGGCAAAACCAGAACTATGAACAAAATTATTCCTAAACCTAAGAGGGTTAGGCTACTGACTGGCTTAGGGTCAGAATTACCTGAACCACTTCTTACCATGACTGTCTGTTTCAAAGAAACGGCTTGAGGTTTCAGCCGTCAAACAATCTCACTTGATTCTAATACTGGTCGTTTTAGACTCGGTGAGAAGTCGACCAGGCTTGCCCATAATTTGATTTCATCACCCTCTTTGAAGGACAAAATCTTGTCATCCAATTCAACTGGAACCTTCACCACTCCGATATATGGGCCTCCATCCAATAGTCCATGAACAGATTGACCTCCTCGATATTTCGGGTCTCCAAGAAGTGTCCTCTCCATTTTCTGTATCTTCAGAGTGACGAGGAATTCACTTGTTTGTTTCTCCATCAAAGCCTTTCTTTCGCTAGAGAATCTTGTTCCTTCCATTTCAAGGATTAATCTCTCGAATTCTGTGTCAATTTCATCAGAAATTTCCCCACTCTCATCGACTCCAGTGAAATGAACTGTTTTTTCTGCTTCGATTTGCTCTTGCACAGGATCTCCAACATCTGGAGATTCATGCGTCATTTCGACTTCAGTTGAAACTTCCCCAGATTCATCGTATTGGTCGGCCTTTTCGACAGATTCTTCATCGACAATCGAATCATTCGAAGTAACGACGGAATCGTCTACTTCATCCAGAACAGCGTCGATTTCATCATCACTAAATTGACCATTCTCGTCGACTTCAAATCCAAGTTTAGTCCACAGTGCGTTCATTTCATTGAGGTCTAACTTTCCGTCTTGATTTAGGTCGAAATCCTTTATTGAATCCTTGACGATGAAAGCCGGGACACTGAATCCTGTAGCAGCAGTTAATGCGCCTGCAATTTCATCGGCATCCAACCTTCCATCTTTGTTTATGTCTCCCAACATCATCATCTTCTCAGGAGTTAGATTCCTTGATTCAATTTGTTTCTTCAATTGGTCGAGAATGATGTTACCCGCTACATCGGTAGCTTGTTCGCCAGAATCGTTGGTTGGCAGTTTTGTATTTACAGTGTACTTGCCTGCTTCGATATTTTCTCGAAGTTTCTCTCTGCCTTGTTCTCGAAGTTCTTCAGCGCGCTCAATCGCTCTCTCTCTGCTAGACTTGATTATGTGAGCAGTTCCTATTGCTCCAGCACCACCAGCAACTCCTAGGGCACCTAATTTTAGAGCATTCTTTGCGATGTTTGAGTTGTGTAGTGCTTCGATCTTTTGTTGCCTTGAACCACTGTCGACTCCGTAAGCACTTGCTAGGATATCTAGTTCATTTGTGGGTAAGTCCTGAAGTTGTTTACCATTGCGAACTTCCGAAATTACTCTGGACATAATCTGAGTATTTTGGTCGTTGAAATGTGATGCTGCACCAACAGTATCACCTTGGACTTGGTTTTGTACCCAGTTCCATTGGCCAGTACTATCCTGTTTGAGTACCATGCTGCCATCAGAACTTACGGCAGCGCCGTTTGCCGAGACAATTCCTCCAGCGATTAACCCAAAGATTCCGAAGCAACAGCATGCAGAACCGAATGACGAATCACCCGAACCAATTGCGCTTTCTATTACAATCATTACTAGACCAAGAGATGCAGCCCAACCACCTGCAGAAGTTAACCAGTGTGTGTTACCCTCGCCTTCGGACATGGTCTAGCGATATCGGTCTTAGTCATCAAGTTGATGCCGTCACGGCCAGTTTGGACGAGGCCATGATTTTGGGTCTCCATTCTGCCAAGGTATTGTACAGAGTGCGGTTTCCATTTGCTCTATACTCTCATATCCTCTCTCAATTTGAATTCTAAACAACCAATCTTTGAGCCTACCTAATTTGATTCCAGGGCTTAATCCGGTTCTTTGCATAATCCATTCCCCGTTTACCAGACAATCAATATCGGAGGGATAATTCAAGGATTTATTGATCAAATCAGTATTCTCGTTCAAAGCAGCCAACATTGAAGAGTGAGTTGTCACTTCATCTCCGAGTGTGTATCTATAGAGCCTCAATTCGTTTTGCTTTGGAAATTTCTCCAACAGATAATGCAGTAATTTAGTACGATTAAATGTACTCTTTGAGACTTTCAATCGCTCTAGAATGATAGTCAAATCATTTTGGCTTATTTTTGAAGAAATTAAAGCAATTCTTGCTTCAAGGTCTTCGGCTACTCTGCTAACTAAATCAAACACCTCACTATGTAATGGATAGCCAATTATCGCAGCAAGGATGCCATCATCATTCATCCTACTGAGGACCTGGCTGGCATTTTTACCTGTAATTATTCTCGCTAATTCGCTCCACACTCTCTCTATTGAGACCATGGCTAGCATTGCTCTGTTTTCAATTAGGGCAATAG
This sequence comes from Candidatus Poseidoniaceae archaeon, assembly GCA_964218365.1. Taxonomy (GTDB): domain Archaea; phylum Thermoplasmatota; class Poseidoniia; order Poseidoniales; family Poseidoniaceae; genus MGIIa-K1. The sequence continues at coordinate 36,192 of CAXPMI010000060.1, forward strand.
ATAACTCATTTTCTGGTTGCCATATTCCGTTTTCCTGTCTATCCATAAATCGATAGGCGCGTAATATTCTCAATCCATCTTCAGATAGTCTTTGATTTGCATTTCCAACCGCTCGCAAGCACTTGTTCTCAAGGTCTCTTTTACCTCCGAACGGGTCATGAAGAAGTCCCCTTGCAAAGTCGTAAGCCATTGCATTAATTGTGAAATCACGTCTGGACAAATCCGTAAATAGGCTATCTCCCCATTCCACTACGTCTGGTCTTCTTCCATCACCATATCCAGTCTCTGTTCTAAGAGTAGTAACTTCGAACATAGATGTGCCACTCTTTACAGTAATTGTACCAAACTTTACACCAGTCGGTATGGTGTCATCAAATGACTCAATGACTTCATCTGGTGTTGCAGTGGTGCAAATGTCGTATTCATGCGGGATTTTTCCCAATAATGAATCTCTAACAGCTCCTCCTACAACCCATGCGCCATATCCACCGGCGCATAGGACATCCAATACGTGAGAAAGGTCTTCATTTTCTTGAAGAAGAGATGGCATGGACAAGCCTGTGACATCAGCGAGTAGGCCTTCCTCCATGACGGGTGTGTCACTCACCCTTTCCAAAGCATTATCCCATGTATTTACTTGGAAAAGGTCATGTCATGGGAAGCAGAAGACGTTTCGTTAGTACCTTTGGAGTGGTTGAAACCCCATGAAGAGATCAAAGTAAAGAATCGAAACAAGTTGCTTGAGATGACGAAAAAATGGGGCGGTTTTACCAAACCCCTACTAGTTGATTCTGTAACAGGCTCGATTTTGGACGGGCATCATCGACATTCCGTGGCTGTATGTTTGAATCTGAAAAGAGTGCCAGTAATCTTGATCGATTACTTATCGGATGAAGAAATTACAGTCGATGTTTGGCCAGGTTGCGGACTTAAGTCGATTACAAAGCAGGAAGTAATCGACATGAGTCTTAGTGATGAGTTGTATCCTCCAAAAACTAGCAAACACACAATTTCAAATCATATGCCACCGATTCATGTGCTACTAGAGGAGTTATCTAAGCCGGAATAGTTACCGCTTAGTGGCCTTTATTGCATCCCAAAGTTTGTTTCCTTTACCTTCGAGGTTTACTAGGTGCTTTGGATTCTCTGTTGGTGTGATGCTAACTTCCTTGATCGCACCCTCGCGAGAAATTGTGAATGTTGTTTCAATTCCAATACTGCCGTATACAGCTGCCGATAACTCAGCAGAAGAGCGAACTCTGTGACCGTTCACAGCAATGATTTCGTCTCCAGTGTGGATTTTCTCCCTGCACGGTGAGCCAGAAAGATGCGTTCTTACTTTGACACAGTTAGGAGAATTGGCGAGATTTAGACCGAGCCAACCACCTTTGGTTTTCTTTTCAGAAACAAGGTCAAGGCCAAGCAGTTTCAGTGCTGACAGAACATCAGGTGACTTTCTATCACCTACCAATGAATCTAGCAATACACCTAATCTTCTGCCTCCCGGGGTGTTTACTAGTGCTTTCTTAATGTCAGAGTGAGTAATGCCCGGGTTGTCTGAGTCGAGTTTGTGATTGTGGTACAAAGTGGCCATTACATCATCCATTCCATATTCTCCCTTGGAGCGTTTTCTCAATTCTGCATCGAGGCAAAAAATTGCCATCTCTCCTTCCAGATAATATGAAATTTGAACCTCTCTGCTGTATGAATTCGGCCTGTACAGGTGTATCCAAGCATCATGACTGCTCTCTTGAAGGGACTCAAATTCCATGCCATTTCTATCTGTGTGGCGCTTCATCTTCCTAGTCCAATCCTTGCGCCAATCCTCTTCAGTCCAAGCTCCACTTCTCAAGCATAGAATGTCTCCTAGCCAGGATGTTAATCCTTCAAACCACCAAAGTAGGTCGGAATGGACTTCTTTTTGAAGTTCATAATCCAAGAAATTCTTTGGCCGCAATTGTTTGACATTCCACTGGTGTAGGAATTCATGGCTGAATAATGAGACTAAATCTCTCCATTGTTCTTCATTTCCTTCTTGCAATGATTTTCTTGGCATCATTGAAGTCTGGCTTCTAAGATGCTCTAATCCACCTCTACCAGATTCAGTCAAATGGAGAACTGTCCAGTAATCTTTCCATTCCGGAACGCCGAATAGTGCAAAGTGCTCTTCGATTACTAACTTCATCGCATTTAGGAATCTGTCAAGTCCCTCCTGTGGAATTGGCAATCCACCAGAATCCCACAACTTTAGGTGCTGTTTGGTCCCTTCTACTTCGAAAGTTATCATTTCGTTTGCATTGGATTCCATAATTGCGTCCAAGAATTCGTCTCTACCTTCTGCGACCCATTCTCCCTCTACTCCTTTGAGTTGGGTTGCAGTATGCCAATCGTCAGGGGCTTTCAGAATCACTTTGTGGTCCATTTCAATCCGATTTTTGTCTATACCTCTTGTTGGAAGCATCCAAGTGTATGGAGGCATAATATGGACATGCGTTGAATCAAGATGGTTTGCTCTGCAAGTCATTTCCGCTGCTAATAATCTGTAACTGATCGAAACTAATTTCGCCCCTTGAACACCGCTAAGTTTTGCTCCATCTACATCGATTCGGGCGATTTTGGAATTTTCTCCATCAATCTTTGCGCTCAATTCTGACATGTGCTGAATCGGTTCACGAATGAAGTATGAACCTGGTACCCACCTAGGGAAACGTAACTCGAGGATGTTCTCGGTAAATGGTCCGGAAATGTCAATTTTAACTGTTAGTCTTCTACTAGCGCCTTTGGTTGCATCGACACTAAACGTTATTCCGGAATCCAAATCTAAGCCCCCAATTCTTGAATCGATTTCTGTAGGTTTTTTGCAGCCATGCTAACCAAGTCAGAATCGTCATTAGCGATTTTTGCCAACCTCTCTAAGTCGATATCGCTGCGACCATCCATTTGCTCAATTAACTTTGAGCGTACTCTTTGATTGATTGAGTCATCTTCAATCATTGCCCATCTGAGCGAACTTGAATCTGAATCGTAGCGCATTCGTAACCACCGAGAGATGATTTCAGGAGAATTTTTTGCAACACTCTCTATTCTTGAGTCTACGGTATCGACATGTTCCCTGAGAGCATCTGCAATTGATTTCCTAACCTTAGGGTCAGAATCTTTACTTGCAATCTCAAGAATTTCTCCTCCCAATTTCACAGACATTGAACCAATCAATGAACGAAGTGACGAATCGCTTGATTTGAGTGCATTCTTCAGTACTTCTTCACCCAAAATCATCTCTTTTTCAGAAGCTGTAGAAATCGCAGCCTTTCTTACCGCAGAGTGTTTATCATTGAGAAGTGATGAAATTAATTTCTCGTCACTGGAATTTTCTGCGGCAATAATTCGCACTGAATGGTGTTCATCAGAGGCGAATTTCTTATGAAGAATTTCTGAATCCGCAAGTATTTTTGCTGCAAAACATCGAATGACGTGGTCATCTTCTGATAGCAATTTTGTTGCAATATCTGTGTCAGGTATTTTTTCCAACATCTCTGCTACCAATCTTTTATTGTTAGCCATCAGAGGTTCTAATTCTTCTGCCGATGTTGCCCATTTACGATGAGCGTCTAGTGCTTTGTTTCTAAACCAGAAATCAGGGTCATCTAGGAGTTTAACAAAACCACGCAAAGCACTTGGGTCGTCTTCTTCGAAAAGGGCTCTTACCGCTCTGCGACGAATTTTAACATCCTTATTTGTTAATCTTGAAATTTCAGTATTCAGATTTGACAAAATATCACCTCAAGGGATGAAATCGTTGTGATTCCTTTTTTTATCGTAATTTTCAGGGGAGTCAAAAGATGCTATTCTTGTTTCCATAGCAGCTTGGATGACCGGCCATAGTTTGACGAACCATTCGCCCTTTTTCATCATGAGTTTCATCATTGGATGCTCGCTAGGGTCTTCAAATTCTTCTGGAGGAGGCAAGTCATCGGGTAATTGTCGCAAGTCAGCGACTAAATCGTACAATTTATTCTTCTCTGAATCCTTAACAATCTTTGAATCTGCCATTATTTCGATGACTTGTTCGATCATCTCAGCCATTTCGCTAGGTGAAGGTGAATCACTTATTGTATCCGATATGTCTACTGGGCCAAAAACCACACTACCTAGGTCGGTTTCAAACAATTCATCGCCTTGTTTTTCTAACTTCAGAAGTTTTTGGTGTGAACGATTGCCTATCGGTGCAATCGCAAACCCACCATCCTCTAATTCACCGCTTAGCCAAGTGGGTAAAAGTTCCAGCTGACCAGTTACAAGAACACGGTTGAGTTTTGGCAGTATGTTTTCATCTAATTGAGATGTGTGGTAGCACTTAACGGTTGGATATCCAATCAATTTCTTTGAGATGTGGACTACTACTTCCATTGATGGGTCAATGACTGTTACGCTCCCACTCTCATCAATAACATGAGCGATCAAAGCGCTCAGGTAACCCCCTTTAGCACCGTATATTACGATGTGTTGCCCTTTTGTTAACTCTAGATAATGCAGCATTGTCACAATCATGTGAGGTGCAGATATATTCTTGAATCCACCATTTTGTGATTTCATGAAAACAACCGGCCTATCTAAGTAGAAATCATCAGGATCGAAGTTGGTGAAATCCTCAATGTCGACTTTGTACATGGCGCTCTCGATGTGTTCTGGTATTTCGATACCAGACAATCTCAGATTGGAAAGTAATTTTGCTAGATTACTCATTGAAAAACACAACCTTTGCAGACGACTCACTCTTCAACGTCGTCGTCCTCCGCAGTGTCTTCTTCAAACTCAATGTTTGTATGCATGTTTTCTAGCAACTTCTTGAATTGTTCATCTTCTCCGTATCCTAATGTCTCCGAGTCATTGAATACCATGTCCTTGAGCATAGAAAATTCATCTGGACTGATGCTAATATTTGTGAATGAACCAAGAAGGTCATCCATAATCAAACTCTCAATACGATTCAAGTGCTCAGCAAGTGTTGCTCTTGCTATGGATAACTCCTCTGCCATTTCAGAAATTTTAACTCCCTTGTTTATGTCATACCAACCCTTGTCGTATGCGAATTTCGCTAGCCTCAGTTGTTTTGCATTGAGTGGGCCAGAGTCTTGTATTGTTTTAAGGTCCAAACTACGTGCGGAAATACGGTCAGGTTTTGCCATTAATCTAGCCATTGCAGCAACCAATCTCAACCTTACATTACCTCCTTGGATGACGTATGTGAGTCCTTCACCATCTAACCTACAACCAGGAACAGCAGTAGTACCTCCTGTTCGAGCGTTCAAATTCGATAGAGGGTGAGTGATTTTTATGTTAATTACGTAACTCTCATCACTCGATTCGGGTGTGTGATGAACATCTATTAACTGCAAGAAGTACAAACTGTTCAAATCCTCAGGTTTTTTCCCGGGTTTGAACGATGCCTTGAGTAAGATTCGTATGTCTCTCGGTGTCCTTTTTATGTATGCTAGAAATTCTAACTGACTTACAATCTCAAGGATTGGAGCGATGTCAGTCTCCATTATGCGAGGTTTACTCCAGAAGAGAGTGATTTCCCGCATGTTTGAAGACAATAAAGTATCACATTTTACTTCTCCTATTGTTATCTTCCCTTATTTGTAACGACCATCATGCCTAGAACAGCGCCTGCTAAACCACCCAAAATTGTGAGTATTATTTGTTCCGGAGCTAATGAATAAAATGCAACGCTGCCCGCTACAGCAAGCGGTGGACAAAGCATCATCATCCTTGTGATAATGACAGACCTGTCAATGATTTGTTCTGGTGTTACGGTCAAAGATTTGGTTCTCCTTTGGATTCTATTTTGCCCGACCTTTTCTTCTAAAATTGGTAGAACTTTGTCCCGAAGTGATGGATCACTTTTTGAGAATCTGAATGTAATCTTGCAGTCACTAGCAATTTTGAGTGCTTTCTCGATAATTATCAACGGATTAGATGCATGTGATAGAGATACAGAAGCACCCATGCCTTCACCTCTGACATGTGATAATGATCTCCAGCCACCAACCCCTTCATTGAACTCAGTAAGTCCTTCTCTTAGATTATTTACAGTTGCATCAGTCTCTGCTAAGCCTCGTTTTCTACCACCTGCTAATATCGGTGTAAGAATAATTGAGCAAAGAACGATTGTTGCTCCCCAAAGGAATGCTGCAGTTTTGAGCCCATCAGTGCCAAGCACCATCGCTATTGCTACGGCAAGCATGAATCCTGAATATAATCCAAGTACTACTGCTGCAGAGAGGGCCCTTCTGAATCCGACCTTCTCCTCCATGGTGGTTCCAAAACGAGAGAGGAGAAAACATATGCCCTAGAACATCTTGGCGAATGTTATGCAAAAGAACGGTTTGGACAGTCGTTCGAGAGAGAAAAAAGTTGGATTGTGGATCGGTGGAATCTCTACATTTCTTCTCATCTCTTTTTTCTTAGTTCCTTTCTACCTCCCTGAAGGAAGTGTTCCAAAATTATCGGGAAGGGCAAATGCATTCGATTATCACTCAGAAGATGGTTGGGGCAATTTACAAACTACTGGGAATGGAGATGTCGGGCACAATCAATCAAAGTATGGTGAATTCGTTTGGAGTGATTTGGACCCCTATGCAGCTTTCATTTACGGCTTTGGAGATTTAAATTGCCACACTAAAGCAGAAAGATCTTGGGAAATAAATGGTAACCAGATGCCTGTTTGTGTTAGAGACGTTGGAATTTTCCTCGGAATCGCAATAGGCGGTTTCCTGTTCTCTAGGAAGGGTTTCAATCGGTGGACAATTCGTGATACATTCTTGTCGTTGTTACCGGATAAATCTCTGGAGTCGGTTTACAAGAGAGACAAAAGGATGTTTGCGATGCTTGTAATTGCAGGAGTTGCTGCGATTCCAATGGCTATAGACGGCTTCACTCAGATGCTAACTTCGTACGAATCGACTGCTACAATGAGGATGTTAACAGGTACTCCATTTGGTGCACTTATTGGCGTATTCATGGCAGCATCTTTCTCAGCAAGGCCAGCATTATTCGGACTGAATCCATCGAGTGTTTTGTTACCTTCAGGAAGTAGGTTTAGTATGAAATCTGAAGAAGAATAATCATTTTGGGGGTTCAGTAGCCCACCAGACCAACAATTCGTTCTCATTTTTCGGTACAGGGCATTCCGCATGACCACTAGAGATTAATTCCAGTCTTTTCACAACATCACTTACTGCTTTCCGAATACTCAATGGGACTTTCCTCGTCTCGTTATCTGTGATTATTTCCTCTAGGGCACCTCTCCAATCTGAATCCTGGTTTGATCTTCTCCAACTGGATAAAGCGGCCCTCAGAGGCCACATTGCAAGGCAAAGTCTGCCATATCCAAGCCTACTTTTTCTCAATTTGAACAACTGAGCTTCCGCAAATGGGACATGGTTCTGTTGTCTATGAATCCACCTCTCCTGTTCGAGCCATTTTACGAGTCGTTGAGTATGTCTTTTTGTCACAGATCTAACCGGTCCTAATTGCTTGTGAAGACTCGGGACATCCGTTGTATCTGTTAGAGAAAGTGTACCTAATATCGCCCATGAGGAATGAGCGATTGGCCTTGCTGGAACATCTGATTCTTTGGCCCTTTTTTCATCCCACTCCTGTTCAGCAATTTCCATCCATTTTGCTGGAGATTTTCCATCCAGCCAATCCTCTAACAAGGATGCGTGCTGAACCGGTGCTCCTGGTAGTCTTCGCTGGGTTTGAACTCCTGCGGTTAAAGAGCGTAAAAGGTGCCTATCTACTTCATCTCTGCTTACATTCAAAGGGTCAGGCCTTTTGTTGAAAAAAGTGCTAAGCACTTGTGAAAGTTGTTTCTCCAATTCATCCAAGCCGCTTTCATTCAAGACAGGCCCCATAATGCAACACTTACTGAAGGGTTGAGGGGTTGGAATTTCACCAGACAATATGCCACTAAATCCGGCTCTAATTTTTGTTTGAATTTCTGTGGTTTCAAAGTATTCATGCTTCTCTCCGGCCATACGTAAAGTGCCCGAATTTATCCGCTTCATGGCTTTACTAGGGTCGCAGTCAATCCAAATTACTAGGTCGGGAATCATAGCAGCAGAGTTCATTTCTGCGACTTGTTCAAGTCCCAAATCTCCTACTACTCCTTGGTATACCAGGCTTGAATGAATATTCCTATCCGAGATAACCAAATCTCCTTTCAATAATCTTGGTCTTATCCAAGTGTGTGAATGGTCAACTCTATCGGCAGCAAATAAACCTGCTTCTTCAAGTGGTGTATGGTCACCCTTACTTACTGCACTAAGTGCTATTTTTCCCAATTTACTGTGCCTTCTTGGCTCGTGAGTCACATGGACTTTTGGGAATGCTAGTCTATTTGCTAAGTTTGCAAGTATTCTAACGGCTTCACCCTTACCTGAGCCATCACCGCCTTCGACGGTTATGAGGTACATTCAGAATACCTCCTCTACCTTTTGGTCCTCGAAATCATCTTTGTCTAGCATGATAAAAATCATGCCCAGCAGGATTAGAGCTGGCCCGAATATGATCAAACCTCGACTGAATAGGCCTACCCAACAGAATGCTTGAGTTCTTCTGTAACGTTTTTTCCTCTTGATTTCAAAAGAAGCGTGGACTCCAACCAGGGCACAAGCAATAGTGAAAACACCCTCAAATGTAGCTAGTGCTACGGCGTTTTCCATTGACCACCCTTCTGTTGCGGACAACTCATCCTTCGTCCTCTCTCCATCCCCAACGACCATTGTAATTGGTGAAATTCCAATAGGTTCTGGTTTGAATGATAATATTACAGTTTGATATCCTGGTTTAGATACATGTAATTCGTATTCTTTGACTAATACTGAGTCTATGACATACCTTCCATATTCATCAGAAATACTGCTCTTCAATGCTGAATTTGATTCCGGGTCAACCAATTCAATCGAAACATTGGCAACTGGTTCTCCATCCTCGTCCAAAACGAAGCCATGTACGTCGAGTGAGTCCGTCGTTTTGAATATTGAAGAATTGAGTAGACCAGATGGGTTTCCTTGAAGAATCAATGCACCTGAAATAACTCCCATCAAAGCCCCAATCATGACTAATGCAGATGCGATGCGTCGCCTCCTTTCACCTTCTGACATAACCTCAGTTTCGAAATCAACAAATCCAGATTCTTCCGACTTTTGGATTTGAACAACGATTTCGTCGTCTGCTTTCCTTTTGCGCTTGTTGGATGCTATCCGTGAATCGAGGAGTTTCGAACGGACTCTTTGGCGCAATGCTGCAAGCCGATTTTCTTTATCTTGGCTAATAATTGCACCTCCCGTTGAAACATCCGATGTCGTGCGCGGATTTCACCCCTCCCCTTTGTTATCCGCGAATATTATCCACAGCAAATTTGCACAAACGAGGCTTATACAAAGTGCGAGAATAATGCCCGTGGCCAAATCATCGTAATCTTGGGAGCCGATTACTGAGTCATCATTTTGCTCTTCACAGCCGTTGGATTCTGAGCCAAACTCAAGCGGGCATTCATCAACTTCATCTGGTATTCCGTCCATATCTGTGTCCAATTCAGGAGTCGTAGTTGTTCTTGCGTTTATCCATGCTTCAGTTTTCAGACCGTATTCAAGGATGTATCCTACAGTCTCAAGAGATTCAGCACTTACCTTGTCTATTGTGTCATTGTGGGTGTGCCAATGGCCACCCAGATAGTTAGCACCTTCTCCAAATCTTGTGTCAATAATGTCAATCGCAGGAATACCAAGGTTGTGTGCAGGAACATGGTCATCGTAAATACCGTCGACCATGTCGAAGTTGTAGTATGATGAATCTTTGAGGTCGCAAACATCATCCAAGTTTGTAATTATTTGTTCAGTTCTATTCCAGAGTGTTGTGTTACCGGGGTTTGTCTTCCGTAAAGTCAAGTCGGAATCTCCAACCATATCAACTAGTACAAATGACTCGATGCTGTCAGCATCCTCTTGACTTAAATTTTCAGCCCATGCTTTGGCTCCCAATACGTAAGTTGAATGGTTATCTCCTTGATCTTCACCGTCGGTAAAGAAAAGAGTAACCTCGTGTGTAAGGTTCATTTCTGGAATTATTCTTGCAAGTTCTAATAACACTGCAACTCCGCTAGCACCATCGTTTGCACCATCAATAGGCTCATTTCTTCTACTTTCATTCCAATCTTGGTCGGCTTTATGCCTAGTGTCATAATGCGCTGCAAACACTACTGTTGAACCTTGACCTTTATTCCAAGTTGCAAATAAATTGGTCAGGGTATATCCATTGGAATGATGGGTGGATTCGGTTATGTGCCATCCTGTGAGATTAGATTTTATTGATTCTCTTAGGGCAGAACTTGCTGCAGAACCCGGTATCCTTGGTCCCAAGTCAACTTGGTAATGAACCGATTGATTCGCGTTTTCTCCGTTGAATGAAAGTACACATTCATCCAAGATTTGCTCTGTTTCTTCTCCAGAGGCAACAATCGTAGTCTGAAAGGCAAACAGAAGCACCAAAAGTCCAGCAATCACCTTTCGCATTGATGATGCTATGTTCGCTGAGTATTAAATACCTCATTTGAAGTGGGCAATTTGGAATGCAGTAATGCGATTCTCTGGAGGCCCTGTAAATGTCTGAACATTGCTCTAATCGCGCTCTCTCAATACTGCTTGTTTTCCTTGTTTCTATAGCCTCTCCATTGGCCTCTGCAGAGCCACAAGAGACTGTGCCAAATCAAGTGATCGAGTTCACTCCTGTATTCGCCGATATCGATGATTTTGAACCACTAGACTCACATCCATACATGTTGCCAGAGAGCGATGAATTACTTTACAGCGCCACTCGAATGATGAAAAACGAGTGGATTTCTCAAGGATTCCCAGGAGTCGATATTGCAACCTCTCCCCAATCTATGACAAGCGGTAGAGCATGCACACCGTATAATGAAGGTGATAGTGCCACAGTCCCTACCTCCGGTGGATCTATCGATGTGACAGTCGAGAAAACAACCTCCACTGCCGCATTTATGGTTCAGAGTGGTAGAACACTGTCTTCAACGGTTCTAAACAACTGGGCTAGTACGTGGGACACAACAGTCTATCCAACTTTGATGACATACTTTGGAAAAGACTATTTCGATGGGAGGGGAATCGCAGCTCCTGATGTGGACAACAATTGTCAGATTGAAGTTGTGATTTATGCAATCGATGGCGCTTACAACATCGGGGGATATTTCGCACCTGGGATGTCTGCATCCCGTGAGGCAATCTTCATCGACATTGATGACGCACCTCTGTCTTGGTCCAGAGTTATCTTAGCTCACGAACTTCAACACTTGATGCACAATGCCTTAGACCCTTACGAGAATCTATGGATTGATGAAGGAGCAGCTGATATGGCTGCGTTCCTCTGCTTTGGCGGCTCATCTACACTTTATGGCCACGTAAACGCATGGACATCCGCTAGCGAACTTTCAGTCCGATGGTGGAATCAAAGACCCGCTGATTATGGTGGTGGATTCATTTTCCTTCTGTATTTAGCTGATCACCTTGGAGGCGGTCCCGCAATTCGTAACCTAGTTCAGGATTCATCCACCGGTGCTACTGGTATTGAAGACCTTGCTAGGAACCCGGTAGATGCGACTCCGGGAGTTATTGGGAGAGATTTCATCGACATTTGGACTAATTTCACCATTGCTGCAACATTGGATAGCGACCAAGGAGTGTATGGTATGTCCAACCTTTTCCTATCCTCTGCCTGTGGTTCTAGCGAGTTCTGTAAGATACAACCTGCCGATACTAATAGTGATTGGTTGGGTCCCTGGTCTTCAACAGGGAACGCAATAGAAGGATGGGGCGTGCGTGTGTTCAAGTTCACCCCCGGCTCAGCAGCACCAGCGCCCCTTACAATGAGATTCACTGGTGACGTACCAGGAATGGATGGTGTGATAATGAGCAGGGCCGCTGCTGACGGAATTTACACACGGAGTGATATCAATTTCAATGGGGCGGTTGGTACTGCTTTAGTCCCCGGATTTGGAAACATAACCGATGAAATATACGCAATAACTTGGTATGCCTCAAACCAAGGTGATTGTGATTACACATCTTGTGGTAGCTCCTATCCAACCGGAACAATAGATGTAGAGGCAGCAAGGATTACTTCTCCTGCCACGATCAGTCTTAATTCAACAGTTCTAACAGATCGAGATGGTGATACCAATATTGACACAGCGGAAATAGAATTCAATATCTTGTCAAATGCGTTTTTCGAGGATTTGGATGTTGAAATTCAAGTGAAAAACGCATCAGGCGTGGTTATCGACACCATGGAGACTAGAGTACAAGCCGGTGGTGGAGTAAACGTTCCCACAAAATTCTGGTATACTGCAAAGTCGACAGAAATTCACTCATTCCACTTGACAATGTCCGATATGCTAGGGGATGTTATTGACACTGTCCAAACAGGTGCTCAGTTCTTGGACAACATGATGCCAGTGTCAAATTCAACAATCACTCCGACAGAAGTTCAGACATGGGACAATATTCTCTTCGTTGGAGACGGTTTTGATGCATGGGGCTTGTCTCTCGCTAACAATACGCTCCCCTACATGGACGAACCTGTTGCATATGCATGGACATTCGACGACGGGAACTCATCGTCTCTTAAGAGCCCTGTGAGACCATATCTTGAGGTTGGTCAATACAACGTATCTCTAAGAATAATGGACCAGGGTGGTACTTGGTCTGATGCAGATGTAAAAACAATCAACGTTTCAGATGATTCAGCACCTATTCCAGTAATTTCAATGAATGGTATGGTTCTAACAGACAATCTCTCGATTTTGACCGGACAGATTATCCAATTCAGTGCGGAAAGAACCACTGATAATGTTCCGGTCAACCACCTTGAATTTACATGGGACTGGGGAGATGGCAATCTAGAAGGTGGAAAAGGTATAACTCGTGCATATCACATGTGGGAGGATGGTTTGACCGCTGTAACTTCCTATAACCTCACGCTAACTGTAAGCGATGGTGTTAACTCTGCTTCTGAAACTATAGAAATAATTGTGAATAACCGTGCACCTGGACAGGTTTTCACCGACATAGTTGTCACAGAAACATTCACAGCCACGATGCTACCTGACATATTCGAAGATGTTGACGGAGAAATTGTTGCTTGGAATTGGGCGTTTGAAGAAGCAGTAAACCTTGAGGGAGGAATAATCGACAGAACCGATCTATTCGTTGATTTACTGTCAACAGAACAGAATCCTATGGTCGCTTGGTCTACTCCCGGAATTAAGGATGTGAACATCACAGTCACAGACAATGATGGGGCACAGTCAGTTTCACAACTCAGAGTTCAAGTTCTAAATCAGCTACCTGTCGCACAATTCGAGGTCAGAGACTCCAGTTCAGCAGGCAGTCCAGTGGTAGATTTCAGAATCGAAGATGCGAAAATGGATGTGCCATATACCTTCAACGGCAGAGATAGCTATGATCCAGATGGGTTGGTTGGAGATTCAACCGATTTGATATTTATGTGGAAATTCTCAGATGGGACAATGTCAAACGAGTCTTTGGTTACTCACAACTTCAGTACTCCTGGAGAGCATTATGTGTCCCTAGTTGTAATAGACGAAAATGGTCAAGAAAGTGAAACTAGAGAACTCGGAATCAGAGTCCTAAATCCGAAGCCTATCATTTCCGTTAAGATTTTTGATGTGTGGTACAAAGATGAGTTAGTTACGGCAACTACGCCACTTCCAGAGGGTGCATCGTTCGAGTATTCTCACACCTTTGACGATGATGAGAACGTAGTAACTACCCCCGGACAAATCTTGTATTTCGATTCAATCGGAACCCGAGATGGAGATAGAGTGTTCGAAGGTAGATTTGTACCTCTAGAAACAAATAGTTCAGATTGGAATGGAATTGTGGAATATTCCTGGGACTTTGGTGATGCAACTCCAATCTCACATGAACCTATGCCATGGCATTCATTTGATAGACCAGGTACCTACAAAGTAACTCTTACCGTTAGAGATTCATATCTTACTGGAGATGTGACAAGGGAAACTTTCACTGTAATTGTAAACGAACCACCAGAAATTGGTGAATTCGACATATCAGATACGATATACGTTGGCGAATCAGTGGTTCTTGACGTAAATGTCTCAGATTCAGAAGACGCTGCGGATTACGTTGTGTGGCGAGATTTAGACGTAAATGACGGACTTCACACGGATAGAGATGAAAGAATACCTTCTACAATTGTTGTTATGTGGGAAAGCGACCTAGAGGTTGACGCTGATGAAAATGGAGATGTCGCAGATGATTGGATTACTCCATCAGGTGCAGATGGGATTAGAGTTGCTGCTAGTTGGGATGACGTTGGAATCAAGATGGTCAGAGTTTCTGTTTGCGATGGAATGGGCGTATGTGTAACAAAGGATACTGAAGTTACAGTCCTAGCAGAAAAAGTGGCCGAACCGAGTCTTTCCGACTTCTCTATCCAAGACTGGCAGGAATGGTTTGTAGACGCAAGTGGTGAGTCGTTCATGGTTCTTGCACTAATTGTCGCAGTCCTAATTCTCGGTTGGGCAGTAATGAGAAGTCCGACAGAAATCGAAGAGGAAGCCGAGCAAGCTGCAGCTACATACGAAGTGGATGAAGTACAGTCTTACGGGGGAGTCTTAGGGATGGACCAACACACTCCTCCTCCTGCACCTGGTATTTTATCCAAAGAAGAACGCAGAAGTAACTCCTCTGGATACGTAAGGCCTCTAAGAAGAAGACGCTGAAGGGAAAACCGATTAACCCTCACAATTTTCATTCTAGGTAAGGAGGGAGTTGATTATGGGTTCTAGGACTACCATCGTTGTGATGTTCCTGTTCATACTCCCAATGCTGCTTGTCACGGACATTTCTCCTGTTCAACGTGTATCGGCCGCCTCGAACTGCGATAATGGAGATATATTCCCGCCTCCTAAATGGAATACGACTGTTGAACGTTTGGCCAAGGTTCCAAACATCTACACTCCCGAATTCGAAGAAAAAGATGGGCCAAGGCGAGATAGAGGTGGTGATGACGAGCCTGTTGAGCCTACAAATTTTGAGGACTATGATGGTCCAGAGGAAGAATGGATGACTTGGGAGCCAGATAACAGTCTCAGTTTGTTAAGAGAGGATTTTCAAGCTATGATGATGATCGGTGAAAATGCAATTGGGACCCTAAGGGTAAACCTGGACTATGAGCGCAGGACAACAATTTGTGTCACTATTGAATCAACAAATAGTTCAGTTGACCCACTGGCTGATGTATACTTGATGACTACCTCTCAATATGACCGATATACTACTGCATATGATATCTCAAATGGATATTATTGGCTGAAAGAAGATAGGGATGATGATGACCCAACTAGTGATGTTCCTCCTGAATGGAGAAGTTTCACTGTTGTAGGTTGGCATTCATTCAGAGACTCCCATCAATATGAGAATGTGGATGAGGTTTCATTCTCTATTTCTCTTGATGGTCCCGAAATAAGTAGTAGTTTATTCGGAGAAACCACCAATCAATACTTCAACATCGTTGTGGACAATACCAACAACTCGCACAGCAACGATGCAGTTCCTGAGACAAGCATTGCTGCATATGTGTCTGTAGTATCAGAGCCAAGATCGACAGTACTTCCTAACTGGACAGTATCTTTGGTATGTTGTGGATTAATGATGGCAATCTTGGCAGTACCTCTTATAATGAATAGAAGGTACATGAGTTCTGGACTTAGTCTAACGTTAGAAGGTCAACAGTTAGAGAAGGGACTCGTTCCAACTCTAGAGCAAGAATAGGTCAGTATTCTAACAGGGACCAGGCATCTCTAAGGTCACGAACATTGACTAGACCTTTGTCAGAAATTCTGAATTCATTTCTCATAGTTGCATAAACTAGGCTTTGGTCTAGAATTGGTGCGTGAAGCCTTGTCCAATCTCCTCCGCTGCTAGTTGCCATTAGGCTGTGGTTAAGTCCCTCACCTGTCAATTCGGTCGCAGCCTCGATGATTTGTAGTGCATCATCATGGTTATTTGCAGTTCCACAGAACTTTACGATATCTCCTGAATCTTGATTATCTCTAACGATTGATGCGATAGTAGATGCATCTGGGGTTCCGTTTATGTCATGGACGGAAGCGATGATTTGGCAGTCGTTTTCTTTTGCTGCATCTGCTAATTTACTGCGGGTTGAATCGTCTATGGATAATTCCAAGTCTATCCATGAGACCTTAGATTCAATCGCCTTTTCTAGGATAGAGATCCTTTCTGATTCAACACCTGGGAAGAAACCGCCTTCTGATACAGGCCTTACTGTGAATATTACAGGCAGTGGTAGCCCTTCCTTCAGGGAAGAAATCGCAGCGTCAACATCGACTTCAGACATATCTACAGTATCCCAGTCATTTTCTGGTGGTAATTCGACCTTTTCGCCTTCTTCCTCGTCTGAGACTGTTGGGTCTGGTTTAACGAGGTACAGTCTGTCAAATCTAACTTCGACCATATCTGCGCCAGCTAGGTTTGCGCGTGCAGCTTCATCAGTCATTTCTTCCACGGTAGTGCCATCTAGTGTAACACATACTTTCGGGTCAGCCATGCTTTGGCGACCTGCCCTTCTTCATTAACGGTTGCGATTAGTTTTTCATATTCGTCTTTGGAAGAAATACTGGAAAATGTCAAAATTCGCTGTTTTTTATTTTCCAAAAATAGCACGTTTTTTTGCCCTACTTTGACTATGTTCATATACCCCCTCCGGTACCATTAATTTTGAGTGGAGGAGACTCGTCGTAAATCGTCCGACTGAGGGGAAATTTTACTACATTTTTTGGAGTATTTTCGGAACCTGTTGAATGACACAATCTTAGAGATAATTGAGTAAGTTTACGCAAAAAAATCCTAACAACAATTTGATTGATTGAGGTGAGTCAATGACAGATGATTACAGTGCACAAAGCATTCAGGTGTTAGAAGGACTTGAGGCTGTCCGTAAAAGGCCTGGAATGTATCTTGGAGATCCTCACGACGGTTCTGCTTTACATCATTGCATATGGGAAGTTGTAGACAACTCAGTAGACGAACATTTAGCAGGGCACACAAACCTTGTAGAGGTCGGACTAAATCTAGACGGGTCACTTTCGGTAAGAGATTATGGAAGAGGGATTCCAGTCGATAAACACGAAGAATTTGGCATATCTGCAGCAGAAGTCATCATGACAAAACTCCACGCTGGTGGCAAATTCGACAACAGTTCATACAAGGTGTCTGGAGGTCTTCACGGCGTCGGTGTTTCAGCCGTCAACGCCGTCTCAGAGTGGATGGAAGTCACTATTCATCGAGGTGGGTCTGTTTACCACCAGAGGTACGAAGCAGGCGTTCCTGTTAGCTCCCTCAAAGAGACAGGCACATGTGATGATACAGGTACTCTAATCGTTTTCAAACCGGATTTGGGGATTTTCACCAATATCACAGAATTCGATTTCGACCAAATTGATACCAGGTTGAAGGAAACATCCTTCTTGAACGCCGGCCTCAAAATCGAGATTACTGATGCAAGGTCTGATGAGCCACATGTAAGTATTCACCATTACGAAGGTGGATTGTCAGAGTATGTTTCACAGATCAACTCAGCGAGAGAGATTCTGCATCCTACTGTTATCCAAATATCAGGTGAGAAAGAAGTAGAAAAGGGGACGGTTACAGTTGATTTAGCCCTTCAGTGGTCTAACGCTTTTAGTGAATCGATTAGGTGTTACACCAACATCATTCGCAACAAAGACGGTGGAACTCACATGTCTGGTCTCCGAACAGCACTGACTAGTTGTTTGAACTCATATGCGAAGAAGAAAAACATGCTCAAGGGCGAGGCATTATCCGGTGACGATGTCAGAGAAGGGTTGGCAGCTATTGTGAGTGTAAAACACCCAGACCCATCATTTTCTTCTCAGACAAAGGATAAGTTGGTTAGCAGCGAGGTTACAGGTGTTGTACAGACAGTTGTTTACGAGAAATTGGGAGAATTCTTTGAAGAAAACCCGTCTGTCGCAAAGGCAATTATTGAAAAGGCCCTTCTTGCTTCTAAAGCTAGGAAAGCAGCACAGAAGGCTCGTGAGTTGACAAGGAGAAAGGGTGTTCTCGAGGGCGGAGGATTGCCAGGAAAGTTGGCAGATTGTCAGTCTAGAGATCCCAGTGAATGCGAGGTATATCTCGTAGAAGGTGATTCAGCGGGCGGTTCAGCTAAGACTGGTCGTGACCGTCGCATACAAGCAATTCTCCCTCTACGTGGTAAAATCCTCAACGTAGAGAGGCAGAAACACAATCTTGTGAAAGTATTCCAAAATCAAGAAATTCAGACAATTATCAGAGCACTAGGTGCCGGTGTAGGAAACAATCCTGATGATGAGGGTTCATTCGACCCATCAAAACTTAGATACTCCAAGATTATCATTATGACAGACGCAGATATCGATGGTGCACACATTCGAACTCTGATGCTTACATTCTTGTGGAGATTCATGAGGCCTGCTATCACAGAAGGTCACGTTTACATTGCGCAGCCGCCTCTATTCCAGTTGACTAAGGGCCGTGTCAGTAAGTATGCCTTCTCCGATGAAGAAAGAGACATCATAATCGATGAATTGAAGGGAGATAACCCCAATGCGAAAATCGGTGTTCAGAGATACAAGGGTCTTGGTGAAATGAATCCAGACCAGTTGTGGAATACCACAATGAATCCTGAAAATCGAACTATGTTGAAAGTTACAGTGAAGGATGCCGAAGAATCGGACCGAATGTTCGAGATTCTAATGGGAGAAGATGTTCCCGATAGAAGAGCGTTTATTGAACGCCATGCAAAGGAGGTGACCAACCTTGACATCTGATGAGATTGAAGATACGGAAGACGACGCAGGAATGCCTGACGCTAGTTTGCTAAACCGCTCATTGAATGAAGAGATGAAAAATTCATACATCAACTACGCAATGTCAGTTATTATCGGAAGAGCGTTACCAGATGCGAGAGACGGCTTGAAGCCTGTACACAGAAGAGTTCTGTATGGTATGCACGAAGGTGGACACACCTCAGACAAGAAATTCAGCAAATCTGCTCGTTCTGTTGGAGAAGTAATGGGTAAGTATCACCCTCACGGTGACCAATCAATCTACGACACCATGGTTAGAATGGCACAGGAATTCTCATTGAGATATCCTCTGGTCGATGGGCAAGGAAACTTTGGTTCAATCGACGGCGATCCACCTGCAGCTATGCGTTACACAGAGAGTAGGCTAGATAAAATCTCGAAGCACATGCTTGAAGATATCGACAAAGATACAGTCGATTTCCAACCGAACTTCGACGATTCTGAACAAGAACCTACAGTTCTACCTTCACGACTTCCTAACTTACTCTTGAACGGAAGCGATGGTATTGCGGTAGGAATGGCAACCCGTATTCCACCACACAATCTAACAGAAGTTTCTGGCGCTGTTCGACTACATGTTGAGACAATCTTAGAGGAAGGAGAAGAGAATTCTGGAATGCCTGATTTGTCTATAGAACAATACATGGAGCATGTGAAAGGTCCAGATTTCCCCACAGGGGCATCCATTCACGGCATAGATGGAATCTATGACATGTATTCATCTGGAAAGGGAAGATTCCACGTGCGCTCAAAGTGTGATGTTTATGATGATGCTAAAGGTAAGAGAATCGTTATTCACGAGATTCCTTACCAGGTAAAGAAGGCAGATATGCTAGTTCAAATCGCTGACTTGGTGACCAAGGGCACAGTAATCGGAATCAGAGATATTCGTGATGAATCTTCGAAAGAAGGAATCAGAGTTGTTATCGAAGTCAAGAATAACGCGGACCCACATGCTGTCTTGAACCAGTTGTTCAAGTCGAGCAGGCTTCAGGAGTCATACTCTGCAAATATGATGGGAATATTGGACGGTAGGCCGGTTTTGCTAACCTTGCCAGTTATGCTACATACCTATGTTCAGCATAGAGAATCAGTAATCGAAAGAAGAGCAATCTATGACCTTGGAAAAGCAGAGGCCCGTGCCCATATTTTGGAAGGTTTGGTAAAAGCTCAAGACAGAATTGACGATGTAATCGCAGTAGGAAAGGGCAGTTCTAGTAGAGAACAGTTCGAGTCAGTACTCCAAGGAAACGAAGTGTTCCCTGGAATTGAAGCATTCAGTTTCACAGAAGCACAATCAAAAGCGATTGCAGAGCGTAGACTATACCAACTGAGTCGCTTGGATGTTGAAAAGGTAAAGAATGAATATGACGAGTTACAAATCAAGATTACAGATTTGAAAGACATCATTGCTTCAAGGTCAAGGCGTTTAGATATTCTTCTGACAGAAATGGATGCTATGGTTGAGAAACATGGAGATGAGCGCCGTTCACACATTGATCCAATGCCACTTTCGATGGATAGAGAGGACCTAATCGAAGAAAGAGCGATTGTAATCACTCTGAGTGAGGACAACTACATCAGACATACACCTGTTGACACTTTCAGGACTCAGAATCGTGGTGGTAAAGGTCTGAAGGGTGTAACCACAAAGTCCGAGGATACACCTCAACTGATTCTTTCCTGTTTCAGTAAGGATAGGCTACTTATCTTTACAGACCAAGGTAGAGTGTATGGTTTGAAAGCTTGGGAAACTCCTGAAGGTAGCAGATTATCTAGAGGTACACACATCAGGAATTTGTTAGAGAGCATCAGAGACGAAGAAAACATAGTTTCCATATTGCCTCTATCAAAGGAAATTCTAGAGAATCCAGAGGGCCGATTCCTGATGTTTGCAACAAAGATGGGTCTAATCAAGAAGACCTCCCTAGCAGAATATGTCAGAATTAATCGGAACGGAAAATATGCTCTCCGTTTCAAGAAGGAAGGAGATTCGCTTGTCAACGTTAGGTCTGCTACCGATGAACACGATATCGTAATGATCTCAACAACCGGATATGCCTCTAGATTCAAGTGTTCTGCAATCAGGGCATCAGGCAGAGTTTCAGGAGGTGTTTATGGAATCAAGGTTGGAGATAGAAAGGGCTCCGGTGGCGGATTCGTTGCAGGTATGGTTTCAATCAATAACTCTGAAACCCAGATTCTAACTCTGTCGAAGTATGGTATGGGTAAGAGAAGTACAATTGGAACAGGAGATAGAATTCCAATTGTCGATGAGGATGGTAATCAGAGGATGACCGAATCCGGTGAGCCAAGGTTTACAACCGATGGATACAGACAAACACGTCCTGGCGCAAAAGGTGTCAGGACTATGAAATTAGATGAAGAATTTGATGATAAGATAATTAGTGTTAGAAAGATTCCTAACCCAGATGACCATTTATTCCTCCTAACTAAGAAGGGAATGATGATTAGAACCGAGGTGTCTCAAACCAAGAGAACAACTGGCAAAGCTACAAGAGGTACTCGAGTAATGGAATTGAGAAACAAGGCTAAGGATGGCTACGACGATGAAGTCATTTTCAGCGCACGTCTTCCTGCTGAATTGATTGAATCGAGCAAGGAAGATGCCGAGGAAGAGTTTGACCTAATTGACCAAAACCAAGACGGTGTAATCGATAAGGAAGAATATCTTGCAGCGGTTGAGTCAGGATTACTCAAAGAAGAGGAATGACCAATTTTCCGACGGTTTCAAACGCTAACCGCACTTGTGACGGAGCAAGCGAGCCTCTGAGGGTGATAAAATGGATGAACAAAATCTAATCTATGACTGGAACCTTGTTGACTATGAATATTCAAGAAACCCAGCAAACCACCCGCATGGTGTTTGGTTTGATGATGAAACCTTGAGAGATGGTTTGCAAAGTCCTAGCGCATTGAACCCTTCAATCGATCAGAAGATAGAATTACTCACTTACATGGAAAAACTAGGAATCCAGAAGGTGGACTTGGGGTTGCCTGGTGCAGGGCCGTTCCATAGGGAACACATTGATGCAATGTTAACTCACATTAAAGCAAATGACTTCAAAATACGCCCAGGTGCAGCGGTTAGAACCTTGATGAATGACATAGAACCTCTAGTTGAAATGCAAGCAAAGCATGAGATGGAAATCCAAGCAAGTGCCTTCTTGGGAACAAGTCCAATTCGTCAATTCACTGAAGGTTGGACAATGGAGAAACTAGTTTCGACCATGGAAAAAGCAGTTTCCTATGCAGTTGACAACGATATTCCTGTCATGTTTGTTACAGAAGATACAACTCGTTCAAAACCCGAGGATGTCAAACTGATTTATCAAAGGGCAATGGAGTTAGGCGTTCGAAGGTTGTGCATCTGCGACACTTGTGGCCACGTAACCCCCAACGGTGTCAAGCAGTTACTGTCTTTCATTGATGAAGAAGTCATCAAAGATTCAGGTTTTAAGCGCAGCGACATTGAGGTTAATTGGCACGGTCATCAAGACAGAGGTCTTGGAGTAGCAAATAATCTCGCAGCGGTTGAAGCAGGGGCAGATGTTGTTCATGGTACAGCTCTAGGTGTGGGAGAAAGAGCAGGAAATGCTCCATTAGACCAAACTCTAGTCAATCTATCACTTATGGGTGTTATCAACAACGATCTCTCACTGCTTAGTGAGTATGTCCAGAAAGCGAATGAATACATTCAGGTCCCACTGCCAAGAAACTACCCGGTCTTCGGTCAGGATGCATTTGAAACCGGTACTGGAGTACACGCTAGCGCAGTAATCAAAGCGATTCGAAAGGGAGACATGTGGCTTGCTGACAGGGTGTATAGCGGCGTTCCAGCGGGAGATTTCGGTCTAGAGCAAGTAATCAGAATCGGTCATATGTCTGGCCGTTCAAATATCATTCACTGGTTAGAGAGTAATGGTATGGAAGCAACAGATGAACTGGTTAGCCACTTATTTGAGGTAGCAAAAAGCCAACCAAGAAACATGGAAGAGCATGAAATTAGGGAAGCAATCGCCGCTTTCCAAGCCTGATCAGGCCGCTTCTTCTTGTTCAGTGTCTTCGGCGTTGATTTGTTTCCATTCAGCATCAACTGAGCCACCGGACCATTCGCCACCAACTTCGATTTCTACCATTTCGTCATCTTCTCGCCAAATTGCTTCACCTTGGCTACCATTTACAATCAGCATGCCCCTGTCGTCCATTTGGGTCTTCAAGAGTTCAATGTGTTTTGTAACAGGTAGGAAATGTCCAACTGGATTACCAGCTGTCACGAATGGGTTGGTTGCTGTACAAATCATCAGACCGTCTTCTGGTGCTACGATGTCTACTGATAATCCAGGGCTTCCAGGGTCTGAAATCGTTGCAATGACGTCGCCTTTTGTCACAATACTGCCAGGTCCAACAAACATGTCGAGAAGACCGCCCTCTCCTGCGCGCAGCCAAGTCGAGCCTCCTGCATTCAACCTAAATCTTGGTCTGGCAGGATTTTTTGGAATGACCTTGAGTGATTTCAGTACGTTAAGACAACCTTCGACAGCAACTTTCACAGCTACTTGGTCTAACTGATTTGCTTCTCCACCCTCGTAGGTTACTGCGGCAATATCCATTCCGTTAGCGACACGTCTCAAGCTACCTTTTGGAGGTCTGCTGTCGAGGACAACTTCTATTCCGAAGGCCTTTGCTAAAAGATAGGATTCAGGATGAGATAGGTCTCCTCTAATTTGAGGCATGTTTGACCTACCAACCGCAGCGCTATGGAGGTCGATAATTACATCTGAATCATCTATCAAATTCTTTTTGACAGTGCTAGCAACTCTCGACGTAGTGCTACCTTTAGATAGACCGGGAAACGCTCTATTTAGGTCTCTTCCATCGGGGAAATATCTAGACTTTGAACGATAACCTGGCAAGTTTATGACAGGAACAATCCTAACTGTACCGGCCATTGATTGCGGGTCTAATTCGCCACCCGGTTCAGTGAACTTTGAAGATAGTAAGTTTGTGCAAGCACTTGGCCCTGTTAACTCATCACCGTGTGTTGCTCCGATTATTGTGATGACTGGTCCTGGTCTAACCCCGTGGAAAATTGTAACAGGAATTGGCCACGAATCTCCCATGTCCACATCAAGTAGCGGCATCATGATGGTCCTCATTTCTCCAGTTTTGATTCTCTTTCTTAGGAATCTGATGTCATTCCAATCAGAAGCTCTGTCCCAGTCTGGTCTTGCTTCAGACTCGTGTTCATCAAGCGCTTTTTTTATTGCCAAACGCCTAGTTTTAGGAAGTTCATTTGCGACTCTTACACGTCGCTTCTTCCCGGCCATGGTTATCCATCAAACGAGAGGACATCAAGATGATGGATGCGAATAGCAAATCAACCCCCTTTGACAGTGAACACACATGGAGCCGGGAGTTCAGCGTCAGTATGCGCCCACCTCGATTTGTTTTGGGTGTGGGCCAGCAAACGAAAAGGGATTACAGATCGATTCTCATAGATGTGCTGAAGGCTTAGAACTCAGGTTTACTCCATCTGAAGAGCATCAAGCATTCCCAGGGATGATTAACGGAGGGATTATTGGTAGTCTACTAGATTGTCATGGTAATTGGGCTGCTGCAATCGCTTTGATGGACCAATCGGGGTTGGATGAACCACCTTGTACTGTAACCGCTACCTATTCTGTATCTCTTAGGAGGCCAACGCCTGCAGGAGTAGAATTGTATGTTCTAGCAGAAGTTGAAGAATTATTTGAGGATAGAGCGAAAATAAAGATGACACTCATAGCAGAAGACAAGGTCTGTGCAACAGGTAGCGGTTTGTTTGTAGCGGTTAAGGAAGGCCATCCTGCTTACCATCGGTGGTCTTGAATGGTCAAACCAAACAACTCTCAATTGAGAGAATTGACAGAATTACGAAAGTTTGTAATTGAAGTAATGACATCGATGGGCGTTTGGAGTGAAGAACTGCTTACTAAGTTGACTGGTATCGATTTAGGCGTGTTGAGGAAAAATGCTACCCAACGTCATGGAGTAACGAGATGGCGCCAAGGAATTAGAAATCCTACAATGCCTGAAGAAGTCAAAGTAATCGAATTGCATCCAAGACTACTTTCCTCTGAATGGAAACCGTATGCTGCTTGGGTCTTACATCACGAATTTGTCCATGCTCTAGGTTACACCGCTCATGACTCGACATTCCGATCACTAGAGAGATTGTGGCCTAGTAAAGAAGCCTCTAAGATGGGAGTGAAATTCACAGAATTATTACGAAAAGAGAAGGCTAAGTGGTTATGGGTTTGTGACAAGTGTAAGAAAGAATACCCTCGACAAAAGAAGGGAATGGGGAAGTACATGTGTAAATCTTGCAAGCAGGTATTGCGAGATGTGCCCGTAAATGCGTCACAGTGATTAGTACACCACTAAGACAGCATACCATGCGGAGCAAACTTACAGTCTTGCTTCTGCTTACTCTTTGCATACCAAATGTCAGTGCAGCCATAGATTCAGAGGATGGTGGAGGCGAACTTTGGTTCTCATGTAACGACATCAATGATTGTTCTCTAACTGAATTTCATACTGGAGATGAGAGTATTAGTGGTAGTGTAAACTCAGCAACCCCTTTTTCTCCTTCAACGGTATTTATCGAATTACCAATGACTCCTTCTCAAACCGAAATTGCATTGATTCCTCAAGAGATTGATGAACTACAGATTGATTTGAGGTATCAAGACGACCTTGTTGGTGTTTCTCGACCTGACTTAGAAGTAACTATCATTATTGCACAGTCTACAACCATAATTGAATTCCAAGGCGACTCAAATCCAGCAGATGGTATGCAGGGTGCTTACAAGGTAAATGATGAGCCATTGGATCTTGCCGGTGACCGACTTTTATGGCCGGGGGAAGAGATTAGAATTTTATTACAGTTTGAAGTCGAGAGGCCTGGAACTTGGCAGTTGAATCTTAGAGGTTCTTCATACATGTTCCTTGACATTATTTGGTCAGAAGATGTCGACTCTCGAGATGTCGATGAACCATCTTCATATGCATCTCCTCGCCAAACAGAATTGGATACAGTTCACTATGGTGCGTTGGTTGAAGATGATTGGGATTGTTGGTCTTTTGATGTAGAAAATCACGAAATAATGATGATAACAATTGAGTGGGAAGAGGTGCCATCTGAGATAGAACAGAATCATGGCAGGCCCGATTTGATTTTACCAGATAACCGGCTTGCACCGGCTCCTGAATTAGAAACAGAAGTAGTAAACGGAGTAACAAAGAGTACTTGGAAGTGGAGAGCATTACCCGTTGGAGAATTTGATTTCTGTATTGGTGGTAAACTGAATTCGTTTCAGCCCTACAAATGGATCGGATTAATCGCATTTGAGAGCTTAGGTCCGACATCTCCGGATGGATTTGATTATTCTTCATGGGAATGGGAAGGTTATGGAATGAAGGCTGACCAATATGGATCTGTAGAATTGGATGGAACATCTGGGGTAATGGTTCTAGTTCTATCATTCGCGATTTTATTAGGTCTAGTAATTGAATTGAGGGCTGAAACAACATCACGAACGGTAAGATTCGGTATTTTTGTTCCGGGAGTTCTTATTTTATTCCTCGGAGGAATAATATCGCCAATGTGGGCTATTGCAGGAGAAATGCCATCAACAGATGAGATGACTTTAGATGAATTAATTGAAAATCGTTTGGACCAAATTTGGCACGCATCTCACCCAAATGCTCCAGCGTCCTCAAGGGCTTTGCACGTTGGTTCAACATTCGGTATGTTGGATGGTGAGACCCTGTCTTTGAGATTGGTTGCAGATTCAGCGTGGCCGTTGGATGATGGAAGATGGCAACTCTACATTCCAGAATTCTACGAGTTAGATTTTGAATCAAAGATATTTGCCAAGGTTGCAGAAAAATCAGAAACAAGCCCAGTAGATGATTTACTTGATTCTCATTCACGTTCGTTCATTCTTTTAGCAGCAAGAACATTGATGTTGGATATACTGATGCTCGAGGCCTTGCTTGTTGTTGATGATTTACCTACTTCGAATATTATTCATTTTGAAACAAAAATGGTTGAATCAAGTAAACTTGGTTCGATTCAGGAACCGGCATGGGGAACAAGACCGGTAGATGTTCCTGAAGGGCGATGGAGACTTATGCAGGAAAACCTCTATCCCAACCTCGTGTCGATAATTTTGCTAGACGGGATAAAGGATGATTTAGAATTCAGGATTAGGATCGACACTGAAATAGATCACAATTTGATGTATTCTTCGAATGCAGTGATGCCATCAGAACCACTCCTTGAATCACAATACCTTTGGGTAATTGCGGGAATTGCCCTAGTATTGCTTGGTATCGGAATCGAAAACAAACGCAGAACTAATGCGAAGAGTATTCTGAGCCAATTTGCATTAGAGAATAAATGGGATTAATCATCTAGAGATTTGAGAATCTTTTCGACCTCACTAGTGATTTCACCACTTTCTAATGCCTTTGATAATTTGGTTTTCTTTGCTTTAGATAGCCCTTCAGCAGCGTTTTCAATCATCACTTTCTCATCGTCTGTGACCTTGCCATCAGCAAGTGCGGACTTTATTGCACTCTTGACAGCCATCTTCGCAGCTTCTTCATCACTTATTCCCAACGCAGTTTGAATCGCTTTCAATTCTTCAAGTTCTTTGTCTGTAATTACGCCGTCAGCGAAGGCGTTTTCGTATTCTTTGACTAGGAATTCAGTATATGCTTCAGGGTTGAGGATAACGTCTCTGATTAAACCGTAATCGATGCTGCCTTGTTTTGAGCCCATTTCTAGCAAAACAATCGATTTTCTGACTTCCTTGATGGCCATGTCTTTCAATCCATGGCCTGCCCAAATAACACCTGAAACGGTAACCGCCGCAGCGAACCATCTCATTACATCAGGGTCTACTAGATTGCCTGGTGAAATTAACTGGAAAATTCCAATCACTGCCATCAATGAACCCGCTATGACTTCAAACCAGTCATTCAAATCTGGCTCATCATCGAAGACTGAAAGTCTCTCGTCAACCAAAGCATCGTCGTTGCCCATGTTGTGTCCACGCACAAAATAGGACTTAGCAGTGTCGGCTAATCAATCGCTTACCTTTTGGACTATTGACTCTTCAAACAACTATGGGTGAACCGGAGAGGTCTGTTTCAAATCTCGGGTTGCCCGTTGACTTCACAAATTTCATCAAAAACGATTGGGGTATCGAAACATTGCATCCACCGCAAGCAGATGCTATGCCTTCGGTCCTTCAAGGCAAGAATACAATGGTGTGTATACCTACTGCTAGTGGTAAAAGTTTGGTAGCATACATGGGTATCGTAAACCAGATAATGACGGTTGATCCAGGTTCTAGAGGGATATACATCGTTCCATTGAAGGCACTTGCAACGGAGAAATTGGAAGAGCTAAAGCAACTTGGCGAAAGCCTCGGTTTAAAAATTGGATTGGGAATCGGAGACGCACCGAGTGAAACAAGACAAATCGATGATTGTGATATTCTTGTATGCACTAGTGAAAAATTAGACTCGTTAATGCGCTCAAAGGCTGAGGTTTTGCGAAGGGTTTCCGTTGTTGTTGCAGATGAGTTCCATCTTCTAAACGATAGTCATAGAGGGCCTACAATGGAAATTAATCTGGCTAGAATTAGGCACTTATTACCTGATGCTCAGATAATCACTTTATCTGCTACGGTGGGGAACTCTCAAGATTTAGCAGATTGGCTTAACAGCGATTTAGTAGTGTCTGAGTGGAGGCCAGTCAGTCTCGAGTATGCTACACTGGCAGAACTGGATTTAGAGCCAAGAGCCATTCAAAAAAGTGAATTTTCATCAACTTCAAACTTGGGCCCTCCAAGGACTCTTAATGGCCCCAAATCACACGTTGCTTGGGCTGCCTTAAGCGATGTCTACGAGGATGGTGGCCAGTTACTGGTGTTTGTATCTTCAAGAAGATCTGCCCAATCTGAAGCAAAGAAGTTAGGTCAACGCATGGAGAAGTATCTAGAAAAACACAATCCAGAAGTTTTGCCAAAACTAAGAGAGTTGTCTCAACGTTTAGCAAGGTCATCCAATTCAGCAATGGGTGATACCCTTGCAGAGTGTGTGAAGGGTGGCGTTGCTTTCCATCATGCGGGTCTGATGCACACTCAACGCACAGAAATCGAAAATGCGTTCAAAGAGCGATTGCTGTACTGTCTTAGTGCGACTCCTACCCTGGCAGCAGGAGTAAACCTACCTGCTAGACGCGTTCTTGTGAGGGATTTGAAACGTTTTGATGACGGCATGAGTCGGCTATTACCTGTCATGGAAGTTAAGCAAATGCTTGGAAGAGCAGGTCGTCCAAGATACGACCCTGTTGGTGAAGCTTGGTTAGCATGCAAAGGCGGTGATCCAAGACAAATGGCTGACGAAATCGCAGACCGTTACATTCACGGCCCGGTCGAAGATATCACTTCTAAATTAGCCGCAGAACCTGCAATGCGTTTTCATCTCCTATCGTCCATCGCTACAGGTGGACTTCATACAAGAAGAGCGATTGGTGAATTCTTTGCAGGTACTTATCTGGGTCATACTCAAACCAATTCATACCTTCAAGAAACAATCGATTCCATGCTAAGGTGGTTGGTTGAAAAGAGGTTCATTCGAAGGACAAATATTGGTGTTGAGGAAGAAGACTGGGACGACGAATTGCCTTCATGGGTCGACGCTGCCCAAGCAGCCTCTGGTGTAACAATGGGCAAGAAGAAATCTGTAGAGCCCGCTGAAGCAACCTTCGGATTCCAAAGGGCATCAAGAATCTCAGTTCAGACTTCAACAGCACTTGAAATCGAAGCTCTAGACAACGAATACGAAGCAACCCCAATGGGTGAGAGGGTATCTCAATTGTATATCGACCCACTTTCTGCTGACATATTACTCGAGGGCTTGCGACGTGCTGTAAGAAGAATTGTTCGTAAAACACTCCCTGTCACCAGTTTCTCACTTTGTCATCTAGTTGCAGCAACTCCGGATTTTATTTCGCTATGGCCTAAATCAAAGGAATTAGAATTTGGAAGCGATTTGAGGCAAAAGGCAGCAATTGTTGAAGATGAATTATTGATTGAAAGTCCGATTGACGAAAGGGCAATGGGAATGGTCAAGAGTGCTTGGTGTACGGAATTTTGGTACGAAGAGAAAGACTTGAGGGACATTGAGAAAGAATTGGGTGTAACTCCCGGTGATGTGTATTCTCGAACAGATTTGATGGGATGGCTTCTACTTGCTGCTAGGGAAATCTTGCTAAGGGACGACGTTTTTGCCGAAGAACATCTTGGATATGTCGCAGATTTGGCGGGCTTACTTGAGTTGACTAGGGCTAGAGTTCGAGCAGGCTGCAAAGAGGATTTGCTACAACTTGTACAGGTTAGAAACGTTGGAAGAAACAGAGCGAGGACCCTCTCGCAAATGGGGATTAGAACCCCTGCGGACTTACTTGCAATGTCTGCAAAGGATTTAGACAAGCTGAAGTCAAAGCGAGGTTGGGGTCCTATTCTGGTTGAGAGAATACTCGATTCTGTCAAGAAAATTTCAACAAAACACGAAATAAAGCAATCTCGGAGTGACGATGAACCTCTGCCAGGGGAGCGTCAGGATTGAAATTGTGAATGCTTTCCGGCAAATGTGTCCCCGCCAGCATTTCCGTGCAAGAGAGTAACGCTTAGCGAGGCTTGTGTTGACCCTAGGGCGCTTGCAATGACTTGGATAGAGAACAGAGACTCGGAAAATTGGGCGCTCATCAGCGGCACATGTCTTGCGAGTGATGTTCATGGCTGGGTTGCTCATGAAGTCCTAATGCGAAACAAGGAACGGGGTAAAATGAAATCAAATTCGCTTGATGGCGAGTTTATCAGACTTCTATCTGGCACACATCACATTGCTACGAGTTTCAAGAGAGCAGGTCTTTGTAAAGGTGATGAAACAGCTTGGATAGTTGATCTATCATGCGAACAATCTGAAGAGATGTTTGCTCAGCATGCTACAAAGATGAACTTTGAAATAACTGATGAGAGACCGAATATTTCCATTTTTGATGCTGCAAGAATGGGTATTGAGGGTGATGTCTCAGAGGATGCTGCAATCGGACATATCCACCTCTCAGATTTACGCTAGAAC
This sequence comes from Candidatus Poseidoniaceae archaeon, assembly GCA_964218365.1. Lineage (GTDB taxonomy): Archaea > Thermoplasmatota > Poseidoniia > Poseidoniales > Poseidoniaceae > MGIIa-K1. The sequence continues at coordinate 67,432 of CAXPMI010000060.1, forward strand.
TCGTAAATGTGAAAGAGCCCCTACTGTACCGATGGTACATGGTGGTCGCAACTCGACAATCAGATTCGATGTTCTCTAGTGGTAGAATACTAGATGAAGACAAGATAAACAAGGCATTGAACAATGCTTCTGAGTTAGGTGCTCAATATGCAGAAATAAGATTAGTCAGCCAAACTACTAACACTGCGTCTCTGAAAGATGGAAAGTTGGAACGTGCAATTCCTGGGCAAGAGATTGGAGTAACGATGAGAATACTTGCTGATGGTGCCTGGGGCGTTCACTCAACAAGTGATATTTCATCAATTCCAGAGCAGGTAGGGCCAACGTTGAGATTGGCAAAAGCAGTTGCTGCACGTCGCTCTTCATCCCAACATCCAGTAGGCCTAGCAGAGGTTCCAATTATCGAGGACGTAACTCATTGGAGAAGTGTGAAAGATGTACGAGATACAGATTTGGATACTCGAATCGAAATGATGTTGGCTATCGATAATGAGGCCAAAGACCATGAAAACATCGTATCCACTTCCACTGGTTGGTCGGATGAACACATCCACACTGAATTGATGACTACTGAGGGAATGAACAGAGTTTGGTCGTTCCAAAGGAGCCTAATCAATGGAATGGTTACAGCACGAGAGGGCACCGATGTTGTTTCCTATAGAATGAGGCATGGTGGAGAAGGTGGTCTCGAGGTTATTGAGTCATGTGACCTTGGTGAGATGGGTAGGAATGCAAGAATTTCAGCACTTAGACTATTGAAAGCTGAAAGAGCACCATCAGGAAAAATGCCGTTGGTAGCAGATAGAGATCTTACAGGAGTTTACATTCACGAAGCCTTGGGACACCCCTGTGAGGCAGATTTAGTCGCTGCAGGTGACTCATGTTTGGAAGGAAGGCTTGGTCAAACAATCGGCTCAGAGATTTGCACTGTAGTCGATGACCCAACTATGCGTGGCGGCTATGGATGCTATCCAGTAGACGATGAAGGAGTTAATACAAGGCCAAAAAACCTGATCGTAAATGGAGTGCTGACCGAGTATCTCAATCATAGAGAAACCGCTCACAGGTATGATTTAGATCCTAACGGTGGCGCTAGAGCACAAGATGGATTGCATCATCCTCTCGTTAGAATGTCTAACACTGTAATTCAAGGTGGAACACACAATGACCTTGACGAATTGATTGAAGATATCGAATTTGGAGTTTATGCTTGCGGCAGCAGAGGTGGCCAGGTAGATACTGGCAGAGGGTCATTCCAATTCGCAGCACAAGAAGCATGGATTATTGAAAATGGTTCATTATCACGTCCAGTAAAGGATGTCAGCGTTTCGGGAATGACTCTTGAAATCTTGAAGAACGTCGATGGTTTAACTCGAGACGCATATCTTGGCTCACCTGGTTTCTGCGGCAAAGGTCAAACCGTTCCTGTTGGTGATGGTGGACCTCTGATGAGAATTAGAGAAGCATTGGTGGGATGATATGATTCCAGATGATGCTGTTGAGCGTTTAATGGATTCAGCGCTACAGATAGGAAAAGCGTGTGACAATGAAGGCATTTCTCAGTGGGAAATCTTTGCCTCGCAAGGATATGGTCACTCACTTGACATCGAAGCTGGCAAAATTTCCATGGCTTCAGGCGGTGGCGAGGGTGGATTCGGTATCCGTATTGTAGAGGATGGAAGATATGGTTTTGCTCACTTGGTTGACCCTTCTTCCGCATCACATGCAATCGGACAAGCAATCAGCATAGCAAGAAAATCCCCTTCAATTGAAGGCTTTGAATTACCTGGAAATGTTTCTGCTACCAGCGTTGGTGGTATGAAGGATAAAGCGATTCTTGACATGGGGCCAGAAGACCTCTTGGCTCAAGGTGACCAGGTGCTTACAAGGGTTGCAGAGTTGGATTCACGGGCGGTTGCCGTAGGCGGTGGAGTAGGAGTCGGTGCGGGTGCAGGTGCTATAGTTACGAGTTCTGGAATCGAAGATGGTGGCGTCTATACATCCCATGGAATCGGAATTCATGTTTCAATAGATGAGAATGACCAACTAACATCTTCGTATGAAGGAGAATCATCCAGAACTCTTCTCAAAGATTTGACCGCATGTGTGGACAAAGCTGTCCATTGGTCTCAAATCACGCGCGAAAAAGTTGATGGAAAAGAAACTCAAGACTGTCCTGTGTTAATGACATCTGACGGTTTTTCCCCTCTTTTCTCAGTAGTTGTCCCATCTGCAATCAAAGGAGAGAGACTTGCGAGAGGCGAGTCATTCTGGTCTGGAAAAATGAACGAGCTTGTGATTGCTGACCACCTTTCTCTAGTTGACGACGGCCTAATGGAAGGTGGTATGTCATCTGGCTCTAGGGATGATGAGGGTGTTCCAAGCAGAACTCAAACAATAGTTGATTCAGGAAGATTAACTGGTGAATTATGGTCAACAAGGGATGCTGCAAAACTGGTCGCTGAAGGTAAGGTAGATTCTGCACAAACTACAGGTTCGGCATCAAGAGGAGGGCACACTGCACCTCCAATCTGCGGTTGCAGTGATCTTATTTTATCCTCATCAGCAAAAACCCATTCAAGAGATAGACTGGTTGAAGAGATGGAAGAGGGGTATGTTGTTCACAGTGTTATGGGCGCACACACCGCAAATCCAACCAGTGGGGACTTTTCTGTAACGACCTCTACGATTTTGCGAGTCGAAGCCGGCGAGATAGTTGGTGCTCTGTCACAAGCTGGCTTTTCTGGAAATATGGCTAAAGCCCTTTCCGGTAGGGTTGTACTAGGAGACTCGTCAATACGCAAGGGTTCATACAGCACCGGCTCAATGCATGTACCAGATGTGCTAATGATGGACGGTTTGAGGATTAATCCTGCTTGATTTGTTTACTTTCAGTTTAAATCAAAATCTTGCAGACATCTTCATGAACCTTCTCCATTAGTCATTCAACTCCACGGAGGTGAAAGGGAGTGTCCAATAGATTCAACCAACCAGCACGAAAGCCCAACCACCCGTCCTGCGACGGGCCAGAAATCGAAACTGACCGTCGAGGTGTTACAGATGTCTGATTACGACGCACATGTTGCCGAAGTCATCAATCAGGTCCCTGAAGCGGATCCTGAAAAAGTTGCAGAGGCTTTTGCAAGATACGAGAAAGACTTCTTGATTCCTCCAGAGGATGCAATGAGGTCTGTATTGAGAAGATTCCAATCTGATTCAGGTACTCCTGCGCAGACCAATCAGCAATCATCTAGTAGCCAAAGACAATCCCTACCAATTAACAAAGTTGAGAAGTTGTCGGACCTATCCGGAGATGATAGAAACGTTGAGATTGAGGTTGAGGTGGTTACCCATAATCCTCGTACAACAATGGTCAGAGGAGAGGAAAAAATTGTTCCTTACGGCTTGATTGAAGACCAACCATGGTCAGAAGGCGGAGAAAGAACCAGATGGGAATATAAAGACTGGGGCAACAACCCAAACCTTGCTCCAGGTGCTGTTGTAAGACTCGAAGGAGTATCTGTAAACGAGTACCAAGGAAAGATGTCCATCAACATCAATCAGGCGAGCAGAGTAGTAGTGCTGCGTGAAGGAGCTAGAACAGTAACAACTCCTGGTGAACCTGTTGAGATTAGTAGCATCAAGTCTGAGGGTAACGTTACCGTCGTTGGCCGCTTACTTGCAAGCAGAAATGATGTAATCCATCGTAGGGATGGCTCTGGTTCTATAGACGTTGTAAGGGGCAGAATTGCTGACGATACAGGCGCTATAGGATTCCTCTCTTGGGAATCATTCGATCATGAGGTTGGCTCACTTCTAAAGATAGAAAACGCTCAGGTAAACGTCTTCAGAGATACTCCGGAAATCAACATCGGTTCATCATCTAGAATCGAAATTTATCATGATTCGAACTTCGCATCAGCCGAAGACTTGGTGGCTAGATCAGTGAGTAAAATCGAGGACCTGAGGGATGGTTCAAGGGATGTAGAGATCATAGTTGAAATTCAAAAAATGATTAGAAGAGATTTCCAAGGAAAAGATGGAGAATCTAAGAGTGTCTGGTCCGGAGATGTTGCTGACCCTACAGGTAAGTGCAGAACTTCACTTTGGGAAGAGCCACCATTTGATTTCGAATCGACTCCTGTTATTGTGAGGATCAAAGGTGCTAGAGTTAGAGCATGGCAAGGTGTGCCAGACATCACAGTAGACAACAGTTCTCAAATTGAAATTCTCGCTGCAGCGCCATGGGGAGAAGAAGTAGACCTTGCTAACAATTTTGTAAGCGTTGAATTGGAAGAATTGTCCTCTGGTGCTAGTAGAGTTGGAATCTCAACACAAGGTACAATCGTGTCTATTAGAGAGGATTCAGGTATCATCTATCGATGTACTGAGTGCAGAAGAGTACTCAGAGATGGAGAATGTGCAACTCACGGGGCCCAAGAAGGAAATCAGGACGTTAGATTGCGTTTGGTTCTAGATAATGGCAAATCTACAATTTCACTTATTGTCAATAAATCTGCAACAGAATCATTGCTTGGAATTAGCCAGGATGAAATTTCCTCAAACATTTCAGAAAATGGAAGTATGCAATTCATTCAAGATTTGAGAGAAAGGCTCCTTGGAAGGGAATTACTTGCAAACGGAAGAACGATTGTTGACGAACAAGGAGCAATGCTACTATCAGATGATGTCGAATTGATTGAGACAGACTCGGTTCTTGCAGCTTCTGAATTGCGCTCAAAATGGGGGGTGGTTTGATTGCAACCTGCTAGGAGAATTAGAAGACAACCAGCATGGCCAATGCTAGCCTCAGAGTTCAGTGATTCAACACTTAACCAACAGGGTTCGGGGGAATTTGACCCGATGTTCATCATAACAAAACTTGGAGCTAAGGTCAACAGAGTAATTGTGGCTGGGATGCTTGAGAGATTAGACCCTAGGGAAACATCGAATGGCTCTACTCTGTGGCAGGGACAACTCAGAGACCCCTCTGGCCTACACTTTTTCTCCGTAGGAGATTACGCTCCAGAATCAATGAGAGAGTTGACAATTCAATTATCGTCTAGAATTGAGGATGGAGAATCAATAATGCTACTGATGACTGCAAAGGCTCGCTATTTCCAGAACGAAGAGGGTGCAGTATACACCAGTCTACGTCCTGAAGAAGCAGCTATTGTAACAAGAGAGGTTTACAGAAACTGGTTAGTAAGTGCTTGCAAAGGAATGCTAGAGAGAATGGATATGCAAGAAAAGACGATTTCTCTCGAGAAGACAACCACTGCACTAGCAGCAGCCGGTATCCCCGAAATCATGAGAGAAGGACTTCTCTTGGCAGGTGAACACTATGGTGAGATTGATACAGAGCCATATCGTTTGAACATAATGAATGCTCTGGATATTGCCGAAGACAAGATTCCATCATTAACACAAAATAACTCTCCTAACTCCCAAGCGAGTTTGGAGGTTGAAGAACAGGAAAGCACCCAAGAAGAGGCCCCCTCATCTGATGGTGAAGTTGATCTTAAACAAGTTCTACTTGATTTGATTTCCAGATTAGACCAAGGCGAAGGAGTCGATTTTGACACACTATTGTCAAATGCTGCTGCAAGAGGTCATGACAGAGACGCATCCGAGGCAGCATTGGATGATTTGACAGAGGATGGCTCTGTGCATGAGCCAAGATTCGGTTGGTTTAAGATTACAAATTAATCTTCAATTCCAACAGGTTCAAGTCCCATTCGCGTTCTCGCTTGTAACAGGTGAGCCCATGGCAGGAACAGATTTCTTCATTCGACCGGCAAGTGGAACTTCTAGTTCAGACTGGTTAAGATTGCCAAATGCAGACATCAGTGTCTCGATTTCCAGAAGGATAACTAGAACAGTTCTTCACGGTGGAGAAGGAGATGATTTGGTTGACGAGGGTGCAGAATCAGCGATTTATGTTGTCAAAGGAGAAATGGACTTTGAGGATTACAAGAAAATTCTGAAAATGTTCAGAAGCGGCCAACCGTACATCCACGACCCATTCGAGGAAAGAGATGTAAAGTGTGTTTTTGGAAAAATCGAATATGACGGCTCTAGCAAGTTATACAACTTTGAATTAATTGAAGATATTAGGTGAGTGATTACATGCGTTCACTAGACGAGTCCAGAGAGATCCTCTATGTGATTAGAACTTTAGATGTTCTAATGGGTTCTGGAGTTGGTCTTGAAGCTGCAATACACTCAATCTCACAGGGTGGTTACGGAATTATATCCAAGGATTTTGAAGGATTAATGGAGAATATCAACAAAGGTCGCCCATTAGAAAAAGAGCTTCGAGGCCTGTTGAAGAAAGCGGAAACAGATGGATACAAGCGTGTGATTAACACGATGCTGAACAATGTTACTCAGAACACTGACATCATCGAAACCCTGAGGAAGCAGGGAGAGAGAATGGAAGAGACAAGAACAGAGAGTGTCAAAGAGTATATTGAAGAGTTGGGAGGCGTGCCAGAAACTCTCCTATCAATCGGTATGATAGGTCCAATTATTCTGTCAATTCTAGGTATCGCACCTCAATTAATGGAGGACGCTGAAGAATTGTTCGGTCCAATGGACCAGGGTATGATAATGAGTATTGTCAACGTAGGTTTGTTCCTAACCTTACTTGGAATGGCAATGATTGGCCTAAAGGCCCATACAAAAGACCCGGGGTTGTGATCTATGTTATTCTCAATCCTTGAAATGTTTAGAAATGACCCTCTTTTATTGTTCATTATTACACTCGGCGTAGCTTGTGCTATTGGTGGGATACCACCTATTTTGGAAAGAGTACGCAGAAGAGGTATTGAAAACGATTTACCTGCAATGCTAGAAGCACTTTCAGACTCGCTTGGAGCAGGACTCGGTTTACAACAAGCAATGATGGCTGAAGCTGATAGAAATACCGGAACACTTGGAAAACTCTTGAGAGAAACTCTGGCTGAGAGTCACGCCTCTTCTTTTGACGCTGCTCTAGCAAGTTTCGCAACAAAATCACGATCCTCACAAGTTCAAAGGGTAATGCATCTAATGTCAACTGCTATAGAACAAGATGCTCCTCTTCAAAACATTCTTGCAGACATGTCAAGAGATTACGAGAGGCTTAATGATTTGATGAACCGTAGGGAGTCAGATTTGATGGGGCGCTCAATCCTGATTATCATGTTTGTTTCAGTTGGACTTCCTTTCTTAATCGCATTCATCGTTGGACTATTCGCTCCTAGGACCCAAGGATTCCAGCTTGAGTCATTCAATTCCTCATTCACAATGTTCTTTGGAGCGGCATCCTTTGTAGCAATCTCCGTTAGTGGAAGAATGCTTGGAAGAATGCGTTCAGCTCTTTGGTGGGCACCTTTGTGGATGGCAGTCTCTATGTCGATATATCATGTCGGAGTCTTAGTAATTGGAGGTTAGAATATGGAGAAAATATTGGAGCAATATGGAAGAGTTACTGTTTACATGGAACCAAATCATCCATCACCGATGTACCATGTGGACGGTGGAGTTGAACCAAACCCCTATGGTAATCTTGCAGTATTACTAGAAGACGATAATCTGGAAGAGGTCATGTACAACGGCGGAGCTCAGTGTGTCAAAGTAGCACACAGGGACCACGGTATGTGTAGGACCAATGTTTGGGTAGATGACCAGCAGGGTCTAGAAGTCGCTAGGAATATTGCAGCATTCACATCAGTTCCACTTGGAGATGGTCCAGGAATGGTTCCTATCTTCGATGGAAGACTTCCAGACGGAAGCCGTGTAAACGGTACAATTCCCCCAGTTTCTCCGGATGGTCCGACTTTGACCATCAGAAAATTCCGTGAGGACCCGCTAACCATGATTGATTTGATTAAATTCGGAACCGTTAATCTAAGACTAGCTGCAATGATGTGGGTGTGGATTGAAGGTTTGGACAGCAGGCCTGCGAATTTCGTTATTGCAGGTGGAACAGGTTCAGGTAAAACCACAACTCTCAATTGTCTTGGAATGTATATTCCATGGCACAAGCGTCTTCTAACCGTAGAAGATACTGCTGAATTACAGGTATATCACGACCACTGGCTGAGAATGGAAACTCGCAGAGAGAGGCCAGATGGTACTCCTGCGGTTGACATGAACGATTGCCTAAAGTCGAGTCTACGTATGAGGCCGGACAGAATAATTGTGGGTGAAGTAAGGTCTAGTGAGTGTGCTACTTTGCTTACGGCAATGAATACAGGGCACGATGGTTCATTCGGTTCACTGCACGCAAACACAGCAATGGAGACCATTACAAGAATGATTAATCCTCCAATGAACGTTCCACCAATTATGCTTACTGGTTTGGACCTGATTATCATCCAAGCTAGGCTGTATGTAAATGGTAAGACTGCAAGAAAAATCACAGAAGTTGCTGAGGTTGCAGGAATGGAAGGCGATAAGCCTCGATTGAATGCAATTTGGAAGTACAACGCTGCTACAGATAGGATTGAAGAAACAGGAATTCCTTCCAAGATGAGGGAAACGATTTGTACAGCAGCTGGAATAACTCCTGCTCAATTTGAGCAACACGTAAAGCAAAGGGAGCAAATCCTCGGAGATCTGCTAAATCGAGATATCAGAGATATTGAAACGGTTACCAAGGTTATCCAAGGTTTCTACGCATCACGTTAATCGTGAGAGAGTTTTAATCTGGCGAGTAAATCGTCAACACCGTCGATTTTTGCACGCATCGAGTTCACCCTATCTGCAGCATCAGCAACCGATTCAGCAAGTTCTGTTTCTTCGTGAATCTCTTCTTCATCCTTTGATTTGAATTGCTGTGCAAGCCTTTTCAAATCTGTAATGATTGAATCTACTTCAGTATCGCTTACCTTGATGCCAGGTGCTAGCCTAGGGATTTCACTTGGTGAAATGTGTCCTAATTCGGCACCAATAACTCCTGCAGCAGCAACTACTCTTGGTCTCAACTCTGCATTATTGACATCATATCCCTTTTTGTCAAGGAATCTTATGACCAGTGCTTGTTGTGATTCACCAAATACACCTTCAGATTTTTCTAGAATAGTTTCTACTAACTGCTCAAAGCCTTCGATATTCCTTTCTAGGCGGTCTAGCGTCCTCCTGTCATTTGAACTTAGGTGAATTGCTCCATGCTGAAGGAGTCTGATAACTCTAGTTCTTCTTGCATTCTTTGGATTAGATGCAGCAATTTCTTCATCCAAAGAGACCTGTAAATCGAATAGTGCATGCAACCTGCCTGATACAGAAGGTAGTCTAAGGTCGAGTTGCATACCTCTTGCAGCCTCCTCAAATGCCATTCTTGCCTTTACCATCTCGCCATCATTAGATGCGATAATTTCTGGTAACATCTCCCTAAGGCGAGTTCTTGAATCTTCAAATTTGCGCAATGATTCTCGTTCTCTCCAAGAATTAGGCATTGAATGAATAGCATCTTTTTCTTGCTTCGCCATATCGTCAAGATATAGCAGTCTGCCTTTAACAAAGTCAATCACATCTTGGCCATCAATCTCAAATCCATAATTGGAGAGGCTTGACAAGAAGGCGCTCACATCTTCTGAGTCGTCGATTGTTCCCACCAGCAGGAAATCTCTACACAATGCATCAATTTCAGCGATTCTTCCTTTGATTTCCATAATGGAAGTGGTAACTCTAGGAGGCGCAGAAACCTCTTCAGGTGGTAGCGGTACAGATTTCTGCTCAAAGACAGGCTGCGGCGTGATGGCAATCATCTCAACTTCTTCAATAACCTGAATTTCTGGGACCTCTTCGACCTCATCGACCTCAATCGCTTCAACAGGCTCAATTACCGGTTCAGGAGGTGAAAATACCACTCTGGGCTCACCTTCTTCCTCTGATGGGAATGGAATTTGGATAAGTTTGGGAGCTCCTCGTGGCCTGCGTAGGCTTTTCTTGATCGTGCCCCAATGTCCTGATTGTGCAGTAAGGACTCCTGCAACTCGCATCAGCAGGGCTTGTTTTGTACCAGACCTCGGTAGGTCAAGCCTTGAACATAGTTCGTGTAGTTGGTCTCTAGATAACGAGTCCAGTTTTTCTGGAGTAAGTTGCTTAGCATCGTGATTTAGGTGCAAAAATAGTCTCTGCCTTCTCTCTCGAATAGAACCAGATTTTTTCACCCCGAAAACAGCCAAAACGTCACCTAAGTCATTGTTCAAGATAGACATTATTCCCTCGGGAGTTAGGTCCCACTCATCTAGTACGAGTTCTGCGATTAATTTGGCACGCAATACTTCAACAGAACCATTTTTGGAAATTCCATGCTGAGCACAAATTTCCTTCAGGCGGTCTAATCTCGCCCTATGAAGTTCAGAAAGTAGGGTTTGCTTGTCCTCCATCCGCATACCTCTTGAGTCTCCTCCACTCCTCTCCATATTTGAGGTTACACCTATGAGAGAAGCAAAAAAGCCACATTCCGTGAGTGATTTTTCGTACTGAGCATGCTTATTTTTGCACCATCAAAAGCAACACCTTGAAACGGTTCGGTAGGCAAGCATCTTCGAGGCCGAAGCATGGGTCGCTATGAAAGGGCCGCCAAATCTTCCCTAAAAGAAGCCACAGCGTTGGCTTCTGGAATAATTGATTCAGTTAGGCAGGACCTTCGAAGAGAGGAAGCTCGACTCGAAGGAGAAATGAGAGACCGCGTTGAATCAATTCAAGGAATACTCAACGAGGTTGCTAGTATACAAGATGCGATTATTGCCGGCTCCTCTGAGATAAAGCGTGAACTTGAAAAGGCAAGGAAGAGGTTAGTAAAATCCGGCGATAGAGAACTTATGGTCACTCAAATTATAGGCGCTGCTACTAGACTAGGAGAGCTAAGAACTTTGCACAATGATGCAGTTCAACGAATACAAGGTGCATTGGCAAGGCCGCCATCTGCTGTGGACATCATCGAGAGGATGACGAAAGATTTACTGAAATTGTCTGGTTCATGGGAATCATATGCTAGGGAAGTTGACGAAGCAATTGCTGATGTTGTGGATGCAAATGCCCCAGTCGAGATGATTGAGTTACACAGGGAATTGAATACTAACGGATATGATTTGATTCTTGCCGGTGAAGATCGTGATGAGCAAAATATCGTAGCTCAGAGGGCAAAAATTAGACAGTTATCAGGCGAAGATTTAGTTTGATTATTGATAATCTTCTTCTTTGAATAATGGTGAATATATTCTATCTTCCGACAACCTACCTTTTGTCACAAGTTCATCGATGTAATCATCCATCAGTTGCTTCATACGCCCTCGTTTTTCTTCTTCGGGTTTCTCTCTAGAAATTTTGAGTATTTGTTGCCAGTTTACAACCAGATTTTGAATCCCTGAATGGCTCTCTTCAATCGGGAAAATTCTCTCAACACTAGTGGTTACACTACCATCAGAACTTATTGTTTCAAGGATAACATCAATTCTAGGGTCTGAGTCTTTTGGGCCCTGGAAATTTTCACTGCCTGAGAATGTTTTCCATTCTTTGAGCGGATTTTCAGAACCTATTGATTTCCCCCTGTTGCCAACATCCTGCATTATTGAACGAATTTTTCTCTGCTCGATAACCAATCCAATCTTATCTCTCATGTTACTCTCTATGCTATCGAGGACGGTTAGTTCGAGACGTAATGAGAGTGCTGCGCCCATGTCTATGACTTTAGAAAAACGTGATGCAGGGAAGTCCTTCCTTGTTAACAATACTGTGTAACCCTCAAGCGGGATTGGAATAAATCGAGATCTAGCGTCGTCTTTTCTCTGCATTCCCAACGTGTGTCTTCTTGGTTTATTTTTCAAAGTTGAATGAAGAGTTCTAGTCGTGATGAATCCATCGATTTCACCGTTTTCTCTTATGTTTTCTAGCCATTCAACCCTTTCAAACACATCATTTGGTATGTTTTCAAAATCATTTGGTAATTTCACGTTCAAGTCATTTCTTAATCGAAGCATTTGTCTTCGTAGAACCTCACAATCTGCTACAATTATACCATTCTTTGGAATGTATTCTGGTTTATCTTCTCCAACCAATACTCTGGTTGGTTCTCGCCTTGGTAAAACAAGTGCTGCTGAAAATTCTCTAGAACGATTATCGTACCACCATTCTCCAGATACTGGTACCATGTCTCCATGCCCATCAGCCAGCAACTCAAGAGCGGTTTCAACGTGTGGTACATGTTTGGCTTCGAGTTTTAGTCCATCTGGTGAACTGTCAATGAATTTCTGAACATGTGTGTTTACTCCATCTCCAATCTCGGGAGTTAGTAGTATCTCAAAGCGGTCATCTCCACTCATTTTCACACCTCGGCCGGCGTTGCCGGCATGCTGTGGGCGTCAGCCACTCGTTAAGAAGGCGACCCTTGTGGGAAGGGCATGGAGGACAATGAGGCGCTTGATAGGATTGATGCGATTCGTGATTTGGTTAATGCCAACTTAGAAGCCATCATTGAGGAGCAATCAGCCACATTCGGTGAAGTTGCTGAAGTTTCAGGTCAAGTCGTACTAGCTGGCGGCAAGAGGATTCGACCAATCATGGTTATGCTTGCGTATGAGTTAGCAGGTGGGGATGACATCGATGAAATCATTCCCTTTGCAATGTCAAATGAATTCATTCACACAGCAAGTTTAGTTCATGATGATATTAACGATGAATCTCTCACGAGAAGAGGGCATGACACGATCCATGCAAAGTATGGGCAAGCAAAGGCGATAATTGCAGGTGATTGGCTTTTCTCTCAGGGTTTTGGTCTTGGTGGAAGGTATCGTAAAGAAGTAGTCGATGTAATGGCTCACTACTGTTCAAGACTTGCTAGTGCGGAATTTACTCAGATAGACCACATACTTGACCTGTCAACCTCTCCTGAAGATTACTTGGATATTGTGAGTGGTAAGACCGCAGGTCCATTTGCAGCAGGTTGTAAAGGTGCAGGATTAATTGCAAATGCTGATGAGGAATCTTGTGAGAAATTGTTTGAATTTGGAATGCAGATAGGAATCGCATTCCAGTTGGTTGATGACCTATTGGATATCCGCGGCGATGAGAGAATGGGTAAACCGAGAGGTTCTGATATCTACGAAGGCAAAATGACCTTGCCAATCATTCATGCATTGACAATACTACACGGAAGTCAAAGAACTAGATTCGCTGAAATCTTGCACAATTTCGAAGATTCGTTATTCGACGAGTTTATTTCTTTACTAAATTTTGGAGACAGTATGACTTACACTGAGATTTTGATTCAAAACCATCTGGAGAGGGCAACAAATAATCTAGATTTTTTCCCAGATTGCGAGGCAAAGCAATTGCTTAAACATCTAGTCGATATGGTTCAGAATCGTCACAAGTGAGGTAATTTGAATGTCTCAATCTTTCGACAGAGAAGTCATCGTAATTGGTGGCGGCCCTGCCGGTAGTACCGTTGCGCGATATGCAGCCCTAGGAGGGGCTGACGTATTGGTTATCGACGGAAGAGACCCAATTGGGACTCCCCTTCAGTGTGGCGAATTAGTTCCAACGAATGATGAAATGCGTAGGCTGTGCCCAGACGTTCCGGATATGGATGACTTATTCCAAACTCCGGATTCAGCTATTTCTCGTCACTCCAAAGAAATGCACATTGTACCGCCATCTGGTAAACCGTTGAAATTCGATTTTGATGGCTATGTCCTAAATCGTGTTGCTCATGACGAGTTTTTGGTTGACCTAGCTAAGGAATCAGGGGCTGAATATTTAGTCAATTCTCGTGTTGACAAGGTTGAAGGGAATTCTGTTATTCTCAGGAATGGAGATACAATAACCGCCAAAGTCATAGTTGATGCAGGCGGTCACAATGGGGTAATCAGAAGAGATTATTGGACTGAAGAATCTACAAAAATCCCTGTCAAATTCGTATTAATGGACGGTGATTTTGGAGAGGCAGTTGAACTTCACTTTGGTTCAATGGCTCCTGGAGGCTACGCTTGGATGTTTCCAAAGTCTAGTGGGGCAAACATTGGACTTGGTATACAAAGGAGTTTTTCCAAGGGTAAGAATCTGAATCAGTATACCGATGAGTTCGTGGCAAAATACGATGGCAAAATCACCTTCAATGGAGCAGGTTCGTTGCCGATGTCTGGAACAATCAAGAAGTTCGTAAAGGGCAATTACGTACTTGTTGGAGATGCAGCGGGAATGGTTTTACCATCAAATGGTGCTGGTATAACTATCGCAATGATAGGCGGTAGAATTGCAGGAAATGTCATTGCTGAGCACTTGAAATCGGGACTAGCTTTGGAAGAATATGAAAAAATCTGGAAGAAGCAAATGGGCAAAGTTATGGCAAACTCGAAGCGTTCTTTCAAAATTGGAAGCTTACTATTCCGCCTTCCTGATTGGATACTGAATCTGATGTTTAACAGGCTCACAAAAGGAATAATTTGGCGAGCCGTTACATGCAGGAAGATGTTCTGGGTGGTTTGAAAGCAGTTCCAAATTAATAGAATAAGTCAAATTAGCACTAAAACAAGCGGTTGATTCAAGTCATTTGTCTGCTAGGGATTAACATGAACAGAGACGATGAGGCAGTTAGCCCTGTAATCGCGACTGTTCTTTTGCTAGCGATTACTGTGTTGTTGACAAGCATGGTTTTCGTTATGATGTCTACAACATTGGACAATGTTGAGAAGGCTGACCCAAAAGCATCAATTTCAGTTAGAGCACTATCAAATGGGTACCATGTAGTTTCAATCACTAGTATCGACCAATCATTGGACCCATCAAAAGTTGAATGGTCGATTGTAAACCAAACGGGACAAAGCCTGAAAGAACATTACGGCTTTGTTGATGACTCAGACGTGTATGGTACAGTTGGCACCAATATCTCATTCCACGACAGAGATGCAGGATGGTCAGTTACAAAAGGCGATTATTTCGTGATCAATTGCGAGGAAATTGAATGTAATAATGGAGACCATATATTCCAGTTAGTCGACAAAGGTAGTAACACAATCTTGGCAACAATCAAACTGCCAACCACTGCTTAGCCACCGATAAATGACATCTCGACCTTTTCGCTAGAATACTTCCCTCTAGTTTCTGAGTAGGCATCATCTCTTTTCGACCATATATTTCGCACGGCATCTGCGATCTGAATCTTATTTGCGCCCATTCTGAGCATGGATTTCAAATCGTTACCCTTCGATGCAAACAGGCAGGTGTAGAGTGCTCCATCTGCGCTAATTCTTGCTCGATTACAATCTCCACAGAAAGGCTTTGAAACACTTTCAATGAATCCTATTTCTTGTGTACCACGTTTGTATCGATTAGCAACCTCACCAATGTGATTTGGCTCTATGGGGGATAGGTTCTCAAGCATGCTACGCATCATTTCACCAGTAATTACCTCTCCATTATCCCATGAATTTGTTTCACCAACGTCCATGAATTCGATGTATCTTACAATGACATCAGTACCGATGAATCTCTCAGCAATTTTTTCAACAGAATGTTCATTGTATCCCGCTCGAATCACTGCATTTACCTTGACTTTAAGTCCAGCCAATCTTGCTGCTTCTATGCCCCGCAAGACTGTTTCTGGAGTTTCCTTAGTATCACCCATTGCTTGGAATGTTTCGACATCTAATGCATCAAGCGAAACCGTGACTCTATCTAGTCCGGATTCAGCAAGTTCAACAGCGAATCTTTCTAGAAGTAGGCCATTTGTGGTCATTGCTAAGTCTAACTCTTTTGGAAGCATCTTGATGAAATCACAAATATCTCTTCGCAATAGTGGCTCGCCTCCAGTTAGCCTAATTTTTTGTAGACCTAGAGGAACTAAAGATTCAACAACAAATGCTAGCTCTTCATAGGTTAGGATTTCTTCTCTTGATAGGAATTCGTGTCCATCAAAGTGCTCTCTAGGCATGCAATATCTGCACCTCATGTTGCATTTGTCCGTCAATGAAATTCGCAGGTCACGTAGAGGCCTATCTAGTGCATCTGTGACCATGTGATACCGCAGACGAATGATGCACTTCAACATGCGCATTGGATGACTTCATGACTAAGTCCGTGCTGGCAAGGGTATGGGAGGTAGTTCTAATACAGTCTCCCAAGATTCAAATCCCTATAATTCGATTTTAGAAATAAATCCAAGCAACCTCTCTGGTTTGCTAAAACTCCCTCCCTCCAAAAGCCACTCAATGCGTTGGTTAACACTTGCTAGTATGGACAATAACCCCACAAGAATCTCGATGTGGGAGATCGGGGAAGACGTCCAAGCCCTGATTGATTGTCTCTCTAGCCTAGGCATTGAGTGGGATGGTCAAGTAATGAGGGGTGGTGAATTGCGTCAACCATCCTCAAAACTCGACTGTAAAAATAGCGGAACTGCTCTCAGATTTTTAATTGGACAAGCAGCAACATGTGGTTTCAAAATAGTCTTGGATGGCGACTCTAGCCTTCGAGCAAGGAGTTCCTTACTTCTTCCACAATCACTTGGTGTTGAAGTCACTACAAAGAGTGATGGTTGCGAATATCCCATGGAAATTACGGGACCATTTAATCTCCAATCAGTGGAGATTGATGTCTCAAAAACCTCACAATTTCATTCCTCAATATTGCTGATGACGCCTCGAACCAATGGTTTCTCAATTACCACAAAAGGTGATGCAGTATCCCGGAATCATTCGGAATTGACTTGGGATTTGTGCAAAAGAACTGGTGCAGAAATTCCTGGTAAGCCTTGGATTGTATCTTGCCCAGATGTAATCATCCCACCGGATGCTTCGATGATGGCATTTGCAAAATTAGCGAACTTGGGTGTTGTAAACGCCCCTGCAAGCTCAGAATCTATTGGTCATTTCCTAGATAGTGCCGAATTAAGGGATTCGAACGACCTAATTACGCCTATGGCGGCTTGGCTTGCTCTTGGTGAAGGTGGCACAATAACCGGTGCAAAACACGCTGCCTACAAAGAATCAAACCGGATTACTAGAACTGCAGATTTACTTTCGCAATTTTCAATTAATTCCAAAATTAATTCTGATGGATTGTCTATTTCAGGTGGACAACAACCAATTAGGCCTGAAGGTATTGTTGAGACGTATGGCGATCACAGGATTCAGATGACTGCGATATTGTTGGCATCGATCTGTGGTGGATTAGTGGAAGGATCAGATTTACACAAAGTAGCTTGGCCTTCCTATCTTAACCAGTTGATTGACTGTGGCTTGGATGTGACCGTTCATCCATGACGTCCAAAGTGATGGTCAAGAGCGTTTAGCGGTATTCTCATCGCAGTAGGTCTACCGTGTACACAAGCCCAAGGATTTGGGATTCTGCGCATATCATCTAGCAACCTTCGCATTTGCGACAAATTCAGTTTTTGATTAGCTTTTACAGCACCCCTACAAGCGTTTAGGAATGCAAGATGGTCTTTTCTTGCTTCAATTGTCTCAATCGGGGCGCCATCCTCTGTCATATCTAGAAGTATATCGTGGATAAAGGGCTCTAATTCAATTGCCGAAAGAAGTGCAGGAGCACTGGTTATACTGTAGCCTGCTGTTTTCTTTTGAATTACAAATCCTATGTCAGTAAGATCTCCAATTCTCGCTTCAAGTCTAGCTATTTGTCTAGCATCAAGTTCTAAGGGGACTGGAGTGATTCTTTCTTGAGCCTGCCAAAGTGATTCGTCATATCTCAATCTCTCATAGCGTACTCTTTCGTGCAATGCGTGCTGGTCGATTAGAAGCAATTCTTCTCCGGCCTGCACGAGAATGTAAGAATCAGCGAATTGAGCCAATGGCTCCATCTCTGGTAAATCGTTGATTACAGGACCCAATGGCTCAGTCTTGTCAATATCCTCTGTATCAAAACCAGCATGTCGATGTAGACTTCTCTCTCCAAGAGATAATGCAGGCGATATTGGTTTGATACCAGTTATGGTTTTTTGCGATGACTCGGGTTGGGAAATTGGTCTGGGTTTTTCCTTCTTTTTTACTTCAAGTGGTTTTTCACCAGTCAACGAAATTTGAGCTGACTGTGCCCACGCTGGTTTCTGAACTACTCTCTTTTCCTCCGTATCTTGAGACAGAGAAGTAATTCCAGTTATTCCTCCACTAGATTCAGGTTCTGTGGGGGTGGATTCTAGGGTGTAAGCAATCGAACGCTCCAATCTTTCGAGCACCCTCCAAGAATTCTTCAGACGAACCTCCCTCTTTGTTGGATGTACGTTTACATCAACTTCACCTCTTGGCAATTCCAACATTAATACAGCAACTGGATGCCTGCCCTGCATCAGCCTTGTTCTGTATCCTCTGCGAATTGATTGTAAAAACGGCTGAGCAGCGACTGGCCTTCCGTTAATCAAGATGTGAATGTCATCCCCTTTGCCCCTAGTAATATCTGGAGTGGAGATCCATCCGCTCCAACTTTCATCTCCGGGTGCATCAGAGTCTGTGGGAGGAGAAGAAATTGGAATCATTTTACCTGCTTGCCTACCGAGGACATCGTACAACCTATCTTCGATATCCTCAACAGCGGGGACTTCTAGAATCGTCTTTTCATCACTAATCAATCTGAATCCGACTTCAGGGTGACTGATTGCATGAGATACTACAACGTCTACGACCCTGCTTGTTTCGGTCGCAGGCCTTCTTTGGAACGCCAGTCTTGCAGGTTGTTTTGCAAATATATTCGAGACTTCGATAACCGTTCCTTCTGCAATTCCGACAGGTTTAATCGGGGATTTATCGCCATTATCCATCATTATTTGGCGACCTTCTGTATCAGCAGGTCTGCTAGATATTGTCAGTTTACTCACCATACCAATGCTTGCTAGGGCTTCGCCTCTGAAGCCTAATGTTCCAATCTCGGCTAAGTCGCTCTCAGTAGACAACTTACTGGTCGCATGTCTATCGAGTGATAGAGGTAAATCATCTTCGTGAATTCCAGAACCGTTATCGGAGATGCGGATTAAATCAAATCCACCTCTTTCAACCTCGATTGTGATGTTACTGGAGCCTGCGTCAATCGAATTTTCGACTAACTCTTTCACGACTTGCGCAGGTCTCTCTACCACCTCTCCTGCTGCTATATGCCCAATAGTCCTGTCATCGAGTTGCTTAATTCTAGAAGGATTACTCATCTTTTACCCTCCAGAATTTTTTGTAAATCGTATATCGCCTCGTGTGCTTGTCTTGGGCTCATTGAATCTGGGTCAATTTCTGCCAATGCCTTCTTGACTTCTTCTGCAATTGGGTCCTTCTCAACTCTCACTTGTGGCTGGCCGACGAAACCGAGCAGTGATGATTGGCCAGCACTACGTGCCGTGGGAGCGCCTTTTTCTCCAGCCTTTGCACCATGGGCTTGGCTTTCCAAGAATCCAAGCAGATCATTTGATCGCTCTACTACATGTCGGGGCAGTCCCGCCAGAGCAGCGACTTGAACTCCGTATGAATCGTCACATGGTCCATCTGCAACTGTGTGTAAGAATTTCAATTCCCCATCGGATTCAGCGACCTGGACATGAACATTAACTAGGCCGGGTGCTTCTCCTTCCAATCCGATGAGTTGATGATAGTGCGTTGCAAACAACGTTCTTCCATGTATTCTGTTACAGATATCTTCTGTTACTGACCAAGCGATTGATAGTCCGTCAAACGTCGATGTACCTCTTCCTATTTCGTCAAGCAAAATCAGAGACTTATCTGAAGCTCTCTTCAGAATATGGGCTACCTCCATCATTTCCATCATGAATGTAGAACGTCCTCTTCTGATGTCATCTGATGCTCCAACTCTCGTGAAAATCCTGTCGACTAAGCCGATTTGTGCGTTATCTGCAGGAACAAAAGAACCGGCCTGGGCAAGGACAGACAACAAAGCAGCGCATCTCAAATGAGTTGATTTGCCACCCATATTTGGTCCTGTAATCAATAGGAATTTCCGTTTCTTATCGAGTCTGATGTCATTGGGAACAAAGCCAGTCTGAACCTCAAGAACAGGATGACGTAATCCCTTTGCAATTAATCTAGAATCGTCGTGTATTACTGGTCTGGTCCATGAACGGCTTCGTGCGATTTCTGCAAAGCATTGAAGGGTATCTATTTGCGCTACACAGGAACTAATCATGCCCAAAGTGCGTGATTTTTCTTTACATCTATCTCTCAAATCTCTAAACATGTTGTACTCGATAGCATTTGCTTTTGTCGCCGCAGTAACCAATTTGTCCTCCCATTCAACCAGTTCATCAGTAACGTACCTATTTCCATTGGTCATTTGTTGTCTTCTGTTCCAATCATCTGGGACCTTTCCAAGATGTGTTTTTGTGACTTCGATATACCAACCGATTTGTCTGTTATGTCTAACTTTGAGAGACGGGATTTCTAATCTTGCTCTTTCCCTTATTTCTAGGTCTTTGAACCACTTATGGCCAACAGCAGCAGCATCTCTCAAATCATCCAGTTTCTTGTCAATGCCCTCTCTAATTATTCCCCCATCTCTCATTGAGAGAGGTTGTTCATCATTCAGGTTTGCTTGGATATCAATTCGCATAGTCTCCAATACATCTAGGTCATTGGATAATTTGTTCAATAGCGAGTCGTCAACCTCACTGCAAATTGTCTTTAACCTTGGCATCCTTTCAAGGGCTAGCCCAATGGCTACAAGGTCACGACCTGCTGATCGATTGTAGGATAACTGTGTGGCGAGTCTTTCCATGTCTCTTAGTCCCTTGAGACATTCTCTCAAATCATCTAGCCTTCTCGATGATCTAGCGATTGAAGCAACAGCATCTTGCCTCTCTTCAATCGCTTCTTTTTGTGCAAGAGGTCTCAATATCCACTGCTTCAACGTCCTTCTTCCCATCGCCGTGCGACACTTATCTATCGCACCGAGTAGAGAACCTTCTTTTTCTCCAGATAGAGTTTGAGTTAACTCTAGGTTTCTGAGAGTAGTTTGGTCTAGGATCATGTTTCCGTCAGGCTGCATAATCTCGACTTCTTTGAAATCGATTGAATCGACGATATGCATTGCTGCAAGATAATCTGCCGCAAGTCCGGCAGCTTCCATTGCAAGCGGAGAATCTCCAAGGTCAATGTGTCCTAAGTCAGCAACTTCAAGTATACTTTTCAGAGCATCTTGCCCTTTTCGATTTGAGGAAGAATGTTGTGAAAGAGTTACTCCATCTAGTTGAGAAATCACTGCTCTAAGGTTCTCTTTTTCAGCATCTCTAGGTGAGAATATCAGTTCTTTTGGATTACTGCGCAATAAATCATCAAGCAGTCTAGACCATCTTTCATCACCATGATGCTCCATTGTCCAGACGTGACCTGTCGATGCGTCAAGTATCGCTAGCCCTAATCCGTCACCCTTGATTGATATGGCTGCCAAACCTGCAACATCATCCGTGCCAATCAGGCTTTCTTCGTAAAGTGAACCGGGTGTGTATACTCTTGTAACCACTCTTTCCAGTAATTTAGCACCTTCTCTGAGTTCTTCTTCTTGTTCAGCAACACATACTTTGTAACCGGCTTGCAACATAACTCTGAGGTTATCTTCAAGGGCATGCCACGGAAATCCTGCCATTGGAATTGGTTCTGCAGCCTTCTTGTCCCTGCTAGTTAGGGCAAGCCCAAGCACTTCAGATGCGACTACCGCATCGTCATGGAATTGTTCGTAGAAATCGCCCATGCGGAAGAAGAGTACTGAATCTGAGTGTTCAGCTTTGATGTCCATATATTGGTCCATCATTCCTCTTTTTGCCATCAGTACACATCCATCGCTTGCGCTAGGCTTACACGACATTTGAGGGGGTTCGTAAATAATGCCCTTGATTTATGTTGAAGAAGTTGATTGATTGAACAAAAATCAGAAAACTTCTCCCTTACGTATGGCATCGCTGATATTCCAACCCATGATGGATAAAATCAGCAGAGAAACGAGAATAAATCCGAGGTCTAAAATTCCTCTAAGGCTTGTGAACGAGGTTCTAGCATTGCTATCTATAGAAAAAGCAGAAACTTCGTCATTATAATCTGAGCCATGTACAGAAATCATTCCATCTTCATCGCAAGTTGCATATGCTGGGACAATTTTCAACGGCTCGGGTAGTTTCTCGACAGTAATTTCATTTCCAGAAACAATCGCGACAGTTTTGGAGCCGATATCTCCGAATAGCCAAACATTCCCATTGTTGTCATCGGTAGCAACTCGGCTCGAAAGCCCAATCGCTTCAACACTGGTTTCAGAGATCAGGTAAGTATCTGAAGTTCCGGTTGCTAGGTAACCGTCTTCGCTTTCAAATAATCCATGAATTACACCTTCTCCCCCAACGTGAACAACCTCTATCGCAGGAGCCGCAATACCGTCCCATGTAGCCTTAATTATCAATTCATATTTTGGTGGAGATGCGGGATTAGAACCTAGCCAATTCGGAGGTGCTTGCCAGGAGCCTCCGATTAACCATCCTTCTTCGGTTGGAATGATTGTTTCCAGATACATTGTCTCTTCAAACTCGCTAACCACTGGTTGTGGATTTGAATCGCCATACCAAATCGCAGCGAGAGAATCACTTGTTCCATCTTGTACAATTAGAAGTAATGCCAGGCCATTGCCTGAAATTTGTGATGCTGTGAGGTTTTCTCCAATACTAAACTGACACCATTCCGTATCGCACTCCGGACCACCGTCTCCAATGAATGCTACCATTCCTTCAGTTCCGAGGCATGCAAGTGTCAGATCTTCATATTCTTCCAAGCATGTAGCGTACTGTGCTGAGTTTTCATGACCTTTGTAATTGATGATATTTCCATCTTCGCTCTGGTACAGAACAGAATCGTCTGTTGAGTCCATTACAAGTCCATTGACTCCCAGTGAACTTCCTTCTTGTACACCAGACAAATCGCTCGACCAATCGATTAATATCGAGCCAATAATGACGATTATACTGAACACTGCAAAAGATAGCCATTGGTGCTCAGATTCTTCCTCGAGGAGCCTGCGCCAACCTGACATCGTGTGCCTCTAAACATAGGCCAAACATGACCTTTACCCTTCCAGTTGGCAAAAATATGCAATCGGTATGGTCATATAGGGACGGTGGGTCGCAAACTCGCCCGGAGGTATCAAGCATGGCACGTAAGCCCGCAAAGATGTACCGCAGACTGAAAGGTCCAGCATATACTCGACGCAAGTATATCGGTGGTGTTCCAAACAACAGAATTATGCAATTCCACGTTGGAAACCGCCGTGCTGCTGAGACAGGCCAGTTCCTTATGGAACTCAACCTTATCGCTGATGAGTCCTGCCAAATCAGGCACACAGCTCTAGAAGCAGCACGTGTTATCTCCAACTCAACCATCAGAAAGGTTGCTGGTGCACAGAACTATGCTCTGAGAATCCACACTTATCCTCATCACGTTCTAAGAGAGAACAAGCAGGCTACCGGAGCAGGTGCTGACCGTGTATCTCAGGGAATGAGATGTGCATTCGGAAAGAATGTCGGAACCGCAGCTAGAGTAAAGCGTGGGCAAAGAATCATCTCCCTCAAGTTCACTCCAGAACACTACCTAGTCGCAAAAGACGCTCTTCGCAAGGCTAGCATGAAGTTCCCAACTCCATGCACAACCAAGCTTATTTCCGGACACGAGCACGTTAAGGGACTTGTTTGATACACGGCCTCTGGTCGGTATTGCATTCGCCTCCAATGGGCGATTTAGGCCATATTCAACCGGCTGATTGATGAACATAACATTCAACCACATAACTAGGCGGGATTATTTTGCGAGTAGCAGTTCTGAAGGAAGACAATTGTCAACCAAAGAAATGCATGGATGAATGTATGACATTCTGTCCCCCTGTAAGGAATGGGCAAGAATGCGTCGTCATGGATGAATCAACAGGCAAACCACACATTTCAGAATCACTTTGTATTGGTTGTGGGATTTGTGTCAACAAGTGTCCACATGACGCATTGATAATCACTCAATTACCTTCTGAATTAGAAAGTGATATGATACACAGATACTCATTGAACGGATTCAGACTGTTCAGATTACCAACTCCATCAAAGGAATCTGTTGTTGGCATACTTGGTCCCAACGGCATGGGTAAATCTACGGCTTTCAATATCCTAAGTGGTTCAATAATACCAAACCTAGGCGATTTTGAAGCGGATGAAGTTTGGTGGGAAGACGTAATTTCTAGTCTTCCGAGAGGTGAGTTGAGAGATTTCTTGGTGGATGTAAGCGAATCTGATATCACAGTTGCACTGAAGCCACAATATGTTGACCACATACCAAAGGCAGTCAAAGGTAAAGTTGGACAATTGCTCTCATCTGTCGATGAAAGGGGTGTCTATGAGGAGATGATCAAAAAACTCGGAATTGACCATCTATTAGAAAGAAATCTTGACCAATTATCTGGAGGAGAACTTCAACGTGTAGCAATTTGCGCTACACTACTAAAGGAAGCAGATGTTTACTTCTTTGATGAACCATCATCATATCTTGACATTCATGAGAGAATGCGAATCGTCAAAATTATTCAGGAACTATCTGAAAACTCTCGAGTTATTGTTATCGAACACGACTTAGCAGTTCTGGATGTTCTAGCAGACTTGGTCCACATAGTATACGGGAAGAAAGGAGCCTTTGGAATATTCACTCCAGCACGTTCTACTAGACAGGCAATCAACGCCTATCTTGACGGATTCTTGGTAGAGCAGAATGTCAGAATTAGGGATAAGCCGATTAAGTTCCAAACCCATACAGACAGGTCTAACGAATTAGGAAACCCAGTTGTTGAATGGGGCGATATTGAGAAGTCCCTCGGAAATTTCAATCTTAAAACTGGACAAGGAAAAGTCCACCAAGCCGAGGTTGTTGGTGTTGTAGGACCAAATGGAACTGGCAAATCCACTATGATCAAAATCTTAGCCGGTGAGCACGAATACGATGAGGGATGGGTTACTGCAGACGCATCAATCTCATATAAGCCTCAACACATTGACACCGATATGGATTGTACAGTACAAACATGGCTAGATGCGGAAGTTGGCCCAAAATGGAGAAGTGGTGAATACAACGTAAATGTCATTCGGGCTCTTGGAGTAGACGAGTTACTTGCCAAGCAAGTAAACAATTTGTCTGGTGGAGAAGCTCAAGCCGTGGCAATTTCGATTTGTCTGGGAAGAGAAGCTGATTTGTATCTCCTTGACGAACCTAGCGCACACCTGGATGCGAATGCTAGAATGGAGGCTGCAAAGGCAATCCGTAGAACTATGGAGTCAAATGAAAAGGCTGCATTCGTTATCGACCACGACGTATATTTCATCGATATCGTCTCAGATTCACTACTAGTTTTCGAAGGAGAAGGCGGAAAACATGGTATGGCAGAAGGTCCATTCCAACTTAGAACTGGAATGAACAGATTCCTTGGTGGTGTAGACGTAACCTTCCGGCGAGACCATGACTCAAAGCGCCCAAGAATAAACAAACAAGCCAGCAGAAAGGATAGAGAGCAGCGTGCCAAAGGCGATTACTATTCATTCGATTCTTGAGGTGTTGTAAACATGCCAGCACAGGTGCCTCCAGAAGCCCAATCTATTGGTAGGGCGAGAGGCAGACTTTCCGCATCATCACTCACAACCTTCCAGAGGTGTGAAAAGCAGTGGTTTCTGAATTACAGAATTGGTTTGAGAGGGCCATTGTCTCCTCATCAAGTAATGGGTATTGAAGTTGAGGATTCATTTTGTTCTATACTCATGAAAAGGGCTCCTGCTGTTGATTCTATAGAGGAATTGAAAAGTTGGGCTGAGAGTTTAATCGAAGGCCACGCCAAAGAGGCTCTAGACAATGGAAGAGCAGTATTTGATGAAGCAATGTGGTCTAAAGGAGACTTCGATGAATCGTTTGATTTGGAGTTAGTTTCCCAAATGTTGCAAAACGGTATTTCTCTGCAATTAGAGGAAGTTCAGGCCTGCTACGATGCTGGCGGTGGTGTCTATGAATTCGACATACCTGCTCCTAGATGGGATTCTCCTCCGCATTTTACTCAACCAGAAAAAGCAAACAGCATGATTTCTTGGAAAAATGAGCCGCACAAGTTCGCCAATGAAATTACTTGGCAAGACGCTTGGGAAATCGCTCGTCCTTGGGTAAAGGACCCAAGGAATCCAGAACCACAGAGAATGTATCACCCAGGAAAATGGGCTGCTGGTGAGTGTGACCTAGTACACCGATGGGATGGTAGAACTCGAATAATTGACATAAAAATGGGTGACGGTACTGGAAAATTTGCAACATCCCTGTCAGGCCAACTGAATTTCTATGCGTGGTTGTGGAACGAAACCCATGATACAGAATGCGATGGCTTGGAAGGTTGGTATCTAACGAATGGGTTGAGGAAAATTATCGATGTTAACCCATTGACAACCAGTGAGTACAGAAGTATCCATGATAGAATGAAAGGATGGAGTACGGACAATCAATTCCCTCTAGATTCACCATGTGATGGTGAAGCAGGTGGATGTTTTTGGTGTTCAATTTCAGAAGTAGAGTATTCTGCTCCAAAAATCATTATGCCTTGCGAGCCGTTATCTGCAATTCCGTCAAGAGTGAATGTCAAAGGCAGACTACAAGGTGCTTGGGGTCCATTGCCGAATCATTACGGTGAGCCTGTATTAGGTGCTATGATCAAAGCAGGCGACAAGATGGTAACTCTAGAAGAGAGCCAACCGAATTCATATCCTGGTATGCACGATTCGCCGCAAGACGATGTCGTAATCGTGGGAGCACTTCCTGGTGTTTGGAGAGGTCAGCCGCGACTATATCTCGATGAGTCTTCCTCAATCGAGGTAGAATCCGAACTCGAACTTACAAGAATGGGCATGCTAAGAACGAAAGCAAATGTTCAGGGAATTGTGTTATCTTGCTCGAAAAGAGACGGTAAAAGAAGTGACGGAAGACCATGGTCGATGCTTTCGTTCCATCTTTGGGACGGAGAAAGGGTTGCTGAAGTCGTAGCTTTTGGTTCTGCAATAAACGGTACACTTCTCTCTATTAGTCCGGGCTGTGAAATTAAGATCACATCTGCAGAGTTAGGATGGAGAGAAGGATTGGTTCAACTCAGGATTGATTCCAGAACAACTAGAATCGAAATCAAATCGAAGGCTTGAATAGACTCCATTCACGGCTTAGCCAATCATGCCGGTGAGGAGTGCAGACCCCGAGACTGACGAAGTTGGTCGATTCAACAGGTTATCTGCCTCTCAAGCCAATACTTGGGAAGACTGTCCAAGGCTCTGGTATTACCAAAACAAAATGAGATTGAAATTCCCTCAGACTCCACCGCTATTCCTTGGAAGGGCTGTGGAAGAATGTGTTTGCAGGGTTCTGATAGAATCTCCGGGGCTTGTTTTCGCCAATGCGCCTCTTGATGTAATGAAAAACGGGGCCGACAATTTACTCCCATTATTCGACGATGAAGTACCGAATGATTTCCTTGGTTGGTGTGAGTCTAGAGTAAACGTACACTGGCCAAAAATTAGAGATGAGATGCATGAGGAATGGTCCAAAGATGCAAGAAAATCTGGTAATTGGCATGATTATGACATGGATGTTTACCGTGAAATGTGTGTAACAGCGTTGAGAATGCACATGGATGAGGTCATGGATTGCAAGAACTCAATTTCAGACTCAGAATTAACAGAATGGCGTGAAGGCAAGAGATTTGCAATTCCTGCTCCTGATGGCCGTGTAAAAGAGGGAAGCCATCCACTCGCTAGAATTGGTGAATGTAGCCTCGTGGAAGCTTGGGAAATTGCTAGGCCATGGTTTGTTGACCCAGATGCTCCACAATTCTCCCTAAATGCTGTTCATCCAGAACACTGGTTCCAAGGAGAATATGATTTGGTTTACCGTCACGGGGGAAGGATTCGAATCATGGATCTGAAAGCCAGTAGAGGTGGAGGAGACAGAAGTGGAAACTATGTCGAGCAACTTCGAATCTATGCTATGCTTTGGTCAATCACCCATGAAGGTCAGATTCCAGAAGCACTTGAGGTGTGGTATTTAGGAGTCGGAGTCAGAAAAGAAGTAACGGTTCCAAATGCAGAGGAAATTGATATCCTAGAACAGAAATTGAGTGACCTGTGGCATGAAATAAAAGGTTCAGAAGTTACAATCGAAGATTGCCCACCAATCCCAAGAGCCCTCAGAGGCTTTGGTGAAGGCGGTGTAAAAATCGAAGACCCAGATGAGTCTAGGTGTGCTACTTGTGACTGGTCTGCACTATGTCCAAATGGTACGGGTGATGATGACCTGCCAAGTGGTGGTGTTCATCAACCACCTGGTGACCTAAAGGAGTATGATTTGACTGCCTTTGCAGATTTAGTACCTAGAGTTAGTATCTTTGCAGAGGTATTCAGTGTAACCAATGTCCCCGATAAACCACCAAATATCACGATAGAAAAAGATGGAGGCTTTGCCTTTGTCAGAATTGTTGCAGAGGAAAGTGAAGGAATACTTACTTACTCTGAGAATCTCCAGAAAGGCGATACTGTGAGGCTTGTTGACGTTGTACCATCAACAAATTGGAAAGGCGAATTGCAGTTGAAAGTAGACCCTTATGCTAGGGTTGAAAAAGCAGAATATAGCGAGGATGGCGATATTGGTTTGTTCGACTTTAGAGCTCGCTGGAACATAGTAGGTAGAGTTGCATATACCACATTCAAGTCTGGTATTGGCAAGAACGGTAAGCCATGGGCTCGCAAAGGACTGGTATTACTGGATGAAACAAGCAGAGTAACAGTAGAGGGATGGGATAATTCCTGGCCAAGCATCTACAATACTTTGCAGCAAGGAGACGAGGTTGCGATTCTCAACGTGTCTCTTGACGCATGGGCAGTAGACGTGAAGGCTAACCTAGAGAAAGGCAGCACAATCCACGTTATTTCCAGAGCAGCGGACTAATCATTCAGCCTCAATCGAGATTTCAGTTTTAGATCCCGCAGCTTCAACACTATCCCTCATCATAATCAATACAATAAGCACAATTGCTTGGAATGCTGCTCCAACAATGAACAGATTTGGATAATTATCATTTAGCAATTCTAGTAGTTTTGGCGAAACCATCGTGCCAGTGATTGCACCTATGTTTATTGCAGTCATGTACAATGAAAACTGTGTACCACCGAGTTCACTTGAGGTTAGGCTCATTAATAGAGCAATGAGATTAGCTCCTACAATTCCCCAAACAAATGTCCAAATCATCCAATAAGATTGCATGAATGAATCGTTGCTCCAGTTACCTCTTAGGCCTGACCATATGATTGTCATGATTGTTCCAACACCTACTGCATACATCATTACCTTATGAGATCCAAATTTCTTACCTAGGAAACCACCAACCAAGAATCCTATCATCGTCATCAAGAATATAGTGGCCCCTTTGAGTGCTAGATAATCTTCTTCAGACCATCCCAAATCCTCTACAAATACGAATGGGAATTGCATGTCGATAATGCCCATTCCCCCTCCCATTCCGCCACCAATCCAGACGATTGCAGCGAGTAATAATGCCCATCTTGTTGATGATTCCTTCAAGACTCCTAATAGGCCATCCTTCAGTTCACCAAAGTTCATCGAAGAGTTTTGATTTTGACTATTCTCGGTTGTTCCACCAAGGAAGCGCGAGTCTCCTTCTTTTTCAAGAACAAAGAATGGAATTAACATAAGAATAAACAAAAGAGGTATCTGTACATTAAGTGCTGATTGGAATCCTGAATCAATCAGTATATTTCCGAGAACCAACGCTGCAAACATGAACCCAAATCCTTTGGACACAAACATTAGACCGTTCGCTAAAGCAACCTCGTCCTCTCTTAGTACATCTACTGCCAATGCATCAGAACTCACATCTTGCAAAGCAGCAAAAATATTGTGGATTAAGAAAAA
This sequence comes from Candidatus Poseidoniaceae archaeon, assembly GCA_964218365.1. Classification (GTDB taxonomy): domain Archaea; phylum Thermoplasmatota; class Poseidoniia; order Poseidoniales; family Poseidoniaceae; genus MGIIa-K1. Next base: position 97,386 of record CAXPMI010000060.1, read on the forward strand.
CATACCTATTGCCGCAAGGTCAGTTTCAGGCTCATCAATTAGTAAAAACGCAGCCATTGTAACGATCATTCCAAACTGTGAAAACAAAACCCATGGGCGGCGTCTGCCCATTGTTGATGATTGGAAACGGTCAATCATTGGACCCAATATCAATTTCCCAAACATCCAAGGCAAAGTTCCCATCAATGTCAAAGCTGCTACTTCATCGTCACTAATATCGTAGGTGTCATGTCCAACTAGATATGCCACAAAAGCTACTGCGATGAAAGCCCAAGGCACACCTTGAGAAAAATAAAGCGAACATAGCGTACCAAATCGAGCAAACTTACTGTCGTTCATATTTACTTGCATGAACGTCCTTTCTCAAAAGGCGGACAAATACTTATCGCCGGCTTTCAGTTATGATAGGGCGTTAATATAGGTGGTTTGGAAGTCAGGGTTTCCAATTAGTTTGATTGATATGAGGCTTGAACTGCTCGGGTGATTCATGCTCTTCTAGTCTGTCAAGAAGCCAGATTACCCAGTGGAAAGTACCCATTCCTTCCTCTAGTGTGATTGCACTTTGTTCTGCCATAGAATATCCGTATTCTACCACCTCCATCATTCTCCTCATACTTGGGCCAATCAAGGTAAGGTATCCCTTGTAAAATGAGTATACAATCTCAAAAGAGAGATTTCGATTGAATGTCATTACTGCATGGTTTGCCATTAGAACAATTACAGCGTTTGTAGCATCTTTTTGCTCCCTAGTCAATCCCATTAGTTCCTCGGGAGACATATCCTTAGTTACAACCGAACCAAATGTTGCAAAACCTCTCTGCACGAGTGGGTTTTCCAGGGAATTTGCAATTGTTTGAGAAATCTCATACCTCCTATTTCGATTTACTTCCAT
>CAXPMI010000061.1:0-9246 GCA_964218365.1 Candidatus Poseidoniaceae archaeon
CCAGAGTATTCTCCTCCTGTGTCATCATCTCCCCCAATACAGCCTGCAAGGCTAGCGCTAAGTAGAGTCAAAGTCACGGCCATTAGACGGAAATTCGCCTTCATCGATATACCCTAGAGGGTACTTATCCAAAAACCTCCCGTTAATTACTGACAAAAATCGGGTCGGTGGGTTCAAGAATAGAGACTGTCGCCGTCGGGATAACAGCGGGATAGGTTAGCTTGGTTAGACCGACGGGCTCATAACCCGTAGATCGATGGTTCAAATCCATCTCCCGCTACCAATTACAAATTCAGTTTGTGCTGTACGTGTGGTAATCATGTGTAGGGACAAGGGAATCAACTGCGGCTTGCAGTCTTGCGTTTGCAGCCTGTTCACCAGCCATAATCGCCGATATTTGGCGTTCGATATCCGCCTGTACTTCGCCTCTTAAAATCGCACCAATTCTTCTGGCATCAGCAGCAGGTCTTCCTTCGATTTCCAGGATATATGTACCATTTCTGCTGATAACAGGGCCTGCTAAAGGGTATAATTTGGTTAAGGTTTTCACGTATCCACACTGTTCTGCAACATCCAAAGCAGCTGCCAGATGCCCTGGTTGTAGTTTTTCACACTTGGAAAATGCCTTCTTTGCTGCGCTCTTTTTTCCCGCATTGGCGTGAATAAATCCTGCGAGATGGTAATCCGCAGCGGCATTAACTAGATCGTGGCCAACAGCTTTCCCGTGCTTATTTCGATGTTTGTGAAGCAACCCAATTGTAATTCTAGCACGCTTGTATTTTTGCCTACTATTCAATACTCCAGCAAGGATTCTCAATCCTTTCACAAGTATTCCTTGTGTGTCGTCATCCCTATCCTTTTGAGCCATCAACTGGTCTACCAAAGCCGAGGCCATCACTTCTGCTCGCTCGCCTCGTCCCTCTCTGTAATACGCCTCAAGTTGGGCGATTGCTTGCTCTGGGTCAGCCGCTCCAAACATGAATCTCATTCGCCTAATCGAGGCATGATGTTTAACACTTGGCCACCACAGCACATCATATGGAAGAACAGGTTGTGCGCTCAATTGGAGTAATCGGCACACCTGGTTGTGGTAAAACCACATTGTGTTCTAAGTTAGGACTACCAGTCATTTCGATGAAAAATTATGCTGAGGAGAATGATTGCCTCGGTAAAATAGGTGAAGACGGGGCAGCAGAAATTGATGTCGAGAAGTTATCGGCGATTTGGAAAAACCCAGCTACACTTACACTAATCGATGGACATCTTGCACACTTTATTCCAGTAGATGCTCTAATTGTTGTAAGATGCAAGCCTAGTGAGCTGCGAGTTAGACTTTCAGAGAGGGGATATTCAGAAGAGAAAATTCGCGCTAATGTAGAGGTCGAGATGCTAGGAGGGCCATGGAATGACCTCCTTGATGATGTGAGGCCAATTTACGAAGGAAAGGACGTCGAAGATTGGATTTCAGCAGGTTGCCCACATCATACAACTCCTGATATTGCAATAGATTGGCTCTCTGAACCATAAGTAACAAAGACGGTAAACGACCTAGCATAGTCCATGGCACTTGAAAAGGGGCGTAATTTGTTCAAGCAGTTGAGCGAACCCCTAGTGTCAAAATTAGAGGGTGTTAATCCTGCAACCCTTACTTGGCTGACCCTTCCAACCGGCCTAGCTTCTGCTTGGCTAATGATGAACGCAGGGACGGGTCAAGAAGGAGCACTGATGTTTATTGGAGCGGCAGTTTTGATGGCTGCTGCAATGGCTTTAGATGGCCTTGATGGTAACTTAGCAAGAGCTACAGGCCAGGTTACAAGATGGGGAGATTATCTCGACCACACCCTTGACAGAGTTCTCGACGTTGTTTGGGTTCTCGCCCTTGGTTACAACATAGTTTGGTTTGGTCATGCAGAATTGGCTTGGGCTGCTGCAATGTTTGCAATGTTTGGCTCCTATCTGGGGACTCAAGCACAGGCGGTCGCGGGCAGCAGGAATTACGGTGGATTTAGCCGTGCAGATAGAATGGTTCTCACCTTCGCAGCACTTCTTGGTGCTGCGATTATGGCATACATGGATTACGGTTCTTGGGGTGAGTGGAACAATATTGAAATCAATCCAATTTCTTTGATTATTGCAATTTCTGGACTTGGCGGAATTTACACATTCGTTGTTAGATTTTTCAAAGCAAAGGCAGATTTGCAGGCTCTAGACAAAACCAAGCCTCTATCAACTCCGAAGGGTAAAGAAAATACTGATGAATGAGTGTTTAATTACCGAGGGTGATGAAAACGTCCAAACTAAGCGTGGTTTACACCGCCTACGGCGGTACTCTCATAACCGAATCACAGAAAGCATAGAAGTGATGGGTGGCAGGATGCTGAACGGAGGAAATCGCAGGACGACCTATTTCGTCCTCTCCATATTGCTTGTATCATCACTTCCGATGTTGAACACAGTTAGTGCTGATGTCGGCATTCCGAGTGAATTACAGGCGCAAGATATCACGGTTTCATTTGACAATGTCAGTGAGACTACAACCGTTAGTTGGAGAAATATTGAGGATACAGCAGGTAACTTCAACCTTTACTCCGAATTGTGGGATGCGACATATCACCTGTATCGTCACACAGCTCAGATTACACCAGCAAATATAGAATCACTAAATCCATGGACATCTGTAATCGCTTGTGACCAAGCAGCCATTTCTCAAAGCATCGACTGCAGAGGAGAAGCATTGGGTACTCATGAGGTAACCTACCAAGTTGGAGCCGGAACAAATGGCAGTTTTTACTACGCGATTACGACAGAACTTGGTAATGGCACAATTACATCACCACTCGATTTCGGGGCGAGTTCATTATTTGAACCAGTAACAGAAATTACAACACCAATCCGTTCTCCTTTCAATGTTCAAGCAACATTTGACCCTGGAGCAAGCCAGACGACCATACAATGGATTAATTACAATTCATTGTACCCTATTCTACCTGAAACAGGACCAGACGCTCTTCAGATCAACGTATGGCAAACCAATTTCCAGATAACCCGAGCAAATGCAGATAGTTTGTTCATTCCAAATAATCCTGATGTCACAAAGGTTGCTACTGTCTCATCAACCTCAACAAATTACGTTCTTGATATCCCTCCTCAGACCAACAGAGAAGTCTACTACTCAGTGACCTATCTCTTGCCAAATTGGACTGAGAACGGTAGCGATTACGAGGACATCCGATTCCTGTCAAGTAACGCTATGACATCTTCACTGCTTGAAGATAATACTCCTCCAAACGATGTCACCACCGTTGAGGCCCTATTCAATCCACTTGAGAACGGAACTGGATATACCACAATTGCTTGGGACGGACTATTTTCAGAGGAGAATGAAGTCTACAAGATTTACAGGCATGGCGAATATTTCTCATCAACAAATGACCCGTATGCTCAGTTGATTGCAACGGTTGCAGAAGCAGCAGATACCGATGGCGACGGTTCATTCGTATTCTATTACAATGTACCATACAACACATTTGGTAACTTCATCTATTGTGTTGTCGTCGTAGACCAATATGGTGCATACAACACCGACATATCATCAAATTCCTGTGATGATGTTGATGAAGATTCAGATGAGAATTGGATTAAGGAGCCAACTAACGTAAAGGCTGAGTTCATCGGCAACCTAACAACTAGAGTTACATGGACCGACCAGGTTGGTATTGAAGGAGAAAGATATCACATTTGGAGAGCGGCATGGAGAGTTCAAGGTGCAGAATTCCAAGAAAACATGTCTATGATTTGGATGGGCAGTGTCCCAGATGGAGTAGAACAGTTTGATGTTCAACTCGACCCCGGTGTAATCTCATCAAACACTCACTATTTCGTAACGAGCGAGGCTCTTTACAACTGTCAAGGATGTAATGGTACCATGATGTACAAGGAATTGGTACAGAATTGGGATGGACCTATCGTTGAGGACACACAATCTCCTAACCCGGCTAGAATTAGCAACCTTATGATGCTTGGAGAGTTGAAAATCGTCGATTTGGAGTGGTTTAACACTGACCAAGAAAATGGTGAAACATACTCCTTATACCGTCACTTTGGAGATCCTTTTGGTGACTCAGAGTTCGCTGTATCAAATTACACGGACCTTGGATGGGAACTAATTGAAGAGGCAATTCCTGAGAATGAGTTCGCAACAATGATCAGACAGATTCCAGTTCCCCTGGATACCCAAAGAGATGTTTGGTATGCAGTAATCGTAGCAGACTCTTTTGGAAACATAAACCCGCAAATTCTTCCGGGTATTGGTGGTAACGCATTGATGGTTACAGAAGACACACAAGCTCCTACAATCACGTATAGTATAACTGATGAAGATGGTGTTCCTTTGCTAGACAATTCAATTGTCAGGGGAGAATACACGTTGAGAATTGAGACCTCTGAACTACTGAATGATTTCCCCCTCATCAATATCACAACATCTGCAGGAGAGTCCCTAACTGGTGGTGCTGAGACAGCAATGGTACTTCTTTCACAGAATACAAATGACCCAGAAAAAGGCCCCGAATACTTCCAGAGTTTCACAATCTCTTCATCTACAACTGCTGGAGATTTGTTGATTTCGATCAATCTTACTGACATGGTTCTGAACAATGTCGAGAGAGAGATTACCGAATTCTCTATTGATGCTAAATCACCTACGGTGACAATTTTCTCACCAACATCTGAAAATGATGGTGCTATGTACCTATATGGAAATTCAATCAAGGTAATTGCTGGAGCAACAGACGATGTAGGAATCGTGGACATGAAGATGAGATTTGTTCAAAACTATGGAACATCTTCATCTGTCACAGAGCCATGGAGAAATGTAACTGGTCTTACCATCAATGAAGATGGAGATTGGACCTTCGAGATGTCTTTCAGTTCTGGCAACTTCCTTCCAGGTGTCCACGAGGTTTCAGTAAAGGCTGTCGATTCAGCAGGAAATGAAAGGACGACTAAAGTCCAATTCGTTACAGATTTCTGCAGACAAAGAGTCTCTGACGGTTCTACGGTTTGTGAGTACTCAAACCCCGTTGCAGAAGAACCTGAAACAATATATCCTGAACTGAATGCAACAGACCCTCCATACATGATTGCATGGGTCACAGCAGGTGTATCACTACTAGCTGTACTTGTGTCACTGGTGGTCATTACAACAGCAATGTCTGGTCCGAAGAAGAAGAAGGGTGACGATGATGATGCCGGGGATGATTGGATGAATGAATTCATTGGAACATCATCAGAACCAGATATGGCAGCAATCACTGGAACTGCTCCTAAGGAAGAAAAGAAAGAGGAACAAAAGTCAGCACCTGAGGACGATGAAGACGACCCATTTGCAGTCAATACAATTCAACCTAAGAGACGTCGTAAGAAGAAGGCATCTGATGACGATGACGAAGATGACGATGACGACGACGACGATGATGACGATGACGAGGAAGTAGATTGGGAAGAAGGCGGAGCTCCAAGAAAGAGACCTCGCAAACGTCGTGCTGCCCCAAGAAGAAGACCGCCAAAGCGTAAGAGGAGCTGATTCTTATCTCGGAGTCTGAAACTCCCAAAATAGGTGTATTGCAGTCGTTTAGTCCATTCGAGAATAAACTGAATTGGTTGCTAATAGCAGTACCAATCACCGTATATTTCTCGATGATTGCTCACGATGCAGGTATGAGTTTCTTCTTCTCAATGATTGCAATTATGCCACTAGCATTGCTGATGGGACATGCAACAGAAGAGATTGCACTCAGAACAAGTGAATCACTCGGTGGGTTACTGAACGCTACTTTTGGCAACGCAGTTGAAATCATAATTGCTAGTTTAGCAATTTACACGGCAGCAACGAATGTCGATCAGGCTGAGACGATGATTACAGTAGTACAAGCGAGCTTAGTAGGAAGTATACTTGGTAATTTGTTACTGGTACTCGGTCTTTCCCTACTTTGGGGTGGAATCAACCACAGTAAGCAGGAATTCAATCAAAGGGCTCAGAGTATGAGCGGTTCACTCCTACTCATCGCAGTTCTTGCAATGATGATTCCAGCAGCAGTAAATATTGGCGGAGGAGGATTTGATAGTATTGTCAAGTTATCTCGATACGCCGCAGTCGTACTACTGGTTGTTTACGCGTTGGCCCTTTTCTTCCAGTTGAAAACTCACGCCCACATCTTTGCATCTGACGAATCTGCTCACCATGAAGAGCCTAAAATGACGAACAAAGATGCCTGGACTTTGCTGATTCTTGCAACAATTTTAGTTGGTTGGATGGCAGAAATTCTAGTCCATTCGATCGATTCAGCAGCGACCGAGTTGAAGTTGCCTACCCTTTTCATCGGTGTTATCTTATTGCCGTTCTTCGGTAATGCAGCAGAGCACTTCACAGCAGTAATCGTTGCTGGCAAAGACAAGATGGATCTATCACTTGCAATCGCAATCGGGTCTAGCGTTCAAATCGCAGTATTCGTTGCTCCATTGATGGTTGTTCTCGCTTGGGTAATGGGCGTTGACCTATCGCTAGAGTTCGGCCCACTTGAGACCGCAGCAACCTTCCTATCGGTACTTGTAGCGAATTCTATTCTAAGGGATGGCACAACGAATTGGCTAGAAGGTGCAATGCTTCTAGCGTGTTATGTAATTCTCGGATTGAGTTTCTGGATGATGTGATTATTTCCCGAATTTCTCAAACCTCCCATTGTTGATGAGAGGAAGATCTAGAGTTGACAGACCGAGGATAATCGGTTCGATTACCGAAAGGATGCTTCTCCATTCAATTGCCTATGAAGTTCTGATTAGAATGAGGGATTTACATCCTGAACTAGATATTGATGTTGAGGCATTGGAGCACATAAAGTTAGGATTCCTTAGAGAGCCCTGCGATAATCTGCTTGGTTACTGTTCATACTCAAGCAAGAGCAGAAATCGCCCAAGGACCCAATACGAAGACAGGCACGGGATAAATCGAATACTGATATCTAGAGTTCACATGATTTCGGATCTTCCTGATGCAATCTTCACTATCCATCACGAATTCTTACACGCAATTTTAGGAAGCAAAGAAGGCCACGGGCCTAAATTCCAAGAACACGAACCTAGAATCAAATCTGTAACGAAGGAAATTATCTCTAGAATTTCAAATCGCTAGATATAATCGAATTATTTTGCAACCTATTCAAAAATTGACATTACGTCGTTAAAATCGTCAGAATTAAATTCAGGATTTTTCATGTTCGACTTGAGTAAAAGTCGATTTAGCAATCTGATTTTTTCATCTTCCTCTACCTTTGCAAATTCATCAACAAGACCACGAACAGCGTGGAGAGAAAATAACTCATCAGTTGATACAATCTTTATTTTGTCTTTGGACTTAATATCCACATAAACTGGCCAAAGACCACCTTTGATTGCTTCAACTAACTCTCTCGGGCCGGAGGTTTCCGGTATGGTGTTTAGCGCTTCTTTCGATGAATCATGATTGACTTTTGTAAATGAGTCATCATTGTTCCTTTCTACAAAAGTATCGAAATCGCATCTTTCTTTAATCTCAGATAAGAATTCAACAGATTTGCATTCGTTATTTACTTGGAAGAAATTGTTTGATATTGTGTCAATCCAAGTCTCTAATTCGTTTGGCAAAATCTCTTCATTTATCTTGAGATTTGCAAGCTCTTTGTTTAGTATGAGTTTGCCAAGAGGGGTCAAAATTTTGTTGAATAGTTCAGGGTTTTCTCCACGAATGTGGTATCTGTTTTCTTCTGCAATATCTTCAAGATCATTTAATCCAGATATTAGCTCTGCACAAAGTTGAATCGACTTACTGTCACCTGAGTCTATCGATACGTCAATTATCATCTTTGCAAACCGCTTGACATTTTTCACGATGTCAAATAAGGATAAAATTCCGAGGAATTCCTTTGTTGATTTTTTCACAATAGGAATGATTAGTCTCTTGCTAAGAACAGTGTAGAGGATTCCGAATAGGATCGGAGTGTTGCTATACATCCAATCGTTTTCTTCGGAGAAAAACGAGTCTCCTTTTTGGTCTATGAACTTAACAAATTTCTCAATACCGTCAACTTCCTCTACGACTGGACAGAACGAAAATTTGTTCAGTTTCATAAAATTGGTAAGTTCATCCAGGTTAGATTTGTTTTTGATGAAATCAGGACTGATCTTAACTATTTTTTGAGCTGGATTCATGAATTCAGTAATTGCGTTAGTGTCAAAACCTTCGCCAGAATATTCTTCTGTTACATCACCGACCAAGGCCCTTCTAACCGTTTCAAACATCTTATCGATTTCTTCAGGTGGTGCAGGGTAGGGTTTCTTTTGTTTTTTGAATTCTTTATCCTTAGGCCCTTTTATGAAAATGGTCTTTTTTCTTTTTTCCCTTTGTCTTCGAATTAGAACTGTAATCACTGAATCGGCCTCGGTATATTTAGGGTGGACAGTATGTATCCAATTACTATTCACAAATAGTGGGCCTACATTTGGGTTGAATTGTAATTCGTGATTTTTAGTTACTAGTTGTCCATCTAAGTCGTTCCAAGCTACGTGATTTACTCTCACGATTTTACCGGGCTTTGTCGGTGGATCTGCCTCTTCAAAACCCCCACCAACTCTGTTAAAGTATTGAACAACTCCCCCTTTGTCACATTCATCTACTCTATAATATCGATATTCGTATGCTCCTTGAATGCACATTGTGATGAAATCTCTTTGATGATCGTGTTTTGCGGTTTCTTCTGCGTCATCAAAAATGTGAATTCTTAATTGTGCTCCATCCGGATTTTTTTTCTTTTCATAGAGACTAAATCTTTTCACAACCTTTGGATTGATTGTTGTTTCAGTACCTTCTCTTGTGAACCATTGTTTCAAAACATCGGGTTTTCTCCATGCTGCATACCTTAACAAGCAAACAAGTGCGTTAAGGTTTACAGAATCTCTATCCTCAAACGTCGAAGCTTGAAGAATTTGTTCTTCCAGTCTTCTAATCTCCTCCTCGATTCGATTAATGATTCCCATTAAATCAGCCAATGTGTTTTGATAAATATGATTTCCGAAGTTTTATTTTCCAATCACTTCTCAGAGAAATATGGACAAATTGTTTGTCGTTGTGACAGGTAGTTCCTCTGGCTTAGGTTTTGAAATATCGAAGATATTGTTAGAGTCTGAAAACCATTCCGTGATTGGTTTAGACAT
>CAXPMI010000062.1:0-37498 GCA_964218365.1 Candidatus Poseidoniaceae archaeon
TCACTCAGCGCCAAAGAACTGCCTTAGCATTGGATGCATTTCCATTGCCTGTTCCTTCTGAATCTGCTCATATGTACGCAGGATAATACCTACAGCAAGTAGCAAACCTGTACCTGTTGCGTTACCAACCGTACCCAGTAAGTCTGCACCTGCAGCGAGTAAACCTACGAATGCACCAGAGAAGTATGTCACTGGAGGGATGTATCTCTCAAGAATGCGCTCAAGAACTAGAGGGTTCTTACGGAAACCAGGGATTTGCATTCCTGTGCGTTCAATCTGTTTTGCTACATCCTTCGAACCCATATTCGTCGTATCAATCCAGAACTTTGCGAATACCATCGAACCAACCGTCATCAGCGTGACATAGAAGATTACGTGACCTCCAATTTGCCATAGGCTGTGACCATAGATGTCACCTTGCTGATTCAATAGAGGAATCAGCCAATCATTAACACCGTTGACCATCGATGAATACCATGCGAATCCACCGCTTGGCGTCGAAGAACCTGGCTCATAAGTACCGATATACTCGGACATACTACCCCACCCTTCCTTTCCAAGAATCGGCGTCTTCTGCAGCGTTGGATGGTTCCAGAACAGTAGAGTGAACATGTTGATGTTAGCTAGTAATGCTGCCATCAAAATGACCGGAATGTTAGATGCGTAAACCAAACGGATTGGATACTTACCACGATGACCACGAACCTTTCCGTGAGTCAATGGCAACTCTAACTTGCTTGATTCCGCATATGCTACAACCAAGAATACAACAACTGATGAGAACAGAGCAGCAACTGGATTCACGTGAGTAAGCAATATCGTTTCGAATCCGTTTTGAGATATCATTTCGGCATTCGTCGCCTCCCTAAACATGTAGAATATCATCGGTAACGTTCCGGAAGGAGGGTTCTGTAGGCTGTAACTCATTCCAGATGTTGCTGGCATTGGTGAAAGTGTACCAACGAAGGTAGATTGAGCAACACCTGCTGCGATGAATAGAGAGATACCTGAACCGATACCCCACTTGCTTACCAACTCGTCTAGAAGGAATACTAGGTAAGATCCTGCGAACAATTGGGCAACGATAACGAAGTTAGCCCAACCCATTCCATAGTTTGTGATTAGGTTCTCAGTTGGGTCCAAGAAACCATAGGTCTGAGGAATAGATTCGATTGGAATCATCAGCAGAACAAGCAGCTTCTGTACACCCTGATACATCGCCTTGTCTTCTGAGTCTTGTAGGTCTAGACGGATGATCTTTGCACCAGCGAACAACTGCATGATAATCGAACCTGTAACGATTGGTCCGATACCCAAGTGCATGATTGTACCAGATGCACCTGCCATAATTGAACGGAAACCACTGAACAAGTCGAGTGCTTGTCCTGATAGACCCCAAATCATTACATTTGTCATTGCGAAGTAAATGATTAGAACTAGCGTTGTTGTCCACAACTTCTCGTTGAATCTAACGTGTCGTTCAGGTTTAGTGATTGTAGGATAAGTGTCTACGAATCGATGAAGAGCGTATAGTCTACTGTTCTTTTCGCCACTGTACATGAAACAAACAAGTGCTGCAGATGCACCAAATCCAAGCAGAATAACACCTACTAAGAGGTATCCAACAAGGTCTTGATGTGTGCCTTCGTACATCGAATTCGGCCTACAGTACCATACAGCGACGCCAAGGAAAGTCAGCCATGCTAGCATCTTTCCGTAGCGACCGATAATTGGTACTTCTTTGAGTCCTTCAGGAAGGTCTCTGGTGAAACACCAAATCATGAATGCCACGTATGCGACACCAAATCCAAATCCGAATAGTGCTCCATCAATTGCGTTCTGGCTAGCGTTTCCAGAACCAAACAGGGCAGTTTCGAATGCATCATATTGCCAGTATCCCAACATTCCAAAGTACAGTAGACCGGTAAGTCCAACTGCCCAAGGGATTGATTGCTTGCCCATGTTACATTCCTCCGATTATTATCGTATTAAAGAAGTCTAATGAAAACCATTCATGGCCTTCATTCCCACTCCTCTTCGTCTTCGTCGCCCTCGATTGAACCACCTGCTGCGGAGATTTTCTCTGACGCTTTCGCAGACCATTCTTCAACGGTTACAGTAAGTGCTGTGCTAATTCTACCAGATCCGAGAAGTTTGTCGATTCCCATCTCTGTTAGGTCGATTGAATCCTTGCCATCTGCCATTCGTTCTAGGTCACCAACATTGCAGGTAACGTAGACTGTTCTTAGGCTTGGGTCACGGTTGAATCCATGCATACCCCAGTGGCCAGGCATGTACTTGATACGGGTCATTACACGGTGCTTGTTCATACCAGCTCTACCGCGTCCTCCACGCTTACCTGCACCACGTCCAGCCTTGTGGCCTCTTCCGTGTGTGCGGCAACGTCCTCGATGCTTGTTTGCTTTGCTCATCAAAATCACCTCAAATCATTCTTTCGACCAATGCCGAAATGTCCTCTCCACGAGGTCCTAGAGCGCCACCAACTACGTAGGTGCGCTTGAGTCCACCCCAACCCTTTGGGCCACGTGGTGGATGTAGTCTGAATACTCTCTTCATCTCAGGCATGTCCTTGACAGTTGCATCACCAGATGCAATTGCAGCTGCAAATTCCTTGATTGAAGAGTAGTCTGTTGCTTCCTTAACATCTGCATCAGTGATTGGCTTGTCACCAACTAGGCGGCCACGCTCTGAAATCATCTTCTCGATGAGCTCTGCGTTTGCATCTCCCCAGGTGATGTAATCCTTAGCCTTCTGAAGCATACCCTTGTATTGTGGGTTTTCAGGAATGATAACTGCGTGGTTGACACGAGTTAGGTTCAACATACCCATTGTTTCTCTAATCGAGCGCTCGACCTTTACGTCTGAACGTGCTCTTACAACAATCCAACTCATTCTAACAGCCTCCCTTTGTGGATGAACAACTCTGCTCTTTGTGAATCGCTTACACGTGTTCTGTTAATTGCTGCTAGTGCATTGAATGTTGCTGCAGCATAGTTGATTGTGGTACGAGTCTGTCCCTTTGTTCTGGACAATACGTCGCTAACACCTGCTAGGGTTAGAACCCGCTTACCTGTTTCTCCGATAACTAGGCCCTTACCCGCCGGTGCTGGCATTAGGGTAACTCGAGTCGATCCTGCCTGTCCCTGTACCTTGAACGGTACGGAAGTTCCTGGTCCTACGCTTGATTCCCACGAACCATTTCCACGTTGGATTTGGATGAGGTTTAGTTTGGCTGCGGTTAGAGCCTTCTGAATTGCTTGTGCAACTTCCTTGCCCTTTGCCATTGCTAGTCCAACATATCCATCCTTGTTACCGACACAAGCCATGACATTGAATCTTACACGTCGGCCAGAGTCAGTCATTCTCTGAACCATGTTAACCTTGAGAACTTCATCTTCCAGATTTGGAATTAGTGCATCTACGATTTCGACCTCACGGATTGGAAGTCCTGAAGCAAGAGCCTGCTCGTAGGTTACGATTCTTCCTGCCATGACTTCTCGTCCTAGTCTTGTCTTTGGAGTCCATGTTCGCAAAGCGGAGATGGCTTCGTCCGCTGATGTGCGGCGGCGACGGCGTCCACCTTGCTCTTCATTTTCCTCTTGTGCAGCAAAAGCCTGAATCAGACCTGGTGCCATTTGAGTTATCTCTTCATCACTCATTTCAGAACGCCTCCTCAATCTTTGTCTTGGTTGCTTCCACTACAGAAGCATAGGAATCATCGATGTGCGCACCGTTCAGGCGGTCTTCATCAGGTAGAACGGAATCTCCGTGAGGAATTTCCAATCCTGCGTCAACCATTCCCTTTAGTGCAGCGAACACACGGTTTCCAGTTGTGCTAGCAGCCAGTCCGATATCCAATACAGCCTCATCATGTCCAGCTGCTAGTGCAGCCTTTCCAAGTGCGTATCCGGTAAGGTAGGATGCTGGAATGTTCTTGCGAGAGTTGGACTCTGGCCAACCGTAGCGAGATACTAGGTCATCTCCGGTTACAGAGACTTCGACCTTGTCACCGTCTGCCTTCCAAGAGACTACTTGGCAAACAGTTCTGGTGTTCGAAATTCTAACTACTGCACGAGAGTTACCACTCTTTAGCAACTTTAGACGGCGGCGGTAATCTGTTTCACCGCTGCGGCGTCGACGGTATTGGTTACGTTGTCTTGGTCCACTTGCCATCATTGTTCACCTCCGATTTTGATGCCTTCGACACCCATCTGAGCTTTCATGTGAGAAATCGAACGGTAAGATCCACCCTTTGCCTTCAGGTAGTAGTGGCGGTATTGCGAGCGCTCTAGAGTTCCATCTTCACGCATTTCCTTCAAGGTTCTGCGCTGTGCACGGATTGTTGCCATCCACTGCTGCTTGCGAGGATTGCGAGCGTTTGCAGTTCCAGACCTCTTTCCTTGACCTTTCCTGCGTCCCTTCTTCTTCTGGTTTTGGCGCTTTAGAGCACGAACTCTGGAAGTTCCTTGGACTGCCTTTGCCTTGATCCATCCATTTTCGATAGCCTCACGGATATCTTCTTTTTGGACAGACTGTGCTACCTGGTCAAGGTAAGATGGGTTAATCCAAACTCTGTGAACACCACACTTCAATAGTTGTGCAGCCATTTTCTTTTGGTTAGTAATCTGCATCAGCGTTCCCTCCTGCGGTTTAGCACTCTGATTCCCAATTCATCAGCACGAGCATGGATATTCTCTCTCTTGCGTCCACCAACTGTAGCACCAATTCTTGCTGCTTGGGTTTCTGCATCGATTTGGTCCAAGTCACGTGTGTTGTGAACCATAATTTCCTCGAATCCTGACGGGTGTAGGCCGCTTGCTGCGTTCACTTTACCGTGTCCAATTCGAACAAGGGAACCTCTGTACTTGAAATTGCGGCGTTGCTTGTTGTCCATACCGTGTGGCTTTCTCCAACCAGAGCGGGATAGACGCTTGTAGCGGAACCACTCTGTTCTGCGGAAGGAAGGTGTTGCCTTCTTCTGAGCAGCACGCAGAGCTAGAGCGGCTTTGAGCTCTTCAGAGAGAACTGGCTTTTGGCGAGCGATGTGCTCTTCGTCGTACTCGTCATCATCCCAGTCATCTTCATCTTCGTAATCAGATTCAAACTCTTCCTCTGCTTCCTCTTCTTCATCTGCTTCAGCGGATTCTTCCTCGACCGGTGCAGGTTCATCTGCACCTTCTTGCAAGCGTGCAATAAGGTCTGCCTTCTTTCCGGAGACTGGAAGTCCTGCTTCCTTAAGCAACTCCTTGAGTTGTGCAACTGTCATATCTTCGTAATCACTCATCTCAATTCCTCCTTCATGCCTTCTCAATCAGATATATTCCATCTTGGAATACACGGCGGTCACGCTTCTTTACAGTGGTTGAGCGCTCGATGTTAGCAGCGGTTTGTCCAACTGCTTCCTTATCGATTCCAGAAACGACGATTTCAGTCTTGTTCTGAACTTTCACGTCAACACCTGCTAGGATGTTTGCGGATCTTGGTACTCTTTCTCCAAAGTAGTTGTTAACCACCAATTGGTTTCCTTGTACCGCTAGTGTCATTGGGAAGTGAGAGTAGAGTGCTTTCAAAGTGTATGTGAAACCGTCTGTTACTCCCTTAACCATGTTGTTTAGGTGAGCGTTCCATGTTCCTGCAAGTGCTCTTTCCTTGCGGCGTGGAACATCTATTCGAACGATTAGAGCGCCGCCTTCTTGGAAAATGTCGTGCCTTGCACTTACAAAGTCTCGAGAAACGCTGCCCTTAGGCCCTGTGATGGTGACAGTGTCACCATCAATCGATGCGGAAACTCCCTCAGGGATTTCCACAGTGTGTTCAATTCGATCTAACTTTACCATTTTCTCACCTCAGTAAACATATGCTAGGAGTTTACCACCAATGCGGTTCTCCTTTGCTTCTTTGTGATGCATTACACCACTGTTTGTAGTCAAAATCAGAAGTCCGAAATCTTGTGCAGGAAGGTAACGGCCTTCCCACTTGTCGAACTCCTGGCGGCGAACTGAGTGGCGTGGCTTAACTACGCCACACTGGTTAATTGCGCCGCGTAGTTGAACGATGTACTTGCCTCCTCGTCCGTCGTCGTTCTTCTCAATCTCTCCGACATAGCCGGAGGTTTGCATAATCTCTAGTACTGAACCAAGTAGCTTAGATGCTGGAGCCAAATCTACGTTGTACTTTCCAGCTTGCTCAGCGTTGAATATCTTAGTTAGTGCGTCATTAAGGGGGTCGAACTGCATTCATAATCACCTCAATTCATTTTCTTAAATCCTATCTCAGGAGCTACATCGCGGAAGCACTGTCTGCACAGTCTTAGTCCGTGACGGCGAATCATTCCTCGGCGGCGTCCGCATCTGCGGCATCCGTTTGTTCTTCCAATCTGCTCACCATGGTCTCGTGCCATTTTCACTCCTCCAAGATTTTGACACCATAGTTCTCAGCAAACCATGCTCTGGCGTCATCAGCATTGGTTCGGTGGCTCTGGGAAACCTTTGCACTTCGGCGTCGGCGTCGGCTGACACGGTGCCCAGGTCTCTCTAATACGACGTTGATATCCATTCCAAAAATTCCGATATCTGGATCGTACTTTTGTTCAGGGAAGTCTGTGTAATCTGGAATTCCGAAAGACAAGTTACCAGACTTATCGAAGTTCCATGATGGAATTGTGTTCTCTCTAACCCAGAAAGCATCAGTCAAGAATTTCTTGATTGAATCTGAATCTCTGATAGTTGCCTTGCATCCGATTGGGAATCCAACACGAACTTTCAGGTCACGGTTTTGCTGCTTACCTAGGGTTCTAACCGGTGAAACACCTGTTACCAACTCTAGTACCTTCTCAGCGTTGGATAGGCGGTCTCCACCTTCTCCTACACCGATGTTTACTACAACCTTGGAAATCCTTGGTACGGACATTGGGTTTACTGATTCGCTCACTGGCTCACCTCCACACCTGGTAGAGCGCAGTCACCAACGGTGAATACGTTGTCAGTAATTGTACCGAATCCGTCAAATTCAACTTCGTTTGGCATGCTTGAACGCTTTACAATGTAGTTGGTTACATCTGCCAACTTACCGACGTGTACACCACCAATTAGCATACAACGTGTTCCTTCTCCGAACTTGATGTGCTCTAACACTTCTTGCTCTGGAAGTGAAATCTTCAATGAGTCACCAGTCTTGTGTTCTGATGCATCATCGACAATGATATTTCTTCCATCGTGAAGGTGAACCTGTGTCTTTCCACCTTTGATAGTTGATTTACCTTCAATTCTGCATACCTTCCAAGTAGCCTCTTCGGGAGAAATTGGACGGTATCTTAGGCGACCGTTTGTGTCTAGGACACAGCGGTAGTTATCCTCGCCTAGAGTTAGAACATCCATGATTCCAATTCCTCTTCGAGTATCCTTAACAACACGGCCGTCGACCTTTGCCAAGCCGTTGTGTAGAATCTTTCTAACTTCACGAGTTGATCTTGCTAGACCGATTACATCTCTGATTACAATGTTCAAAGGCATACATCTCTCAAGACTGTGAGCACCTGCACGTGGGCGGGTGACCCAAATTGTAGTCTTTCGAGGAAGTGGCCAACTTCTTGGTATGGCCAAACGCTTCAAGTGACTGCTACTTCCCATTCTTTTCAACTCCTATCTGCGGTCAGGTTTTGCATTCGCAACTTGTCCGTCTCGTCTAACTTTGTGACGACGACGTTGGAGGCATGGACCGGAACAGCCTCTTCTCTGTTGTCTGACTTGGTCGCTGTTGCACCCTCGATTGAGAGGCGACCTGTGCTTGAATCTACACTTAGGACCTTACCGGAGAGTGGGTCTGCATTGCGCTTTCCACCAACTCTCTTTCCACCGTGTGCGAAGTCGCCACGTACTACACGTACAGTGTCTCCGACACGGATAGTGACTGAACGTAGACCTGCTAGGCGCTCGTCTGGCTTGTCTAGTTGCAAGCGAGCTCGAACTCTCTTGCGCTTTACGTGAAGTGGCGCATTAGCTTGTGCCTTACGCTGCTTTCCTGGTTTGCTACTCTTTGCCATCCCATTCACCTCATACAATTTGCTTTGCAGTTGCTGCAATACGAGGCCAACGTTCTGCTGCCTCACGTGAAACAGGTCCTTTGATATCTGAACCTTGGACATCGCCCTTTTCGTTTGTAATTACGCAAGCGTTGTCCTCGAATTGAACCCATGTGCCGTCTACTCTGCGGAATGGACGGCGCTGGCGGATTACAACAGCGTTGTACATCTGACGGCGAGTTTCTGGAGTACCGCGCTTTACTGAGACCTTGATTAGGTCACCAACACCTGCAGAAGGGTATCTGCGCATGGTTCCACCTAACTTGCGGACATTGATCAACTGAGCAATCTTTGCTCCAGTGTTGTCAGCAACCTGAAGTCTTGCCATTGTTGGCAGACCACGAGTTTGCTTACCTGCAATTCCACGCATCAAGCTTCACCTCCATTGTTCTCGATAACACAGAATGAAACTGTCTTGGAAAGCGGACGGCATTCCATAATCTTCACTCGGTCACCTACTTTTACTCCACCGATACAGTTTGGTAGATGAGCAGATAGAGCGCTTGTGCGCTTTTCGTATCTCTCGTACTTTTGCATGTAACGAACATTGTCACGTTCGACAACAATTGTTCCTTGCATTCCTACATTTGCAACCGTTCCTTCTAGAACCTGGCCGCGAAGGCGCAGGGACCCATAGAACGGGCAGTTCTCATCTCCATCCCACTCACCGGTAGGGGGCTTCACATCAACTCCGATGTCACGCATCGTAATCACTCACTCCTTTTGTTACGGTATATTCTATCTTCAGGACGCTGCCGTACCAACTTCCCGTCGATGGCAACATCGCTGTCGCCGATTTTGAATTCAATAGAATTCTTGCCGAAGATGACCTCACGATCACCTTCTAGCATGGTGATGGTTTCTCTTGTCTCGTCTACGACAAGACCATTTCGACCAACAAAGGTCGAATCTGGAGAAGATGTAACAGTCATGTTACGTCCAATCCAAGATTGATTCAGAGGAGCGCTAACCATCTTATCGCACCTCCACATTGAATCCGTTGTCCTGAAGTACCGCTGCAGCCTTCTTCTTGTGATCTCCTTGAAGTTCGATTACGCGGCCCTTCACCGTTCCACCAGCTGCGCATCTGTTCTTCAGAAGTTTAGCAAGTTGATTGATGTCGATTGCGGAATCATCGATTCCTTCGACCTTTGTTACAATCTTGCCGTAGCGGCGACGGTCGGTGCTGATGGTGGCCTTTTGCTGCTCCTTAGCGATCTCCTGGCAGATGCACAATTCATCTGGGAGTCCACATACGTTGCAGATTGCAGCCATTCTCATTCACCTCCTATTTATTCTAATTTTATTTGTATCACTGGGATGCCATCTTGGTCTTAATTCGTGCAATCGAGCGGCGTGTTGCCTTGAAAGCACCCATGTTTGACGGTGTACCACCAAGTGATTGTTCAGCACGAAGTTGCAAGAGTTCTTCTTGCAATTCTTCCAGTCTGTCAGCGAGTGCTTCTGCGCTCATTGATGCGATTTCTCTGTTTGAAACGTGGGTCATTGTGATGCCTCCTCGCTTCCAGATTCTTCACCAGCTTCTTCTGCGTTCATGCGAAGTTGCTCTTCAGAATAGATTGAAATTTCGTGTGGTAGTTTTGTCCCCTTGCGCATGATTGCTACAGTGACTCCGATTGTACCTAGTTTCTTGATACAGACCGAGTATCCAACATCCATGTGCTCTAGTGCGGTTTCTCCACAATACTTTACGTGCCCACGAATGAACTTCTGAGTTCTGTTTCTGCTACCTGTCAACTTTCCTGCAAGGGTGATAATTACACCACGTGCTCCAGCTTCCATGATATTCAGAGC
The DNA here is from genome assembly GCA_964218365.1 of Candidatus Poseidoniaceae archaeon. Lineage (GTDB taxonomy): Archaea > Thermoplasmatota > Poseidoniia > Poseidoniales > Poseidoniaceae > MGIIa-K1. Next base: position 9,917 of record CAXPMI010000062.1, read on the forward strand.
TGCTGAGTGTCCTGCACGGCGGTAGTACCAACCACGCTCCATAGCGCTTGCAATCTTCTCAGCCATAACCTGTGCATTCAATGCCGGGTTCTCGACTTCGTCGACCTTTAGTTTTGGATTCTCAATGCCGAATCTCTCATCCAACTGCTTTTGCAATTCGTTGATGATCTTACCCTTTCTTCCAATGACCATACCTGGGCGTTCTGCCTTGACAATAACCTCAGTTCCTGCAGGTGTACGGCGGATATCCAATCCACCAAATCCTGCTTTCTTTGTGTTGTTCATCAAGAACTCCTTGACCAAATGACGCTCGACGTTACGGTCGATAATTTGTCTTAGTGTACTCTTATTGTCGCTCATGATATTCACCTCAGAAGTCGTCCTCCAACTCGTCTTCGACTCCACTGAAGTCTTCTAGGAATAATTCGAGATTTACTCGGTAGTGGTTCTTAGGGGATGCACGTCCACGAGCACGTGGCGTCCATCCTCTCTTGATTGGACCACGGTGTGCAGCACAGTGAGTGATTACCATCTCTTCAGGATCGATGTCTTCGTACTGGTGTCTTGCATTTTCCATGCAACTTTCTAGTAACTTGATCATGATTCTGCTAGCCTTTACAGGATAGCGACCAGGTCCAACACCGCCCTTGCGGTGACCGACCATGGACGGTCCTGAGCGCTTGCGCTTCTTGTTTCCAGAACCGAGTCTGAATGGAACAGCTGCAGCCTTCTTTCGGATGTCAGGTCTGTCGCTGTCAATCTTCAGAACGTTGTTTAGGAAAGTGATTGCTTCTCCTGCGGTTTGGTGCTTGATGGCACGTGCGATTTCGAAGCAGTGCTTTACGTGAACATCTGCTTCCTTAACACGAGCTGTTGCAAGGCGGCTGCCTTGTAGCAACTGAGTGTAACCCTTCTGTGGCAGTTCCTTGCGCTTTGAGCGGCGGTCCATTTCTGATTTCTTCCAACCCATCATTCTCACCTCACTTCAATGCTACGTGTGACGAAGAGCGGGTCGCACCGACACCCGGTCCGGAGTGTGTTACACTCTTACGGGTCAATGCGAACTCTCCAAGATAGTGACCTATCATCTCTGGCTTGACATCGATTTCAACGAAGTTTTGTCCGTTGTGAACTGCAATTCTCTTACCTACGAATTCCGGTAGAATTGGAACGTCACGGCGGTGTGTACGGATAGTGCGTCCAGTGGAGCGGCGTACACGGTCGATGAAGTGCTCGTTTTCTGGAGATAGTCCACGGCGGATAGATCTCCTTGCACGGCTGCTTAGTAGAGTTACTACAGATGGAGCACTCGGGTCGTCCTCAGGTGGCCAAATTGGCATAGCCTTGAGTTCTTCAACCTCGTATCCTCTGTAGGTGAATTCTTTCTTTTTGCGACCTGTTACTGTTGTGCGCTTCTTACGAGCCTTTCTTCTGCTCGCCTTTGGGGTCATGAATGACTTCTTCTTCTTCGCCATATTATCTCACCTCAAACCTTCTTGCCGCGGCCTCGTCCTGTGCGGCTTGGTGCAATGTTACCCACCTTAGCACCCGGTGGGGTGCCACGAGCAACAGAGCTTGGACCGTGAACAGCTTGGTGGTTACCTCCACCATGCGGGTGGTCGACTGGGTTCATTGCAACACCACTTACGTGAGGATACAACTTACCACGTGCCTTAGCCTTGTAGTGAGCAGCACCCGCTGTGCGAAGTGGCATCTCTCCACGGCCGTGACCTGCAAGTACTCCGATTGTTGCACGGCAGTTACCTGCCATGTCCTTAGAGACACCTGATGGAAGTCTGACTCTTACCTTGCCACCGTCAAGATGTGCTTCGATGGTAGCAGAGTTACCTGCAGTTCTTGCAATCTTTCCACCATCGCCTGGGCGTAGTTCTAGATTGTTTACTGCTGTTCCTTCAGGTATGTTCCTAATGGAAGTGATATTACCAGGTCTCAAAGCAACGTTGTCACCGATAGCGACTGTTGAACCGATTGAGATACCTTCTGTTGCTACAACTAGGTTTGTTTGACCATCTGGTAGTTTAACACGTGCCAAAGGAGCAGTGTGTACAGGACTGTGAACCAGTTCTGTGACTTCACCGACTACATCCGTTGCACGTGGCATTGTGTTTGAACCAGGGAATCTGTGGCTTGCCACGCGGTAACGTGGTGAGCTTCCCTTACGCTGTGAACGTGTTCTCTTACCCATGATATCACCTCATCAGAATGCGCCAAGACGCATTGCAGCCTCATCTGCAAAGTAGCCCTCAGCAAGTTTGACACTCGCTAGCTTTCCGTTCTTGGTATTGCGGACGTTGACCTTGTCAACTTCAGCATCGAATAATTTCTCAACCGCTTCAGCGATTTCAGATTTTGTAGCACTTCGGCGAACGATGAATTCCAAGCGGTTTCCGGAAGTTCTTGCTTCCATTGCCTTCTCAGTAATCCAAGGTAGCATAATTACATCATACGGATTTACCATTCATCACACCTCCTCAATTCAGTGCCTCCACTGCTGCCTTTGTGAATACAGTTAGACGACCTAGATCTCCACCTGGCGCTAGATGCTCTGCGGATAGGTCCTTAGCGGCGACAACGTCGACGCCTGGAAGATTTCTTGCAGCCTTTGCTAGGCCATCCTTGTTTGCAACAACCAATAGAACGCTCTTTGGAGTCTTGTGGACTCTTCCACGCATGGTTGCTTTTCCTGCTCTGATCTTGCGACCGTCACGAGCACGGCGTAGGTCGTCTCCTAGTCCTAGAGCCTCGAAGATTGCGTTGACTTTGCGAGTTCCACCGCTTAGGTTGAATGCTTCAATGTCAATCTTCTCACCATTTTCGGAATAGTCACCTAGTACTATAGGTAGTGAAGAGATTTCTTCAGCGAAGCGGTGTCCACGACCGGAAACCATCTCGATGTTGGTTGTTGCTGCTAGAGCAGAATTGCGAGCAAGTCTGCGCTCATTGCGGTTCAACTTTCGAGACCAGTCTTTCTCGACCTTTGGTCCGTGAGCTCTGCGTCCGCCAAGTGTGTGTGGGTTTTGTGCACCACGGCGTTGTCCAGTTCTTCTCATGATTCTGGATACACCACGGCCCTTACCCCACCATTCTACGGAGTGCTTCATACCGCTCATCGGCTTGCGCTTTCCGACGTGTGGGTTGGAACCGTATGCCTGACGTCTGTTTGCACGAGCACTTGCAACGGCGAGTTTGACCAAGTCAGTTCTGATTTCTGCGCTGAATGATTCTGGCAGAGAGACTTTCTTACCTAATTCTACACCGATTTCGTAGACTTCCTGTAGACGACCTGCGTCTAGTTCATCTTGCTCGATGTTGTTGATGATGTTGTGTACTGCTACCTTCATCTTCAGACCCCCTGCTTGCTAGATGTACTAACGTAAGTTATCTCGTAAGGATGAGCTGCCTTGTCGGAGCCACGTGTAGCGTCACGGAATCTGACCAGACGCTTTGCAGGACCAGGAAGGCTACCCTTTACCAATACGTAATCTGAGTTGACTTCACCATAGTGTAGGAAACCACCAGATGGGGTGATTGCCTTGTCTTCAGCAGATGCGATTGAAAGAATTCTCTTGTTGTACTCAGTGCGCTGGTGATATCCAGTTTGACCACCTTGACGGATTGTCTTACGAACATATCCTGTTCCGAAGTCACCCATGTTTCCATGTTGTCGGCGCTTCTTGGAGTTCTTGTGAGATTGGAGTTTTCCACCGAATCTCCTGATTACACCTTGCCAACCGTATCCCTTGGTGACACCGATTGCATCTACAAAGACGCCTTCTTCGAATACATCACCGATGGAAAGTTCTTGGCCAAGGTTTTCTTTTGCCCATTCTAACTTAGCCGCTGCATCGCCACCAACTAGTCCAAGTTCCATTACTTCAGGAGTCTTGGAAGGGGTTCCTGTGATTGAATGTGGTTGTGTTGCTGCAATGATTCTAACTTCAACCAAATCTGCATCTCCTAGAGCATTTAGGTGCTTGTCAGAGTCGTGTACTTTCATTGCATTGTTGTGCATTCTGCGGAATAATTGTGGGAATGCTTCTGAAATTTGTTCTGCATTTACCCAAGCTTCACCTGCGGCTTGCTTGCCGTATGGTGTCATCTTGTATCCACGGACACCAAGGACTCTCATCTTTGGCACTTCAACGACGGTTACAGGAACTCTAATTTCCTGTCCTGCGCTAGTGGATCTTGGGTTTAGATCACGGGCCATGACGTGGGTCATACCTGCTTTCCAGCCGGCGAATCCCTGTACACGCACCTCGCTCGCATCGGTTTCTGGCCACGACTTGACGTGTCCGAAGTGGCGTGCAGACCGCTTGCGCGGGCTAAACGCCATACTACCACGTCTTGGGTGACTTCTCTTTGCCATATTTTCGGCCTCCTATGTTTCAATACTCCGCATTGGCCCCCCGATAAGGGGCGTACAGAGGCTGTCAAGGCTAGGGAGTTGCCGTGACACCGGCTTCCAGTCCACGATTGGGACCGGGAGTTATGGGATGCTATGCATTGCCCACAGTGTCTGGCCACTCGCCTTTCGAGCAGTCTGCCGACTTACCTCCCATATATGAGTGGTTCGGTTAAGAACGGTGCATAGGCCGCCTAGGCTTCTATGACAATTGACGGTCTTCAAGACTTTTGGTTCCTGAGTGAAAGTTAGCGTCTGTCTGATGCAAATCCTCTTGACCCCCCGCCTCACAATTAACTGATATGAAGGCCGCCTTATCACACCCTCATCTTCGAGAAGGTGTTGAGGCAAGAGCATACCAATTGCTAGCAGCAAAGCAAGCAATATCAGGTTCAACATTACTTGTAATGCCCACAGGTTTGGGGAAAACCGCTGTCCAGTGGATGGCCATGGCTAGTTTCTTGGAAGGTAGAGGTAAGATCGTTCTAGTTGCTCCAACAACTGGATTGGTCGCTCAACAGGCTAGAATGGCCAAGGAATTTATAGAAATAGAGGAGGATAAAATTGTCACTCTGACTGGAAACGACAGACCTGCTAAAAGAGAAAAGATATGGAAAGATGCGAAGATTGTGATGGCTACTCCACACGTTATTCGTAATGACGCTAGAAATGGGAGAATATTGTTATCTGACATTGATTTGCTTATTGTAGACGAGGCGCATCACGCTACTGGTTCTGATTCAATGGCACAATTAGGAGACTTGTATCTAGAAGCCTCATCTAATGCGATGGTATTGGCAGCTACTGCTTCTCCAGGAGTGAAGGCTGGTAAAGTTCTGGAAATAATTCAGAGACTAGGTATCGAACGGTTACACGTAACAAAGCGAGAGGACGATTTGGTTCAGCCATACATTACCTCAATGGATGTGACAACACACCATCTGAACCTACCTAGCGAACTAACCGAGATTATACGGCCATTACGAATCCTTGAGGCAGAAGAATCTGAATTTTTGATTCGTTCAGGCTTCTTGATCCGCTCTGGGAGAATAACAACCGCTGCTATTGAAGAAGCCCATCGCAGGGCCAGTGCAGCAATAGGAAGAGGAGATGCAAGAGGATATGATGCCGCTAAGAGAATCGGCGACATGCGAAGATTGCACAGGCTTCTTGATTTACTCGAAACCCAAGGACTGAGATGTGCAATAAATTATCTTGAAAGAGCAAGGAATGATAGGGACCGCAAAACCAAACGATTCCTTTCCCTTGGTCCTGTTGCTGATTTGTATCTAAATCACAAAGATAGTAAAGAGTTGCACCCAAAACCTTCACTTGTAACACAATTGGTAAATAATGGGCTAAAAGATGATGGAAAGGTAATCGTGTTTACAGAATACAGAGACACTGTTGATAATGTAATCAGTATTCTTGGAACAAATGATTCTATTAGTGCAGGAAGATTTGTCGGTCAGACAAGTAAAGGAAGCCAAATTGGAATGAAACAAAAGGAGCAAATCGAACAATTAGATCGCTTTAGAAATGGCGAATTGAACGTCTTAGTCGCAACGAGTGTGGGAGAAGAAGGACTTGACGTTCCCGCTGCAGATAGTGTAATCCTTTACGAGCCGGTACCAAGTGCAATAAGGGCAATCCAAAGACGTGGGAGAACTGCTAGACAGAGAGATGGAGACGTCCACATTCTCATCGCAAAAGGAACTCGTGACGAATATATACAGCAGGCTGCAGTGAAGCGTGAGCAATCGATGTATAGAACATTAGAGGCTTTACAAAAGCAATCAAGATTGCCAAAAAGGGCTGCTCCAAAATCAGATGTTTTGAAGGATTTCAAGGTCGATGGAAATAATGTGGATTTGTTCATCAATTCTGAAGAAAAGAGGCTATTTAGACAGAAGGAAATCGTTTCAAAATCTCCAGAGACTCCCAAAAAGGAGAAGAAAGAGAAAGTTACGTTGACAAATAGACCTAGAAATCAAAAATCCTTAGCAGATTTCTCCAATAATCAGAAGCCTAGTGAACAAAACTGGTGGGAGCCTGTGTTAGATGGCACAATCACTTCCTCCAGAGAGGTCGAATCGAATTCATCAGAAGCTGCAAAAGCCGAAGCCTTGGCACATAGCCTAGAAAGCGAAAATCACTGCACTATCACTGTTGACCACAGAGAAGGCAACTCTACTCTTCCTTCAATGCTGAAATTAAGAGGCCATGATATCATAATCGAATCACTACCTGTTGGAGATATTAGAATCTCTGACCGTGTTCTAATTGAACGCAAAACCGCAAGAGACCTTGTAGATTCAATAATTGATGGCCGCCTAGTAAATCAGGCAAGAAGATTGAGAGATGCAGCCCAAAAACCACTACTAATCGTCGAATCTTTAGAAACTGAGAGACTACATCCTAATGCGGTACAAGGAGCGATGGCTTGGATAACACTAGACCTAGGTCTACCGGTACTAATGACTGGCTCACCAGAGCAAACAGCAAGATTTGTTTCGGTTGCTGCAAAAAGGGAAGCAAGAATTCTAGATTTATTGATTGCAAGTTCAAGAAGAAGTCATGTCGAGCCAGAAAAATCAGCGATAAAAGCTGCATCTGAAGAGATATTGGCCATAATTAGCGGTGAAGAAAACGAAGGAGAACTTTCTAGAAAATGGGACCAAGAGGTCGTGACAAAACGAGTTAAGATCCTTGCTGAACTTCCAGGAATTGGACCTATTACCGCAGGGAAAATTATGGAAGTAGCAGGAGATATAATGGGTCTATGTCGCCTGAGTGAGCGGGAACTTACTTTGATAGAAGGAGTTTCATCGATACAAGCGAGAGACTTGTTCAGATTTTTGCACGGCTAATCAAGAACCGATTATCATTGCACGAGTTTTCAATTGTGCAAATCTATCTGGGAAATGCCCAAGCGCAAATGCGATAATCTCTGTTAGATTGATTGCAGGGATGTTTGTATCCATATTAGCGACCCTGCCTGCTTTACCTTGGTATGAGTCAAGGTTGGAGTGAGACAATGTGCAAGCGCTGACAATTACTTGTGCGCCTGCTTTCTTTGCGTCATTCAGTACTCTTGCTGTCATCTTCATTACAGAGTCGCCTAGAGACAACAGGGAAGGATTTCCTACACTAGATGTCTTTGACTTGTATTCAACAGGACGTCCGCCCAATGCTTTGATCAACTGCTCCATGTAGGTTGGATTCCATGGGTCATCTCCACCGCATGCTCCTTTCTTTTGCATGTGTGGCCCATAGTAACATGCTACATTCATATTCAGAGGATTAATCACGGCATCCTCGACTTTATCCAATCCAATCTCATCAACCAATACATGTAGTAAGTGATTGGTTGTAATTTCATCAACAGTAGCTGTCATACCAGATGTCTTGGAAAGAACAGTGTTAGCATTTGCTAGTGCAATAGGGTCGTTACGGAATGTTTCGAGAGCATCGTGCAGAATACCTTGTGCAGAGGCGCAAGCTGTGATGATATGGTGTCCATTTTTCTCTGCAAGCGCGATGTTTCTTGCATTTAGAGCAAGTTGTAGATCCTTGTTTCCTTGCTTGATGATATTGCCACCATCGCTGTTGTATCCAACAATCTCCACTAGGTCAATTCCTAGAGTTTTGCAAAGTGGTTGAATTGTGTCTTCAACCTCATATGAAGATTGACGAGCGACGTTTCCGGGATAATAAGAATACTTTACCACAAAATCACCTCAGAACCTTGAATCTAATTCATTGAAAATTGCAACAACCTCGTGGTGATTTGCAACCTTACCGTTGAACATGTTCGGAATTTTACCAATTCCTGCGGGAGGCACAAGCATACCTTGGAACCCACGCATGATTGGACCACCGTTTCGAGTGAAACCAAGCATCATTCGCAGTGAGACACCGTTCATGATGTTTGAACCAAGACCTAGTGGCCCCAGAACTGAGCGATATAGTGTTGTTTCGTTGACGTTTCCTGACATCTTCACAGAGCGAGAGTAGTTCTTGACAAGTCTTCCACTTCTTCCAGTAAACTTGTACTCTGCAAGTAGACGTGCTCTTGCTTCATATAGTGCATCAGCAGCTTGTGATCCATCGATCCCGTGTCTTTGGATTGAAGAAATATCTGCTTCATCCCAAACACCACCCTTACGCTGCATCAACTCAAACATCTTCTTCACGTGCTTTGCACCTGAACGTGGATCTTGAGTTCTGACCCATCTCTGAAGAGCGATTCCTGGTCCTGCGTATTCGTCATCTACGTCATAAGTATCTGACATTGAATTGACTAATTGTAGAGAACCGACGTCTGCAAGAGTGTGTAGCATTGTAGCATCTGCAGAGGTCATTACACCCATTGCCGCTCCCGAGATTAACTTCTCACCCTGACGTGGGTCTGCTTCAAGCCATGGCTTGGAATCAGCGCGCTCAGAATCATATCTGTCGTAAGATACCATCAGGTCTTTGATGACGTCGTATCCCGGTATTGGCTCAATAGAAAGAGTATCTCCATCTGATACCAAATCACAGATTCTTGTAGTATCTGCAGGCAAAATTCTACCGTTTGCCTTGACACCTGTTAGCGGGTCTTGACCAGCAATTGAGCCGCTTCTGAAGGTAAGTGAACCATCGACTTCTCTCTTGACTGCTACAAGTGCATCTTCAATCGATGCGTGACCGGGCAGGGCCACTGCTACTGTGTCATAACCCGACTCTGCTAGAGAAGGATTGTATCTGAAGATACGCATTGTGATTGAGATTACGTCTTGCTCAATCTTTCCTGGACTGAAGTCTCCAAGATCTGCCTCTTCTTCATCACCCGCACCGTATGCAATCATTGCTTCAAGCAGGTCTTCGTGGAATGTTCCTGAAGAATCAACACATGCAATCTTGGACAGTGCTAAAGGAGCCCATTCAAGCCACGGCGGTTCGAAATCTACGTCGCACAACTTGATTTCTTCGATACAGGTTGCTCCCAAAGCCTTGAATTTCTCATCCCAATCCAAACCAGCCTTACAGAACTCATCGTAGGATGTATCTCCAATTGCACAAACTGAAAAGTGTGTGTTAGAGAGTGGTGGATTGCTTGCTACTGTAGCATTCCAGAGAGCGTCTGCGTTGTCAGGCATTTCTCCTTCTCCCCATGTGGATGTGATGATTAGGACTCTCTTGTGCGCTGAGAAATCTGCAGGATTGTAACCCTCCATGTCGATTACAGTTGGTTCCAGTCCGTAATTTACCGCCATCTTTGCAGTCTTCTCCGCAAGTCCAGCAGCGTTACCGGTCTGTGAACCAAAGAAGATTGCAAGACTTCTGTCACCGGACATAACAGGTGCAAGAACTCCGTCATCAGCTCCTGCGACTGCAGCAACTGCTGCAGGTGCTGCCGCTTCTTCTGCAGCAGGTGCAACCTCTACGACTTCCGCTGCTGCTCCCGCTTCGTATTCGAATTTGATAATCTCGACTGGACAAGCATCCGCAGCTTCTTCGATAAGTTCAGAGAACTCTGAGCGGAATTCTGCTTTGATGGCCGAAAAGCCAGTGTTGCGGTCGAAAGAACCGTCTTCCCTGACCTCTGCTTTGATATGGCTTGTATCATCGGTGACCTCGAAAACCTCTGGCAAAATATCCTGGCATGCATCACATGTGATACAGTCTTCTTCAATCCATACCTTAGCGACGGTTGCCATGACATCACCCAATGCTCTCGCTGAGCAATCTGTGCCACTAAGGCGTAGTCTTTAGAGGTTCGTGCCTCTCCCTAAAGGGAGAGAATATATCAACTGAATAAAATAACAAAAATCACATGTGGAAATCGTCCATTCCACCCATCATATCTTCACCAGATACACCCTTAGATGAAATGACATCATCGATTCTCAAAATCATGATTGCAGTTTCAGTTGCAGATTGAATAGCCTGTTCGACCACTCTCTGAGGCTCAAGGACATTTGCTTCACGCATGTCCATTACGCCACCATCTTCAACGTTGATTCCGGAGAATCCTTTTCCATCTGCGTGAGACTTTCTCAATTCTATAATTGTGTTAACTGGGTCCAACCCAGCGTTCTCAGCAAGAGTTCTTGGAATAATCTCTAGAGCGCTTGCAAACGCCTCTATTGCCATCTGTTCTCTTCCACCTACAGACTCAGCGTAAGTTCGTAGTTCTCGAGAAAGTGCAGCAAGAACACTTCCACCACCGGTTAACACCGCTCCATCTTCCCATGCAACAGATACAACACCAACTGCATCATCGAATGCACGCCTTATTTCGTCTACAACGTGCTCGGTTCCACCACGAAGTAGTACTGAGACAGACTTTGCTTCCGGACATCCGGTGATGAATGTCATATCGGATTCGCCGATCTTTCTTTCCTCGACCTTTGCCGCTTGTCCCAAGTCTTCTCCAGTCAAGTCGTAAATGTTTGTGACAACCCTTCCACCGGTTGCTTTGGACAATGCTTCCATGTCGCTCTTTTTTGCTCTTCGAATTGCAAATATGCCCGCTTTGGACATGTAGTGTTGAGCTAGGTCATCAATTCCTTTCTGGCAGATGATGACGTTTGCACCACTAGCCTGAATTTTTTCGACTAGACCCTTGATGTAATTCTCTTCTTCTTCCAAGAAAGATGCTAACATCGATGGGTCAGTAATCTGAATTTTTGCATCTACTTCAGTCTTCTTTACCTCGATTGCGCTATTGATTAGGGCAACCTTTGCACCATTTACAGAGCGAGGCATACCTGCATGAACACGTTCCTTGTCGAGGATAATTCCGTCGACAAGAGTGCTGTCTTTGATAGAGCCACCCTGGCGCTTTTCGACCTTGATATCAGAAAGGTCAACCAGCCTTTCACCGTCTTCGATTGTGCCTACTGAATTTACAGCACGCACGCAGATATCTGCAAGGAAAGATTTGACAGCCCCTGCTGACTTCCCGGTCAGAGAGGTCTTTGCGACTTCCATCAATACCGAGTCATCGTTTTCTGTTGAGATTCCATGAGATTCTAGGCATCCAACTGCCTTTTCTGCAGCAAGCCTGAATCCTTCACAAATTACAGTTGGGTGAACGTTTTGCTCGATTAGGTCCTCTGACCTCTTCAACAATTCACCAGAAAGTACCACAGCGGAGGTTGTCCCATCATAGCAATGCTGCTCTTGGGTTTTTGCAACCTCAATGATCATCTTTGCTGCAGGGTGTTCGATGTCCATTTCTTTGAGAATGGTTGCACCATCGTTGGTGATTACAACGTCGCCCATGCTATCAACTAGCATTTTGTCCATACCTTTCGGACCCAACGTACTCCTTACTGCGTCAGCCACTGCTTTCGCTGCTGCGATATTGTTTGACTGTGCACTGCGTCCTCTAGTTCTCTGTACACCTTCTTTCAGAATGAAGATAGGTGCTTGTCCATTTCCATACATATGGATACCTCAGAAACACATCCCATGGGCAGCCTAACTTCAACCCATCGCAATTGGATATCATCGGTTGTTGTCCAACCACTGCTGACCATAGTGGTTCCATTGCTCCATTGTCCATCCTTCGGGAAGGCCTTCTGCAGGAACCGGAGGCCCTGCTTGTACGATAGGAGCAGGTGCTGGTCCTGCAGGCGGAGCAATATCTGGAACCGTCTTCTCCATAGAGCCAATGTTTGGAGCAGCAGCAACCGCGCCATAGGTAGCGGTTAGGTTATCCTCGTAGCCACCTTCTGCCCAATCTTGGGTTTCATCTTCATCTTCGCTGTTGAGCACCATCAATAGAACACCGAGTAGAGTGATGATGATTGCACCACCGACAACCCAGATTCCAATTCCGACCCAATCGACTGATTCTGAGTCAGAGGATGCGGTTTCTGAATCACCTACTGTTTTCTTGAGTGTAACAGGCAGTTCGAGGGAAGCAGCGTCTTCAACAGAGTTCGATATTGCCCAGATCTTAATGGATGATTCAATGAAATCTTCCTCTAGATTTTGTAGACTAGATTCTTGAACTTCGAATACGACTGTAACTTGCCTGTTTCCTTCAACCTCTAGCCAGAAGTCTCTGTCGCTTGACTTGATTGAGGCTCTGTACCAGTTCCTTGTGTCCCCTTGGTCCCAATCCATTGTAACAGATTGTCCTTCATCGTATTGATTCCTAACGGTAACGATAACCTCGTAAACACCAGCCTCATCTATAATCGTCGACTCTGTTGAGATGATTCTTAGATAATTCTGGGACCCAACGCTGTAAGTTGACTTTCCACTGCTTGAGACGGTAGGATCGTTCACACTTGTGGCGATTACTAACATAGTGAGGCGACCATTGACCTCTTCATCGAAGGAAAATTTCACAGTTAGGTTGTAACTCTCACCTGGAGCGAGAGTTGGAGTCAGGTTTCCATCCACCAATTGTTCGAATTGCCCATTCATACCTTCAGGTAAATTCAGGCTCATGGTGAATCTATCTTCTTGGTTACCATCATTGGTAACCATGAATCTCATGGATTGGGAATCGCCACCCGGCAGGAATGATTGTTCTGGATCTTCATCAGACACAGAAACAGCAGATGTATCTTCGACTTCTACGTTGATGGTTAACTGCTTTGAGACCATCGGGTCTTCAACACTTGTGGCAGTGACTCTAGCAGTGTATAGACCGGGCGCTAATCCAACTGGCATTGGTAAATTCAATGCGATTGTTGTCTCTCCATCCCAAGCGTCCAGAATTGGAGTTACATCTGTCGAAAGGTAAGCCTCTAACTTCCAGTTTGATTGTACCAAATCCAAGGTGTAATTTTCGTCATAGTTACCTAAGTTAAACAAATCAATGAATACAATTCGTGAGTTACCGTTTGCTGGAGCCATTATCTCCATTTCTTCTGCAACCATTTCCAGTACAGTGAGTTGAGGAATCTCAATTCTCTTGGAGATTACATCCGTTCCAAATAGTGAACCGCCACACGATGGGCAAACAGCTCTCATGGAGAATGGTACTTCTCCTGGTGTTGCCCTGTCAGGTGAAGTTACGTTTAGTAGCAGATTAACAGATTCACCCTTAGCAAGTGGTAGTGGCATCTGAACGATGCTGTGGTTCTCATCGGTTACGTATGCAACCCATCCCTCGCCTTGGAAGTTAGAAGTAATGGTGTAACCTGCTTCTCTGTTTCCAGCATTTTGTAATTTGAATGGGATGCTGATTGACTCCCCAGGAAGAACGCTTCCTGCCAAAAGAGGTGCTGTTGAGGATAGTTGTACACCGTACTGCTCTGTAACTGCTAAATCAGCAGTGACCCTACCCATTTCACCGAGTTGGGTTCCACCTGCGTCTTCCCACCATACTTGCCAAACCTGTTGCTGGACATCCGAGCCAGCAGGAATTGAGAGATTAATCCACATCTCTGTTGTGTTTCCAGCCGGGATTGGAGGAATTATTACATCAACCCCGTGCTGTGTTGGGTTTGCGCTGTCGATTCTGATCATTGGCAAACTTGGGTTCATCCAAGATTCATTGGAAACATTTGACTTGATTCGAACCTGAGCAGCCTGGTAACCATTGTTGGTAACAACACAGTACATTGAGAGAATATTGTTTGGCGGAGTGGTGTACCCTCCAGTTGGGTTGTCGCAATCAACGTCTATTGTAAACTCATCAACCTTCTCGATTGCAAACGTCACGAAATCATCAACATGCATTCCATTTGTGGCTCCAGAACCATCGGACTGGAATATAATGCCATAGGACCAAGAATGACCTCCTAACTGGTCAGTTGGGTCCCATGAAATGTTACTCCACTGACCAGGAGTTGTGCTTGGCAAATCGTTTGCAAAGTTGTGTGAAAGTGTATTCTCAGGAGCGCCATTATATCTCCATAATTCGAGTGCAACAAAGTCCCCTGCGCCCATTTGACCCCATGTTTGAACATGCATCTGAGCAGATACCAACCCGGCGGAATTCAACTGCATCTTGCACATGTATTGGGAATAAACAATTGATAATCCACCATCTAATGATGCTCCGTAGCCACAGTTTTGGCTTGCACCTCTGAATGCGTAAACCAAACGACTTCTAGATGCTGAAGGGTAATCCGAACCGGGGTTGGAGTGTCGCCAATGTGAATCACCCACTGCAGAAGCAGAGTTGTCTTCCTGCCATATTCCAATCCCGCTAGCGTCACTTCCATCGATTGGATATTCTCCACCGTAGAAAGTCGGTATGGAAGCTGCCGGGAATTGAGAATCTCTGACATCTCCTTCTGCGTTCATCTCATCACGAGATAGTGCCACAGGCAACTCCATTTCCATGACATCGTTTTCATTTCGATCATCGGATGGATTCATGACAGAAGCACGAATAATAATTCCACCAGAGAGTTCATTTGTGCTCACGTTTAGGTGTGAGTGAGCCACGAATGCTTCCCATTGGAACGAATCAGTATATGATTGGCTACCTAGAAGAGGAGTTGTTTGCCAAGATGTCGAATTCATTACAAAGCCAATTGGGTGGACCATTTCGACCATTACAGTAGCGTTTGAACCTTGAAGGGAAGAACCACCACGCTTGACTTCCACGCTGATGTCTACTATGTCGCCCTTAGCAACGTATAGCACAGCACTCCCGTCAGGCTGAATCCAGTGAGTTGCTGAAGTTGAATTGACTGAAATTTCTGTCACGGAATAGTCATCGTTGGAACCACCACGACCCATTGTCGCTTCGACGTTTTGCACTGTAATCGACATCAGTGACTGAACCAAAAGTAAGGTAACCAAAAGCAATGGTATCGACTTGCGCATGTTCATCAACAAGCATGCGACAATTAACCCGCATATGAATGTCCCCTTCAGATGTCCCCGAAGGGGACAACGTGGCTGGCATAGATGTACAACTCCTGCAATCGCCATTTTTTATCTCGGATTAGGGGTAACCTTTGAGAAAGCAAAGGTTTGGGATATACCGTGAGTGAATACTCTGACAAAGGGCCCTTAGCGGCTAGGCTCTGGTTAACAGGGCTAGTTTTCTGTCAAATTTTCCTTACACCAATGGCTGCTTTCTCAATCACATACCTGTTGGATTTCGAAATGGCATCTGAAAATTTCACACTGTCGTTCCAATCAGAAATGATTCCATGGATTGTTGCAGCATCACTTGCCTATGGAATGATTGCTTTGCTTCTTGCATTGATTTTTGGAGGATTCACTCCGGTATGGATAGTAGAAAAAGGGGGATGGAAAGCAGCGATGGGCCTCACTAGAGCTAGAAGAGACGCTGCCACACTAAGGAATTCTAGAAGAAATCATGCAAACTCTCCCCATGCAAAACTCACGGTGATGGTAAGCGACAGGATACAGAAAAGGCACTCACTGCTCTCAACACATGGAGGACTAGTCTTACTTGCAATACCTTTCCAATTGATGTTGGTAGTCATTCCTCTTGGATTTATTATTTTCATTCCTGATGAATGGATCAGATCAAATAGACGTCTTGAAGTTGCTCTAGCATGCTACCTCGTGGTTCTGATTATGGTGATGAGAGTGTTTCCCAAGTTTGCAAGGAAACATATCACAATTGCAGCGTTTACTCGGAGATGGTTAATCTCGATGACTAAATTATCTTGGCTAGCACCTGTACTAGTATTGTGGCTGATGGGTAGGCTAGCAAGCGTAATCGTACTTTCATGGGTGGGAACTGATGTTACAAACACGCTACACCTTGAACAATCATTCATGGAAGATTTCCTGAACATTGGGAGTGTTCCGGAGGCGTCTTTCTTGGATTTACTGACTGCACTTGCAGTTATGCCGCTGGCCGCATTCACAACTCTGGCATGTCTTGGGGGAGGCTCTGGCACACCTCCAGAATGGATGCGCCTGGGTAATGAAGCAGAAATCAAGACCCCCGAAGAAGAGGGAGATGGGGGCGCAATAGTATCGATAGGAAGGACTGTTGGAGTCGTCGCTGGAGCAGCGGTTGGCGTCGGGATTGGAGTTGCTGCAGCTACTGTATCAGGTGTTGCAGCAAAAGCACAAACCGCTGGAAGTTCAGCCATTGCTGCTGCAAATGCTGCCCCACAAGCAATCAATAGTGGAATGGATGCTGTATCTGCGACAGATGAAGCATTCTCGTTCGTAGATAGTGAGCCAACACAAAATGAACCGATTCAATACATTGAGAAAACGACATCAGAAGATAATTCTGATTTCGAAGGATTTGGATCGATGTTCGACTAATCACTCCTCTTCATCTGAAGAGATGATTGGCCTGCCATCTGATATTAACAAACGAATGAATCCCATAATCCAACCATCGCTTCTGGGCCTTCCAAGGTCAGGCCGTGGTTCTTTCAACAGTATTTTCCCACAGGATTTGCATCTGACAGAGGTTATTTCCCACATCGGTTGTGCAAAAGGACAACATGAATCCTCAGATTCTGAAATGTTCTTTACATTTTGAAGGCGCATGGCCATCTGTTTGGTTGCTGGGGCCTCTTCTCCTGCGATAAATGCAGTCACACGGGACAACACCAGCCAACCTGCAACAGTCCACAATCCGAATCCAAACAATGCTGAACCATGCCCTAAACTTACCCAGCCGAATGTCAGTGGAATAAGTGCAAAAACGAGAGCTAACCAGTAAAATGTCCTCATGTGTAGTACTCTTTGAATCAAGTGGCTGTCAACGTACACAGGTTCGGGGTGAGGTGGAAATTGTTCATTCCAAGATTTCACTCTAGGGAAGGTGAGAAACGGAATTCTAGTTATCAGGTAAGCCATTGCAGCTCCTGAAAAGAACTCGAAAAATTCCATCCACATATCAATCGCCGCGCAATCGCTTCAACACTTGTTCTGTCTTGTCCATACCCAGAGATATGTCCTCTCTTGATATGGTGTAAGCGAATCGGAGATGGCCTTCACCGGACGGACCGAATGCACTACCTGGAGAACATAATACTCCACCCTTTAGGAGTTCCATAGCAACTTCTTGGCTATTCATTCCCGGAATGTCAACCTTTGGGAAAACGTAGAATGCACCTTCGGGAACATGACATTCCACACCTGGCATTGCATTCAACCTTGAACAGATTAAATCTCTTCTAGCTTTGAATTCTGCACACATCTCATCTGGATAATCATCCGCCTCATTTATTGCAGTTAGAACAGCATACTGCATAGCATCATTTGAACAGGCAGTGATGTAATATTGGACCTTAATCATTTGAGACATTGCTTCTTTGTTTGCAGAAAGAATGTATCCAATTCTCCAACCAGTCATTGCATATGTCTTCGAGAACGAGTTGATTAAAATCACTCTCTCATCGTCACAGCCTACGAAAGATACGTGTTCATTATCGAAGACAATTCTGTCGTAGACCTCGTCTGTGACTATCCATAGATCGTGTCGTTGTGCAAATGCTAACAACTCATCTCTCTGCTCAACAGTGATTGTTGCTCCCGTTGGATTTGATGGGAAATTGTACAAGATTGCAACCGTGTTTTCATCTACCAATGATTCTAGGTGGTCGATTGTTGGAACGAATTCATTCTCGAATAGACACTCGTAAAATTTTGGTTCTCCTCCCCACAATCCAACATCAGGACCATACAGCGGGAAGTAAGGCTCGGGCAACAGAACATTATCTCCCGGATTTACTAAGGAAGCAAAAATGTTCAGCAAAGCGTTAGTGCCGCTCATTGTCATACAGACATTTGACTCATCTAGGCCCGGACATCTAGAATGCCAAGTCTCGGCGATTTTCTTTCGCAGTGAGGGAAGACCTGCAGTGGTTGTATACTTGTTATGGCCATCTTTCATCGCCTGATACATTGCATCGATTGCAACTTTTGGGGGCTGAAAATCAGGCTCTCCTAATCCAAACGAAATAACGTCATCACTAGCCATGTCAAACATCTTTCTGACGCCTGTTGGCTGGATGTCTGTAGCACGCTGTGAGAAACCACGCATATTTTCACCAAACCTAGTTCCCTTTTCAAGATGAGCCATCTGATAGCGATTCATCGATTAATTCGGCCTCTATTGGTTCATCTTCAACTACTTCTGGAATCTGTTCGGATTTTTCTGAAATAACTGCTAATTGAAGTGGTTCTTCACCGCTTTGACGGATTGCAACAAATGCACCGAATGCGATAATTGCAATTCCTACTGTTGCTATGAATAGTGTTCTTCCAAGTGAATCACCACTGCCAAGAGTAGACAAATCTCCACCGCCAACAACAGAATCCCAGTCAATCATTGACGGAGAGCCTTCCGTGTCAACACCTCTGACGATTACCATGTTGTAACCACTAGGTAGAGAATTTGTGTTAACCTTGAATTGGAATTCGAAGGATTGGTATGTACTCAATGTTCCGTTGACAGATTCATACATTACCTCAGCCCAAGTCTCTCCACCATCCGTAGAGTACTCGATTTTCTCCATTGCTGCACCACGAGACCAAGCGATACCTGTGTAGGTATTCATTCCTCCATCCTCGGTGATGTTTTCGATGTGAACTTGAAGATCGAGATTCATGTCTGAAGTGGTCATTCCTATCATGTCAAGGTACTGAGCGGTCCAAACCGCATCGTGTCCGTGAACTAGGCCCCAACCGAAGTCTTTGTTCCAGTGTGGGTCGTGTTCTGGTTGAGTGGCTTCTCCCATTCTTGTTGCTGTTGAGCGAAGAATCTCTCTGATTACTAGTGGATTGATTTCCTCGTTGACCTCCATCATCAAAGCGATTACGCCTGTTACAGCGGGGGTAGCGTAAGAAGTACCTGAGCCACGATTAGTGTACCCATTTTGAGCGGCATCTCCTCCCAGGAGGTTGTTGCAACCACCTGATGTGACACATCCTTCTGCTTGAATGATATTGCTTCCTGGAGCTGTTACGTCAGGTTTCATTTCATCTATTGGGTTGGAGTTACCGTTATCTCTTCTCGGACCTCTGCTAGAGTATGATGCGATTTGGTCGTCGTCTCTCTCTATGGTGTTCAAATCGTCAGTAGCACCAACTGTGATTGATAGAGAAGATGAACCCATCCCGGACAGACCATCATTATCTGGCCCATCGTTACCTGCTGCTACGCTTACAGTTACACCTGCTAATGTTGCTTCATTTAGGATTCTAGAATGCATGTCTTCTCCGTCACTACCACCATTCTCGTGGCTCGTTATTCCCCATGAAAGTGAGATAATATCGATTCCATGAAGACTCTCATCGACACCCGGCCATGCTGTGTCTTTGTTGTCAATAATCCACTGTAGTCCGTTCATCGCTGACTCGTAGAATTCCTGAGATAGAAGGTAATTTTCGAATGGGCCAGCTCCTGCGTCTGTTCCGATTCTGACATCGATTAGGCTGGCGTTCGGTGCTGAACCTTCGAAACCTGTTTGCTCGCCATTAGCATCCAAACCTGTTGCTGCAGCCATTCCCATGCATGCAGTTCCGTGCTGATGACCGTCATCTGGATCATATGAGCCATCTGTCTCTCTTGAACCAAAACCTGAGATGTAACAATTGGGGTCTGTGTGTAGGTAACACACTGCATCGTATCCTGCAACGAACTTGTCTTTGAGACCAGGGTGTTCGTTATCTGTTCCTGTGTCAACCATTGCAATGTTTATCCCTGCACCTTTCATTGTGCTATGATTCCATGCAGCGTGAGGATAGACTTCTGATGGTTCAGCGATAATATTCGGTGTTTGCACATCTCCCCACAAAATGACTTGGCCATATCTTTCAACCATTACCACGTCTTCAATTTGAGATAGTTCCCAAACATCTGAGGAATTGATGACACCAAGTAGAACCGCATCAACCGCTTCGATTACATCTGTAATTTGGTAACCCAGTGATTCTAGGTGTTGCACATCCAAGTCGGTTACATCTCTAGAGTATGAGAGACCGATACCAACCGGTTGGTCTAGAGTTTCTAGAGAATCGTGAATTCCATTTCTGTTGGAATCTAAAGTCGTCCTGTGCCACCAATCCACTTCTTCTTGGATTACCGGCGTCATCTCTGGAATAACAGTACTCCACCCCTCACCTGGACTGACTTCGTTGCTAAGCGAACCAGTCAATGGAGCCATGAAAAGAACCAAGCAAAGGAATGTGAAACCTTGACGCATTGCTATCCCTGTTAATCCTGAAGTTGCAACTTATCATCAACATGTTGGTCTAATGGTTGATTGAATATGGTGGGAGCACAGGGATTTGAACCCCGACCGGCTGGTATCTTCTGATCCGCCACTAAGTTTTGTGTGTACGGCTGGTGGCGGGATTTCACAGGTCGGTCTTCCAGTTGATCATCACAATCTTCAGACCTTTACCATTCGTCATTCCCGTGCAACTGGAGCCAGCTATACTACCAGGTTATACTATACTCCCCCGTATTGTTTACCTTTCAGCGTCACTGCTTAGCCTGACGGCGAGCACGCTTACGACGTCGTAGCTTCTTCTTACGCCACTTCCATCGCTGATTACCAGTCTTCTTCCACGCTCTGGAACCTCGCTTCATGGTGAACAGTCCGCCGACCAACCTTCCCTATATGAGGACTTCCCATGGCTAGAATTACCAATTCAAGCCAAAATTCCGTTCTGATAATCATCAATTGCTTGAAGAATTTCCTCTCGTGTATTCATCACAAAGGGACCATACCTAGCTATTGGCTCATCAATTTCTGGCCCTGCAAGGATCAAAAACTCTGCACCAATTTCAGATTGTATATTCACTTGTGTACCGGGGGATAGAAGAGCCAGAGAACCATCCTCAACCTTCTTTCCTTCAACAGAAATTTCGCCACCAAATACATAGAGCATTCCGTTTAATTCCTCAATGAATTCCTTCATGAGTTTGGTGTTTTCACTCATTTTCACGTGAACGTATGTAATTGGAATTACAGTATCGATTGATGATTCTACTCCCATACACTCGCCGGCAACAACCCTTGCCCAAACTCCGTCTTTTTCTATTATTGGAGATTCTTCAGAGGTTATATCTTGGTATCTTGGATTCATCATTTTATCCTTCGCAGGAAGGTTTACCCATATCTGGAAACCGTGCATTAGGCCCCCTTCTTCCATCATTTTCTTTGTTGGCATTTCAGAATGAATAATGCCTTTACCTGCTGTCATCCACTGAACATCACCAGAAGTAATTACTCCTTTGGAGCCAACGCTATCTTCATGTTCCATTTCTCCGGCGAGCATGTAAGTTACCGTCTCGAATCCTCGGTGTGGGTGCCAAGGTGCACCTATTGCCTCACCGGGTGCATAATTTGCTGGACCCATTTCATCTAGCAAAAGGAATGGACTCATCAATCGACCCATGGCTACTGGCCTGCGAACCTTGAATCCTCCACCCTCCAACACTGTGTGGGTTGGAACAATCGATTTGACTACCCTTGATTCTGCCATGACTTCCCCAAACTCCCGTACAATATGAACCATTTAGTATCGAGTTTGATAGTATGAAACTCAGTCTTCGCAATTTGATTTGAGTGATGAAGGGTAAAATCATCTTCAGTCGCTTGATTTTGTAGTACGCCCGTACGGGGATTCGAACCCCGGTTATCGGCTTAGAAGGCCGAGATGATATCCAGACTACATTATACGGGCAAACTCAGCGGGAGAGAATCTCCATTATCAGCATTACAGTGGTCTGGCACATTTATGACATCGAACCGGCTTCCTAACAGTAGAGCGCTTCCACTCATACCCACAATGCTTGCAAGACCACGATTTCACCTTGACGGAGTCGAGATACTCGTCTCTTTTTTCTTGAAGCATTGGAGAATCTGAAATCGCAACGCCAGGCGCTATTTCTTCAACCGCATCATGGAGTTCTTTTGAGTGATTCAAAACACCACTGGCGTGTAGTAATTCATGAGCGAGAGTATGTCTTAGCAAATCTGGCTCCTCAACCAGTCTAGGATGAAGTCCGATAGTGATTGGTCCCGGGTCCAAACCTAGCCTGCGACGTCGAACTAATTCCACGTTCCCATCTTCGAATCTAGTCATACCGAGGCGGTCGTCGTCATCCTCTAACCAAGTCAGAGATACCCTGTCATAGAGCCATCTAGAGAACACATTTTCCGGGATTTGTGGAAGCAACTCTGAAAGAACAGCCTCCACGTCCATGCACAGCCCACCAACAACTGATTGAGAAGCCTTATGATTGAATGGTAGGTGGGCGGGCTGCCTTAGGCAACATCACGGGCGCTTAGATCAGCTGGAAGATCGCTTGAGTGGCACTCAAGAGGCCGGGGGTTCAAATCCCCCAGCGTCCACTTAATCAGTCGAGGAGGAGTCTGATTTCTTCGACAGAACGCAACTCTGCAAGATATATTTGTTCTACAGCATCATACAATTCTCTATCGTCAATTTCCTCGAGAAGTGGTAGTAATTGACCGTACACTTCAGCTGCCTTTGTTTCGGTTTCTAGAGCGCCCTGAAGCATTTCTCTAGTATCAGTTGTGTGGGAGATAGCCATTGAATCTCTTTCAGTCACACATTCTCCTCCGTGCTTGACGATTGCATTGCGAATTGTGGCAGCATGAACCATTGATTCGTTGGCTTCTTGTTGGAACATTGGCTCAAGTTGAATTCTATGTAATCCCTTGACATATGCTGCATAGTGAGCATACAGATTGATTGCTCTGAGTTCTAAACCAAGTGCTTGGTTCATTTTTTCTATTAATTTGGTCATAATATCACCATTTAGGTCAAACGAAAAAAAATCCCCGCTGTCCCTCTTTGAGGGGCACGTCAACGTGTTACTTCATTAAGGCTTGCTTCCAATCTTTACTAATACGAATAGGGCTCATTAAAGTAAATGACGGAATAAAGGATATAGCCACATCGAAACAGCGTGAGTGTAAGGCGATTTTTTTGTATTCAGATAAGCGATTTAGACAAGCGATTCTCGTCTTTGTCCTAATCGCCATACCATCCTTTGCAATCACAGGGAGTTACATTGTGTCTGATTCTCCAACTCCGATAGACGGTGTGGAAGAAAACCCCTATCCTTCAAAACAGTTCAGTGACGGATTACTATTCATTGTAATCGACGGCGGTGGCCGGAATATGATGGCCAATCCAGACTTAATGCCCAAACTAAACGAGAGGGTTGAGGATGGTGCGTACCTAGAATTAGTTTCAAGTCCAATGACGATGACTGCAATTTGCGTTAAAGAGATCGCAACAGGCGTTCCATCCAAACCAAATGAAGCGCTCTCAAATTTCAGACCCGAACATCCAGGAACATTGGATGGATGGAAGCTTGCTAGCACTCATGATGGCGATAACGACGGAGAATACGACCACAAAGTTGGCATCTTAGGAGACTACGTTTGGAAAGACCTCTATCCTGACCGAGATTTGATACCATTTTCTCAACACAGATACGGTCACGCTGATTATTATCAGGGAGATGAAGAATCATTCGTAACACTTGAAAATTGGCTATCAGGAGAGATTCCTGAAGGTCACGATAGGACTCCTAACATCATAGTAGCACACCTTTCTGGTCTGGATAGTGTAGGCCACAGGCATGGAGTGAAAGATTCTCCAGAGTTTGAAGACAAGTTGGCATGGCTTGATGACAAAATGGACATGATTTTTGAAATGGTTCCCGAATCCTGGACAGTTCTCGTAACTGCTGACCACGGATTGACTGATTCCGGACAGCATGGTTCACCTGAGCCGGTCATTAGAGAAACTGCTGGTTTCATGTGGGGACCAAACATTGCTAGTGGAGTTAAAGTTGAAGACATGACCCAGAGGGATTTAGCTACGCTACCTTCGATGATCTTTGGACTTCCACTACCTCATGCAATTCACGGCAAGGTACCACTTGATGCATTCGTTCTAACCGATGAAGAATATCAAGCATACGAACAGTGGAATTGGGACGCTGCAGTCGAGAGAAACGACTGGTTGGAAGAAAATGGCCACTCTTACATCAAGGGCATGAGCAAGGATGATATCGAATGGGATTTGGTTAGAGGAGACGAAATCGGAATGAGAAATATAGACCTCTGGGTTTCTGCAATTGCGGTCATTGCCTTCACTGGCTACCTCTATTGGTTCCTAAAATCTCGTGAAGACACTGAAAAATATGCAATCGTTGCCTCCCTTGGATTCCTAGCAATATTCTCTTTCTCTGCTTTGCAGTCTTACAATAGAGATACATTTGCTAGATACTACTACTTCTTTGGATTAGTTGGTTTCCTGCTCGTTTATTGGATGCTAAAAGAGTCCTTTAGTAAAGAATCATCAAGATTTGAATCACGAGCATTATTCGGATTAACTTCAGTATTCTTAGTGGCATCGTTGATGAATTACATGTTTGTTCCAATGGCTCTAATTGGCCTGTTTTGGGCCACTAGAAAGCATACAAGGAGCAAGATTTCAGATGAGGAGGTTTGGGTCGGAGCTTTGCTTGCATCCTTGATTTTCACGATAGTGTATCCTGAAACGAGATTCACAATCCTAGCCCTACCAATATGGATTGGATTACTGATGCTGCTTGAAAATAGGATGTTCGTAGATGAGGCCACAAATAGTCCAAAGAGATTGATGATTCCATTTATTCTAATTCTAATTGCAACTATATTCTTCTCAGATTACAGGGTATACGGAGTTTCAGTAACCCGATTCATGGTGATGTATACTCAATCGAGTGAACTTGATGCTATGCTATGGTCTGTAGTTATTGCATTCACATTTACACTAATTTATGCAACTAGGATGCGAAATGAAAACTGGCCGGTAGCAGTTGCAATAGCTAGTACATTCGCTACTATACCTGTTCTAATCGCACAGGAATCTAACACAGTAGACTGGATTTTAATTTCCACTTTAATCGCTGGAGTTGTAGCATCTGGTGTTCTCAGATTGCTTGGCAAACAACATGCATTCCCGCTATTCCAGTACTGTGCATTTGCTTGGATGACAATGAGTTGGGGAGCATGGGGAGGAGGCATATCGATGATCTTCTTTGCTGCGATCGAATCTCTCATGAATAAGGAATGGAGTTATCTGATCAAAACAAGAGATAGCAAGATAGCAGAATTTGCTAGAAATATCATGGTAGGAATTTTGCCAATTGGCCTGTGGTTTGCTTGGTGGGCGACACTTGGCCAAACCGATGGATTGCTTCACCCTCGTGACATAGACCCAGGGAACTTATTCCTCAAAGGGGGATACATCGGAGACAGACTTTCACCCAGTAATACATGGGTTTTCATTATGGGTGCGGGCCCTGCTATATTGGTGGGGATCTTACTTTGGAATGTGTTTAGACTAAACAAGTGGCCTCTGCAAATGACTGTAATTATTCTCGCAGTTCGCTTGGCTGCAATATCTCTACAACTTTCAATATCACCAAACCTACCACGCTTGGTATTCAAGATTGGATGGGATATACTATTCTGCGTTATTCTGCTTACAGTATCAGGAATTTTCATGCTATACGAAAATTGGTCAGATAACAAAAATAGTCAGTACAGTCTTGATTCTAGCAATTAAATAAAATCCTCAATCAAGCAATAATTCCGACGTTTTTGCACCAAGAGTAATATGCTCTTAGCCCCACCTTGGAACGTGAGTAGTTCTAATTTGAAGCCATTTGTCATTGGATTAGTAATCTGCTCAATGGGTGGATATTTGGCATTTGAAATGCTAGAAAGTACATCTTGGACCAGTTATGCTGACAAGGAAAAGGGCGAATACCCAGGTGAGTTTGGTGAAGTCACATATGACTACGACTATAAAATGCAAATTGGCCTTCAGAAATCAGAAATAGATTATCGCATGGAAGAATGTGATGAAAACGAGTACTGTTACTCCTTCGACATAAATGAAGAATTCAAGATTATCGAAAACCCATTGATAGATGCTGACGGAGATATAGATTGCGAAAATACTGATGACTCAGAGGAGATTTTACTTTGCGATACTGATTCGTCGGGCTCAACCGGCTACAGGATAATTACTGGAGGGTTAGGCTTACTAGCTTTGACTTTGGTATTATCTTTAATCAGCGTGATTGGCTATATCCCTGGATGGATACCTAAACTCTTGAATTCCTTAGCTGCGACTGTAATTTTCATTGGACCAATTGCATGGTTTGTTTTGATGCCAGACCTAAACGAAGGAAGTGAGCCAGGGGAAGCAACGTGGGGATTATCATACGCTTTTTACCTTACTTTGACTAGCAGCCCTGTGATTTTCGTCGGAGGATTGTTTTTCGGAAGCATGGAGGCTTTCGCTCTCGACAAAGATGAGGATTGGGACGATGATGAGTACGATGAAGCAGATGATGACTACTCAGAGTTTTCAAGTGGAATGTCGAAACAGAATAGCCCTAGGCTACAACGCGAGACCCCAAGTCCCAACTGGCAGGGAGCATGGGGTGATGATGGCTATGAGTGGATTGAACACCCAGAGGCTAGTGAAATCTGGTATTGGAGAGACCAAGAGACTGGTCAGTGGGTCAGACATTGAACCCAAATTTACTCCTAGACTTGGATCACAATCAGGGATTAGTTTTCTACGAAGTCTTTCCACATTGACATGTAATCAATGAAAACAGGACTCAAATCAGCAGCAGCCAACTCATGTCTAGTGAATGGTGGCCGCTTTGGATTGTATTCTGGGTTGCTGAGTCCTTGAGGCCAATTAGGATGAGCAATCCCCACTCTAGCAACTCCAACAAGGTCTGCACCTTGGTCCATGAGCCAGTTTGCATCTGCGGTTGACCAGATTGCTCCTGTGGATGCATATGCGATATCTTCTGGAAGAAGTGGGTTGAATAATTTGGTCAAATTCTGGCCGCCTTCTAATTCTTCAAATGCATCCCAGCATGAAAGATGGAACATATCAATATCCATTTCACAAAGCATTTTTGTAACTTCTAGGCTTTCTTCTATAGAAATTCCAATGGTACCGATTTTCGGTGAAATACGCACTGCAACTAGGAAATTATCACTCGTTTTCTTGCGGATTGAAAGAATGATCGGGCGGGTGGAAGATGCGCGTGGCGCTGGGTGCGCTGCTGTTCTCCGAGCCCGACATCCTGCTTCTCGACGAGCCGTCCAACCACCTCGATCTCGAAGCGACGCTGTGGCTGGAGAACTTCCTCAAGTCCTATCCCGCCACCC